>NZ_MTSB01000022.1 GCF_002093745.1 Pseudomonas graminis
TCTGCGCCGGAAGTGGGGCGAATTATAGACAGATCACAGAGGGCGTCAACCGTTATTTTGAACTTTCTGCGATCCACCCTTCGCTGCCCCTCTTAAACGAGGGATCAACCGAGTAATCATCGGCACCCTCAGCAGCAGCAACGCTCCACCTATAGCCGCATACAACGCCCACTCTTTAAGGTCAGCCCTGACGATCCAGAACATGTGCAGCAAACCCAGCCCCAGAATCACATAGATAAGCCGATGCAGTTTCTTCCAGCGACTACCAAGACGGCGCTGACTGTAACGATTGGATGTCACCGCCAGGGCCAGCAGCCCAAGAAACGCCAGCGCGCCGACGATGATATAAGGACGCTTCACCAACTCGACGCCCAACTGCCCCCAATCCAGACCGAGGACGAACAGCGCGTACATCGTCATGTGCAGCACCACATAGGCAAAGCACCACAGCCCCAACTGGCGACGCACCACAATCCAGCCCGACCAACCGGTCAGACGCTGCAAGGGCATCATCGACAGGGTGATCAGCAACATGATCAATGTCGCCAGGCCGAAGTTCTCGACAAGGGCTTTTCCCGGATCAGGCCCTAAAGCGAAAATCCACGCCTGATAAAGCCACCAGACCGGTGCCACACAAGCCGCGACGAATACCGCCAGGCGAAAAAACGGGTATCGCATCAATAGTCCTTCCGCAAATCCATCCCGGCGTACAAAGAGGCGACCTCTTCCCCATAGCCATTGAACATTTGGGTGTCTCGCACATTGGGACTGAACAGCCCGCTCGGCAAGCGGCGCTCGCGAGCCTGCGTCCAGCGTGGATGATCGACCGTCGGATTGACGTTCGCATAGAAGCCGTACTCATTGGCCGCAATGCTTTGCCAGGTCGTCTTGGGCTGTTCGCTGACCAAGCTGATTCGCACAATCGACTTCACACTTTTGAAACCGTACTTCCACGGCACCACCAGGCGCAGCGGCGCGCCGTTCTGGTTGGGCAGTTCACGCCCGTACATGCCCACCGCCAGAATCGCCAACGGGTTCATGGCCTCATCCAGACGCAGCCCTTCTACATAAGGCCAGTCGATCAAGGCGAAATTGGACCGTTGACCCGGCATGGACTTGGCGTCCTCCAGGGTTTCAAAGCGAATGTATCTGGCCTTGGAAGTCGGCTCTACCTGCTTGAGCAGCGCAGAGATCGGAAAACCTATCCAGGGAATCACCATCGACCAGGCTTCTACACAACGCAGCCGATAGATCCGCTCTTCCAGTTGATAAGGCTTCATGAAGTCTTCAAGCGCATACCGACCCGGCTTGCCGACCTCACCATCGATCACGACACTCCACGGCTCGGTCTGCAAAGAGCCGGCGTTCTTCGCCGGGTCACCCTTGTCAGTGCCGAATTCGTAGAAGTTGTTGTAGTGGGTTGCGTCCTTGAACGGCGTGATCGCCTCGTCCTTGACGTTGACCGCCTGCCATTGCGTGGCGGGAAGTTTGTCGGCAAACCAGCCTGGCGCCTTGCCCGGCTCGACATCGGCATAACGGGACGCATCAGCCGCACCCGCCCAGCGTGGCAACGCCGTGACAGCCAGCCCCGCAAGCGAACTGGCAAGCAGTGTGCGTCGAGAGAGGTAAATGGATTCAGGCGTGACATCCGACTCTTTGGAGTCAGACGCAGAAGGAAGCTTGATTAGCATGATGACTCCGCAGCCTAGGGGAACTGATGCACCAATAGACTACGGAGTATGGTGGAAATTAGATCATTGCGATGCTTTATGACGACGCAACAGATATTGAATCGGCCCGGACAACGCATAGGCGAGGAAAATCAACAGCAGAATGCGCGGCGGATCACTGAACACCACAGCGAATACCAGCACAACGGCCAGAATCGCAACGAAAGGCACACGCCCTTTCAGGTCCAGCTCTTTGAAACTGTTGTACTTGATGTTGCTGACCATCAGCATGCCGGCAGCAGCCACCAGCAGCGCCACGAGAAACGACAGCTTGGAGCCCTGAATCCCGAAATCGCTGAATGCCCAGACCGTACCCGCCACGACACCTGCCGCTGCCGGGCTGGCCAGGCCGATGAAGTAGCGTTTGTCAGCCTTGCCGACCTGGGTGTTGAAGCGCGCCAGTCGCAGTGCAGCGCCAGCCACATAAATGAAGGCGACCATCCAGCCGACCTTACCCATGTCACCCAATGCCCAGCCGAACGCCAGCAATGCAGGCGCCACGCCGAATGCGACCATGTCGGACAGCGAGTCGTACTCGGCACCGAACGCGCTCTGGGTGTTGGTCATGCGGGCAACGCGACCGTCCAGCCCGTCGAGAACCATGGCAACAAAGATCGCAATGGCAGCGAACGCGAAATACTTGCTCGCCCCCGCATAATCACCCGCACTCATGGCACTTTGTGCGCTCATGGAACTGATGATCGAGTAGAAACCCGCGAACAGGTTCGCAGTGGTGAACAGATTGGGCAGCAGGTAGATGCCGCGATGACGGACCTGACGCCCTTCAGCGTCATGGCCTTCTTCTACGTGCTCATCGATCGGTAGCAGACTTTCAGCGTCAGAGGCCTTGATGGGCTCTTCAGGACGTTCGCTCATGGAGATTACCTTGCAGCGGTATGAAAAGGTTCGACACAGGTCTGGGGCGAGGGTTCGCCCGCAAACAATTGCAGCTTTATACCAGAGCCTGACCCATAACGAAAAAACGCGACCGATTGGCCGCGTTTTTTTTGAAGCGGAAACGCTTAGTTCTTGTCTTTGTCGACGATTTTGTTCGCCGCGATCCAAGGCATCATCGAGCGCAGTTTCTCGCCGATGATTTCGATGCCGTGCGCAGCGTTGTTACGACGCTTGGCGGTCATCGATGGGTAGCCAGTGGCGCCTTCAGTGATGAACATCTTGGCGTACTCGCCGTCCTGAATGCGCTTCAGAGCATTGCGCATGGCCTGACGGGATTCGGCGTTGATGACTTCTGGACCGGTCACGTATTCGCCGTACTCGGCGTTGTTGGAGATCGAGTAGTTCATGTTGGCGATACCGCCTTCGTACATGAGGTCAACGATCAGCTTCAATTCGTGCAAGCATTCGAAGTACGCCATTTCTGGCGCGTAGCCCGCTTCAACCAGTGTTTCGAAGCCAGCCTTGACCAGCTCGACCGTACCGCCGCACAGAACGGCCTGCTCGCCGAACAGGTCGGTTTCGGTCTCGTCCTTGAACGTAGTTTCGATGATACCGGTACGGCCACCGCCAACGCCCGACGCGTAGGACAGTGCAACGTTCTTGGCGTTGCCGGAAGCATCCTGATAAACCGCGATCAGGTCAGGAATACCGCCGCCCTTGACGAATTCGGTACGCACGGTGTGGCCTGGAGCCTTCGGCGCGATCATGATCACGTCGAGGTCAGCGCGTGGCACAACCTGGTTGTAGTGAATCGCGAAGCCGTGGGAGAAAGCCAGTGTTGCGCCCTTTTTCAGGTTTGGCTCGACTTCGTTCTTGTACAGCTGGGACTGGAACTCGTCCGGGGTCAGAATCATGACCAGGTCGGCAGCAGCAACGGCGGAAGCGACGTCAGTCACTTTCAGGCCGTGAGCTTCAGCCTTGGCGACAGTGGCCGAACCTTTGCGCAGGCCGACAGTAACGTCAACACCGGAGTCTTTCAGGTTGCACGCTTGAGCGTGGCCCTGCGAACCGTAACCGATGATGGCGACTTTCTTGCCCTGGATGATCGAAAGGTCACAGTCTTTGTCGTAGAAAACTTTCATGGAAATCCCCTGTTATCTCGGCCGTTCAGGCCCTTTGCTTAATTGAGTTAGATGCTCAGCACTTTGTCGCCACGGGCAATGCCCGTCACGCCACTGCGTACCGTTTCCAGGATGGCGGCAGTGCCGATGGCCTGAATGAAGCTGTCCAGTTTGTCGCTTGTGCCGCTCATCTGCACGGTGTAGACGCTGG
The DNA here is from genome assembly GCF_002093745.1 of Pseudomonas graminis. Classification (GTDB taxonomy): domain Bacteria; phylum Pseudomonadota; class Gammaproteobacteria; order Pseudomonadales; family Pseudomonadaceae; genus Aquipseudomonas. The sequence goes on from NZ_MTSB01000022.1 coordinate 3,960, forward strand.
CAGTCACGTCGACGATCTGGCCACGGAAAATATCCGTTGTGCGCTTGATCTCGGCACGCTGTGCGCCAGTGGCCTTCACCTTGACCAGCATCAGTTCGCGTTCGATATGAGCGCTTTCCGACAGGTCGACCAGCTTGACCACTTCAATGAGCTTGTTGAGGTTCTTGGTGATCTGCTCGATCACCTCATCGTGCCCCACGGTGGTCAGCGTCAGACGCGACAGTGTCGGGTCTTCGGTTGGCGCAACCGTCAGGCTTTCGATGTTGTAGTTACGCTGGGAGAACAGGCCGACCACACGAGACAGCGCACCCGGTTCGTTTTCCAGCAGCAGGGAAATGATATGGCGCATGATTATGTCCGCTCCGTCTTGCTCAACCACATATCGCGCATGGAGCCGTCCTTGATCTGCATCGGGTAGACGTGCTCGGTCACATCGACCTGAATGTCTAGGAACACCAACCGGTCAGTCATGGCAAAGGCTTCTTCCATCTTCGGCTTCAGATCTTTCAAATCGGTGATGCGCATACCGACATGGCCGTAGGCTTCGACCAGCTTGACGAAGTCAGGCAGCGATTCCATGTAGGAATGCGAGTGACGCGCGCCGTAGCTCATGTCCTGCCACTGACGGACCATGCCCAGCACACCGTTGTTAAGCAGGATGATTTTTACCGGCAGACCGTATTGCAGGCAGGTCGACAGCTCCTGAATGTTCATCTGGATACTGCCTTCACCGGTCACACAGGCCACGTGCTCATCCGGGAAGCTCAGCTTGACGCCCATTGCCGCCGGAAAGCCGAAGCCCATCGTGCCCAGACCACCGGAGTTGATCCAGCGGTTCGGCTTGTTGAACCGGTAGTACTGCGCAGCAAACATCTGGTGCTGGCCGACGTCCGAGGTCACGTAGGCATCGCCCTTGGTGACTTCGCACAGTGTTTCGATCACCGCCTGCGGCTTGATGACGGTGCCATCGCCACGGTTGTACGGGAACAGATCGCCCGTCCCGCGCCATTCGTCAATCTGCTTCCACCAAGCTTCGACCGATGCCTTGTCAGGCGTTTCGCCGATTTCCTTCAGGGTGGCAACCATTTCGGTCAACACGCTTTCAACCGGACCGACGATAGGCACGTCAGCCTTGATAGTCTTGGAGATCGACGCCGGGTCGATATCGATGTGGATGATCTTGGCGTTCGGGCAGAACTTGCTCGCGCCATTGATAACCCGATCATCGAATCGCGCGCCGACGGCCAGAATCACATCCGTGTGGTGCATCGCGAGGTTGGCGGTGTAGCTGCCGTGCATCCCGAGCATGCCGACGAACTGGCGGTCAGTGCCCGGATAGCAACCCAGCCCCATCAGGGTGTTGGTAACAGGTGCATTGAGCAACTGGGCCAGCTCGGTCAATTGCGCCGAAGCATTGCCCAGAATCACCCCGCCACCGGCGTAGATGATCGGACGCTTGGCAGCCAGCAGCATTTCGACGGCCTTGCGGATCTGGCCGGAATGGCCACGGACCGCAGGGCTGTAGGAGCGCAGCTTGGCTTTTTTCGGAAAGACGTATTCGAACTTTTCAGCCGGGTTGGTCATGTCTTTCGGAATATCAACGACCACTGGGCCGGGACGACCTGACTGGGCCAGGTAGAACGCCTTCTTCAGGATTTCCGGAATTTCCGACGGGTGCTTGATCATGAAGCTGTGCTTCACGATCGGCCGGGAGATACCGATCATGTCGGTCTCCTGGAACGCGTCGGTGCCGACCAGCGTGCTCGGCACCTGACCGGACAGCACCACCATCGGAATGGAGTCCATGTACGCCGTCGCGATACCGGTAATGGCGTTGGTGGCGCCAGGACCCGAGGTCACCAGTACCACGCCCGCCTTGCCGGTGGCGCGCGCATAGCCATCAGCCATGTGCGTGGCAGCCTGCTCGTGGCGAACAAGGATATGGCTCACAGCCGGTTCTTTGAACAGGGCATCGTAGACATGCAGGAGGGCACCACCCGGGTACCCATAGATATGCTCAACGCCTTCGTCACGCAAAAAGCGGACGACCATTTCAGCGCCAGATAAAAGCTCCACGTTGTTCACCTCTAAAACGCCAGAATACCGCCCACTCCGGGACGGGTCTTAATAGGTTTACTGCCAGCAGAGCATGAGCGACGGTGGTCGCCGACTACGTCAGCACTGACTGAGCAAGTATTGGGATGTCCCTGAGTGTTGCGGAACATTCCCACCCAGCGCGAGGTAACGCGTTGCGGGTGTTACAGGTCGGCGCGGATGTGCGCCTCATGATCTACCGAGAGGGTCTGCTTCTGGCAGTCCTTCTACAGCGAACTTTGGATTGTTGTGATTCCCCCCCTTCAAGTCAAGTCATCCGTGCGCTTTCTTGACGGCGTGTCCATGAATTCGCACCGTTTCGGACTGAAATGCACCGTTATGGTAGTTTTCTGCCTGCACAGACCTCTCAAGGACCCGACATGCATTGGATGATTCTCGCCGCCGCACTGGCCATCAGCACGACCAGTCACGCCGCTTCAATCTATAAGTGGGTCGATGCTCAGGGCGTGACACACTTCGACGCCCAGCCGCCGACCGGCCAGCAAGTGCAGGAAATCAACGTACAGACACCACCGCCTGCAGCCGCGCCCGACAAGCCTTCAGACGACGGTGCTGCACAGCAACGTGCGATTGACCAGAAAGTCAAAACCCAGGTGAAGGCTCAGGAAGCCCAGCGGGCGCAGAACTGCGAAACCCTGCGCACCAATCTCGCGCAGTTGCAGAACAATCCGCGAGTGCGCGAGCAAGTGGGTGGGGAGTCAAGGCGCCTGACGGATGAAAACCGCAAGACGCGCATTGAGGAAACCGAAAAGGCCATCAGCGAATTCTGTCGCTAGAAGGCTCGATCAACGTGCCGCTGTGATCAGTTGATCGAATCGTGCCAGATGCTGTTGCAGCAATCGGGCCTCACCCTGGCGACCGGCATAGACCATCTCGGCCATTTCAAGAATGCCGGACGCATTGGGCAGCGGCAGGTCGTTCTCGAGAATGATCTTCATGCGTGGCAGGAAGATCCATTGCAGCCACTGGGCAAACTCAAGGGTATCGACGCTGAACGGCTCCTGGCTGGCGAGCGCCTGTTCGCTAGGCGGTGTGGCATCCCACCAGCCCAGCGCACGCAACTCACGCTCGATCAACAGCAACTGTTCGGCAACTTCAGGCAAGCGCTGGTCCATTAGCGCGCCTTCTGGCGGGCCAGAGCAGCACCGGCCGCATCACCCTGTTTCTCGCGCGACTGGGCAATCAACCCCCACAGACTGGCTTGAAGGCTGGCACGGCCATTGGCGTACGTCAGGCCGCGACGCGCCAGTTGCTCGGCCTGAGCGGCATCGCCCTGAGCCAGACGCACCTGCGCCAGTCGATAAAGCACTTGAGGCTCGCGCGGCGCCACACGCTGGGCGCGCTCAAGGCTGGAAGAGGCGCCGTTGAGATCGCCACTGCCCTGTTGCTGCTGTGCCGTCGTGAGCAAGGCCAGTACGGGGCCATCAAGCTGCTCGTCCTCGGACAGGCCACCACCACTGGACGGGATACCCGTCGGTGCGGAAGCAGCCGGCATGCTGTAGCTGTTATTCGCCGGAGCCGGGCTGACCGGTGCCTGATTGACCGGAGCGGCATCGGCAGGAGGCGTATTGACACTGAAAGGCGCCTGACTGGCCGGGGCAGAGAAACTCTCTCCTGCGCCCGCACCACCGGCACCCGGCACCATCACCACGACACCCGAGTCCTGCGGCACGGCTTGAGGTTGCTGTTGGACCGGAGCAGTGTTGGCCCGGTTGGCGCCATTGCGCGAAGCGGCCACCCGCTCACCGTTGGACACCTTGGAACTCGAGTCCACGACCGGAATCGAGCCACGTTCCACACTGGCGCAGCCGTTCAGCAAGGCCAGTGTCGTTAAAGCCGGAATCCACCATTTATTCACTTAAAAACCTCGATTGCCTAGTTCAACCAACCTTTGACCCAGTCCATCACCTCAGTGGCCGGTGCTGGAGCGCCGCCGCATGTTGCGCCCGGCTGGGGTTCACTGCCGCGAATATACGGCATCTGCACTGCATTCGGGCAGCTGGCATCCGAACCCTGCCCCGTCTGCGAATCAACCCACGCCTGAACCACGTTGTCCGGCATCGCCATGTCGAGCGGCAACGGATTGGCTTTACGCATGAAGCTGGTCCAGACCTGCAAGGCACCGGTCGCGCCGGTAAACGGGGTTTTACCGTTATCGTCACGGCCCATCCACACCACTGCCAGCAGATCCTGGCTGAAACCGGCAAACCAGCTGTCGCGAGAATCATTACTGGTCCCGGTCTTGCCGGCCAGGTTCAACGAGCTCGGCAACACGTTGTAAACAGATTTGCCCGTCCCTTCGCGCATCACGCGCTGCATCGCATTCTGCACCAGGTAAATGGCACCCGGATCGAAGCGTTGCTCGATCTTGAACGGATAACGCTTGAGCGGTTCGCCTTCGGCAGTCAATACGCTGCGGATACCGCGCATCGGCGTATTGAACCCGCCGCTGGCGATGGTCTGATACATGGTGGCGACTTCCATCGGACTCAAGCCACCCGCGCCCAGCAACATCGACGGATAAGCAGGCCACTCACGTGTCACGCCCAGTTTGGCCAATGTCTTGAAGACCGTCGGAATGCCCAGCTCCAGGCCCAGTTTGGCGGTCGACAGGTTGTAGGAGTGCGCCAGCCCCTGATACAGGAAGATATTGCCGTGGGACTTGTGATCGTAGTTCTGCGGTTTCCAGACCTGACCGTCTGCGCCTTTGACCTGGAAAAGCTCGTCGGCGATCCAGCTGGTCAGCGTGTACTGGCTCGGACGCTCCAGTGCCGTCAGGTAGATCGCCGGTTTGACCAGCGAGCCAATCGGGCGTACCGCATCGATAGCACGATTGAAGCCTGAGAAACCTGCCTCGCGGCCGCCGATCAGAGCCTGCACTTCGCCGGTCTCCGGGTTGGTGACGACCATGCCCGCTTCGACCTCATCAACGCCCTTGCGCCCGGCGAGCTTTTTGAACGTGTCGTCCATCGCTGCCTGGGACTTCATCTGCAGGATCGGATCGAAGCTGGTGAAGATACGCAGCCCCTCCTCGGTCAAGTCTTCGTCGCGATAGTCTTCGCGCAACTGACGCTTGACCAGGTCCAGAAAAGCCGGGAACGAGCTGTCGGCGAGCGTGCCGGTCTTGGTCACGCCCAGCGGCATCTTTTTGGCTGCCGCAACGACTTCCGGCGTGGCGACACCTTGCTGTTCGAACAAGTCGAGCACCAGATTACGTCGCTCCAGCGCACGCTCAGGGTTGCGACGCGGGTTATAGAAGGATGGCCCTTTGACCAGACCGACCAGCATCGCCACCTGATGGATTTTCAGCTCGGACAGCGGCTGACTGAAGAAATACTGGCTGGCCAGACCGAAGCCGTGAACGGCACGCTGACCATCCTGACCGACGAACACCTCATTGAGGTAAGCCTCAAGAATTTCCTGCTTGCTGTAATGAATCTCCAGCAAGATGGCCATCATGGCTTCGGTCAGCTTGCGGGTCAGGCTGCGCTCGTTGGTCAGGTAGAAGTTCTTGACCAACTGCTGGGTCAGCGTACTGCCGCCCTGACGCATCTGCCCTTGCGAGGTATTGACCCACATCGCCCGGGCAATGGACTTGGGAGACACGCCGAAGTGGTGATAGAAATCACGATCCTCGACCGCCACCAGCCCGTCGAGCAGATACGGCGGTGCCTGATCGAGCTTGATCAGGATCCGGTCTTCGAGGTTCTTCGGGTACAGACCGCCGATCAGCAGCGGCTCGAGCCGTGCCACGGCCAGTTTTGCGCCGTTGCCTGAAGACAGGTCGGCCACATAATCGCCGGAAAACCGTACGCGCACCTGCTGCGCGGCGTCGGTGCCTTCGTAGAACTGGAAACCTCGGGTGTTGAGATCAACCGTATTGCCGTTGACTGCCGCAGCGCCCGGACCATTGGCCACGCTCTCACGGCGATAGCCCAATGCATCCAGTTCGATAAGAAAATCATCGCGGCTGAGCTTTTGCCCGACGAACAGCTCCAGCGGCCGGGCATAGACCTTTGCAGGAATCGTCCAGCGCTTGCCGGAAAACTTCTCCTGAACGATAGCATCGAGATAAATAGCCAGACCGCCCAGCAGAACCAGGCCGACAATACCAAGCTTCAACGCCCAGCCCAGCCATTTGTTAAGGCTGCGGGGAGGTTGTTTTTTTGAGGAACGAGAGGTGCGGGATCGAGTCATGGGCGCGGATTATACGCACTTTACCGAGGATCGACAGACGCCCGAGCAGCCGGTTTGCAGCCCGGCGCCAAGCGGCCATAATAGCGGCATCCAGTACTTACATTTTGTACACATTCCTGAAGGATCGCTCGTGAGCCAGTCTTTGATTGCAGCACTGCAGAACCCTGCCCTTTTCCCCCATCCGGTGGAAAACTTCCAGGTCATCGAAACACACATTTCGTGGGTTCTGCTGACGGGTCCTTACGCTTACAAAATCAAAAAGCCGATGAACTTCGGCTTCCTGGATTTCACCACACTGGCCCTGCGCGAACATTTCTGCCACGAAGAGCTGCGCCTGAACCGGCGCACCACCGACGATCTGTATATCGACGTCCTGCCGATTACCGGTTCGGCCGAGGCGCCGCAATTGGGCGGTGATGGCGAAGTCATCGAATACGCGCTCAAGATGCGCCAGTTTTCGCAGGACGGCTTGCTCAGCACGCTGCAGGCCAATGGCGAGTTGACCACTGCCCACATCGACGAACTGGCAGGCCAGATTGCCGCATTCCACCTCGACTCGCCGCGCGTAACCAGCGAAAGCGAGCTTGGTTCACCTGACAGCGTCATGGCGCCAGTCATACAAAACTTTGAGCAGATTCGTCCGCTGATCAGTGAAAAGTCCGACCTGGCTCAGCTTGATGCCTTGCAGGCCTGGGCCGAATCGAGCTTTGCCCGACTCAACCCCTTGCTGGCTCAACGCAAGGCAGACGGGTTCATCCGCGAATGCCACGGTGATATCCATTTGGGAAACGCCACCGTGATCGACGGCAACGTCGTGTTGTTCGACTGCATCGAATTCAATGAGCCGTTTCGCAAGACGGACGTCTATGCCGACATCGGCTTCCTGGCGATGGACCTTGAAGACCGGGGGCTTAAATCGCTGTCCCGACGCCTCATCAGTCAATACCTGGAAGTCACCGGCGACTATGACGGCCTGGAACTGTTGAATTTCTACAAAGCCTACCGCGCGATGGTCCGCGCCAAGGTGGCGCTGTTCAGCCAGGCACCCGACGCCGATGGTCTGCAGCGCGCCGCCACGCTGCGCCAGTACCGCAACTATGCCAATCTGGCCGAAAGTTACAGCGCCATTCCTTCACCGTTTCTGGCGATCACCCACGGCGTATCTGCTGTCGGCAAGAGCCACGTTGCCCTGCGTCTGGTGGAGTCACTGGGCGCCGTCCGTCTGCGTTCAGATATCGAGCGCAAGCGCCTGTTCGCCGGGCGCGATCAGGATATCTATGGCAGCCAGGCCAACATCGAAACCTATGCCCGCCTGCACGAACTGGCCGGCAAGACCTTGCGCGCCGGTTTCTCGGTCGTAATCGACGCCACTTACCTCAAGCACGACCAACGCGACGCGGCAGCAAAAATAGCTGAAAACACCGGCGTTCCGTTTCTGATCCTTGATTGCGAAGCACCAAAGGCCGTGATCGCCGGCTGGCTCGCGCAGCGGCAGGCACAGAACAACGACCCTTCCGACGCAACACTGGAGGTCATCGAGGCTCAACAGGCCAATCGCGAACCACTGGGCGCAGACGAAATCCTGCACAGCAAGAAGGTGGCGACCAACGTCAGCAGTGACATGGACAACCTGATCGACAATCTTCGCCAGCGCCTGCCAGGCCTTTAAAACCAATGCATGGCCGTTGAGCGGGTAGCGCTTCACGGCCTCACAATGGTGGCGATATAATGGCGCCACAATTCCAACGCAATCACGAGGCCGTCATGAGCCAGCCCAAACACATTGACTCACCGCTTTACATGCTGCTGCGCAAGGATGATGTCGAAGGTTTCAATCAGGAGAAACCACGAACCGGCACCATCGATATGGTCGGAGGCGATTTCCGGGGGCTGGACCTGCGTTTGCTGGATACCACAGGCATCGATTTCACCGACGCCTATTTCCGGTCCGCCGACCTGCGCGGCCTGGATTTGCGCAACACGCCGCTGGAAGGTGCGAGCATCGCCCATGCGCAGATATCGGGTGTATTTTTCCCCGCAGAACTTTCGGCTGACGAGATTCTGATGTCGGTCAACTTCGGCACGCGCTTGCGCTATCGCACCCGCTGAACCGATTGACGTTGCAGCCCGATCAAGACCCGGGCAAAAGAAACGTTGACTTACAAATGAGAATCGTTATGATTATCACATCCAGTCGCGAGACTGGCCGGTAGCCTGAAAGACCTTGGTTCGGACTTTCGGATTATCTCCTCATCAGGCTAATCACGGTTTTTGACCCGGCTTTTTGCCGGGTCTTTTTTTTGCCCGCAAAACAGTAGAACAACGTAAAGGCTTCAAAAGCCTCTGTGCCCCATCTCGACCAGGCCCAGTCTCGCCAGCAGATCGTCCAGCAAGCTGGAGCCCCCCAACCGCACGCGTCCTGCATTGACCCAGTGCGGACCAAACCGGGCACGGGCAAGCGCCATGTAAGACCGCACTTCTTCAAACGTGCGAATTCCACCTGCAACCTTGAACCCTGCCTGCCCGCCAACATCGGCAATCGCCCCCAGCATGATCCGCGCAGCCTGAGGCGTCACGTGCGCAACCGCCTTGCCAGTACTGGTCTTGATAAAGTCTGCACCGGCCTCGATCGCATCGCGACAAGCGTCGAGGATTATCTGCGAATCGCGCAGATCGCCGGTTTCGAGCGTGGCCGTCAACGCAGACTGTTTGCCGCAGAGCGATACGCACGCCGCCAACAGCTCGATACCGGCCTGTCGATCTCCGCCCAGCAGCGCGCGAAAGGGGTAAACGACGTCAATTTCATCCGCCCCGGACATCAGAGACGCACGAACTTCGGAAAGCACCGACGCGATATTGCTGCCGCCGTGAGGAAAATTGACGGTGGCAACCACCTTGATGTTCCTCGCCAGCATCCGATCCAGCGTGGTGCGTGCCAGGCACACAAAGCGAGGCTGGACACAAACGGCAGCGACCGGCCCGACGGGCGTCCACGCCCGCTGGCAAATGCCGACAATACGCTGCTCAGTGTCATCGGTATTGAGGGCAAACAACTCCAGCAATCCTATCGCCTGGCGCGCCAGCCGCTCCTCATCTGCAGTTAGCTCTTTCATGGTCTTCCCGTTCTGTAGCGGTTTGCAGAACGGTATACGGCCTCGCGGGCCAACGGACGCTGACGGCACGCTGCGAGACAAGACCTACACAAACACAGGAAGAATCCGACGTAACCTGTGTCCGCAAAAGCGACAGCCCGAAGAGTCTGTCAAACTGCTCCGGCCGAGTCCCGGCCCGACCATCGCTCTCTGGAGGCGTCTTGATATTCCTTTGCCCCTCGTCGCAGTTGCCGGAAGCCCAGAGCAGGGGTTTCGAGTCAGGCGCGCACTCGCTGCTGGCGGTCCGTCGTCAGGGCAAGGTGTTCATCTATGAAAACCGCTGCCCGCATCGCGGTATCCCACTGGAATGGCAACCGGATCAGTTTCTGGACAGCAGTGCCAGCCTGATCCAGTGCGCCACCCACGGTGCGCTTTTTTTGATCGAGAATGGCGAGTGCGTATCGGGGCCTTGTGAAGGTCAGTCACTGAACGCACTGAAATGCCATGAGGACAGGCATGGGATATGGATATCACTGCCTTCAGCAGATGAAGATCACTGAGCCACAGGCGACATGAATGCCTCAATCCGGCCAATGCACCTCGAGGCGGCGGTCGATGAACACTTCTTCCGGGGTCAGATGCACCCCGTAGGCCAGCACCTGAACACCGGCATCGACCGCTTCCCGTAACGCGGCCGCGTAAGCAGGGTCGATCTCTTTGGCCGGGCGCACTGCCTCGATACCGGTGAGATTGACGCAGTACAGCAACACCGCACGAACGCCTTCACGCGCCAGCGCAGCCAGCTCGCGCAGGTGTCGCGCACCGCGTTGGGTAACGGCATCGGGAAAAGCCGCCACTGCCGAACCGTCGAATCCCAACGTGACGCTCTTCACTTCCAGATACAAATAGCCATCCGGGTATTCAAGCCGGAAGTCCACACGACTTTTTTCCTGACCGTAGGCGACTTCGCGCTTGAGCGCCGTGAAACCCTCCAGTTCGCGGATCACTCCGGCGCGCAATGCCTCTTCAACCAGCGTGTTGGCTCGCCCGGTGTTGATACAGGCGAAGCGTCCCTGCGGCGTTTCCGTGATTTCCCACGTGCCCGGCAGTTTGCGCTTCGGGTCGTTGGAGCGGCTGAACCACACTCGCCCGCCAGGCACCATGCAGTTGAGCATCGACCCCGTGTTCGGGCAATGGATGGTCAACAGCTCTCCGTTGTCGGTTTCGATGTCCGCCAGAAACCGCTTGTAGCGAAGTCGCAGACGCCCCTGTTCAAGCTCAGGCGAAAAGCGCATCAGAGACTCCAGCTGCGCAGACCGCGGGCAATTCGCTCGACCGCCTGTTCCAGGCGCGGCAAGCTTTGCGTGTAGGCAAAACGTACGTGATGGCCTGCCTTGAAGCGCCCGAAGTCCAGGCCTGGCGTGAAGGCTACGTGCTCGGTTTCCAGAAAATGCCGGCAGAATGAAAAGGCATCGCCTCCAAACGCGGAAATATCGGCGTACAGATAAAAAGCCCCTTCCGGCTCGACAGCGATACTGAACCCCATTTCCCGCAAGGCAGGCAGCAGAAAGTCCCGACGCCGACCGAACTCGGCACGCCGCTGCTCCAGAATAGCCAGCGTCTGCGGTTCAAAGCAGGCCAGCGCTGCATACTGCGCCATGCTTGGGGCGCTGATGTAGAGGTTCTGCGCCAGTTTCTCCAGATCACCCACCGCCTCTGGCGGCGCAACCAGCCATCCCAACCGCCACCCCGTCATACCGAAATATTTTGAAAAGCTATTTAGCACGAACGCGTCGTTATCCACTTCCAGCACGCTGCTCGCGTCAACGCCATACGTCAGGCCGTGATAGATCTCGTCCACGACAAGGTGGCCGTCGCGTGCTTTCAGCGCATGAGACAAGGCGGCCAACTCGTCACGATTCAAGAGCGTACCGGTGGGATTGGCGGGCGATGCCACCAACGCACCAACGCTGTGTTCATTCCAGTGCTTCGCGACCAGTTCGGGCGTCAATTGATAGCGCTCTTGCGGACCGACCGGCACCAACTGTGCCTCGCCTTCGATCAACCGCAAAAAATGCCGATTGCACGGGTATCCCGGATCAGCCAGCAACCAGTGCTTGCCCGGATCGACCAGCAGGCTGCTGGTCAACAACAAGGCGCCTGAACCACCCGGCGTGACCAGAATTCGCTGCGGATCGATGTCGAGCCCATAGCGCTGGGCGTAGAACCCGGCAATGGCTTCGCGCAGCTGGGGCAGGCCGCGCGCGGCGGTGTAACGGGTCTTGCCGTCCGCCAGGGCCGCCTGGCCTGCCTGGATGATGGGCTCTGCGGTCGTGAAATCCGGCTCGCCGATTTCGAGGTGAATGACATCACGGCCTGCCGCCTGCAACTCATTGGCACGCGCCAGCAGCGCCATCACATGAAAGGGTTCGATGGCGCGACTGCGCGCACTGTAAGGCTGGGCCATGGGTGTTCCTTATAGTGAAGCGAGAGCAAAATATGATTGTCATGACAGCGAGGCATGATTCTACCCGACCGCCGGGCCAGCATGCGTTCAAAGGCCTGCCTGTGCTAGCGGGCGGATGCAGGACAAAAGAAAAATACGACGGTGCGATGCAACCAGAGTTCATTTAAGTGCGGGGCTGTTTGGCAATGGCCATCGTTGCTAGCGCATTGCGCCATCATGCTCGACAACCGGGAGTAGCGCACTCCGATTTGATCTGGTAAGTTCGCCCGCTTGCAGCTGCAGGGCCGACGGGTGTCGGTGATGGAACAATCCTGCGCAATTGATTAGAAGAGTGAGAGGCGGTCCATACATGCCCACCCCAGAAAAGCAACAGAACCATCTAATCGGCGGCTTTGAACCCTATGTAGCGACAAAGGGCGAAGAGTACATGAGCGAGCCCATGAGCGCGCACTTCACCAAGATCCTGAACAAGTGGAAGCAGGACTTGATGCAAGAGGTCGACCGAACGGTGGATCACATGAAGGACGAAGCTGCCAATTTCCCTGATCCGGCCGACCGTGCCAGCCAGGAAGAAGAATTCAGCCTTGAACTCCGTGCCCGTGACCGCGAGCGCAAGCTGATCAAGAAGATCGACAAGACGCTGCAATTGATCAAGGACGAAGAATACGGCTGGTGCGAATCCTGCGGCGTCGAGATCGGTATTCGCCGTCTTGAGGCTCGGCCAACGGCTGACTTGTGCGTTGATTGCAAGACCCTTGCTGAAATCAAGGAAAAACAGGTCGGTAAATGACCTGAGGCCGCCTTGAACCCAAAAAGACGCTTCGGCGTCTTTTTTTATGCTCGCTCAGCCTGGATTATCGTGCCGACGCTCTGCGTCGCATGCAGTTCTGGACGCTCCGCGTCCGGTCTTGAGCTTGGGATGCCTGAGATTCAGGCTCGACTTGAGTCACCTTTTCGCCCCTCGGCGACCTACTTTGATGGGGCCAAAGTAGGCAAAGCCCCTGGCTCCGTTTCCGGCCCGACTTCGTCGGGTTCCTTCGCCCTGTCACTGATCCGGGGGTCGCCGCAACGGGCCATCCTTGGCCCGGTGCGGCTTGCTCGGCGTCCTGCCTCGCATCCCCCGGATCAGCGCCAGGACTCAGCCGTCACTTACGTCGCACTCTGCGTCGTCAGTGCCATCGCGACAGAAAGGCGCTTTTTTTATAGGCAGTGACGACGCACAAGGCATGGCGTTGTGTTGCAGCATAACGTGGCGACCCGCCGCGTTTCGCTTGCTCGCCCAAGCCCGCCGCCCGTAACATCCCGCCAATGAAAAAACCGGCCTATATCGGGCGCTTTGCGCCGACTCCCAGTGGTTATCTGCATTTTGGCTCGCTGGTCGCAGCGCTGGCGTCTTATCTGGATGCACGTGCGGTGGGCGGTCAGTGGCTGTTACGCATGGAAGACCTCGACCCGCCGCGCGAGGTGGCTGGCGCACAAGTGGCGATTCTTGAAACACTCGAACGCTACGGCTTTGAATGGGACGGCGAGATGGTCCGGCAGAGCGAGCGGCATGATGCCTACGCCGAGATTCTTCAGCGTTGGTTCAATCACGGCCTTGCCTATGCCTGCACCTGCTCGCGCAAACAGCTTGAAGAATTTCAGGGTGTCTACCCGGGTTTCTGCCGCAATGCCGGCCACGCGCCAGACAATGCAGCAATCCGCATTCGCGTGCCGGAGCTGGAATATCGCTTCGAAGACCGGGTTCAGGGTACTTTCAAAATGCACCTGGGCCGCGAAAGCGGTGACTTTGTGATCCGCAGGCGTGACGGGCTTTACGCCTACCAGCTTGCCGTGGTCATTGATGATGCCTGGCAAGGCGTCACCGATATTGTGCGTGGCGCCGATCTGCTGGACTCCACACCGCGCCAGTTGTACTTGCAGGAACTGCTGGGCCTGCCTCAGCCACGATACCTGCACGTACCGCTGATCACCCAGCCGGATGGCCACAAGCTTGGCAAATCCTATCGCTCGCCCCCCTTACCGGCGGATCAGGCGACACCGCTGTTGCTGCGAGCGCTGAAGGCACTCGGGCAACCGGTCGATGCGCACAGGGTCGAGGGCAACGCGCAGGAAATTCTGGCCTGGGGTATCCGCCACTGGAACCCCGACCTCATACCCAGACTGCGAACGCTCGAAGAAGCCCGTATAGACTGATCCAGAGCGGTCGCCGAAAACGGCGACGCAAGGATACTTGCAGGTTATCCGGCATCCGTTAACATGCCGCTCCTCATCTACCAGCGCAGGGAGACCAGATGTACATATACCGGTTGGTTTTACTTCTGGTGGTAGGCATCTATCTGTTCTCCCCGGCCATCATGGACTGGTGGATCGATGCAACCGGCGCGTGGTATCGGCCCTACATGCTGTGGCTGATCCTGATCGTGGTGACGTTCATTCTCCAGAGCCAGCGAGATGCCGATGAGCTTTAGCCTGACGCAGATGCTGCTGGTCAGCGCCGCCTATCTGCTGCTGCTGTTCGGCGTGGCCTGGATCAGCGAGCGCGGGCTGGTGCCGCGCTGGATCATTCGTCACCCCCTGACGTACACCTTGTCACTGGGCGTGTACGCCAGCGCGTGGGCGTTTTACGGCACGGTCGGTCTGGCGTATCAATACGGCTACGGTTTTCTGTCCAGCTACCTCGGCGTTTCCGGGGCCTTTCTGCTGGCGCCGGTACTGCTTTACCCGATCCTCAAGATTACCCGCACCTACCAGTTGTCATCGCTGGCCGACCTGTTCGCCTTCCGCTTTCGCAGCACCTGGGCGGGCGCGCTGACCACGGTATTCATGCTCATTGGTGTCCTGCCGTTGCTGGCCTTGCAGATTCAGGCCGTCGCCGACTCCATCGGCATTCTGACCCGCGAACCGGTGCAGGACCGGGTGGCTCTGGCGTTCTGCGCACTGATCACCCTGTTCACGATTTTCTTCGGCTCGCGGCACATCGCAACCCGTGAGAAACACGAAGGGCTGGTGTTCGCCATCGCCTTTGAATCGCTGATCAAGCTGATCGCCCTGGGCGGTGTCGGGCTGTACGCGTTGTACGGCGTGTTTGACGGCCCGCAACAGCTTGAACTGTGGCTGTTGCAGAACCAGACCGCCCTCGCCTCATTGCACACGCCGTTACAGGAAGGCCCGTGGCGCACGCTGCTGCTGGTGTTTTTTGCGTCGGCCATCGTCATGCCGCACATGTATCACATGACCTTCACGGAAAACCTCAACCCGCGCTCGCTGGTCAGCGCCAGTTGGGGGTTGCCGCTGTTTCTGCTCCTGATCAGCCTGGCCGTGCCGCTGATCCTCTGGGCGGGACTCAAGCTGGGCGCGACGACCAGCCCGGAATATTTCACGCTGGGCATCGGCATCGCTGCCAACAGCAAGTCACTGGCCCTGCTCGCCTACATCGGCGGCCTGTCGGCAGCCAGCGGGCTGATCATCGTCACCACGCTGGCGCTGTCCGGCATGGCACTCAACCATCTGGTACTGCCGCTTTATCAGCCTCCCGCTGAAGGCAACATCTATCGCTGGCTGAAGTGGACCCGGCGCGGGCTGATCGTGGCGATCATCGCCTTGGGTTACGGCTTCTACCTGATGCTGGGTGCCCAGCAGGATCTCGCCAATCTGGGCATCGTCGCCTTCGTGGCGACCCTGCAATTCTTGCCGGGCGTGCTGTCGGTGTTGTATTGGCCAACGGCCAACC
Source organism: Pseudomonas graminis (assembly GCF_002093745.1). Taxonomy (GTDB): domain Bacteria; phylum Pseudomonadota; class Gammaproteobacteria; order Pseudomonadales; family Pseudomonadaceae; genus Aquipseudomonas. Next base: position 19,564 of record NZ_MTSB01000022.1, read on the forward strand.
GGCGCGGGTTCATCGCCGGGCTGCTGGCCGGTATCGCCGTCTGGGTGGTGAGCATGCTGTTGCCGCTGATCGGCAACCTGCAAGGCGTCTATATTCCGTGGCTGAATATGATCTACGTGATGGACGACACCAGTTGGCACATGGCGGCGATTGCGTCGCTCGCGGCCAACGTGTTGCTGTTCACCCTGGTCTCGCTGTTCACCAACGCCAGCCCTGAAGAAGTCAGCGCTGCCGAAGCCTGCGCCGTCGACAACGTGAGCCGCCCGCAACGCCGTGAACTGCACGCCGTGTCACCGCAGGAATTTGCCACACAGCTGGCCAAGCCTCTGGGCGCAAAAGCGGCACAAAAAGAAGTCGAACAGGCGCTGCGCGATCTGTACCTGCCGTTTGACGAGCGCCGTCCTTATGCGCTGCGCCGTTTGCGTGACCGGATAGAAGCCAACCTGTCCGGCCTGATGGGGCCGAGCGTTGCTCAGGACATGGTCGAGACCTTCCTGCCTTATAAATCAGGCAGCGAAAAATACGTCACCGAAGATATCCACTTCATTGAGAGCCGACTTGAGGACTACCACTCACGCCTGACCGGGCTGGCCGCCGAACTTGACGCCTTGCGCCGTTACCACCGCCAGACCCTGCAAGAATTGCCGATGGGGGTCTGCTCACTGGCCGAAGATCAGGAAATTCTGATGTGGAACCGGGCCATGGAAGAACTGACCGGAATTGTCGCCAAACGTGTCGTAGGTTCGCGTCTGGACACCATCGCCGAACCCTGGAAAGGCCTTCTTACCGGGTTCACCAGCGTCCCTGACGAGCACTTGCACAAGCAGAAACTCGGGCTGGACGGGCAGACACGCTGGCTCAACCTGCACAAGGCAGCCATCAACGAGCCGCTCGCCCCCGGCAACAGCGGGCTGGTGGTGCTGGTCGAGGACCTGACCGACACGCAGATGCTCGAAGACAAACTGGTCCACTCGGAACGGCTGGCCAGCATCGGCAGGCTGGCGGCAGGTGTGGCGCACGAAATCGGCAACCCGATCACCGGCATCGCCTGCCTCGCGCAGAACCTGCGTGAAGAGCGCGAAGAAGATGGCGAACTGAAAGAAATCAGCAGCCAGATTCTCGAACAGACCAAACGCGTATCGCGTATTGTCCAGTCGCTGATGAGTTTCGCCCACGCAGGCGCTCATCAGCACAGCGACGAAGCCGTGTGCCTGGCTGAAGTCGCTCAGGATGCTATTGGTCTGCTGGCGCTGAACCGGCGTAATTTCGAAGTACACTTCTACAACCTGTGCAACCCCGATCACTGGGCCGTCGGCGATCCGCAACGGCTGGCACAGGTGCTGATCAACCTGCTGTCCAATGCGCGCGACGCCTCCCCGGCAGGCAGCGCGGTCCGGGTCAGAAGCGAAGTGTCCGAGCACGCAGTAGACCTCATCGTCGAAGACGAAGGCAGTGGTATTTCAAAGGCAATCATGGACAGATTGTTCGAGCCGTTCTTCACCACCAAGGACCCTGGCGAAGGAACCGGACTAGGCCTCGCGCTGGTCTATTCCATCGTGGAAGAGCATTATGGACAAATCACCATCGACAGCCCGGCCGATCCCGAGCAGCAGCGTGGTACCCGTATTCGGGTGACCTTGCCACGCCATGTCGACGCGACGTCCACCGCGAACTGAGACCGTCGAGAGAACTGAATCAATGCCGCATATTTTGATCGTCGAAGACGAAACGATTATCCGCTCAGCCCTGCGTCGCCTGCTTGAACGCAACCAGTATGAAGTCAGTGAAGCCGGCTCGGTCCAGGAGGCCCAGGAACGCTTCAGCATTCCCTCGTTTGACCTGATCGTCAGCGACCTGCGCCTGCCAGGCGCACCGGGCACTGAACTGATCAGACTGGGCGAAGGCAAACCGGTGCTGATCATGACCAGTTACGCCAGCCTGCGCTCGGCAGTCGACTCGATGAAAATGGGCGCGGTGGATTACATTGCCAAACCGTTCGATCACGACGAAATGCTGCAAGCCGTATCCCGCATTCTGAGCGATCGCCAGACCGTCAAGAACCTGCAGGACGAACGCAGCGCCATCGCCAAAGCGGGCAATACCGAAAAAGGTCCTGCGCAGAATCACAACGGCGAAATCGGCATCATCGGCTCGTGCCCGCCGATGCTGGACCTCTACAGCAAGATCCGCAAAGTGGCGCCGACCGATTCCAACGTGCTGGTTCAAGGCGAATCCGGCACAGGCAAAGAGCTGGTCGCCCGCGCACTGCACAACCTGTCACGCCGTGCCAAGGCACCGATGATTTCCGTCAACTGTGCGGCCATCCCCGAATCGCTCATCGAGTCAGAACTGTTCGGCCACGAGAAAGGCGCGTTTACCGGTGCCAGCGCAGGTCGCGCAGGGCTGGTCGAAGCGGCTGATGGCGGCACGCTGTTTCTCGATGAGATCGGCGAACTGCCTCTGGAAGCCCAGGCCCGGCTGCTACGCGTGTTGCAGGAAGGTGAAATTCGTCGTGTCGGCTCGGTGCAGTCGCAAAAAGTCGATGTTCGCCTGATCGCGGCCACGCACCGAGACCTCAAGACGCTGGCCAAGAATGGCGAGTTTCGTGAAGACCTGTTCTATCGCCTGCACGTCATCGCCCTGAAACTCCCGGCGTTGCGCGAGCGCGGCAGCGACATACTGGAAATCGCCCGGGCGTTCCTGATCCGTCAAAGCGCGAAAGTCGGCCGCAACGACCTGAAATTTGCCCCCGATGCCGAACAGGCCATCCGTCACTACAGCTGGCCGGGCAACGTGCGTGAACTGGAAAACGCCGTAGAACGTTCGGTAATCCTCTGCGAGAACCCGGAAATCACTGCCGATTTGCTGGGCATCGATATCGAACTGGACGGCCTGGATGACGACGAGTACATGGGAATGGCGCCGCTGCCGGGTTCCTCCAGCTCGACGGGCAACGAGCCGGCCGAGGACTTGTCGCTTGAAGACTACTTCCAGCACTTCGTTCTGGAGCACCAGGACCACATGACCGAAACCGAACTGGCGCGCAAACTGGGCGTGAGTCGCAAGTGCCTGTGGGAACGTCGCCAGCGCCTGGGCATTCCCCGCCGCAAGGGCGTGGCCAACGAGACGTAAACCTTGACGCAAGGCTCTGGCACCCGCGGTACAGAGCCCTTGCGAAAACTGTTACCTCGAATGCTTCACGTAACAAAAGCCGGGTCTATCGGTAACGAATCCCGGCTTTTTTGTGCCTGCAAAAATCGCCAGGGTGCCGCAAAGCCCCGGTTTACGGGGCTTCGCAAAAGTTGGCACAGCTTCTGCTATATCCTTAGTACAAGAAGAACAACAAGCAGTACGACACCCATAATAAAAACAACACGAATCGACTCACGCATAACAAGAACAACACGGCGGAGGCGCAGCTAACTGATTCTTTTGGAGAGGCGTTGTATTTGGGGCTTGCCCCGCAACCAGGCCGAGAACAACAAAAACTACCCTTAGGTAGCGCCTGAACTGGTTGGATCGAATGATCATTGCAACACAGCGACCAAAGCAATCCGTTTGCTCTTGACTCCCGATTGGGAGGCTTCACAGGCGACAGTCTCGTGAAGGGGCACTCAACAAAAACAAGAAGCCCGTACAGAAAACAATAATAAAGAGCACACACTTTGGGGGAGCTTCGGCTCCCCCAGTAGCTTACGCGCCAATGCGCTGGCCGCAGTTTCCCCCTTCCGCAACAGCTTCCTACACCATCCCTCGACTAAATGCTAGAATCCCCGCCCATCATGCGGTCATTCCACGTTTTTGGCCGAATATTCCTTCAAACAGTGCATCCCATGCTGAAGAAGTTGTTCCAGTCATTTCGTTCCCCACTGCGCAAACCGCAGCAACATACGCGCACCACGCCTGAAGTGCTCAATAGCAGCCAGCATTCGCTGCAGCGCAATCAGTTCAGCCGTTATGCCGTGAACATTGTCGAGCGTCTGCAAAATGCCGGCTATCAAGCCTATCTGGTCGGTGGCTGCGTGCGTGACATGATGCTCAATATCACGCCCAAGGATTTCGACGTCGCCACCAGTGCCACGCCTGAACAGGTACGGGCCGAGTTCCGCAATGCGCGGATCATCGGCCGCCGGTTCAAGCTGGTGCATATCCACTTCGGTCGCGAGATCATCGAAGTGGCGACGTTCCGCGCCAACCATCCGCAGGATGACGAAGAAGAAGACAGCAACCAGTCTTCGCGCAACGAAAGCGGGCGTATTTTGCGTGACAACGTGTACGGCACACTTGAAGAGGACGCCCAGCGTCGCGACTTCACGATCAATGCGCTGTATTACGACCCGGTCAGCGAGCGTGTGCTGGACTACGCCAATGGCGTTCATGACATCCGCAACCGGCTGATCCGCCTGATCGGCGATCCTGAACAACGCTACAAGGAAGACCCGGTGCGCATGCTGCGCGCCGTGCGCTTCGCCGCCAAGCTGGATTTCGGCATCGAGAAACACAGCGCCCAGCCGATCCGCGCACTGGCGCCCATGCTGCGTGATATTCCTTCGGCGCGCCTGTTCGAAGAAGTGCTCAAACTGTTCCTCTCGGGCCACGCGGCACCCACCTTTGAAATGCTGGTGGACCTGGAACTGTTCGAGCCTTTGTTCCCGGCCAGTTCGAAGGCACTGGAATACAACCCGACATACACCCATACGCTGATCAGCAATGCCTTGATCAACACTGACCTGCGCATCAAACAGAACAAACCGGTAACGCCGGCGTTCCTGTTTGCCGCCCTACTCTGGCCTGCGCTGCCTGCCAAGGTGTTGCGCGCTCAGGAACGTGGCATGCCGCCGATTGCCGCCATGCAGGACGCCGCTCACGAACTGATCATCGAACAGTGCCAACGCATCGCGATTCCGAAGCGTTTCACGTTGCCGATCCGCGAGATCTGGGACATGCAGGAACGTCTGCCGCGCCGCTCAGGCAAGCGTGCCGACCTGTTGCTGGACAACTCGCGTTTCCGGGCCGGTTACGATTTCCTGCTGCTGCGTGAAAGCGCGGGCGAACAGACTGACGGTCTGGGCCAGTGGTGGACGGACTACCAGGACTGCAACGACAGTGAACGTCGCGACATGATTCGCGACTTGAGCAACAAACCCGAAGCCGCAGGCGCTGCACCGCGCAAGCGTCGCCGCAGCAGTGGCGCCAAGCGCAAGCGCAGCGGTGGCGAGACACAAAGCGGTGAATGAACCGCTGTTGGCCACCGAACGGGCCTACATCGGGCTGGGCAGCAACCTCGCTGACCCGGCCGGGCAACTGCGCAACGCCCTCGACGCAATGGCACGGTTACGCGATTGCACGCTGGCTGCCGTCTCTTCGTTTTACGTCAGCGATTCGCTGCTGCCCGGCCAGCCCCGCTTCACCAATGCCGTCGCGGCACTGGACACCTCGCTGACACCGTTGGCGCTGCTTGATGCATTGCAGGCCATCGAACTGGATCAGGGCCGTGAACGCCACGAGCGCTGGGGGCCTCGCACCCTTGACCTCGATATCCTGCTGTTCGGCACCCGACTGATCGACGAGCCGCGCCTCAAAGTCCCGCATTATCACCTGCATGCCCGCGCGTTCGTGCTGTACCCGCTGGCCGAGCTGGCACCGGGGCTGATTCTCGCCGACGGGCGCGAGCTGGCACGGTTGCTGAGTGAATGCCCTTTCACGGGGCTCGAACGCCTGCCCGGCGAAGCGTAAAGCCCAACCGTTCCACCGCCTGTGTAACCGGTTCGGCACACAGGTAACACCTTCAATTGACTTAACGTCCCCTCCTCACGAAGATAGGCCTCCCGCCGCTGCCCCACTGGCGAACGGGCGCGAAACAGGCCATTGCAAAACACCGCGACACGACGGTGTGCCTGCTTTTCCAGGATGACTCTCACGCGCTGAGCACCCGCGTTCACAGCGCCTGATGGAGAACTTTACATGCCGAACATAACCGTTACGTCGCTGCTGGCCATGAAGCAGAAGGGTGAGAAAATCACCATGCTGACCTGTTACGACGCAACCTTTGCCCACACGGCCTGCCAGGCAGGTGTCGAAGTGCTGCTGGTCGGCGACTCACTGGGCATGGTCCTGCAAGGGCACGACAGCACCCTGCCCGTGACCACCGCCGAAACGGCGTATCACGTTGCCTGTGTGAAACGGGGCAATCAGGGCGCGCTGATTCTTGCCGACCTGCCGTTCATGGCCAACGCCACGCTGGAGCAGACCTTCACCAACAGCACGACGTTGATGCAGGCCGGTGCGCACATGATCAAGGTTGAGGGCGCCGCCTGGCTGGGCGAGTCGATCCGCTTGCTGGCAGAGCGCGGGATTCCGGTCTGCTCACACATGGGGCTGACCCCGCAATCGGTCAACGTGCTGGGCGGTTACAAGGTTCAGGGCCGCCTGGAAGCCCAGGCCCGGCAGATGCGCGCCGATGCCATCGCGCTGGAGCAGGCTGGCGCAGCGATGATCCTGCTGGAGTGCGTGCCGAGCGAGCTGGCTGACGAAATCACTCAGGCCGTGAAAATCCCGGTGATCGGCATTGGCGCAGGCAGCGCCACCGACGGTCAGGTGCTGGTGCTGCACGACATGCTGGGCCTGTCGATCAGCGGGCGCGTGCCCAAATTCGTGAAAAACTTCATGATCGGCCAGCCTGATATCCAGTCGGCCATTCAGGCATATGTGGGCGCCGTCAAAGACGTCAGCTTTCCGGCCATCGAACACGGGTTTTCGGCATGAACACAGTCAAAACAGTTCTGGAACTGCGCGCAGCCGTTGCGCAGGCACGCCGCGAAGGCAAGCGTATTGCCCTGACCCCGACAATGGGCAACCTGCACAGCGGCCATGCCACACTGGTCGCCAGAGCCGCGCAGTGCGCAGACTTCGTGGTCGCGACCATCTTCGTCAACCCGCTGCAGTTCGGCCCCAAGGAAGACCTGGCCACCTACCCTCGCACCCTGGCCGCCGATCAGGAAAAACTGCTCCAGTCCGGCTGCAACCTGCTGTTCACGCCCAGCGTCGAAGAGATGTACCCCAACGGCATGGCCGACCAGACGCTGGTCAGCGTTCCGCACCTGTCACAGGGCCTGTGTGGTGCCAGCCGCCCCGGCCATTTCGAGGGTGTCGCGACGGTCGTCAGCAAGCTGTTCAACATGGTGCAGCCTGATCTGGCGATCTTTGGCGAGAAAGACTTCCAACAACTGGCGGTCATTCGGGCAATGGTTCGTGACCTGAACATGCCAATCCAGATCATCGGTGAACCCACGGTTCGTGCCGACGACGGTCTGGCCTTGTCATCGCGCAACGGTTATCTGTCGGAGGAGCAACGCGCAACGGCGCCCGCGCTGTATCAGGCCATCTGCAAGACGGCCGACGCCATCCGCGCAGGCGAGCAGGATTTCGACACGCTGCTGACGGGCAAGAAGCAGCAACTGGAAGCCGCCGGCTTTCGTATCGATTACCTGGAAATACGTGACGCCGGCAGCCTGCGCCCGGCGACTGCACAGGATCGCGATCTGGTCATTCTGGCCGCCGCCTTTCTGGGCAAGACCCGCCTCATCGATAATCTGCACCTGACCAAAGGCTGAAAGGATTGACCGGTCGATGAACTAAGCCACACCCGCAGTGCCCTATCGGTACAGGTTGCCTGAACCACGACCGACAGTATTTGAGTAAAACCCCGGTTCCTTGTGTGCGAAAAAGTACCGGGGGCAGGTAGGACGAGGCGCAGACAAACCGGTACGTGAAGGGTAGTCTGCGATGTATAGCCCATGAGAGCTTGCGACCTCGCTCTAAAAATATCCAAAGACCGAACCCGTTAAAGGAAACCCGCAGCGATGGCGTACTACCGCAATCCTTCCGATGTGACCGCGTTGCCCGCCTGGCAAGCGCTGAGCAAACACCGCCAGGCCATGCAGAACTTCAGCATGCGCGAAGCGTTCAACACCGATCCGCAGCGCTTCAGCCAGTTCACGCTCAGCAGCGCCGGCCTGTTTCTCGATTACTCCAAAAACCTGATCACCACCGAGACTCGCGACCTTCTGGTCGACCTGGCCGGTGAAGTGGGCCTCAAGGACGCGATCAAGGCTCAGTACGATGGCGAACTGGTCAACTCATCCGAAGGCCGCCCGGCGCTCCACACCGCGCTGCGCCGTCCGGTGGGCGACAAGCTGAAAGTCAACGGCGTCGACGTGATGCCGGACGTGCATCGCGTCCTCAACCAGATGACCGAGCTGGTCGGCCGCATTCATGACGGCCTGTGGCGCGGTTACACCGAGAAGCCGATCACCGACGTGGTCAACATCGGCATCGGTGGCTCGTTCCTCGGTCCGGAGCTGGTCTCCGAAGCGCTGGTGGCCTACGCGCACAAAGGCGTTCGTTGCCACTACCTGGCGAACATCGACGGAAGCGAGTTTCACGAGCTGTCGATGAGGATTCGCGCCGAGACCACGCTGTTTATTGTCTCGTCCAAATCCTTCAACACGCTGGAAACCCTGAAAAACGCCCAGGCTGCGCGCGCCTGGTATCTGGCGCAAGGCGGTTCCGAAGTCGAACTGCATCGCCACTTCATTGCGGTCTCCAGCAACAATGCGGCGGCGGTGGCATTCGGCATCCGCGAAGAAAACATCTTCCCGATGTGGGACTGGGTCGGCGGTCGCTATTCGCTGTGGTCGGCCATCGGCTTGCCTATCGCGCTGGCCATCGGCATGTCCAACTTCAAGGAGCTGCTGTCCGGTGCCTACACCATGGACCAGCATTTCCAGAGCGCGCCTTTCGAGCAGAACATGCCGGTATTGTTGGCGCTGCTGGGTGTCTGGTACGGCAATTTCTGGAACGCGCAAAGCCATGCGATCCTGCCGTACGACCACTACCTGCGCAACATCACCAAGCATTTGCAGCAACTGGACATGGAATCCAACGGCAAAAGCGTACGCCAGGACGGTACACCGACGTCCACCGACACCGGGCCGGTGATCTGGGGCGGCGTAGGCGCCAACGGCCAGCATGCTTATCACCAGTTGCTGCACCAGGGCACGCAGATGATCCCGGCTGACTTCATTGTGCCGATCGTCAGCTTCAACCCGGTTGCCGACCACCACCAGTGGCTGTACGCCAACTGCCTGTCGCAGAGCCAGGCCCTGATGATGGGCAAGACCCGCGGCGAAGCCGAAGCCGAGTTGCGCGAAAAAGGCATGACCGAGGACGAGGTGCAGAAACTGGCACCGCACAAGGTCATCCCGGGCAACCGTCCGAGCAACACGCTGGTGGTTGAGCGCATCAGCCCGCGTCGCCTTGGCGCGCTGGTCGCCATGTATGAGCACAAAGTGTTCGTACAGAGCGTGATCTGGGGCACCAACGCCTTTGACCAATGGGGCGTGGAGCTGGGCAAGGAAATGGGCAAGGCGGTGTATCAGCGCCTGACCGGCGGCACCGAAGAACCGGCTGACGATGCATCCACTCAGGGCTTGATCAACTACTTCCGCGGCCGTCACCGCGGCTGATTTGTCCGGCTCATGACCTTCGTTCCCACGCTCCGCGTGGGAATGCCGTTCGTGACGCTCTTCGTCACAAAGAGGACGCAAAGCATCCAGAACTGCATGCCGACGCGGAGCGTCGGCACGATAGTCAGTCAGATTTGTGTATAACGTCGACATGATAGTCAGTTGGACGTGTGCATCACAGTGATGCACTGCGCGCTTGGCATGAGCTTCAGTCGGTTTTATCCACGCCCTTCCCGTGTACGAGCCCGACATGGAATTCATTCGCACCCGCATCGAAACTCAAGTCATCAGCCTCACCGGCCTTGCGCTCGGGCAACTGGATCTGGAGAACCCCAAGGGCGATCCCGGTCTGTTTGGCCCGCAGGCTGTGTGCTGGAAAGTGCATGGCGATTTCACCAGCATGCTGGTCGGCGGCATCAGCGCGTTGATGTTGCAGGCACTGCACCCGCTGGCCCTGGCAGGTATCTGGGATCACTCCAACTTTCGCCAGGACATGCTCGGCCGTCTTCGGCGTACGGGGCAGTTTCTGTCCGGCACCACGTATGGCGCCACACAGGACGCCAACTGGCTGATCGACAAAGTGCGCGCCATTCACCTGAACGTCACCGGTACTGCGCCGGACGGGCGGCCCTATGCGGCCAGCGATCCGGACTTGCTGACCTGGGTGCATGTGGCAGAAGTCAGCAGCTTTCTGGCCGCGCATTTGCGCTACCTCGATCCGGCGTTGTCGCTGGCGGATCAGGACCTGTATTACGCCGAAACCGCGTTGGTCGCCGAGCGGCTGGGCGCGCGCAACGTGCCACGCTCCCGGCAGGCCATTGCGGACTATCTGGCGAGCATTCAGGGCGATCTGGTCTGCGACGGTCGCAGTCGTGAAGTATTGCGCCTGCTGCTGGACGCGCCGGCCCCCAACTGGCTCGCCAAGCCTTTTGGTGTGTTGATGATGCGCGCCGGTATCGACTTGCTGCCGGTCTGGGCCAGCGACCTGCTCGATGTCACCCAAAGCCCTTTGAAGCGAAGGATGATCCGGCTGGGCGTCAACTCCACCGCGCCGGTGCTGCGCTGGGCCGTGCAGGACGGTTCGGCACAGCGCGCGAAACGTCGCATGGCGGTTTGAACGGTCGTTTCAGGCTGACAGCCAAACGTGACTGACCGGTTCACGGTTGGAATCTGTGTCCCTATCTGTGACACCATGAGTCTTCAATAACAATGAGGACAGCCCCATGCATGACGTCGTTATCGTTGCCGCCACCCGCACCGCCGTGGGCAGCTTCCAGGGTTCACTGGCCGCCGTTTCTGCCGTCGATCTGGGCGCTGCGGTCATTCGCCAGCTCCTGGCCCGGACTGGCGTGGACGGCGCGCACATCGATGAAGTCATCATGGGCCAGGTGCTCACCGCCGGGGCGGGGCAGAATCCGGCACGGCAGGCCGCCATCAAGGCGGGCCTGCCGTTCTCCGTACCTGCCATGACCCTGAACAAGGTCTGCGGCTCGGGCCTCAAGGCGCTGCACCTGGCAACCCAGGCGATTCGCTGCGGCGATGCCGAGATCGTCATCGCTGGCGGCCAGGAGAACATGAGCCTGTCCAACTACGTCATGCCCGGCGCAAGGACCGGTCTGCGCATGGGCCATGCGACGATGGTCGATACGATGATCAGCGACGGGCTGTGGGATGCGTTCAACGATTACCACATGGGCGTGACCGCCGAAAACCTCGCACAGAAGTACGGCATCAGCCGTGAGGCGCAGGACGCCTTCGCCGCCCTTTCTCAGCAAAAAGCCATTACCGCTATCGAGTCGGGCCGCTTTGTCGATGAAATCACCCCGATCCTGATTCCTCAGCGCAAGGGTGATCCAGTGTCCTTTGCCACTGACGAACAACCCCGGGCCGGCACCACAGCGCAAACCCTGGCCAACCTCAAGCCCGCGTTCAAAAAGGATGGCACGGTCACGGCGGGTAACGCGTCTTCGCTCAACGACGGGGCTGCTGCGGTGATGCTGATGAGCGCGGTCAAAGCCGAACAACTGGGCCTGCCCGTGCTGGCCCATATCGCGGCGTACGCCAACGCAGGCGTCGACCCGGCGATCATGGGCATCGGCCCGGTCAGCGCAACCCGCCGCTGCCTGGACAAGGCCGGCTGGACGCTGGACGAACTGGATTTGATCGAAGCCAATGAAGCCTTCGCAGCGCAGGCGCTGTCAGTGGGCAAGGAACTGGGGCTGGACCCGGAAAAGCTGAACGTCAATGGCGGAGCCATCGCCATCGGCCATCCAATCGGCGCGTCGGGCTGCCGCGTGCTGGTGACGCTGCTGCACGAAATGATCAGGCGTGATGCCAAGAAAGGCTTGGCCACGCTGTGCATCGGGGGTGGCCAGGGTGTTGCCCTCGCGCTGGCGCGCTGAGGGCATTCACACGGCTGTGATCAGGCGCCTGCGGGCGCCACGTCCATGCCTGCAACTTCCGGCCGTTTGATCACCGCATAGATCACGCCGGTTACCACGCTACCGATCACAATCGCCAGCAGGTACAACAACGCATGGTTGATCGCGTTGGGGATCAACATCACGAACAGGCCGCCATGCGGTGCCATCAGCTTGCAGCCGAAGTACATCGACAATGCACCGGTCAGCGCGCCACCCACGACGCTGGCCGGAATGACCCGCAACGGGTCCTTGGCAGCAAACGGAATGGCACCTTCGGAAATAAAGCACAGCCCCAGTACGAACGCGGCCTTGCCTGCTTCTCGCTCGCTTTGGGCAAACTTGCGGCGGGCCAGAATCGTGGCGATGCCCATACCGATCGGCGGCACCATACCGGCAGCCATCGCGGTGGCCATCGGTGCATAGCTCTGTGAGGCCAGCAAACCGACAGAGAATGCGTAGGACGCCTTGTTGATGGGGCCACCGAGGTCGACGCACATCATTGCGCCCAGCACCACGCCCAACAGAATGGCGTTGGTGGTGCCCATGCTGTCGAGGAAGTGAGTCAGCGCTTCGAGCATCCCGGCAACCGGCTTGCCGACCACGTAGATCATCACCAGACCGGTGAACAGGCTCGACAGCAGCGGGATGATGAGGATCGGTTTGAGGGCTTCGACGCTGGCTGGCAGGCGAGCGTAACGGTTGATTGCCGCCGCGCTGTAACCGGCCAGGAAACCGGCGATGATACCGCCGATGAACCCGGCACCCAGCGTACTCGCCAGCAGACCGCCAATCATCCCCGGCGCCAGACCCGGACGGTCAGCGATGGAATAGGCGATGTAACCGGCCAGCAATGGCACCATCAGTTTGAATGCGGCTTCCCCGCCGATCTGCATCAAGGCGGCAGCCAGTGTGCCCTGCTCCTTGAACGCATTGATGCCGAACACGAACGACAGGGCAATCAGCAGACCGCCCGCCACCACCATCGGCAGCATGAACGACACACCGGTCAGCAAGTGCTTGTAGACGCCGGTCTTCTCTTGCCGGGCAGGCGATTTGGCGGCAGTCGAGTCGGACTCCACCGCCCCTTCCGCCAAGGCTTTCTTCAGCGTCGCTTCAGACTGCTTCAACGCAATGCCGGTGCCACAGCGATAGATTTTCTTGCCTGCAAAACGGTCGGTGTTGACCTCGATGTCTGCGGCCAGCAGCACCACGTCGGCATCGGCGATGGCCTGTGGGCTGAGCGGGTTGCGCGCCCCGACCGAGCCTTGGGTTTCGACCTGCAGGTCGTAATCCAGACGCTTGGCCGCCTGCTGGATGGCTTCAGCGGCCATGAACGTGTGTGCGACACCGGTCGGGCAGGCGGTGATTGCCACGATGCGCGGTTTCGCCCCGGCGCTGCCTGCGGTGTCAGGCGCAACCGCCTGCGACGCGACATGGACCTTTGCATCCTGCGCAGCACGCTGCAGGAAACCGTCGACGTCCTGCAACGCATGAGCCGGCGAGTCCTGAAACAGGCGCTTGCCGACGAAACGGCTCAAGTCTACCGGCCCGGTGTTGACCACCAGCACCAGATCAGCGGCTTCGATATCCTGAGCGGACAGCTGCGCATCCGCCTTGTGGGGGTCGATGATTTCAACGCTGGTTTCCCAGCCCTGACGCAATGCCGCCGCTTCGAGTAATCGTGCGCTGAGTACGCTGCTGACCTTGCCGCTCGGGCAGGCCGTGACTATGGCTAACTTCATGACGATCCTCTCTTATTGTTCTGAAAGGCTGCGTACAGTGACGCCGCCTTCAAGCCGTTTGAGTTGTGCGGCATCGGTGATCCCGAAACCGATCTGGGTCACGGCCATCGCGGCAATCGCGGTGGCGGTGCGCAGCGTCTTTTGCGGATCGTGGCCGCCGATCAGACCATGCACCATGCCCGCCAGCAGCGAGTCGCCAGCCCCAACGGTACTGGCCACCGTGACCTTGGGCGGCAATGAGTGCAGTGCCACATTCGGACTGAACCAGTGAACACCCTCGGATCCCTGAGAGATCACCACATGCTCGATACCTTGAGCGTGCAGACGAGCAGCGGCCTCGGCCTGAGCGGCGATGGAAATGATCGGCGCGTCGAGCGCGTCGGCCAACTCTTCAGTATTGGGTTTGATCAGCCACGGACCTGCCGCCAGACCGGCACGCAGGGCCAGGCCGCTGCTGTCCAGCGCCACTTTGAGACCGAGGTCCTTGAGCATCAGCAGCAGCTTTTGCAACCACTCCGGCGTGACGCCGCGCGGCAGGCTGCCTGCGACGACAACCACGTCAAAACCTGCCGCGATCTGCTCGACGCGGGCGAACAGCGCTTGCTGCGCCTCTTCGCTGACCTGCGGGCCAGGGCCATTCAGGTCGGTGATGCGGCCACTGCCCTCGGCCAGCTTGATGTTGCTGCGGGTTTCCCCCGGCACACGGACGAACTCGTCGACAAAGTGACGACGCTCGAACAACGCTTCGAACGCTTGCTGGTTGTCGATGCCCAGAAAACCGGCAACGGTCAGGTCATGGCCGAGGTCAGCCAGCACCTGCGCCACGTTGAGCCCTTTGCCCGCTGCGTGGGTGAGCATTGCGTTGCTGCGGTTGACCTGGCCCAGTTCCAACTGCCCCAACTGCACAGTCAGGTCCAGCGCCGGGTTCATGGTCAGGGTAAGAATCTTCGCCATTACAAGGCCTCCACAAGCGCGCGGACTTCGGCGGCGCTGCCCGCCGTCAGCGCATTTTGCGCCAGTTGCTGAGCGGTGCTCAGGGTCAGTTCACGCACACAGGCCTTGACCTCGCCAATGCTGCGCGCCGACACACTCAATTCATCCACGCCCAGCCCGACCAGAACCGGCACGGCCAGCGGGTCGGCAGCCAGTTCGCCACACACGCCCACCCATTTGCCGTTGGCGTGCGCAGCGCGCACCGTCATGTCGATCAGTTGCAGCACCGAAGGGTGCAGCCCGTCGGCCTGGGCCGACAGGGTCGGGTGACCACGGTCGATGGCCAGTGTGTATTGGGTCAGGTCATTGGTGCCGATGCTGAAGAAATCCACTTCTTTGGCCAGCACCGGCGCAATCAGCGCAGCCGAGGGCACTTCGATCATGATCCCCAGTTGCAGATCGCTGACAGGAATTTCCTTGCGCAGCCGCTCGGTCATGTCTCGCGCCTGACGCCATTCTTCAAGGGTGCCGATCATCGGGAACATGATGCGCAACGGGCCGCTTTCGGCCGAACGCAGCAGAGCACGAAGCTGGCTTTCCATGACGTCCGGGCGTTGCAGGGTCAAACGGATGCCGCGCACGCCAAGAAACGGGTTTTCTTCTTTGGCGATAGGCCAGTAAGACAATGGCTTGTCGCCGCCCACATCCAGCGTCCGCACCACCAGCGGGCGTCCGCCCAGATCAGTCAGTACCCGACGATATTCAGCTTCCTGGGTGGCTTCATCCGGCGCTTGGGAATGGGCCATGAACAGCAATTCGGTGCGCAACAGGCCGACACCTTCGGCGCCCTGCTCTACAGCAGCGGGCGTGCCGGTGCTGTCGCCAATGTTGGCGAACACCTCGACAGCATGGCCATCGCGAGTCACTGCCGGTTCCATACGGGCCTCGGCAGCGGCCTTGAGGCGCACTTCACGGGCATCGCGATCCTGAACCGCACGCTGCAAGGTGACTTCGTCAGGCGCCACCGTCAGACGTCCGCGCTGGCTGTCGAGCAGCAGCACGGTGCCTGGCTTGATCAGCAGTACTTCATCACCGGCACCGACCAGTGCGGGAATGCCCAACGCACGCGCGACGATAGCGCTGTGCGCCGTCGCGCCGCCTCGGGCGGTGAGGATGCCGGCAACCTGCACCGGATCCAGACGGGCGACGTCGGACGGGCCGACTTCGTCCATCACCAGAATATAAGGCTCGTCCGGTGCCGCGACGGTTTCGACACCACAGATCTGCGCCAGTACACGGCGGCCCACGTCACGCAGGTCAGCGGCGCGCTCGGCCAGTAACGCGTCCTGCAGTTGCTCCTGCTGGACGGCCGCCGCTTCGATAACGCTGGCCCAGGCGGCCGCCGCGCTTTCATCGTTATTCAGACGCTGTTCGACTTCGCGGGTCAGTTCCGGGTCTTCAAGCATCTCTTGGTGGGTGATGAAGATTTCACGAATGGCCTTGGACTTGCTGCGCTGGATCAGATGTTCGATATCGGCGCGCACCTCGCCAATTGCCTTGTGCAGGCGCTCGCGCTCGGCAGCCACCGACTCACCCTGTTGGGGATAATCGAACGTTTGCAGCACCTGAACGTGTGCCGGCCCGATGGCAATGCCCGGCGAAGCCGGCACAGCCTGCAATACGCTGCCGGCAGCCGGCGCGTTGACGGGTTTGGCGACGGCAGCGGGGGCCGCCGTAGCCTGAGGCTCGGAAACAGCAGGCAACGGCTCGACTTCTTCACCCAGGCCCTGCTCTACCGCAGCAATCAGTGCCGGCAGCGCATCGGCCGCAATCGACGGTTCGGCGATGAATTCCAGCGTCTGGCCACGGCGCGCACCGAGGCTGAGCAACTTGCTCAGGCTCTTTGCAGACACAGCAGCTTCGCCGGTTTCCAGCACGCGCATACGGATTTCGCCGTCAAATTCCTTGGCCAGTTGCGCCAGGATTTTGGCCGGGCGGGCATGCAGACCGTGGGCGTTCGCCAGTTGAATCTGTCGGGTCGGCCACTCGGCAGGCAATTCACCGCCCAGCGCTTCCAGTACCACACGGCTATTGGTGGCATGGCCCAACTCGTGACCACGGCCTTCGATCAGCAGCAGGCACAAACGCTCAAGCAACGCCTGATGCGCCTCGCCCAGACTGGCAAGGCAGAACAGACCGGTCAGCGGCTGGCCCAGGTAACGGATGGGCTTGTCCGGGGTCACGAAGGCAAGACCAGGACGCTTGACGGTCTGCTCGCTGTGCAACCACCACAGGCCATCACCCAGCGACAGCGCCTCGACCTGCTGCAGCACGGCAGCAAAGCCATTGCTCACGCAGTCGGCCTTGCGCAGCAGACGTGCGCCACGCCAGACCAGCTCTTCGAAATCGTCGGCCGATACACCGAGGCTGATCATCTGTGCGTCGAGCGCCAGTTCCTGGGGCGCGCCCTGTAGCAGCTTGAGCAGGTCTTCCGGAGTCTGCGCTTCACGCAGCGCCTGCCCCAGATCTTCTTCACCCAGCGCTCGGGTCAGCAGTTGCAGCAGACGCAAGTGTTCATCGGACTTGGCCGCAATACCGATTGCCAGATAGACCATCTGCCCGTCGCCCCAATCCACCCCTTCGGGGAATTGCATCAGGCGCACGCCGGTGGTGGACACCAGGTCACGGGTTTCAGGCGTACCGTGTGGGATGGCGATGCCCTGACCGAGAAAGGTCGAGCCCTGCTGCTCACGGTTCATCAGACCGGTAAGGTAGCCTTCGGCTACCAGACCATCAGCGACCAGGTGGTCGGCAATCAGCTTAAGTGCGGCAGTCTTATCGACGGCCGACTGCGCCATCGATATTTGCTCCAGAGTGAGTTCGAGCATTGCCTTGACTCCTGTGCAGCGCCAAGGCGCCACCTGATTCTTGTTTTAATGACGATCATAGGACCGACAGCTTGGGGGATGATAGTGACACCGATCGAACATCGTATCGGACATCCTTTTCATCTCGATTGCAGCAGACAACAGGCGTGCTGAATCGTTTAATCTATAATTGCACGGCACGTTACTCGATTCTGCGGATTCATTGAAGCCCAACCGCTCCGATCGCTGTAGGAGACATCCCAAAATACTTGAAGCAGTTGGGAATTTCCTACGGTCTGGTGTAAAGATCATTACCACAGCAAAAATAATTCCAATGTTCTGAACCGCTTACCTAACTAAAGGAATTCCGGGGTGAAACTGAGCGATATTGCACGTCTGGCAGGTGTTTCTGTCACGACGGCCAGTTACGTGATCAACGGCAAGGCCGAACAACAACGCATCAGCCCAGCAACGGTCGAGCGTGTCAAAGCAGTTGTCGAGCAGCATGATTTCCGGCCAAACCCGCAAGCGGCAGGTCTGCGCAGCCGACACAGCAAAACCCTGGGTTTCATCCTCCCGGATCTGGAAAACCCCAGCTATGCACGCATCGCCAAACTGCTTGAGCAGGGCGCTCGCAGCCTGGGCTATCAATTGCTGATCGCCAGCTCCGACGATGACCCGGTCAGTGAGCTGCAACTGTTGCAACTGTTCCGGGCGCGGCGCTGTGATGCCCTGCTGGTCGCCAGTTGCCTGCCATCGGGCGATGAAAGCTATCGGGATTTGCAACTCAAAGGCATGCCCGTCATCGCCATCGACCGGGAAATGAACCCGGAGTTTTTCTGCTCGGTGGTCAGCGACGACCACGATGCCAGCCTGCAACTGACTCAAAGCCTGCTGCAGACCCAGCCAAGGCACATTGCCCTGATCGGCGCACGCCCTGAACTGAGCATCAGCCGGGCGCGCGCAGCCGGTTTCGAAGATGCCCTCGAGGGTTTTGCCGGAGCCCGGATTGTCGAGCATGGCGAGGCCTTCAGTCGGCAGTGCGGCCAGCGCCTGATGACCGAGATGCTGCAACGTCAGGGGCATTTCCCCGATGCACTGATCACCACGTCTTATGTCCTGCTGCAAGGCGTGTTCGATGTGTTGCAAAGCCAGACGCTGCAATCGACCTCATTGCACCTTGGTACTTTTGGTGACACGCAGTTGCTGGATTTCCTGCCGTTACCTGTGAACGCAATGGCCCAGCAACACCAGCTGATCGCCGACAAGGCCTTGCAACTGGCCCTGGCGGCCATCGAAAAGGATGATTACCAACCCGGCGTCCACGCGATTGCCCGGGCCTTCAAGCAACGTATTCACCCGGCATGAGCATGACGCTGATCGATACCCACACTCACCTGGACTTCCCGGACTTTGATGCCGACCGGGCCGAGGTGCTGGAGCGTTGCCGTTCGCTCGGCGTGCAGCGCATGGTGGTACTCGGGGTCTATCAGCGTAACTGGCAGCGTTTGTGGGATTTGACCGAGTCCGACCCGGCGCTGCAAGCAGCCTTCGGGCTGCACCCGGTGTATATCCACGAGCATCGGGCCGGGCACCTGATCGAACTGGGGGAATGGCTGACCCGCCTGAAGGGCCATCCGCAGCTGTGCGCGGTGGGTGAAATAGGTCTGGACTACTACGTTGAACATCCGGACAAGGCGCGTCAACAAGCCGTATTTGAAGCGCAGCTCGGGCTGGCATCGGACTTCAATCTGCCTGCGCTGCTGCATGTGCGTCGCAGCCACGCCGATGTGATCGCCACCTTGAAACGCTACAGGCTCAAACGCAGCGGCATCATCCACGCCTTCGCGGGCAGCCGTGAGGAAGCCCGTGAATACATAAAACTGGGTTTCAGGCTGGGGCTTGGCGGGGCCGCGACCTGGCCACAGGCACGGCGCATGCATCGCGTCATTGCTGAGTTGCCGCTGGACAGCGTGGTGCTGGAAACCGACTCACCGGACATGGCGCCCGCCATGCACGCCAATCTGCGCAACAGCCCGCAGCACCTGCCCGACATCTGTCAGGCACTCGCGACACTGATGAAGATCAGCCCGCAACGCCTCGCCGAGGCGAGTACGGAGAATGCCTGCGCCCTGTTCGACTGGCCTCGGCAGGTCAGTCGCTGAGCCGGGTCAGAGCAGCAGGGTCCACAAGGCAAAACCGGCGTACCAGACAATCGCCGCCCGAACCAGCAGTTCCCAGAGCATATCGAGGCTGGTAACGCCTTCTGCACCCATGACCGGAGGCGGCACTTCGCTGGCTGCGCAACCGACGCGAGTGATCAACTGGGCAGCGCTGATGTTCCAGTTGAGCAGCTCGTGCAGCATCACCCGGCTTACCGCGACGAAATTACCCACCAGTGCGAAGCTGGCGGCCAACAGCCTGACCGGCACCCACTCGAACGCATGGCGCAGTTGCCCTGCCCGCTCGACCAGCTCAGGGGTCTTGCCATACTCGGCCGCGAGGGCCAGCAGGCGATAAGCCAGTGCGGCGACCGGACCCAGTACGAAATACCAGAAAATCACGGCGAAGAAACTCTGGAACGCCTGCCAGAGCATGTAGCCCTGCACGCCCTGCAGCAATTGCTCGCTGTTGTCGGCCTGGACGCCCATGTCGCGCTCGGCCACATGCACGGCAGCCTGGACGTCTCCCCGTCGACAGGCGTCCCGGAACGGACCCAGCACCGCAATCAGATCGACCCGGCCCAGGCTGTAGATCAACACCAGCAAATGGATAGGCAGGACCAACCAGCCATAAGCCACCGACCCCACGATGGTCAGCACCAGTTGCAGCAGCAGAACCGGCACCAGAACCAGCAGCGCCAGCATGAACCAGGGACGTGTCGCCGTTCGCGGACCGGCCTCGAGCTTCGCCAGCTCATTGAGCCACGGCCCGTCGCGCTGCACGCGCTGCCGCAGGGCAGAAAATTTCTCGACAAGAACGGCCAGCAGTAGCACCAGAAAACTCATTGTTTCTCCCTCACCTCAATCCAGCAAAGCCGCGTGAAACCTGCCCCAATCGAAACAGGGGCCAGGGTCCGTCTTGCGTCCGGGCGCTATGTCGCTGTGGCCACAGATACGCTCGCCCGTAATTGCCACGAAAGCCTCGCGCAGCTGGCGCGTCAGAGCAATCAGGGCGTCGTATTGCGCATCGGTGAACGGCTGCTCGTCCGTCCCTTCCAGCTCGATGCCGATGGAGAAGTCGTTACACCCTTCACGCCCCTGAAAACTGGAAACACCGGCATGCCACGCGCGATCAAGACAAGAGACGAACTGAATGACCTCGCCATCACGTTCAATCAGAAAATGCGCTGAAACGCGCAGATCGGCAATCCCCGAAAAGTAGGGGTGCTCGTTGATGTCCAGCTGATTCTGAAAGAAGGCCTGCACCTTTCCGGTCTTGAACTGCGCAGGCGGAAGGCTGATGTTATGGATGACCAGCAGCGAGATCTCGCCCTCGGGTCGCGCATTGAAGTTGGGCGAAGGGCAGTGCTGCACGCCATCGCACCAACCGCTTGCGGAGTCCAGTTGCATGAGCGCTCCTATAACAGCGAAAAGGTAAGGGGCGTCAATTATGCCTGCGACAGGAGCAGATGTGGGGTCCGGTCACGGACCCGCCATGTAGGAAACACCCTATATCCTGGAGGATTGTTCCCACAGGCTTTCTTCAGCAAGAAAAGCCTGTAAAAACCGCCGAGGCCCGGTCAGGCGCCTTTGAGCTTACGCAGGTTGCTGATCACCGATTCCAGCGCCCGGTCGAACAACAACGCATCGTCCAGAATGCGGATAGCGCCGCGACGGAATTCCACGGCAAGGCCGACACGGGTCTTTTCCAGTACCTTCATGCCTGTGCGGTTGACGAACACGTAGCGACCGGTCGGCTCGACAATGGCGGTCAGTTTGCAGCGCAGTTTGTGCTCTTCGTCCTCCTGAATCTCGACCCAGGACCCGACCCGCAACTTATCAACCATCTGCAGACCGGCGTCATCGTCAGGCAACTGCACCAGCGGCTCATTGAGCATCTGTTCCTCGGGCGCAATCAGCACGATCTCTTCGATAACGGCCATCATCGACGGCCCGTCTGCGGGGTCGACGCCTGCCGCAGCGGCATCGCCGTGGGCAGCATCGCCGCCGGCCTCCTGCAGACGCGAGAATTGCTGAAAGGCCTGAACATGCAACGACTCGAGCTGGCTGAAGAATTCGCTGGTAGCGAACGGATCGAACGCTGCACTGGTGAGCCCGTCACGCAATGACTTGAGCAGCCCCGGAACCAGGTCCAGCAAACGCTGAAGTGCCTGCGGATCGTCGTGCTGTTCGACACTCCAGATCAGCTCGTCCATGGTCGTCAGCCCGGCCTGCCATTCGCCAGACTCATTGCCGTGCTTGAGACAGGTCAACAGCAGCACCTTGCTCCAGGCCTCCTGCAACAGGCGCACAACGACTTCCGGCAAGGTTTTGCCCAGCAGTCGTTCATTCAACTCATGCTGCACCTGCTGCCGGGCCAGCTCAGCGCGTGCGCGGCCTTCTTCGGCATCGCGGGTGCGCTGCTCAAGCAGCTCGCTGCGACGGCGCTCATCACTGGTGAAGGCCAGGAAGTCGGCGAGCAGTTCGGAGAAAATTGCCGGGTCATCGACAAAATCATTGAGCAGGCGCTGCACGATCTGCTCGACGCGCTGGTAAAGCGAGTCACGCTGATAGTCGTCGCGCCCGCCCCACCCCAACGCTGCGGTGGCAATTTCGTTGAGCAGACGACGGGCCGGATGGCTGCCGCGACTGAAAAAGCTTTTATCGAGGACTGCCACCTTGAGCATCGGAATCTGCAAACGCCCGATCAACGCGCGCAAGGACGGGGTCAGGTTGCGATCGTCGAGGATAAACTCGAACAGCATGGCAATCAGGTTGATCACATCCTCGTCGCCGACGCCGACAATTCTGGACTTGCCGGTCTTGACGTTGACCCGCGTCAGCAACTGTTCCAGCTGATTGCGCAGATCGAATTCGTCGGCAGCCTCCTGAGAGGGCACGTATTGCTGCAAGTGCGAGAGCAGGCGCAGCAAGTCCTTGCTGGAAATCGGTCGCACTTCGGCATTGGGTTCGTGCCGTGGAGCCAGATTGCCGCGAACGTGCAGCAGTAATTCCTGCAAGGCCGTAAAGACTTCCTGCACGCCTTTGTCGAGCTTGTCGGCGGCCTGGTTCAAGACTGGATCGGAGAGCTCGGCGGCCTGATTACGGGGTGCCGCACGGTCAGACGCACGGCGGGCCGGCAATACTTTCATGTCCGGCAAGACACCCGTGGCAACCAGCAGCTTGTTCGCTTCGCTGTACAGGTGATCGGTGTTGGCGAGGACGTATTTCTCGAACAGCTTGAGGATGATCAGCTTGACCTTGATCTCGACGCCCAGACTGCGTCCGGCCTCAAGAAAGAAGCGGCACAGCAACGCTGGCCCCAACGGATTGCTCTCTTCGGCAATGGCTTGAGGAACCAGCACATTCAGGCGCGCGGTGAGCTGACCCAGCGCGAGGCTGTCGCGACTCATGACCTTGGCGACCATCGCATCGACCGCCACGGTTTTTTCTAGATCATCGTTATGCACCAGCGCCAGCTTGTCGAATGACACGGCGGCCGGCATCACGGGCTCATGGATCTGGTACTGCCCCAGCGCCAGAAAGGCCTCGTAGAACTTGTCGAGAAAGCCGCGCTCGATGCTTTTGCGTTTGAGGCGCAGGTCGCGCATGGCTTCGAAAAAGAGGTTTTGTTCGGTGTTGTTGCGAGCGCGGTCTGCCATTTCGAACAGTGTGTCGTCGGCGTTATCAAACAGCGCCTGCAGGCCGTCCTTGAGCTGCTGGGCCGCACGGTCACGAACCTGCAACAGCACAACGGGCAACCGGGCCAAAGGCGTATTGGACCCTTGCGCAGGAAGCACTTTGCTCAACGGCACCACTTTTTCGTCGTTTGGCATTACACCCCCCTGACAGGAAATTATTCGAGCCCTGTCACAAACGTGGCTTGCGACCCTCGCTTTGCGACACGACCCCCTTGGCCCAGCGAGAGTCAAACCTATGACGTCAATTGCAAGGCGGATTATGTTTTAAAACATGCCAATAACACCAGTAAGACTTTTTTCACACCTTTTTGAGTGGCAGTGGCAAAACCTTCATGTGCAGCGATAGACCGCGACTTTTGCATTCCATCGCAAACGAATTTGCCTAACCGACCAACTGCACATTCCGAATGCACGACCAGCCTCTCTGCCCGGTGGGTTCCAGAGAGGCTCTGCCTTATACTCGGACGACTTTGTGAGTGGAGCCCGCTATGCCGAATGTACGAATTGCCGACCTGACCGCCGAGATCGAAGCCAATGTGCGACGCGCATTGCTTGAGGATGTCGGCAGCGGTGATATCACTGCGCAATTGATCCCGGCAGAACGGCTGGCCAAGGCCACCATCATTTCCCGCGACGCAGCCGTGATCGCCGGTACGGCCTGGGTCGATACCGTTTTCCGTCAACTGGACCCTCGCGTGGCCGTGCATTGGCAGGTGATCGACGGCGACCGGGTCAGCCCGAATCAGGCCCTGTTCCACCTTGAAGGTCCTGCCCGCTCGCTGCTGACGGGCGAACGCAGCGCACTCAATTTTCTGCAGCTGCTGTCGGGCGTCGCCACCCGTGCGCAGTACTTTGCCGATATCGTGGCGGGTACTCAGGTCAAATTGCTCGATACCCGCAAGACACTGCCAGGCTTGCGTCTGGCGCAGAAATACGCGGTCACCTGTGGCGGCTGCCATAACCACCGTATTGGCCTGTATGACGCATTTCTGATCAAGGAAAACCACATCGCAGCCTGTGGCGGCATTGCCCGGGCCGTGGACACGGCGCACCGGATTGCACCGGGCAAACCGGTGGAAATCGAAGTGGAAAGCCTGAGCGAACTCAAGCAGGCGCTGGACGCCGGAGCGGACATCATCATGCTGGACGAACTGAGTCTGGATGACATGCGCGAGGCCGTGCGGCTGACCGCGGGTCGCGCCCGCCTGGAAGCCAGCGGCGGTATCAACGACGACACTTTGCGGGTGATTGCCGAAACCGGCGTCGACTACATTTCCATCGGCGCCATGACCAAGGATGTGAAGGCTGTGGACCTGTCCATGCGCTTGAGCCTCTGACGGCAACGCACACTGACGACTATCACGATTGGCTTGAGGGTAGACGCTTTGGAACACTGGTTTGTGATGAATGGGGGCAAGCAACTGGGGCCGATGGACGCTGACGCTGCGCGCCTGATTGCACGTGAATCGCCCGGTGCCTGGTGCTGGCAACAAGGGATGCCGGACTGGCAGCCGATCTATCAGGTCCCGCAAGTGCGGGCCATGAAAAAGGACGGCGTGACGCCCTTTCCGGCGCCGACACCGGAGATGATCCAGCCGAAGCCCTACGGGCTGCCCGCACATGCCGCCCCGGCCGCCAGCGCCAACCCGGCCCCGGCTCCCGCGCCGGCCCCGAACAAACGCCCTTCTTTCACGCCGGACGCGAACGCTTCGGGTGGCTTTGGCCTGGCGCAGGCCACTGACGGCGTTGATTTCAAGCTGTACGGCTCGGAAACCCAGTTTGTCGAGCTGGAGCTGGACCCCGGTGAAAGTGCCGTCGCCGAAGCAGGCGCGATGATGTACAAGACCTGCGACGTGCAGATGGAGACCATCTTCGGCGACGGCAGCAATCAGTCGTCCGGGTTGCTGGGTTCTCTGTTCGGTGCCGGTAAACGCATGTTGACCGGCGAAAGCCTGTTCACCACGGTGTTTTCCCAGCAAGGCGCCGGCAAGGGCCGCGTCGCTTTCGCTGCGCCCTACCCCGGCACCATTCTGCCTCTGAACCTGCGCGACTTCGGCGGTAAGCTGATCTGTCAGAAAGACAGCTTTCTGGCCGGCGCCAAGGGCGTGTCCATCGGCATCCAGTTTCAGAAGAAGATTCTTACCGGGCTGTTTGGCGGTGAAGGTTTCATCCTCCAGAAACTGGAAGGCGACGGCTGGGTGTTCGTCCACATGGGCGGCACAGTGCGCAAGATCGAGTTGGCGGCCGGCGAAGCGCTGGATGTCGACACGGGCTGCCTGGCGGCCATGACCCAGACGGTCGACTACGATATCCGCATGGTCGGCGGCGGCATCAAGTCAATGCTGTTTGGTGGCGAGGGCGTGTTCTTTGCCAGACTGACCGGCCCCGGCACCGTCTGGCTGCAGAGCCTGCCCTTCTCGCGTCTGGCCGGGCGCATGCTAGCGGCCGGGCCTGCCGGTGTGGGCCGAAGCGAACGTTAACGTGACGACTTCGTCATTCGACCGAGGGCTATTTGACGCCCTCTTTGCCCCCTCTTTGCCAAGGAAGCGACATGCAGATTACTCAAGGCCAACGCATCCCTCTTTCCACGCTGATTCAGGGCAACGATCTCACGCTGTCGCTCGTGATCAAATCCGCGCATGTGATTGATTACGTCTGCTTTGGCGTCGATGCCAACGGCAAGCTGTCGGACGACCGCTACATGATCTTCTTCAATCAACCGACCAGCCCATGCGGCAGCGTAAAACAGGCCAACGGCGGGGATTTCCAGCTGGCACTGGGCAGCTTGCCAGCGTCTATCGACAGGCTGGTGTTCACCGCGTCCATCGATGGTGCGGGCGTCATGAGCGATATCCAGGCGAGTCATTTCAGCATTCGGCATCAGGGCAGCGAAGTGGCTCGTGGCGAATTCTCCGGCGCAACCTTCGCCGCCGAGAAAGCCATCATGGTTGCTGACATTTACCGCAAGAACGGTGAATGGCGCATCGCATCCAACCTGCAGGGCTACAACGCCGGGCTGGACGCGCTGGTGGTGCATTTTGGTGGCGAAGTCGCTGACGCGCCGCCGGCCGCACCTGCCGCCCCCGCGCGCATTTCACTGGAAAAGAAAATTGCCGACGCGGCACCGCAGTTGATCAGCCTGGCGAAGAAAGCTCAGGTCAGCCTGGAGAAAGCCAGGCTGACTGACACCAAGGCACGGGTCGGTCTGGTGCTGGATGCGTCTGGCTCGATGAACCCGCAATACACCCGTGGCCACGTTCAGGAAGTGATTGATCGCCTGATCCCCCTCGCGGTGCATTTCGATGACGACGGCGCGCTGGATTGCTGGGCGTTCGGGGCAAAACCGCAGCAGTTGAACGCGGTCACGCTGGCCAACTTCCAGAACTTCATCAAGACCGACCACGGTGGCTGGAAAGACTGGGAGCTGGGCGCACGCATCAACGATGAGCCGAAGGCGATGCGCATGGTCATCGACTATTATAAGAAGTCGGGTGACAAGACGCCGGTCTACATCCTGTTCATCAGCGACGGCGGCGTGCATCAAGACCGCGAAATTACCAAACTGATGATTGAGGCCGCCAGGCTGCCGATCTTCTGGCAGTTCGTGGGCCTGGGCGGTCGCGGCTACGGCATTCTGGAAAAGCTCGATGACATGGGCGGCAGGGTTGTCGACAACTGCAATTTCTTCGCCCTGGACCGCCTGGACGAAGTGCCGGAAGAGAAACTCTATGACCTGCTGATGGAAGAGTTTCCGGACTGGCTGAAAGCGGCCAAGGGTGCGGGGATTTTGTAGAACGTCGAGCGTGCGGAACGATAACCCCAACCAGGGCCGGCATGATCGCCGAGAAACCCATCGTCTGATACACCGTCTTCGCGGACAAGCCCGCTCCCACGCCCTTTGGGCAGAAGCCTGAAAAGCTCCAATAAAAAACCCCCGCCGTTGCTGGCGGGGGTTTTTATCGGACGCTGATCGGGTTTAGCCGATTGCAACGCCGTGAGCTTCTGCCAACGGCTTCAAACCGCCCGCAAAGCCCTGGCCGATGGCCTTGAACTTGAACTCGTCGCCGTTGCGATACAGCTCGCCGAAGATCATCGCGGTTTCAGTCGATGCATCTTCCGACAAGTCGTAACGAGCGATTTCCTTGCCATCTGCCTTGTTCACAACGCGGATGTAAGCGTTTCCGACCTGGCCAAAGCTCTGCTTGCGCTCTTCAGCCGAGTGGATGGTGACCGCGAAAACCAGCTTCTTGACCGCAGCAGCCAAGCCGGTGAGCTTGACGTTAACCTGCTCGTCGTCGCCGTCACCTGCGCCTGAGCGGTTGTCGCCCAAGTGCTCGACCGAACCGTCAGCCGACTTTTTGTTGTTGTAGAAAATGAAGCTGTTGTCGTCCAGCACTTTGCCATTTTCGCCAACGATGAAGATCGACGCATCCAGGTCGAATTCGGTGCCATCGGTAACACGAGGATCCCAACCCAGGCCCACGGTGATTTCTGTCAGACCAGGCGCTTCCTTGGAGAGGGAAACGTTGCCGCCTTTACTCAGACTTACAGCCATGTTCGTAATCCTTTCTGGAAAATTGATAGGGCGCGAATCAGAAATTCATGCCGAAGGAATTGGCCACAGCTTTCAAGCCACCGGCATAACCCTGGCCTACTGCACGAAACTTCCACTCGCCAGCGTTGCGGTACAGCTCGGCAAACACCATTGCAGTTTCGGTCGAAGCATCTTCTGCCAGGTCGTAGCGAACAACTTCAGAGCCTGACTTTTCGTTCAGGACGCGAATGAACGAGCCGCCCACCTGCCCGAAGTTCTGCTTGCGGCTGTCGGCATCGTGAATGGTCACGACGAAAACAACCTTATCGACATCGGCTGGCACGCGGGTCAGATCAACCTTGAGCACTTCATCATCGCCGTCGCCAGCACCCGTGCGGTTGTCGCCGGTGTGCTCGACAGAACCGTCGGCGCTCTTGAGCTGGTTGTAGAAAATGAAGTCAGCTTCACTGCGGACTTTGCCATTGGCACCCAACAGGAATGCGCTGGCGTCCAGGTCGAACTCCTGGCCGTCAGTGGCACGCGGATCCCAGCCCAGACCGATCAGTACATTGGTCAGGGTCGGGTCGGTTTTCGACAGCGAAAGGTTGCCACCTTTTTGCAGAGTCAAAGCCATGATTCGTTTATCTCCTTTATCCAGTGTTTACGCTTTTTCTTCGGCGGGTTCTTCTTTACCCGGGAAGAGCAGGCTGGCGACGATACCGATGATCAACACGACAACTACAACCAGCAGGCTGGCGTTGGCGCTGATCTCGTAACCGTGATGGAACAAGTGGTTGGTCGCGTTCAGGCCCAGCTTGATGGCGATGAAGAACAGCAAGGCAATAACCGCTTTCTCCAGATGCACCAGGTAACGCTTGAGGGCTTCAAGTACGAAGTAGAGCGTACGCAGACCGAGAATCGCGAACAGCATGGCCGAGAACACGATCAGTGGCTCGCGGCTCACGGCGATGATTGCAGGCACGGAATCGAACGCGAACAGCACGTCGGAGATTTCAGCCACAACCAGACACAGGAACAGCGGGGTCGCAAACAGAGCGCCCTTGGCGGCCAGAGTGATGCCGGCGTTTTCAGGCTTTTTGACTTCTTCTTCCAGCACCGAGCGACGCACGAAGAAGTTGCTGCCGTGCAGTTTTGGCCACACCGGGAACAGTTTCTTGGCGAAGCGGTACGCCATGTGTTGCGAGTAATCGACTTCTTCGTCGTCGTCATCGCCCGCTCTGAGCATCATGATGGCTGTCCAGGCAACGATGACCGCGAACACCACCTCGACCCACGGACCCAGCGCCAGCAGGCCTGTACCGATGGCGACGAAGATGCCGCGGAAAACGATGGCACCGATGATGCCCCAGTACAGGACACGGTGGCGCAAGCCATCCGGAATCTTGAACCAGGAGAACAACGCCATGAACACGAACAGGTTGTCGACGCTCAGCACTTTTTCCAGCGCATAACCGGTCACGAACAGGGTGGCAACTTCAGAGCCGTGCTGCACGTACAGGAAACCGGCGAAAGCCAGCGAAATGGCGACCCAGAAAATCGACCATGCCGAGGCTTGCGCGAGGGTGATCGGCTTGTTTCCGCGGTGGGAAAACATGTCGATGGCCATGGCCGTGATGGCCAGACCGACGAAAACCGCCATCGTGAGTGGAGGGAAGCCTAGAGAGGTGCTTTCCATTTAACTGCGTTCCTTAGGGTAAAAAATTACAGGTCGAAATCAGACGGGTTCAGGCCAAGCTCTCGGCAGATCGTGCGGCAGACTTCCCGCTCTTTCTCATCGAAGCTGCCATCTGCACCACCGATAGCACAGCAGACGCGCACCAACAGGCGGGAGGCATCTTCTTTCTTCTTGATCTTGCCGATGGTTTTCAACGCTTCGGCACGGCCAATTTCATAATCGAATTCAAACTTGGAGCAGGCTTCCTGGAAGCCTTGGATGACCTCCTTCATGTCAAAGACCTTCAGTTCCTGAGAGTTCTGAATGAAGCCGGCCATTTTCTGCTTTTCACTGGAGCTGATGTCGCCGTCAGCGGCAGACACCAAAGCACAACCGGACACCACAGCGTCCATGAATTCACGATTCTTGAACTTCGAAACTTCAGTTGCCAGCTTGTCGCGGGCCGCTGTCGCGTTTGTTTTCAACCAGTCCAGCATGTCTATCTCCCATGAGGCGGCACAGCCAGCCCAGAAATTCCACGGTGTTGTTTACTTGGAGCCAGCGGCCCAGCGCATGCCCCAGCCATAGGCCTTGTCCATATTGCTGTGGCCGTTGTGGAAATCAACCCGGCGCGTCACTTTGACCGCACCGTTGTCATTCTCCAGCAAGGCGATTGCGCACATGCCCTGACGCCCGCCCTCTTCGTTGAGGCGGACCTCGATCGGGGGCTGGCCCGGCGCATGAATGGTGACAACTCCGTCTGTCTCTTTCCAGTTTGGCGCGCCTTCGTAAATGAAGGCATAGACCAGAATTCGACGAATCTTGTTCCAGTGAGCGCCATTGATGTGCAACCACTCACCGTCGCTGATAGAGCCGGTGCGGTCGTCACCCATCAATTTGATGAAAGGCTCGGTATTGAGTGAACCGAACGAGTTGCCCAGCGCCTGAACAGCGCCTTTGGCGCCGTCCTGCAATTCGAAGAGGCAGCCTACATCAAGGTCGATGGCATTGCTCTTTTTCATCGAGAAGAAGCCGCCGCCTTTGCTGTCGTTACGGCGGTTCCAGTTCAGGTTGACGCGAATCTCGCCGAAACCGGCGCTGGATTTTTCCAGGCTGATCGACGCCCGGGTCTTGTCCAGTGTGATCTTGCTCAGGTTGACGGTCGACCTGGCTGCAGGAGCGGGCGCAGGCGCAGGTGCAGGTGCAGGTGCAGGTGCAGGTGCAGGTGCAGGTGCAGGTGCAGGTGCAGGTGCAGGTGCAGGTGCAGGTGCAGGTGCAGGTGCAGGTTGATCCTGGGGCGCGGCGACTTCAACGCCAAAGTTTTTCGCCAGAGGCTCAAGCCCGCCTGCAAACCCCTGCGCCACACAGCGGAATTTCCAGGCGCCCTGACGCAGGTAGAACTCGCCCAGAATCAGCGCGGTTTCTTTCATGCCGTTCGTAGGGATATCGGCTTCGATACCCCCGGTAATGTTCAGGGCCAGACGCGACACACTGCCAAAGCTGGCTTTGTTTTCGTAGATGGTCGCCGTCAGGGCAACCTTCTCGATGACGGCATCCAGACGGCTCGGGTCAAGACTGAACACCGCACGACCCGCCGACGCTTCCGTCTGCTGGACCGCGCCGCCGTTAACGCTTTTCTGGCCGTAGAAACACATGTCCTGATCGCCGCGCACCTTGCCGGAGCTGGTGAGCAGAAATGCAGACACATCGATGTCTGCGTCCGCCAGCGGTGAGTAAATGATCTCTACCGTCAAAGGACCGGTAGCGACTGGCGCGTTGGCGCCCGGGACAAGTTGGGTCATCCGCGTATGGCTCCGATGGCCAGGTCAACCAGGTCCTCGGCAGTGCGGCCATTGGTGACCTTGCCCACTGCGGTGAAATCCCAGCCCGCAGGCGTGCGCGACAAGTAGGACATCACCACGCCGGTGTGCTGGCCTTTTTCAGGCAGATCGAAGCGGCCCAGCTCGTTACGGCTGCCCATGTCCACGATGCGGCAATAGGCATTGGCGACTTTTTCGAAGTTCTGACCGGTGAACGAGTTCACGGTAAACACCAGGTAGCTGACGGTAGCAGGCAGCTTTTCCAGGTCGATGTTGATGGTCTCGTCATCGCCAGCACCTTCGCCGGTGCGGTTGTCGCCGGAGTGAACAATGGCACCATCACGCGACTGCAGTTGGCGGAACCAGACCAGATCGACGCGATTTTTGTCAGCGTCGAGCATGATGCAGGATGCGTCCAGATCGATATCACCGCCGCCATCGCCGAGCAATTTACCGAAAAAGCCACTGGCTTTTTCAGGGTCCCATCCCAGGCCCATACTGACTTTCTTGAGGCCGGTGCCAGCAGTTTTCTCGAGTGAGATCGTCTGGTTCTTTGCCAAAGTGAGTGCCATTTTTCGCTCCATGTGGACGTCGGGATACAGATAAAAGTGTTACAGCCTCACCGGGTTGGCCCGTCTTTGCCATCAGGATTGTGTAACTTGGCGTTAACGGGGCCTTTATAACGGCCTCGACGCCACGTCGGGTGGAACAATCGCCAGTGCGCATCCTGAGCAGCGGCGAGCAGTTCGTGGTCACCCCGCGTGTCGCCCCAGGCACGAACCCGGAACTGCGTGAGCGGGCCGTAAACGCTTTCCAGGCGCGCCACTTTCGAGTCGCAACGGCAATTGCTGCCCTCGATCAACCCGGTCAGTTTGCCGTCGATGACTTCCAGGTTGGTGCCGATCAGCTCTACTTTCAAGCGATCAGCGAAGGGTTGCAGGACCATAGCAGGCGATGCTGAACATAGCGTGACAATGGCGCCCTTCTCGATTTCAGCCGCAATGGACTCCAATGCAGCCGGACGCATCAGGCGTTTCCAGTGAGACTGGCAGAAGGCTTCGGCCTTTTGCTGCAGCCACTGCACTTCAACGCCGCTCAAGAATGCCTTGATCAGACGGCCTTTGAGTTCATCGCGGGTCAGGCGTTTGGCCAGGTAGCCAATGCTCGGCAAGACCAGTCGGGCCATGCGCATGGAAAAAGCACGCTGCCCGAAAGCGAATTTGAGAAAAGGGACAAAGCTGTCATGCCGGGTGATGGTCCCGTCGAAATCGAACACCGCCAGCAAGCGTTGTTCCACTTCGATTTCAAGATCAGGTCCTACAGGTTCGATATCCGGTTCTACAGTTTCAAGGTCAGGTTCTATCATCTAGCTAACTGCCTCAGCGAGTCGAATGCTGGCATCCATGATCGAAGCGGGTGTGGGTAACACTCCGTGCCATTTGGCGCGCTCCATGATGTGGGTTGCCCATTTGTAATGGGTCGCCGGTTCACACATAGCATCGTTGTACTTGAACACGGCGGGGGCCACAGAGTTCAAAATCATCCGGGCGGAGTTCATGTCCTCCAGACTGACGCGTAGTGCATTCTGAATGATATTGACCTGCGAGGGGTGAATTGCCGTCTTTCCGACCAATCCATTGGTGATATCAAGCGCCAGTTCCTGCTCCAGAATGTCCGGTGTGGCCAGTTGCTCGAATACCGGCGCCGTCAGCGCAAACCCTTGAGCACCCATAACGCCGGCCAGCATGGGAATGACATAACCCATTGGCGTCGAATACAGCGTCATGGCCGGGTTGCGGCGCAAACCCAGGCAACCCATCAGGTCATTGCCGCCAATGCGCAACGCAATGATCCGCTCGTGCAGGCTGGCTTTCAACGCCTGCCCCAGTTCGACCATAGCGGTCGGGTTGAATACTTCCGGCGTTTCCAGTGTCGGCATCAAGGCCAGTGCCGGATTGGTCACCGCCTGCTCCCAGCGGGTCAGGGTGCTCAGCGACAACTTGGGGACGACAAAGCCGTCAACGTGCGACATCAGCGGCCAGTCGTTGAGAATGCGCGCCATTTCAGCGTCTCGAGGGCGCACGAACAACAGCGGACCATTGGCCGGACGCCCCCCGCGATCCTGAATGCGGGTCAGCACCTGGCGAAGGTTGAGCAGCGCAGTTTCGACATCAATCAGGGCGACCGCGTCTTCAAGACAGACCACCAGCGAACGCAGCTCGGGAATCTTCTCGCCGAATACCACATCGATAATGTCGTCACGGGTGGCGGGCATGTACAGCGTTGCCCCCAGCGCGTAAGGCGAAAACAAGGCCATTAGCTGAGACTCCGAATGATGGTCACTGCCCGATAAGGCCCCAGAACATCGCCGACTTCTTCGACGGGAATTCCCGCCTTCTCGGTCAGGTGCAGCAGCAATTGCACGTCGCTGTCGGCCAGGTTGCGGACCAGCACGTGATCCGGCACACGGCGCATCACCGCCCGGGTCGCCTCGGCGATGCCCGGTTTGACGCGATTGAGATTATTGATGCCGAAGCGTTCGGCCAGACGGTCGATCACCTGTGACGCGGCAGCGTTAAGCCCGCTGCGTTGCGACGGCGTCCAGGGGGACAGCGTCAGCGTTGAACGCTTTTGACGGCGCAGGCGCTCGATCTGTTCAATAAAAGAACGGGTGACGTCGTGGCCCTGCAACTGCCCGTACACCACACAGCCATGCAACCCGCCGTCCGCCGGCCAGATGGAACGCGACACCAGCCCGGAGACCGTTGCGCCGAGGATGCCTGAAGGAATCACCCAATCCTCTGCGGAAGCCGCCAGCCAGGCACAGCCACAGGGATCAGCCAGCACCACCAGCCGCGGGTCTGCGGGGAAACGCGCATCCCCTGCCAGACTGCGCCGGATCTCCCCGGAGATAGCGCCTTTCCCGGTCCAGCCATCGACAAACACGATGTTCTGCGCGCCGTGAGCCTGAACGATGGCTTCCAGCGCCACGTTGTCGATGCCGCGGTCACGCACGATGCTGATGCCGTAATGATGCGCTTCACGGCCCAGTTCGATCAGCGCCCGACGCAGCAGCACGCCCAGCGGCAGGCCGGCACGCACGAACGACACCAGAATGATTTCAGGCCCGGTACATTGCCGGTCAAGTGCCTGCGCCAAGGCCTGGACATCATAGGCCATGCGCTCGCCGTTCTGACTGAGCGCCCGCTCATACAACGCTTGATGAGCAGCGCTTGGGGCGGACTCCTCGCTGATCATTTCCGAATAATGTTTTTGCCGTGTCTGGATCAGGCGTTCCTTATCCTCGACACGAGTGGTCTGTATCTGGACGCTGCGCAACAGAAAATGCACGTCATCGGCCAGATAACTGCCACTGCCGACGGTATCGAGCCCGTGAACGGGATCACTCATGTGCGGCTCCGACAAACATTTTCGCCAACTGGCTGCGGGCAGGCGTCGCCCACCAGTGGCACTCGTCCATGAAGCCCAGGTCGGTGATGCTGTCGCCAAAACCCAGTACCGGACGCTCGCCGTTGATCGCCCTGTCGCGGCGCAGCCATTCCTGCACGGCGTAACGCTTGGCCAGACCGTCAGGCAGAAATGCCAGGTTGTTGCCATTACCGTGAATGTGCATGCCTTCGAGCAGGCCACGGGCCTGAACTTCGGCCAGCACCTGCGTCAGGATGCCGTCATCGCTTTCGTTGTGCTTGGTCACGACGTAATGGAACAGTTGCGCCTCTTCGACCACCCAGCCGCGTAACGAAAAGCCCAGTTCCTGACCGATGGCCAGCGTGGTGGCAGACAACTCATGCAGGCGCGACTGATAGCCGGCCAGGGTCTGCTTCATCTGCTCGTTCCAGTCATGATCCAGTCGCCCCATGACGTCGAGCATCACGCCACCGTGCGAACAGATCGCGCCGGCAGTGAACGGCAACCTGACCCGGCTGTAGGCCTCGACACTGCGTGCGGTCACCGGCACCACATCGGAGTGGGCCAGCAACCAATGGGCGAACGACTTCTGCACGTTGGTCATGTAACCGTTGGCGTTACCGCTGATATCCAGCGTTGCGACGTGCTTTTCAATGTCGGCCGGTGTTTTGCGCGCGGTCTGGAACAGCGTGTCGTCCAGGTCGACGAAGATCAGCGGGCGGTCATTACTCATCGCAGATCACCTCGGCGTTCAGCGCCTCGATCAGCTCGGCCGGCACGGCCTGCCTCGGGGTTTCGGTGCAGATCAGCACCCGGTCAAACTGACCCGGTCGCACGTTGTAAAGGAAGTTGGGGATGCCCAGGCCGTAGTTGTCGGAGAACGACAGCGCGTGATCAATGGCGTGACCCAGCGCGATCGGTGAACGGCTGGTGGAGCTGAAATGCACATCCGCGCCGGCTTTTTCCAGACGCTCGGCGAGCAGAAACGGACGCCAGACGAACTCGCTGGTGCCGACCACCAGCACACGCTCGCCCTTACTGACCGCAAGGCCCGGTGCCAGGGTGTCGGCCACCGACAGCACGCCCATTCGGCCCCAGTCATTGGCGGTCACCAGAGGCCAGTCCCCCATCGCGACGGTGCCGACTTCCGGCATGTCCGGCAATGGCGCGCTGATGTCTTCGTAGAAGGAATACGAACCCTGCAACAGCGATACCTGCTCGGCCGACGCGCCCATTGACGTGCTGACCGCGCCCGCCGACCAGTCGGTGAGCACGCAGGTGACCACGCGCTCGACCTTGCTCAATCCTGCCTCGACCAGCGCTTGATGAAGATTGATGAAGGTCTTGCCAGTAGACGCCTCGTCATCGACCAGCACCAGCGAGCGCGCATTGAGCATCATCTCGCGCATCGCCGGGTCGGCAGGCAGATGAATCAGGTGGGCGCTGGCGTGACTGTGTTCTTCTTCAAAGCGGGCAAACAACTCGGTGCCGGTCGGATGGCGAGTGCTGACCAGGTACAACGCATCGGGCCGCGTTGCGCTATAGGCACGATGCACGCCAGCGCCGAGTCCGACGGCGGTTTCGGCCATGCCGATGACCAGTACCGGGCCGGGCAGGTCGGCCGGGATCTTGCCGGCCAGGTCCTGAAAGCTTTTGAGCATCACACTCGGGCGCGCTGGAATATGACGACCCAGAACGCGTGACACGAACAGGAACGCGCGTTTGGGGTTACGCCGTTCAGCGAATCCAAATAGAGAGTCCGGGGCAATGGTGGACGAGTCGACGCTTACATCGAGGCGACCACGGAGCAGATCAGCACGAAGCCTTGTAGGGGTGGAAATAGCTGCGCTGCTGTCCATCGATAAATTCCTGAGTAACGGGGCCGCAGCCCCAGACGCCAGCCACCTGGGCTGGCAACACCGACGTCATTGGCGAGAGGCTTCAAGGAGCCATAACGATGACTGGGCGGTGCGTGAGATTTCTGTCGTGGTGTAAGACCTTTCCGGACGGGCATGCGGCGCATCGATACGGCAAGCCTGCAGAAAGGACAGAAGCAGTGCGGATTTCACTGCGAAATTCATGTTTTGCCCGTCAGGGACGGTGGACGTCACCATCCCGATGACCGCACCGCCGTTGTCGAATAACGGGCTCCCGCTGGAACCCGGCTGAATGGGCGCCGTGAACTGGAACAGGCTGGCGTCGTTATGCAGCCCGAACAGTCCGGAGATCCCGCCCTGAGTCACCTGCAACCCGCCACCGGAAATCGACGCGAGCGGATAGCCCAGCACCGCCACCGTATCACCCGGCTCACAGCCCTGCCCGTCCCGGAATGTAACCGGAGACAACAGCGGCGCGCCCTGCACCCGCAGCAGCGCAATGTCATTGCGGCGATCAATCACCACGGGCTCAGCCTTGTAACGGCCTTGCAGGGAAGAGATGTAAAACACGCCCATGTCTTCAATGACATGCGCACAGGTCATGACGTGTGCCGGGCCTACCACAAACGCGGTGCCGGTCGCCGACTCGTGTCGAGGACCGCCTGCCGAGCCGCCCGACCCACCGGACGGGCGGCGCGGGTGACGGTCATCCACTTCGAGGCCGATCTTGCGCCCGAACGCCGACAACCCGTACGCCGAGCCTTCGCTCAGCGCCCGGAATTTCCATTGATCATGACGCTTGTAGAACTCGCCGATGATGATCGCCGCTTCGCCGTTGTCACGCAGGTCCAGGCGATGCTCGATGTCGGCGTCCACCTTCAGGTGCAGGCTGGCGAAGTCGCGAACCGGCCCCATCGCGGCGTACACATAAACCATCAACAGCACCCGGTCACTGCCCGCCGGGAGCCGGTCCAGCTTCAGCGTACAGCCGACGTCCTGAGGGCCGCCGCTCCACTCCATCCAGCTCTGCTCCTGATGCAGCAGCGCCGGATCGCCCATCGGCTGACGTTTCTCGTTGACCGCCAGCAAAGCGACTGCTGCGTATTCACCAAAAACCGAAGAGGTACCGCTCTGCAGGTTCCAGGTGCAGTGAGCGTTTGCTAAAGCAGTGTTTGCACCTGGCGCCAGAAGCTTCATGCCCGATCCTCCTTGATAAGAGCGATTATTGATAGCAAAAATCTATTATCCTGATCAAACCAGAGCCCGTACAGCGACGGTGATGGGCTTGACCCGAATATCCTCAAGCCAATGTGTTTCCGGTTCTTTCAGCCCGAGACGCCGAGTTGCAAAAATACCCGGCAGGTTGATGCCAGTTTGACGCGTATAACCGATGCCGCCCGAGTAGCGCGGGTTGATCTCCAGCAGGCGCGGCTTGCCGTCTGCGTCGTCGCGGGTCTGCACATTGATCAGCCCGTCGCAGGCAAAATGCTCGGCGGCCCGCACGGCCAGTTGCACGGCCTCGCTGTCTCGCTCGAACGTCTGGTTCAAGCCCACCTTGCGTCGCCCGACGAAGGCAATCGCTTTGCCGCCCTCGCACACCATGTCCACCGAGACCTCACTGCCCGGCATGTACGGCATCAGCAGCATGGCCGGAAGGTCTTCAGACTGACGATAGGCATCAAGGTACGCCTTGAAGGTTGTCTCGCGCGCATCGGGGTTGGCGAAACAGCGAAACGCATCGACATCAGCCCTGAAACGCCAGAAACCCTGGCCATAAATGCCGACCACCGGCTTGATGCAGACCTCGCCGGAAATCGACAACCTGTCGTAGGCCGCCTGAAGCTCATCGGCGTTGTGAGCCGTGATCGCCGGAATGCAGGCCAGCCCCGCCGCCTCGGCCGCTGCGGTGAACCGGCTTTTGTCATCGACATTCATGAAGGTCTGCCGGGACGTTCCGCCCGTGACAAGGTCCAACCCCTCAGCGACAAACCGCGGGCGATGCGCTTCATACACACCGCCCACCCGACCGGCAATAATAACGGTGACACCCAGGGAGCGAGCCTTATCCAGCACCCAGTCGATGCGTTCTTCGTTGTCGAGCGGCTCTTGCAATGCCACATCGGCCTGGCCGGTAATTTCGGAGCGCTGCTGGCGATGAGAAGCGATAATGCGTACCGACGCCGGCAAGGCATCACGCGCACCGATGATCACATCGCGCTGGCTGGCCTGCCCTTCAAGGAACCAAATCATGTCAATCTCCGGAAGACTGCGCCGCCTCAAACGGCCTTGTCGAATTTTGTAATAACTGTTTTGCTTCGAAATGTTCGGTTTAGGGCAAAGTCACGCAATTTTAAACAGAGGACGCTGGTATGAAGTGGCTTAAAAGGTCGATTTGGCTTGTGGTATTCGTTGCACTCGGGATCGGCGCATTGAGCCTCTACTACGTCCTGCCGCGCCATGATGTCGTGATGATCACCGGCGTGGAAGTCAAAAGAATGGACGCCGACGGCGTGGTCAACGCCGAAAACCCGGCAGACGGCCCGACCCGCGACGTGTACTTCATCAACACCGAAGATCCGGACACCAAGAAAGTCGTGGTCTACCGCAACGAAGACACCGCGTGGAGCTTCCCGTGGTACTTCAAATTCGACTCCGCCGACATCCAGGCCAAAGCCCAAGGCTATTCCCGCGACGCCCAACAGCTGGCGTTGATCCGCTATTACGGCTGGCGGATAACCATCCTCTCGATGTTCCCCAACGTGACGGAGATTGAAGCCGTGACGAGTCGTGATCAGCCGTTCCCGGTGTTCAACACGATCTTTTTTGTGGTCGTGGGCGTTTTGGTGTTGATGGTGGTGGTCGGGGTAAGGAAAAGGGTTCGCAGGCAGCCGCGGGTTGATGGGATGCCTCGGTAACAAGCAGTAGCATCAAACAACAATGCCCCAGCGAAGCACATCCGCTGGGGCATTCTCATTTCAACGGTCGGATCTGTTCTGGTCTTGTAGCGGACTCAGCCCTTGCTGAACAACTCCGGCAGCCCCTCAGCCTTGAGTACCGCTTTGACCGACGGACGTGCTTCGACACGAGCCATGAACGCTTTCAACGCAGGCTGCTCGTCCAGCGAAATGCCGAAGTTGACTGACCAGCGGGTTACGGCGAACAGGTAAGTGTCGGCAACGCTGAAGTCATTACCAAGCAGGTAATCACGACCATCTGCCAAGAGGCCATTCAGGTAGGTCAGCTTGGCGATGACCGGGCGCTGAGCATCGGTGGCATCGGCTCCCTTTGCCAGATAGAACAGCGGGGTCCAGGCCTTGTGATATTCAGCGGACAGATAATTGAGTATCTCGTGCAGCCTTGCACGCGCCAGCGTGCCATTGGCTGGCACCAGCGCGGGTACGAAGTGGTCGCCCAGATACTGGAGCACCGCAACGCCTTCGGTCAGTACAGCGCCATCACCGAGCGCCAATGCAGGGACAGCACCTTTTGGGTTGATCGCGTAGTAGTCCTCACCGGATTCAATCTTGTGCTGGCGCAGATCGACCTTGACCAGTTCATGAGCGACACCCGCCTCATGCAGTACGACATGGGCAGCAAGCGAGCAGGATCCAGGTGTGTAGTAGAACTTCATAAGGACAAGTCTTCCGGTGGTTGAGAGTGACCCGATCCTAGCACCCGGATAACTTTTGTATAGCTGGTAACTTAAGGTTACCCTCATTCTCCGGTTACCGTTTTGTAACCTGGTTACGCCTTGGAAACTCGCGACGCCACAAAGGAATACCTTCGTAATGTCCCTGAAAATGCGCAAAAGCAAAGTCAGCCATCCCGTCCCGGAATGCGCGGTCGCTGCCTGCATGTGGTTGCTGGGCGGCGTCTGGACCCCGAACCTGCTGTGGAGCTTGAGTGGCGGCCCTCGACGGTTCGGCGAGTTGCGCGTCGACATTCCTGGTATTTCGGCAAAGATGCTGTCGGTGCGGCTTAAGGAGATGGAGGAGAAAGGTGTGGTTGTTCGGACGGTGCTGGCGACGTCGCCGCCTTCGGCTGAGTACAGTCTTTCTGAGCTGGGGTTGGAGTTGCTGCCGGCGATAAAGGCGATTGCGGAGATTGGGTATCGGTTGAGGCGGGGAATGGATGGGGGTTAAGTTGCAATACGTTACATTCATTATAAAGCCCATACTCACAACACGCTACTCCCCCCTCCACTCTAAAAACGTAACAACCTTAGCTAAAAAAATAACTCACGACACAGAACTAAAATCTGCGCGTTGTTTCTTTTAAACTTATAGACCA
The DNA here is from genome assembly GCF_002093745.1 of Pseudomonas graminis. Taxonomy (GTDB): domain Bacteria; phylum Pseudomonadota; class Gammaproteobacteria; order Pseudomonadales; family Pseudomonadaceae; genus Aquipseudomonas. Next base: position 60,544 of record NZ_MTSB01000022.1, read on the forward strand.
CGCAACAAGTGCGGACCACGCAAATACTGAACAACGAAAACCCTATAACCATAAACAGTAAAAAGCCAGCAACTGCTAGATACTATAAAAATCCGCTCAGCGTTTTGGCTCATCTATACTCCGATAGACGAGCCAATCCGCCAACCACTAACGCTAACTTTTATGGAGTTGTCGTAGCGGCTGCAGCAGGTCCAGCACAGGTACTGGATGCGGACTTAGCATTACTCACTGCGCAGGTCCAGGTGATAGCGCCGACAGCAGCCAATGAAGGGGTCAGAGTAGCAGTAGTTGCAGAAGTACCATTCCCTACTGAAGGACTAACCAATACACCGGTTGTAGCATTGCAGGTACCATTTGCGGGCATGGTAACGTTAGTGCATAGTGCAGTTGAAAGCCCCTCTTGTGCATTTATACCCACTTGAGTTTTTGCCGCGTCAAGCGTGGCGACAGCACTGGCGCCATTCGCGCGCGCAACATAGTTTTGGTACTGCGGGATAGCTACGGCAGCCAAGATACCAACGATCGCTACGACGATCATCAATTCGATTAGCGTGAAACCTTTTTGTACGTTCATATCTACTTCTCCGAGGCGTCAATTAGGTGGTGCCTTGGGAGCGTGGAAGCACAGGCCGTGCCAAAAGCTATTTTCAACTCCTGGCGCTGCTAATGTCATCTATACAGCGACCATAGACGTCCTGAAATTCGCAGAAACTGACAATTTTCGTCACATGCCTCTCTGCCATTTGGCAGCACAGCCCGACTGCGCTATAACCCTCACACTGTCCGTGTCTGGTGGTTTTATGACTGATGCTGTCCTCACTGGTTTGGCCAAACAACTGGTCCTAGCCGATCTACTTACTGAAGCTGTTGCGCAGCAAGCCTACCAGCAGGCGCGCCGCGACAAGATTTCGTTGGTGAGCTATCTGGTCCAGAACAAACTGGTCAAAAGCCTGACGCTGGCAGAAATGGCTTCGGACCAGTTTGGCGTCCCATTTATGGATCTGGCGAGCCTGGACAAGGAAAGCCAGCCTAAGGGATTGGTGGGTGAAAAGCTGATTCGGCAGCATCACGCCCTCCCACTCTGGCGACGAGGCAACAAGCTGTTCATCGCCATATCGGACCCGACCAATCATCAGGCGGTGACCGATATTCAGTTCAGTACAGGTCTGAACACCGAAGCCATTCTGGTAGAAGATGACAAGCTGACCACCGCAATAGATAGGTTTTTTGACAGTGACAGCGGTCTGGGTAATCTGGAAGACGTCGATCTGGGGCTGGATATCGAACCGGCTGAAGGTAAGGAGACCTCCCTCGCTGCGCAGAATGATGCTGACGACGCCCCCGTTGTTCGTTTCGTCAATAAAATGTTGTTGGATGCCATCCGGTTAGGATCCTCTGACCTGCACTTCGAACCTTACGAAAAAATCTTCCGCGTGCGTTTGCGCACCGACGGTATTTTGCATGAAGTCGCCAGACCGCCGATCCATCTGGCGAACCGTATTGCTGCACGCCTGAAGGTCATGGCCAGCCTCGATATTTCCGAGCGACGCAAACCGCAGGATGGCCGGGTCAAGTTGCGTGTCTCCAAGACTAAAGCCATCGATTTCCGTATGAATACTCTGCCCACGCTGTGGGGCGAGAAGATCGTGATGCGGATTCTTGACCCGACCAGCGCGCAGATGGGCATTGATGCTCTGGGTTACGAGCCGGAGCAAAAAGCGCTGTATCTGGAGGCGCTGAAACAGCCACAAGGTATGATTCTGGTGACCGGCCCTACGGGTTCCGGCAAGACCGTTTCACTGTATACCGGCCTTAATATCCTCAACACCGTGGACATCAACATTTCTACCGCTGAAGACCCGGTGGAGATCAACCTGGAGGGTATCAATCAGGTCAACGTCAACCCGCGCCAAGGACTGGACTTTTCCCAGGCCTTACGTGCTTTTCTGCGTCAAGATCCCGACGTCATCATGGTGGGTGAGATACGCGATCTGGAAACTGCAGAAATTGCTATCAAGGCATCGCAGACCGGCCATATGGTGCTGTCTACCCTGCACACCAACAGCGCGGCAGAAACGTTGACGCGACTGCATCATATGGGTGTAGCCGCATTCAACATTGCTACAGCAATCAATTTGATTATCGCGCAACGACTTGCGCGCAAGCTGTGCAACCACTGCAAGAGGGAGCTCGACATCCCCCGCGAAACACTGATTCAGGAAGGCTTCCCGGAGTCAAAAATTGGCACGTTCAAAATCTATGGACCGGTGGGCTGCGAGCACTGCAATGGCGGCTACAGAGGCAGGGTAGGTATCTACGAAGTGGTGAAGAAAACAGCGGAGCTGGAGCGCATCATTATGGAAGAGGGCAACTCACTGGAGATATCCAGGCAGATGCGTAAAGACGGCTTCAATGACCTGCGGACCTCGGGCCTGTCAAAGGCTATGCAGGGCATCACTAGCCTCGAAGAAGTCAACCGGGTCACCAAGGATTAAGCATGGCCAGCAAGGTAGTCAAAGTCAGTATCTACACTTGGGAAGGTGTTGATAAGAAAGGCGGCAAGCTCAGTGGAGAGGTCAGTGGGCATAACCTGGCTCTCGTCAAAGCCCAATTGCGCAAGCAGGGCGTGAACCCAACCAGAGTGCGCAAGAAATCGGTTTCGATATTTGGCAAGGGCAAGAAAATAAAGCCGTTGGACATTGCATTTTTTTCTCGTCAAATGGCAACGATGATGAAGGCTGGCGTGCCGCTACTACAGTCCTTCGATATCATTAGTGAGGGTGCGGAGAATCCAAATATGCGAGCTTTAGTGGGTTCGCTCAAGCAAGAAGTTTCGGCTGGTAATAGCTTTGCAACCGCCCTGCGGCAAAAGCCTGAATACTTTGACGATCTGTTTTGCAATCTGGTAGATGCAGGAGAGCAAGCAGGGGCGCTTGAAAGTCTATTAGATCGCGTAGCTAGCTATAAAGAAAAAACCGAAAAGCTAAAGGCAAAAATCAAGAAAGCCATGACTTACCCTATTGCTGTATTAATAGTTGCAATTATCGTATCAGGTATTCTACTGATAAAAGTGGTGCCGCAATTTCAGACTGTTTTTGCAGGATTTGGTGCGAAATTACCCGCATTCACTCTTATGGTTATAGGGCTTTCAGAGTTTGTCGAGCAATGGTGGCTGGCAATCATTGGGTTATTTTTTGCCGGCTTCTTTTTATTTAAACGAGCTTACAAACAATCTCAAAATTTCCGTGACGGAATTGATCGATTCTTGTTAAAAGTCCCTATTATTGGCCCTCTAATTTTCAAATCATCTGTAGCTCGGTATGCACGCACCCTTGCAACAACTTTTGCTGCTGGCGTTCCGTTGGTCGAGGCCTTGGACTCGGTAGCCGGTGCTACCGGGAACGTGGTTTTCAAAAATGCAGTTAATAAAGTCAAACAGGACGTTTCTACAGGTATGCAACTGAATTTTTCGATGCGTTCGACTGGCGTATTTCCCAGTCTGGCGATCCAAATGACAGCGATCGGCGAAGAATCAGGTGCATTGGATAACATGCTAGATAAAGTTGCGACTTATTATGAGGATGAAGTTGATAATATGGTTGACAGCCTAACCAGCTTAATGGAGCCAATGATTATGGCCATTTTGGGGATCGTAGTAGGAGGGCTAGTAATCGCCATGTACCTCCCTATTTTTACACTCGGAAACGCAGTTTAACATGCCCTATCTCGACCTCCTGGCCAGCTCATCGCTTGCATTCGTTATTTTCATTGCCCTACTCGGTCTCATCGTCGGAAGTTTCCTCAACGTAGTCATCTACCGCCTCCCAATCATGATGGAGCGCGACTGGAAAGCTCAGTCCCGCGAAATGCTCGGCCTTCACGCCGAACCGGACCAACCCGTCTTCAATCTGGTCCTCCCGAACTCCACTTGCCCGCATTGCACGCACAAGATCCGCCCATGGGAAAACCTGCCGGTCATCAGCTACCTGTTATTGCGCGGCAAATGCTCGCAATGCAAAGCGCCCATCAGCAAGCGCTATCCGCTGGTCGAGCTGACCTGCGCAGTGTTATCGGCTTATATCGCCTGGCACTTCGGCTATGGCTGGCAGGCTGCGGCAATGCTGGTGTTGAGCTGGGGTCTGCTGGCAATGAGCCTGATCGATGCCGATCACCAGTTGCTGCCTGACTCTTTGGTACTGCCGCTGCTGTGGCTGGGCCTTATTGTTAATTCCTTCGGGCTTTTCACTTCGCTGGGCGACGCGCTGTGGGGTGCGGTGACCGGCTATCTGGCGCTGTGGTCGGTGTATTGGCTGTTCAAGCTGGTGACCGGCAAGGAAGGCATGGGCTATGGCGACTTCAAGTTGCTGGCCATGCTTGGCGCGTGGGGCGGCTGGCAGATTCTGCCGCTGACCATCCTGTTGTCGTCGCTGGTGGGTGCGGTGCTGGGGGTGATCATGATGCGCGTGCGCAGGGTTGAAAGCGGCACGCCGATCCCCTTTGGTCCTTATCTGGCCATTGCGGGGTGGATCGCTTTGCTCTGGGGTGGTCAAATAACCGACTCTTACATGCAGTTTGCCGGTTTCAGATGACCCACCCCGATCAAAAACCCTGGATTCTTGGCCTGACTGGCGGCATTGGCAGCGGTAAAAGTGCGGCAGCGCAGTGCTTTATCAACCTCGGCATCGACACCGTGGATGCCGACCATGCCGCCCGCTGGGTCGTCGAGCCCGGGCGTCCTGCGCTGGAGCAGATAGCCGCACACTTCGGAAAAGGCGTGCTACAGGCCAACGGCGAGCTGGACCGTGGCGCGCTGCGCAAGCTGATCTTTGAAAACCCGGAGCAGCGACGCTGGCTGGAAGCGCTGTTGCATCCGCTGGTCAATCAGGAAATCGTCAGCTATCTGGCTAAAGCCAAATCGCCGTATGCCGTTCTGGTGTCGCCGCTGTTAATCGAATCCGGGCAATCCCGGATGGTGCAGCGCCTGCTGGTGATCGATGTGCCACCGCAACTGCAGATAGAACGCACGATGCTACGCGACAGCTCCAGCCAGGAACAGGTCGAGGCCATTCTGAAAGTGCAAATCCAGCGCGAAGATCGCCTGCGCCATGCCGACGACATACTGGTCAATGACCGCGATCACGCCTGGCTGACCAGCGAAGTCGAGCGACTGCACCACTTTTACCTTACTTTGCGTGGAGGCCACTCATGAGCCAACCAATGACCGTTCAATGCCCAACCTGCGACGCCCCCGTGGAATGGAGCGCCGCCAGCCCGAGCCGTCCGTTTTGCTCAGAGCGCTGCAAGCTGATTGATCTGGGAGCATGGGCTTCCGAAGAACATGCGATTCCGGTGAGCCCGGATGCTGAGGATGAGATGTTTTCGGGTGATCTGGAGGCCCCGCACCGGGGGCATTGAAGTTTAGAAGCTGAAGAGGGCGGCGATTTGCATTGCTCACGAAGACCACAGCTGCCTTATTTCAAGCGGCTGTGGTGTGCCGTCGTAAGATGCGACTATTTCTTCTTGTTCTTTCTCACCTCAGCCAATGGATCGCCACAACTCGACCTTTGACAAGGCTGGACTGACACAGGACCCGCCCCTGTAACTGTAAATCTCCCTCGACGCTCACCTTCTGATGCGCACTTGTCACACCAGACCTCAGACACGATATCCGGTCCGTTGACGTTTCCTTCTTGCATAAAACTCTCCTTGAGTTAAAAAACCAATAAATGGGTGTGTCATGGTTTGCGCAATTCAGATATTCAATAGAGATACCTGAACGCGACTGCCGCTAAACATGGTTTTGAAAAAAGAGATGTATCGATAACCGATACACCTCTCTTCCCTCTGCCTTACTGCCAGTTGGCAGCCAACACAGCGTCTAACTGGGTTTGCTGTGCAGCCGTGAGGTTTCGCTCGGCCCCTGCATCAACTCCGAATGACGCCATTTTGTCGACCAGGCTTTGCACTTGGCTATCCAGCAGCGTTTTGCCGTCGGCAGTTTTGAACTGATCCACCTGATAGTAATTGGCTGCGTACCAATTGCTCACCAGCACCTTATCGTTGGTGTCGATAATACTGACTTCAAGATCGCTGCCGCTGCGACGGAACCAGAGGTCCTCAAGGCTTACCTCTGTGCCGAATTGCAGCACATCCGTGCCGCTACTGACATCGTAGTTGTTGATGACGTCTCGTCCTGAGCCAATGTTGATCTCGTAGATGTCACTGCCATCGCCCCCGATAAGGCTATCGTTGCCAGTGCCGCCGTTGAGTACATCATTGCCCGCGCCGCCGTAGAGAGTGTCGTTGCCCGACTCTCCGTACAACCTGTCGTCGCCCTCGTCGCCATACAGCGTATCAAGCCCTTTGCCGCCATAGATGCTGTCATTGCCGGCCGCACCGGAAGCGTTATCGTCGCCGTCGCCAGCGTTGATAACATCGCCACTCGCGTAACCGCGGAGGGTCTGGTCAGATGAATTTCCAAGCAGTACCTGGGACTTGATGGCCGACTGATTCCAGAGTGTGCCATCAGCAAATTGCAGCTGATCGATCTGATACCCGCTGGTTGCGTCCTCGGCGAAGTGATTCATCACGCGCAGACTATCGTTTGTGCCATTAACGCGAATTAGCAGATCACTGCTGTCCCGAGTGATACTGACATCACTGACATTCAGGTCGGCAAGCTTTACGGTATCAAGCTTTCCGACACGGGCTTCATTGGCATAGTAGATGGTGTCTTGGCCAGCGCCTTTGCCAAACAGGTAAGTATCGTCTCCGTCACCACCGTTCAGTTGATCATTACCGGCACCACCATCCAGAACATCATTGCCATCTCCGCCGTAGAGCGCGTCATTGCCCGCTCCACCTTGCAGCAAGTCGTTATCACCGTCACCGTTAAGCGTGTCAGCACCCGCACCTCCGGACAAAGTATCGTTGCCGCTACCACCGTTCACCGTATCGTCGCCAGCACCAGCGTCGATCAAGTCATTGCCGGACGTACCGGAGAGGGTTTCATCGATGTCCGAGCCTTGCATGACCTGGGATTTGATCTGGCTCTGATCCCAGAAACTGCCATCGGCAAACTGGATACGGTCGATTTGATAACCGCCAGCGGCGTCCCCCTGGAAGTGGTAAACCACTCGCAGGCTGTCGGTGCTACCCAGTACCCGGATGATCAGGTCGTTACCATCGCGGCGCACGCTGACATCAGAGGCATTGAGATCGGTAAGCTTGATCGTATCGAGCTTGCCTTCGCGATTTTCATAGGCGTAGTAAATCGTGTCTTGACCCGCCCCCTTACCGAACAGATAGGTATCGTTGCCCTCGCCACCGTCAAGTTGGTCATTGCCCAAACCGCCATCAAGGATGTCATCACCGGTACCGCCAATGAGACTGTCATTCCCCGCACCGCCCAGCAGCAAGTCATTGCCTTCGTTGCCGTTCAGGCTATCGGCACCCGCATTGCCGGCCAGAGTGTCGTTGCCGGCTGCGCCATTGATGATGTCATCACCCGCTCCCGCATCGATGACATCGTCACCCCCAGTGCCCGATAGAGTTTCTTCAACTTCGCTGCCCTGCAGGACCTGGTTCTTGATAGCGGCCTGATCCCAAAAACTCCCATCTGCGAACTGAATACGGTCGATTTGATATCCACCCGTGGCGTCGCTCTGGAAGTGATAAACGACACGCAGGCTATCAGTGCTACCCAGCACTCGAATAAGCAGGTCGTTACCATCACGACGCACGCTGACATCCGCCGCGTTCAGGTCAACCAGCTTGACGGTATCGAGCTTGCCCACACGATTTTCATAGGCGTAATAGATCGTGTCTTGACCGGCCCCCTTGGCAAATAGATAGGTATCGTCGCCATCTCCGCCATCGAGGCGATCATTACCCGCACCGCCATCAAGGATATCGTTACCAAGACCGCCATTAAGGGTGTCGTTGCCCAGACCGCCCAGCATCAGATCATCTCCAGCTTCGCCATTGAGAGTATCTGCGCCCTTGCTGCCTGATAGCGTATCGTTGCCGCTCCCCCCATTGACGGTGTCGTCACCGGCGCCTGCATCAATGCTGTCATCGCTGGCAGTACCTGCCAGCGTCTCGTCGGCATCGGTTCCTTGCAAGACTGCGGACCTGATCGCCGCCTGATTCCAGGTGCTACCGTCAGCGAACTGGATCTGGTCAATCTGGTAACCATAGGTTGCGTCGTTGGTGAAGTGGCTCACCACGCGCAGGCTGTCGGTGGTGCCCAGCACGCGAATGAGCAAGTCGTTACTCTCACGACGCACGCTCACATCCGTCGCATTCAACCCGATCAGCTTCACTGTATCGAGTTTGTCTGCGCGGCCCTCATAGGCGTAGTAGACGCTGTCCTGACCCGAGCCTTTTCCGAACAGGTAAATGTCGTCACCATTCCCGCCGTCCAGCATGTCATTGCCAGCACCACCATCGAGTTGGTCGTTACCGTTGCCGCCATAGAGAGTGTCTTTACCGTCGCCCCCATTCAACACATCATTGCCATCTTCCCCATTCAAGGTATCGGCACCAATACCGCCCGAGAGGGTATCGTTGCCACTACCGCCATTGACGACATCGTCACCTGCTGCTGCGTTGATAATGTCATCGCTGCCGGTACCAGCCAGGGTTTCATCCGCTTCAGTACCTTGCAGCACTTGGGCCTTGATCGCGGTTTGATCCCAGAAGCTGTCATCAGCAAACACAATCCGGTCGACCTGATAACCCGCTGTGGCATCGCTCATGAAGTGATATGTAACACGCAAGGTATCGGTCGTACCGTTGATGCGAATCACCAGGTCATAACCGTCACGCGCCACGCTGACATCAGCCGCATTGAGGTCAACCAGTTTGACCTGGTCGACCTTGCCGACACGGCTTTCGTTGGCGTAGTAGATCGTGTCCTGGCCCGAGCCCTTGCCGAACAGGTAGGTATCGTCTCCGGTGCCACCATCCAGACGATCATTGCCGGCACCGCCATCGAGCACATCATTTCCGGCGCCGCCGTTAAGGGTGTCATTGCCTGCGTCACCATTGAGGTAATCGTCACCCTCATCGCCGTTTAGCGAGTCGGCACCGTCCCCCCCCAACAGCCTGTCCTGCCCTGCACCGCCGTACAACGTATCGTCGTCTATGCCGCCATCGATCAGATCGTCGCTGGCAAAACCGGTCAGGACCTGGGCTGCGTCACTGCTCTTGAGCACCTGCGCCTTGATGATCGATTGATCCCAGTTACTACCATCGGCAAACTGGATGCGGTCGATCTGATAACCCGAGGTCGCATCGCTCATGA
>NZ_MTSB01000023.1 GCF_002093745.1 Pseudomonas graminis
TCGGACGCAGAGCGTCCAGAACGGCATGCCCACGCGGAGCATGGGCACGATAGGTGTTCTTCCAATCGACTCTCGTTCCTCACGCTCCAGCGTGGGAATGCCTTGCGTGACGCTCCGCGTCACAGATCCTCGCCACGCCGTAAACCGAAGACCGGACGCGGAGCGTCGATAGACCCTCAAACCCGTCAGTGTTGCACGCACCTTAAACCAGCCCTTCCTTCTGCAGCTCACTCTTCAGATACGCGTAGTAAATCGGCCCTGCCACGACGCCTGGCAGGCCGAAGGCGGCTTCGAACAGCAGCATCGCCAGCAGCAACTCCCACGACTTGGCATTGATCTGCCCGCCGACGATTCGCGCATTGAGGAAGTATTCGACCTTGTGGATAACGATCAGGTAGCCCAGCGCGGCCAGCGCGACCCAGATCGAGATCGACATGCCGACAATGAAGATCAGCGTGTTGGACATCAGGTTGCCCACCACCGGCAACAGGCCGAGCAGAAAGGTCATGATGATCAGGGTTTTGGTCAACGGCAGGTGAATCCCGCACAGCGGCAGCACAATGGCCAGAAACACCGAAGTAAACGCGGTGTTGAGCAGGGAAATCTTGATCTGGGCAAACACGATATTGCGAAACGCACGACTGAGCAGATACAGGCGGTCAAACAGCGCGGCGGCCAGGGGCTTGCGCACATGGTCGGCGGAAATACGCTGCAAGGCGATGATTGCGCCTAGTACCATACCGATCAGCATGGTGACGAACATATGTGCAGCACCCTTGCCGATCAGTTGCAGCTCACCCACATGCTTCTGCAGCCACAGCCCGAGGGAGACCCGGAACTCCGCCGCGCTGGCAGGCAAATACGCATCAATGAACGGCGGCAACTGACCACGGGCGCGGTCTACAAGGACCATGAACTTGTCCAGCGACGCGCCCGGATTCTCGGCCTCATGCAACACAAAGCTGATGACACCCGCAAATATCAGCGTCAGCAGGCTGACGACAACGGTGCCCAGCAGCGCCACGGCCAGCCAGCGGGCGCGTTCGCCCGAGATAAGCCGCTGCAACTTGGGCGTCAGCATGTTGACCAGCTCAAACACCAACAGACCGGCCAACAGGCTGGGCAACAACTTGAAAGGCAACACCAATAACAGGCCGCCAAACACAAGGATCCAGCTGGCTATTAACACCTGACGCGCAGAAAACGTTGGCATAGACCCTCAAAGGGCGACACAAGGAAGGAGGGCAGTCTGCCAGCCTTCTCAGCCGAGAACCAGTGATGCGAAAGGCGTAAAAAGTGCGGCGCAATCATCAGTCCGATGATCGGCTCGATATCCGCGCGAAAGTGCAGTGTTTACTGACCCCGCGCGGACAAAAGGCAACAACGACCTGCGCCGGAAAATTATTTCTTCTTGAGACAATCGCTCATGAAGCTTTTGCGAGCATCGCCCTTGAGGGCTTCGGCACTGGCCGTCGCATTACAGGTTTTCATCTTTTCCTGCTGCGTGGCAGCCGGAGGCGGCGCGGCTTTCAGGCACGTGCTCATGAATGCCTTGCGCTCGTCACCCTTGAGCGACCTGGCGCTGGCGTCAGCATTACAGGTGGTCATTTTGTTCTGCTGCGCGGTGGCAGCAAAACCCTGGGCAGAACACATCAGGCCAACAAGCAACAAAGGGATACCGAACTTGTTCATTGATCGACGCTCCACGTCCGCTGCGCCGGACGGCACAGGCTCGGAATCAGTGTAGTCAGCCATTGCACCGCATGACGGGCCACTGCGTATTGCCGCTGGTCTTTGCGACAAACAAGCGGATAATTACCCCTCGCACTCATGATGATTCCCCCATGCAATACGCTTTCCCGCTGATCACCGTGCTTATCTGGGCGATCAATACGGCTGTCACCAAGGCTTCATCCGGGGTGATCTTCCCGGCTGAAATAGGCTTTTACCGCTGGGCGCTCGCCGGACTGCTGTTCACCCCGTTCATGCTCAGGCCCGTCTGGGCCAACCGTGCCGCGATCAAACCGGTGCTGGGGAAAATTTTCATCCTCGCCGTACTGGGCACTGCGCTTTATCAAAGCCTGGCGTACTTCGCTGCCGGCCTGACCACCGCCACCAATATGGGGATCATTCAGTCGCTGGTGCCCATGATGGCGCTCGGGTTGTCCATCGCCTTTCTGGGCACACGGCTGACCTCTGGCGCGCTGTCGGGAGCCATTCTGTCATTCGCAGGCGTCGTGGTCGTGGTCTCGGCGGGCAATCCGGCTCAGTTGATCGAGCATGGCGTCAACCGTGGGGATGCAATGGTGCTGGTGGCAGCGGCGTCCTATGCGATTTACAGCACGCTGCTGAAAAAGTGGCAACTGCGGCTCCCGCCCCTGCACTTGCTGTATGTGCAAATTCTGCTGGCGATTATCGTGCTGCTGCCGCCCTTCATGTTGTCGCCAAAGGCAGGCTTGAACGCGAGCAATATTCCGATGGTGCTGTACGCAGCCATTCCCACCTCCATGCTCGCGCCCTGGCTGTGGATGAAATCGATCATGCGCCTGGGGCCCAGCCGCACGACGTTGTTCTTCAACCTGATGCCCATCGCCACGGCCTTGATTGCCGCGGCGACATTGGGCGAACAGCTGGCGCTCTATCACCTCGCCGGTGGAGCGCTGACCCTGTGCGGGGTCATCCTCGCGGAACGCTGGACGACTCCGCTGCGTTCAAAGCCGGATTAGGCAGTCGCGCTGCCGTCACTGCCCTCCAGGCTATGAATCGACACATCGGTGATGCCGGCCGCGTGAGGCATACCGGTTTCGCCACCTGGCAGCTCGTCCAGCTCCACATGATGCTTGAGCGCCAGCTCGTGAACCACTTCGATAATGGGCACGTCCAGATTCTCGATAACGTCTACGTGGTGCTCGCCGAGCAAGGTGTACTCGATCTCATACAGTTCTTTATCGCTCATCGCATCTTCCTGGCCGTCACTGAGGATCGGCTGATTAACGAACTACGGTCTGACAACCCTACCGATGACCGAGCCTAGGCCGAACTGAAACGCTCGGCCATGCCATCAGATTGACCTCAGTGTTTGATGAACGTGCCAGCGATTATCGGGCGTTGCACTTTTTTGCCGCGGCCGGGGCATTCCGCTTCAAGAAAGCATCACTGCGCCTACAAAATGCTGCCTCATCGCCATCTTTTTTTCGAACTCTCACACCCCTTCCCTGCTCCAAGGCATACCGGGCCAAGACCGGCTCTGACATGTGGAGCAATAACGATGTACAAAAAAATCCTCGCAGCGACCTTTGTATTGGCAACGATGGCTGGCTGCAGCAACACAACCGTGCAGAACCCGGTGGACTACGTCACTTATCGCAACGAACCGCTGGTCAAGCAGGTCGAAAACGGCATGACCCGTCAGCAGGTGCTGACCATCGGCGGCGAGCCTTCGACCACGTTTGAGCGTAAGGTCAACCCAGGCACTTGCAACAACTACGTGCTGTACAAAGACGGTCATAAACAGGTCTACCACGTCAGCTTCAACAGCGACGGCCGCGTGACCAACAAAGGTTTCATGACCTGCGAACAGCGCGAGAAGAACGAAAAAGCGATGTAAGCGTTTAATAAAATCACCGTATAAAAGCTCGACGCCTTCTGCGTCGGGCTTTTACGTGCTTGATATATAACCAGTAAACTCACGATTAGACATTGCGTTTCAAATTGCCCGTTGCGCCTTGAAACACGCATAAAAATTTGGTGTCATGGCCACTCACTGACACATGCTCACACTGCACCCACAGATTACCAAGGAGAGGTAAATATGGCTTTCGACGCCTTTATTCAGATCGCCGACATCCCGGGCGAGGCGCTGGACGAGAAGTACAGCCAGTGGATCGAAATCACCGGTTATAACTTTGGCGTCAACCAAAGCACTTCCGCCACCGCCAGTTCCTCGGGCGGCGCTTCATCCGGTCGTACCACCATGACCCACTTCACGTTCACCAAGTACCTCGACAGCGCCAGTTGCAAGCTCATGGAGGCCAGCTGCGCAGGTCAGCACCTTAAGGAAGTCAAGCTGGTACTCTGCCGCGCAGGCACAGACAAGCTCAAATACTATGAAGTGGTGCTTGAGGAAGTCATCATCGCCGACTACACACAGAGCGCGAGTTCCGGCATCCCTGTCGAAATCGTACAGCTCAATTACGGCCGCATCAAAACCACCTACACCCTGCAGAAACGTGTCGATGGCACAGCAGGTGGTAACGTGGCCGGCGGTTGGGACCGGATCAATAATAAAAAGTACTCGTGAGGCATGACCATGGCCGAAGCACGATCGTTCATCAACCCTAGAACACAGACTTTTGACTCTCTGAAAACGAACCTTGCGCTGCCAAAGAACAGCAAGGCCAAGTTCGTCGCCCTCAATTCCCACATCTCGGGCGGCGTCGTCCTGCCCGGCGAGATGGTTATCGTCGGCGACGCGTCCACCCCCTCGTCCACTGCTCAGGAAGCTTTCCTGATGGCCAAGGCTGCACAGGTGCATACGGCTTTGCTGGTCAATGGCACTGGTGGGGATGACTTTTTTCTTGAGAATTTTGAGCTGCTGCAGCGAGCGATATCTTTCACGTCGATAGGCATAGGCGCCGGAAGTGATGCTTGGAGCACGCATCTAAAATCTATCAAAGAATCGCTTCAAAACATCGAGACGCTGTACCAGCAACATATGGGTTCTGGCACCATGACCCAGCGAGATGCCTTCTATGTCAAGCGAACAGAGCTGTTCATGAAGCTTGACAAACAACTAGGTAATTTTCTGGCCTATGGATCAGGACTGCGCAAAGAGGGCTCGATCAAAAGGATGCTTGGGCTCTCAACCAGCAGCTATATGCATACCGGAGAAATCGCGGGATACGCTGACAAGGTATCTGGCGTGGCCAACGCCGCCAAGTGGATCAAAAGAGGAACGTATATCGGGACTGCGCTTGAAGTGGGCTCCACTGGGCTATCGATTCACAAGGCGTGTGCGGTAGGTCGCGAGGAACAATGCCGTAAAGCGAAGTACGTGGAGGGTAGCGCTCTAGTGGGGAGTTTGGGTGGAGCGAGCTTGGGCGGGGTACTCGGAGGCGGTGCGGGCACCTTTACCTGCGCACTTGTACTAGGCGTGGCAACAGGTGGACCAGGTGCGTTAGTTTGCGCAGTGGTCGGCGCAGCCGCCGGCGGATACGTTTTGGGAGAAGTGGGTAAGGCTCGCGGAGAAGTCATCGGCGAGTACATATATAATGAGGTGAGCGAGTGACTAATATAGAGCCGGGTCTATTAGGCATCGCTATATTTTTACCAATGATCTTTAGTTTGCTCGTCATCGCTTATGTCGCGCACACTCACGTAGACAGAATCGAAGCGCAGCTATCAAAGTCTTCATTTGTCTCAACAAACCGGAAAGCACTGTCCGCAGGCGGCTTACCTGGAAAGCTCATACGCATCAGCTCTATTGCTTTTCTATTGGTATTCCCTGCTCTCTCCGCCCGTAGAGGCTTGGCCGACGCTGATGAACTAAACCGGTTCCCCTCCAACCTGAAAAGAGCGTTACTGATACCGTGGACAGCCCTACTGATATGTGCAGTCGCGCTAATCATTCTTTAGTCTGATCCTGAGAAAACAGGGGCTTATGGATGTGGAGGAAGTGAAAGGTTTTCCCGAAAAATGAAGTACCTGATCTTTGTTCCGCGGACGACGCAAATTGTAAGAGTGATAGCGCTAATCTGGTTCACTCGGTGGGTCGTTCCCCGAGCCTGATGTCCAGAGGTGAGCGCGTTGTGAGTAACGCCACGGCAGTAGTCTTCACTTTTGCCTGACTCGTTTCCGGGGATGAAACGAGTACGCCGCGCCCCGAAGAACCCTCCAGAGCGCAGCATCAAGGCCAACCAACAGGTTGACGCTTAGAAAACCAGCTTGAACAGGGCGATAACCACGACCAGGCCGATCAGAAAGATGATGCCGACGGTGCTTCCCAGGAATTTAAGCATTGTATGTATCTCCACGAATTTATTTGGGTCTCTTGCTTGGGACCGCGCCAGTTCGCGCTCGTTTCTTATATTTTTACATTTAGTCACATCCGTCCTTGCCAGCGAAAATCCGATAAAACTTTCCGGCTCCGTCGTACTCACAATCCTTGCTGATCTTGCCGGGCAACACACAGAGCGAGACACCAAAACCTGATGAGTCCTGGAGATAAATGATGAATTCTGCACCACAGTCACAGCTATCCGATGTCCAAACCCTGCGCCAGCGTGCGCGCCAGAACGTTGAGAATGGTGCGGTCACTGAAGGCTACAGCGCCGACCGCGAGACCGTGCTGCGCCTGCTGAACGAGTCGCTGGCGACCGAGCTGGTCTGCGTGCTGCGCTACAAGCGCCACTACTACATGGCGTCCGGCCTGAAGGCCAGCGTTGCTGCGGAAGAGTTTTTGGAGCATGCCACCCAGGAAGCCGAGCACGCCGACAAACTGGCCGAGCGTATCGTGCAGTTGGGCGGCGAGCCGGAGTTCAACCCGGACCTGCTGTCGAAGAACTCTCATGCACAGTACGTTGCAGGCAACACACTGAAGGAAATGGTCTACGAGGACCTGGTCGCCGAGCGCATTGCGGTCGACAGCTATCGCGAGATCATTCAGTACATCGGTGACAGCGATCCGACAACCCGTCGCATCTTCGAAGAAATCCTTGCTCAGGAAGAAGAGCACGCCGACGACATGGCGGACATTCTCGAAGGCCTGTAACCCGCGTCAGAAAGCAAAAAGCCAGGGCCTGTGTCCTGGCTTTTTTGTGGGCGAATAGCGTGGGGTCACTTCCCCATCAACAGCTCAAGCCCTCGGTGCAAGGGGGTCGGCTCGTCCATCGTGAAGTGTTCCAGCAAACGCTGGTTACTGGCGCGGGAATGCTTGATGTCTCCCGAGCGCGGCGCTTGATAGGTGACATGCGGCGGTGTGCCGACGACGTCTGAAAGCGCCGACAACAATTCATTGAGCGAAGTGGTTCTGTTCAGGCCCACATTGATGGCGTCTTCAATGGCGTCTTCTCGCGACAAGGCTTGCAGCAGCAGCTTGAGCAAGTCACCCACGTAAAAGAAATCACGTGTCTGCTCGCCATCGCCAAACACGACAATCGGCATGCCCTTCTGGAGACGTTCGGCAAAGATGCTGATCACGCCGGAATACGGCGAAGACGGATCCTGGCGTGGCCCGAAGATATTGAAGAAGCGAAAGATCACCGGTTCCAGACCGTGCTGGCGCCGGTAGAAGTCCAGATAGAACTCGCTGGCCAGCTTGTCCGACGCGTAAGGGGTCAGCGGCGCTTTGGTGGTGTCTTCAGTGATGGCCTCGCCTTCACCGTTGTTGCCATAGACCGCCGCGCTGGAGGCGAAGATCACGCGTTTGATGCCGGCTTCGCGCATCGCTTCGCAGACATTCAGCGTACCGATGAAGTTGCTTTGATGGGTGCGCACCGGGTCGTCTACCGACGCTTGCACCGAGGCGACCGCGGCGAGGTGTACGACCGCCTGGCAACCCAGCGCCACGCGTTTGACCAGCTCGGCATCGGCCACGTCGCCTTCGATCAGCTCGACCCCGGGATTGTCGAGCGGCAGATTGCTGCGCTTGCCGGCCGAGAGGTTGTCGAGGATACGCACGCGGTGCCCGCTGGCAAGCAACGCGTCGGTCAGGTGCGAGCCGATGAAGCCCGCGCCGCCAGTGATCAGAACAGGTGCATCAGACATGTCGATAATACCGATCCAGCAGGCTTGGCAAGCCGGCCCGCCAGGCGCGGGGCTTGATGCCGAAAGTGTGGAGAATTTTCTTGCAGGCGAGCACCGCGTGTTGCGGCTCCTCGGCGGCGTCGGGTCGCGCGGCATGGGCCTGCGCGGTAGGCGATTCGATAGCCAGCGGGTGTGACAGACGCGCTTCTGTGAGCACCGCCTGCCCTAGCGCCAGCGGCGTGGTCGCCTCGTGCCCGGCGTAGTGGTATGTCCCCCACAGCGGTGCCTCGCAATCGAGTTGTTTGACGACCGAGATGAGCACCCGTGCCGCATCGTCGACGGGCGTCGGATTGCCACGTCTGTCATCGGCCAGTAACAATTCGCCGGGCTCTTTGGCGCGCGACAGAAAGCGCCCCAACACGCCGTCGGCGCTGTCATCCAGCAGCCAGCCAAAACGCACCAGCACATGTTGCGGGCAGGTCGCGCGCACGCTTTGTTCGATACGCCACAGCGCCTGGCCACGCAGCCCCAAAGGCACGGGCTCGTCTTTTTCGCTGTAGGCCGTTGCACGCGAACCATCAAACACGCGGTAGCTGGAAGGCTGGACCAACGTGATGTTGTGGTGCTGACACAACTCGGCCAGACGCTCTACAGAGCGTTCCTGGTGAGTCAGACGCGCTTCACTCACGGTCTCCGCCTGGAACCAGTCGAAGTAGTAAGCAAGGTTGATCAGGGCATCGGGACGGGTGTCGTCGAGCAGTTGCGTGAGGCTCGCCACGTCCCAGCCGTCTTGCGGGGGACGTGGTGCGAGGAAGCCAATATCTTCCTCGGCACCCAGACGAATCAGCGCCTGCCCGAGGGCATTCCCGCCGCCCAACAGCATAAGGCGCATTCGCATAGAGTCAGCAGGCTCGGAATCAGGTAATCAAACGAACAATTGAAAAACGCCTGCAAACATAACACGTTGGCTGCCAACCCCCAACAGTTGAGCAGCCTGGCTGGGGCGATGACGCTACAACCAGGCGTTGCAGCGACCCGACATCACGCATTGCCCTTGGGCAGACTGAGGGGTGCCGACGGGGTGGCGGCAGCCGGGTCCGTTGGCGCTGGCGGTCCTTCGGCCTCGGTGCCGACCTGCGGATTATTGAAGCCCGGCCCCATGACCATCTGTGGATAAGTCTGCGCGAAACGCACGTTGGGGTTTTTATCCACAAGCCGCTTGAGGCGCTCGTTGAACGCGCGCCCGACCGCGTATTGCCCGCCTGACGAGGTACGGAATTGCGCGGTCAGTACCACGCCGTTCAGGTCCATGCGATCAACACCGAAGACTTCAAGCGGGCCTTGCAGGTTGTGCTTGAGCAGGATGTCATCACTGATCGACTGGCCGGTTTCGCGGATCAGCGCCAGTGCGTCATCGATATCCGAGTCGTAAGTGAACTGCACGGAGAAGAACGCGTAGGCGAATTGCCGTGACTGGTTGGTGACCGCCTTGATCTGCCCGAACGGCACCGAATGGACGAAGCCCTTGCCGTCACGCAGGCGCACGGTACGAATGGTCAGGCTCTCTACCGACCCGGAATGGCCCGTACTGAGCACCACCCAGTCGCCGACCGAGAAGGTGTCCTCGATAATGATGAACAGGCCGGTGATCACGTCCTGCACCAATTGTTGCGAGCCGAAACCGATGGCCAGACCGACCACACCGGCACCCGCCAGCAGCGGCGCAACATTGATCCCCAGGTTGGCCATTGTGGTGATTGCGCAGATCACCACCAGAATGATCTTCACCGCATTACGCAGCAGCGGCAGGATGGTCTTGATTCGCGTGCTGGGCTGACGGCCGCTGCGAAGATTGACCGGCGGCTTGAGGGCTTCCTGGATCGCGGTGTCCAGCACCACCCACAACAGCCAGGTGACCACAAATATCAGCCCGATGCTGCTTAGCGAGTCGCTGATCACACGGCCCAGCGTGTTGCGTTGGGCGAACTCGAACATCGAGAACCCCCAGATACGGCCCAGCACTTCGATGAACGTGATCGCGAGCGCGATGCGCAACACCGCATACACCAGGCTCAGCAAGCGCGCCTTGTACACATGCCCGCCGCGCCCAAGGGATTCGGCGGGTTTGAACAGGTGCTGGAACACCGTGCTCAGAAACACCGTGGCAATCAGCAAAATGGTGGTGAACAGCGCGCAGCGCAGCGCTTCCTGGCTGTCCTCGCCAGCCCCGATCAGGTTGATCGCCGAGACCAGGATCATCAACAGAATCGGCAGGTGCCACAGGTTCGAGAATATCTTCAGCGACTGTTGCAGCGCTGGCCGTTGCAAGCGACTGCTTAACGACCGATTGCGAATCAGGTGCGCCACCGGGCGGCGTACCTTGATGATCAACATGCAGAACACCACCGACGCAAACAGCCCGGTGAACACCGCAACGCTGGTGGTGACGTTACTGCCCAGTTGACGGGCGATTTGCGGGCTGGTCAGTGCATCGCTCAGCGCTGCCAGAAAGCCCACCACGAATAACGGCTTCGGCGAGTAGCGGCGAATCATACGCACTGCGGCACGCTTGTGGCCGGAGTTGAACATCACGATCACGCAGAGCAGCACCGACGTGGAGACGATGCCACTGCTGGTGGCGTAGGCGAAGCAGAGCGCCAACGCCCGGCCGACCGAGGACGGCATGAAGTGGCTGACATACAGGGTCAGCGGCAGGCAGATAATCGCTGGCAAGGTGAACGGCATTACATATTTGAGCAATGCCTGACTGCGCGCTCGAACCTGCATGAACGGTGTTCGGCACAAGCGAACGGCGAGAAAACGGCCCAGCGTGGTCAGGACCGCAAACGATCCGATCCACACGAACGACAACGCAAGGAAATCCCCCACCACGCTCCAGGGCGAACGCGTGGTGCGTTTGTTGACCAGCTTTTCCAGCTCGTCAGCCGCACGGTCGGCGCGCAATCGCCAGGCGTCGAACAGGTTGTCATCCAGATTGAGCTTTTCCTGAACGTCATCAATGCTGGTGCTGATTGCACCCAGCAAACCGCCCTGCACCAGCAGCTCTGCAGCCGGGTCATCGGTGGCGGGTTCTGCTGCTGCGTCCGTCTTGTCGGCGGCCTTGTCATCCGCTTTTTTGTCCGCTGCCTTGCTATCGGCCTTGTCCGCCGCCTTGTCGTCAGCGGGCACCGCAGCGCCCATTGGCAGCGCGGGAACATCGGCGGCCTGGAGATTGAAGCTGCCTGCGAATAACAACAGACCCGACAGGATCAAGATTTTCAGCTGAGACGCCACGCAGTTCTCCTTCGATGATCAAGTGCAGGGAGGTTCAAACCCAAGGAACTGATTCCTGTTTGCCCGGCAAGTTCGTTTTGCACAGGGAAATACAATGAGCCGATGTTTCAGCGGGTTTCTCTGTTGCAGCGATCAAGCGAGGCCTCTCGGGCGGTCGGACTGAACTATGCATCAGGCCAAATGCCGGAAATGATCAGGGGCATGATAACCGTATGCGCGCAATCCATATGCTCGGCTAGCGTGAAACCTGATTGGCAAGCCAAACCATCTGACACGAGAGGAATCTGCATGAGCACCTTCAAGACCAAAGATGGCACCGAGATCTATTACAAGGACTGGGGCACGGGCAAGCCTGTGCTGTTCAGTCACGGCTGGCCGCTGGATGCGGACATGTGGGAATACCAGATGCAGCACCTCAGCAGCAACGGCTATCGCACCATCGCCTTTGACCGCCGTGGTTTCGGCCGTTCGAGCCAGCCGTGGACGGGCTACGATTACGACACGTTTGCCGACGATATTGCAGAGCTGATCGAACACCTTGATCTGCGTGACGTGACGCTGGTCGGTTTTTCAATGGGCGGCGGCGACGTGACGCGCTACATCGCCCGTCATGGCAGCGAGCGCGTTGCCAAACTGGCGCTGCTCGGGTCGGTGACACCGTTTTTCCTCAAGACCGAAGACAACCCCGAAGGCGTCGATCAGTCGGTATTCGACGGCATCAAGGACGGTTTGCTCAAAGACCGTGCGCAATTCATCAGTGACTTTGCGACACCGTTCTATGGCCTGAACAAAGGTCAGAACGTTTCCGAGGGTGTTCAGACTCAGACCCTGAACATCGCCCTGCTCGCCTCGCTTAAAGGCACGCTCGATTGCGTTACCGCGTTTTCTGCAACCGACTTCCGCCCGGACATGGCGAAAATCGATGTGCCGACCCTGGTGATTCATGGCGACGGCGATCAGGTGGTGCCGTTCGAGGCCTCGGGCAAGCGGGCGGCCGAGATGATCAAGGGCGCTGAGCTGAAGGTTTATCCGGGCGCTCCGCATGGCTTTGCCGTGACTCATGCGCAGCAACTGAACGAAGACTTGCTGGCGTTTCTCAAGGGCTGATGCTCTCGTGGAACCGGGAGTTGATGGCCGACTCCCGTTCCCTTCAGAATCACTTCTACAAAATCAATCGGCCTGAACGGTCAACTGATTTTGCTCGCCCAACCCCGCGATGCCCAACCGCATGCGTTGCCCCGCTCGCAGGAACACAGGCTCGGGCTTTACGCCCAGCCCGACACCCGGCGGCGTGCCTGTTGAAATGACATCCCCCGGTTGCAGGCTCATGCAACGGCTTAAATAAGCGATCAGCTGCGGCACCGTGAAAATCAGCGTGCGGGTGTTGCCCTGCTGGTAGCGATGGCCGTCTACCTCAAGCCACAGGTCGAGTGAGTGAGGGTCGGTGATCTCGTCACGCGTCACCAGCCAGGGACCCAGCGGGCCGAACGTGTCAAAGCCCTTGCCCTTGTCCCATGTGCCACCGCGCTCAAGCTGCCACTCACGCTCGGACACATCGTTGATGACGCAATAACCGGCGACATGCTCCATTGCACTGGCTTCGTCGATGTTACGCCCGCCCTTGCCTATCACCACGCCCAGCTCCACTTCCCAATCGGTCTTGAGCGAGCCACGCGGAATTTCGACGTTATCGTTCGGGCCGCAAATAGCACTGGTCCATTTGTTGAAGATAATGGGTTCCTTCGGCGCTTCCATATTGGATTCAGCGGCATGGTCAGCGTAATTCAAGCCAATGCAGATGAACTTGCCGACCTGCCCGACGCAGGCACCGATGCGCGGCTTGCCCGGCACCCGCGGCAGGCTCGCGGGATCGAGCGCAGCCAGACTGGCAAGACTGGCCGGGCTCAACGCATCGCCTGCAACATCCTTGATGTGCGCGGACAGATCACGGACATGGTTTTCGTCATCCAGCAGACCGGGTTTCTCCGAGCCTTTTTCACCGTAACGTAACAGTTTCATCAAGTTCTCCTGTTGCTGTCGAAGCTGCGAAAGCGGATTCAGAGTGCGCGGCGATGCGCATTCGCAGTGAAGGTAAATTCACTGTTCTCGGACAAATAGCATTGCGGCACATGCACTGACCAATGAAATCGGCAGTCATTGACATTGGCCAGCCGTTCGATTAACCGCACCTCCAAGGGTTGCCATCGAAGAGGCGTCGAGCGAAAGAAAAACAGGATCAGACGTGGCCGGTCATAATTAATACACACAGTGAGTATTAATATCCTCACCAGCTGAAACGAGCCTTGCGTCACGCCGCCTGGTTCGTACTCTTTCGATGGTGAGCTGATCTCATGTCAACGCTGATATTGCACCGCCGACTACCACCGCCTGAGCATCGCCCGTGGCCTGAGCCGCCTGCCGGGGTGCGCGTTGTGGCGCCCTCGTCGCTGTTCGTACCACCTCGTGACAGCGTCATCTCTAACGCATGGCCGAGCAGTGCGTTGGCGATATCGGTGGCGGTCGGGCTGCATGCGGCGCTGGCGTTCTGTTTGTGGGCGGGCCACCCGCAAGCGCCCGAACCGACCCCGCCCATGCCGATCACTGTGCAGTGGATGCCACCCCCGGTAACCCCGCCAACCGCACAACCGACGCCGCAGCCACCCGAGCCAGCGCCTCAACCAGAAGCTCAACCGCCAGCGCCATTGCCCAAGGCTGCTCCCGCCGAGCCAAAACCCGCCGAGACGCCCAGGCCCAAGGCACAGGCCCGGTCCGTCCCGGTAAAAACACGGGCGAAAACCGTAGCGCAGGCTCCCTCGACAGCACCGACAACGCCCGCTCCGATGCCCGTTGCAACGCCTGCTCCCGCGCCCGCGCAGACCACTACTGCGCCCATCGGGCGAGCGGGTTACCTGAATAACCCGCCACCGGTCTACCCGCCCGCTGCCGCCCGCCGGCATCAAGAAGGCACGACGCTGTTGCGCGTTCATGTGCTGCCCGACGGACACGCCGATCAGGTGCAAGTGCAGCAAACCAGTGGCGTCCCGGCGCTGGATGAAGCCGCGCAGGCTGCCGTTCGGCAATGGACCTTTATTCCCGCCAAACGCGGCGCTACCCCGGTTGAAGGCTGGGTCAACGTGCCCCTGGCTTTCAAACTCGCACCTTGAGGCTTACGTCATGAACACCGCTTACGCCGTACTCATTACCCAGACTTCGATGATCCTGCTGGTGATTTTCTCGCTGGCCACCTGGGCGCTGCTGCTGGGCAAGACGTTCCAGCACTGGCGACTGGCCCGCCAGAACCGACGCTACGCCACGCAGTTCTGGGCCGCGCGCGACCTGCAAAAGGCGCTGCAGATGCCCAACGGCGAAGGCAGCCTGGCACGCTTGACCGATGCGGGCGCGCACGCTCTCGCCGCGCCCCATGACTCGCCCGACCTCGGCCACAGCTGGAACCGTCAGGATTTGCTGGAGCGCAGCCTGCGCCAGCAGATCCACAAGGAACGACGTCACCTGGAGAGCGGCATGATTCTGCTCGCCTCGATCGGCAGCACCGCGCCCTTCATCGGCCTGTTCGGCACCGTGTTCGGGATCATTCATGCGCTTACCGCAATCAGCCAGGCCAAGTCAGCCAGCATCGCGGTGGTCGCCGGGCCGATTGGTGAAGCGCTGGTCGCGACCGGTGTCGGTATCGCTGTCGCGGTGCCCGCCGTGCTGGCTTACAACTTTTTCGGGCGCCGCATGAAGCTGGTGATCGCGGACCTGGACGAGTTTGCCGTGGACTTTCTCAACCTCTCGCAACGCAACGCCTTCCGGCTGCAACCCGATAATCGCGACAAGGCAGCCCCCAATCTGAAAGGAGTGATCTGACATGTCCTTTTCCACTTCCAACGATGACGCTGCTATCAGCGACATCAACATCACGCCGCTGGTGGACGTGATGCTGGTGCTGTTGGTGACGTTCATTGTCACAGCGCCGCTGCTCACTAACGCCATCCCGCTGGACCTGCCGCAAACCGTCGCCACCACCTCCCTGGACCAGGCCAGCCCGGTGGTCGTGAGTGTCGACGCCACGGGCGGTGTGTTCATCGACAGCGAAGCAACGTCGCTGGAGCAACTGCCGGGCGCTTTGCAAAACCTGCACGACAAGAACCCGGACGTCGCGGTCAGCCTGCGTGCCGATCAGGCAACGGGCTATGGACGGGTGGCTCAGGTGCTGGCCTATGTGCAGAAAGCCGGAATCAGTCGCCTGTCAGTTATCACCGAAAGCCCCTGAAACAAAATCAACCGTCCCACTCAATGACACACGCCGCCAGCGCGGCCCCCTGACGCCCCAGGAAAACTTTTCATGAACAATCGATCGATACCGCGCGTCTCTCGATTTCCGGTAACGCGTCTCGCGCTGCTGATTTCATTGAACTCCATGTGCCTGATCAGCCCGTTCATTCAGGCTGACGACAACGTGCCCGCACCTGTCACGCCGTCCACCCGCGAAGACGCTGCGGCCACGACGCTGGGCACCGTTTCGGTGATCGGTCAGGGCGAAACGCGTCAGGTGCAGCGCGTCACGCAAAAAGACGTGAAAGCGTATTCCGCAGGCACCAGCCCGCTGAAAGTCCTGCAACGCTTGCCGGGGGTGAACTTCCAGTCCGGCGACCCGCTGGGCCGCGAAGAAGGCAGCCAGCGCATCAGCCTGCGCGGCTTCGACATGCACCACCTGGGTTACACACTGGACGGCGTCACCCTCGGCAACATGAGCTTCGGCAACTTCAATGGCCTGAGCATTACCCGAGCGATCATTGCGGAGAACATCGCGGCCAGCGAAGTGGCGCCCGGCATCGGTTCGCTGGGCACGGCGTCAAACAGTGACCTGGGCGGCACCATCCAGTTCACCAGCTCCAACCCGGATAAAGCGTTTGGTGCGCAACTGTCACAGACCTTGGGCAGCTACGACACCTCACGCACATTCATGCGCGTCGACACGGGCGAGTACAACGGTCTGTCCGCTTACGTGTCAGGGGAAAAGTACGACGCCGATGCCTGGAAAGGCCACGACAATCCGCAAAAGTCCGACGCTGTGAACGCCAAGGTCAATTACGACTTCGGCGACAACCGCGTGAGTTTTTTTCACAGCACCTCGTCTCACGACGAAGCCAACCTGCCGAACCTGTCGCAAAGCATCATTCAGCGCCTGGGTTACAACTGGAGTTACTACACACCGGACTGGCCCCGTGCAGTCAATGCGGCCAACGGCATTTATACCGGCGGCGTCACCAGCGCGGGCGATGCCACCTACAACGCCAGCAGCCTGCGTGATGACGAACTGGACATCCTCAACGGCAACTTCTCGCTGACCGATGACCTGGTGCTGGACGCCACCGTCTATCACCATCACGACTCAGGCCGGGGTAACTCCTATTACCCGTTCATCTACACCAGTGGCTCGACAACGGTGCCGAGCAATTCGATTCGTAGCACGGTGTACGGCATTGACCGAACCGGTTTCCAGAGTTCGCTGACCTACTTCCTGGGCCAGCACGAAATTCAGGGCGGGTTCTGGATTCAGTCCAACAAGAACGACATTGCCCGCTACCTGTTCGACACCACCAACGCCACGCCGCAAAACCACATTGTCAAAACCAACGGCCTGCCGCTGGCGGCCACGGTGCTGGACCAGAGTTACAACGACCTGACCCGGCAATTCTATTTGCGTGACACCTACACCCTGCTCGATGACCGCCTAAAACTTGAGTTCGGTGCCAAAAACACCGTCACCACGTCAACCGCTGAAGGCAAAGGTGGCGGTTATGCCAGCGGCTCACTGGAGGCGCGGGACAGGTTCCTGCCGCAAGTGGGCGCGACCTACAAACTGGATGGGGACGATGAAGTCTTCACCTCGTATTCGGAAAATATGGCGGCATTCCCGAGTGGCGGCTACAGCCCGCTCTTCACGACGCAGACCGCCGTAGATGCGCAGAACGGTTTCAAAGACCTGAAGCCCGAAACCTCAAAAACCGTCGAACTGGGCCTGCGTCGCAGCACCAAACTGTATTCCGCCTCCGCCGCCCTCTACACCACTAAATTCGACAACCGTCTGGTGGCGATCACCAACTGCACCGGCATCGTCATCTGCCAGAACGGCGTGGCCAACGTCGGCTCGGTCACCAGCCGCGGCCTGGAACTCTCGTTCGGCCTGACGCCCGACGAACACTGGCGCTGGTCCAACTCGATGTCCTATAACCGCAGCACCTACGATGATGACTACGCCAGCGGCGGCAGCACCGTTCACGTGAAAGGCAAGACCGTCGTAGACTCGCCAAAACTCATGTATTCAAGCAACCTGGACTGGAACTGGGAACACTGGAACGCCGGCCTTCAAGGCAACTACGTCAGTAAGCGCTATTACACCTACACCAACGACTCCAGCGTCAGCGGCTACTGGCTGGCGAACGCCAACCTTGGGTACGAGTTCGGCAAACTCGGCGCCCTCAAAGACACCACGGTATCGCTGAACATGGTCAACCTGTTCGACAAACGCTACATCTCCACCCTCAACACCGACGCCAGCGCGGCCACCGACCCTTCCGGCAATTTGCAGATTCTCCAGGTAGGAACGCCACGCAGCGCGTTTGTGACGCTGGGGGTTAAGCTGTAATTATTGCTAATGGTGGACGGGCGAAGGATCGTTCGATCCGCCATGCACATTGAGTCACGTTGCGCGACTCACTCCTGTGGTGGCCATGCTCTTATGGGAACGAGCTTGCTCACGAAGGCAATCTTCCAGTCGATGCACAGCCAGCGTTGGCTGCTAGCGCTCATGGCGACGAATAGCGCACCGTGCGGCATACTCTGCACCTATGTATAGCGCCGACCTTTATCTGGACATCACATGACACCCAACGCAGAACTCTACAACCCGTCCACCGAATACGCCGACAAACTGATCTCGCGCATTGGCCAGACCCCCTCATGGATCGCCAAGCGCATCGGCGTGACGGACAAACGCATCCGCTACATCCTTGATGGCGAAAGGACCGTGAAGGGCGAGACCACGCCGATTCAGATGACGTACACCGAGCAGTTCGCGCTGGAGTGTCTGGTGGCTGAAGCGGTAGCGCTGAGGAGATAGGGGTTTTGTGGCGGCTGTGTTTATGGACAACGCAAGGGATCTGCCATGACTAAGACACCTTCCTCTGGCCGAGGAGATTTGCTCCGCGCACTGACTTTTATTCCGCTGGGCCTGTGTCTTCTTTGCCTTGCGGTTTGGCTGGTCGACAATCGGCTTGGCTTTCTGGCCCAGGCGCAACGCGCCGAAGGGCATGTCAGCGCCCTGAACGCAGGCGGCAGCCATCCACAAATTGATTTCATCGACGCTACGGGCAAAGCGATCAGCTACCCCGAGAGCGGGTTTATATTCGGTTACGCAGTGGGCGACTCAGTGACGGTGTTTTACCGCACCGAAGCATCCTCCCACACCGCGATCATTGGAGATCGTGGCGCGCTATGGGGTGCGAGCCTGCTGGCGGGCCTGCTCGCAATCGTGTTCACCGCAGGGGGCGCCTACCGCATGGCCGCATGGATTCGTCGGCGCCAAGCGACGCGGCCCCTATAAGGACACTCTCACATGCAATTCCATTAGCGGTGACTGAGAGTGGCTGGCGCTACAAGACTGCCCGCACTCTTTAGACGCGTAATCCAGCCAGTTAATCTGTTCGCACAACGCCTGCTCAAGTAAGGACATTATTTGAAGAGCGCGCTTCTGCCAGAGGCGGGCTGCTCATTTACTAAAAGGGTTTGGCGTATCGATCATCGGTTGTGGCTGCGAATGGAACACTGGATCACCTGATCCAGCCCACCGAAGGGATGATGCAACCATGAGATGATCGGTTTCTGCCATAGAGAGTTGCCATGCACATAATAATCGATGACACCTACAGCTCACAAAAAATACCAGGTTCAACCTACGTGACCGGGGATCGACGGACCCATGTGGCCGTTGCCATTCCAGATGACCAAGTCCTGTACCTGCGAACAGAAATGCGCAGTTGCCTGGAATACCTGCAGCGAAACCATAAGATTCAAGCCAATGAGTTTCACTTTGTAGATATTTATAATCGGAACGGCCCTTGGAAAAGTCTAGTCAACAAGGAAAACCTGGGAATTTTTGATTTTTTTGCGTCTATTTATGAAAAATATAATTGGAAGGTACATATACAAACCGTCGACGACCGCACACTCAGCGATCATCCCTCCCTTCAAACTGAGGGCATCATTGATGGACTGGACATTTCCAAACGCTCCGATTTATCGCTTTTTCTTCTGCTCGTACGGCTTAAGAGTCTCTACACCATTGAAAAGCACGGTCAGCTAACACTCATTGTGGATAACCGCACTGCCGGAGAGCAAGGAAAACCCGTTGGACACGGTCTTTTTTCTGGCGCGGGGCGATCATTTAAAGGCTCTTTCGAGTCTTCTGAGAGAGAGCCACTTCTGCAGATCGCAGACTTCATCGCCTTTTGTATTAATAGATCTACGCACCTTGGCCTTAAATCCAGCCGAACAGAAACAGACTATGCGTTTCTCGAGTTGATCGCTGACATGAACATTAACTGTGATGACCTCCAGAAAGTTAAGCTAAAGAAAGGATTTTCCACATCAGATGTTGATGAGCATCATCGGTTGGACAGGGTCTCGAAAGGATTAGAGTAACGTGGAGGGCCAGGCAGCGCTGCGTAGGGGAGCGCTGCTCGAAACGATATCGTTTGAGCTCAAGTTCGTGAGGTCTCGACTATTACTTCGAGTCCGAGACTCGAAAGCTGAATAGCATGGGTTGACCTGTCCGCTGAGACACAACGTCGGGGGCGGGACAGGGATAACCATCGCGGCGATCAGCCGAATGCAACCATCAACATCAAACAAAAAACCGTTCCTTCAACGGCACCAACGCCGCGCCAATGGCCGCCGCGTCCCCGTAGGTCTCACTCAGCAGTAACTGAGGCCTTGGCGGTGGCGAGTGATAACGATGGGTACCCCAGAAGGTTGTCGCAGCGATGAGGCGTCTTCCTAACTCAGGCGGTAATTGCCCGCCAAACACCACAGCCTGTGGATCGAACAGCCCGGCCAGTGCATTGACCAGGCGATCCAGCGTTGGCTGGATTCGCTTTAGCCAGTTATCCACACCCGGCCAGTCGGGGTCGAAGCGCGCGCGCAGGTCTTCGATGGAATCCACCTGTATGCCGTTCTGGTGCAATTCATCCAGCAGATAGCGCAAGGCCGGCCGGTTTATCGATTCTTCGTCGTTGTAAAGGGTGATCTCGCCTGCGTTGCCGTGGCTGCCGAAATACGGTTTGCCGTTAATGACCACGCCTGCGCCAAAACCGAAGTTGAACGACAGGTAAATGAAGTTGCTGGCCCAGGCGCCGACGCCCACCAGGCTTTCGCCGATGGCTGCGGTGGTGGCGTTGTTCTCCAGCCAGACCGGCATGCCGAAGCGTTCTTCGAGGACGGGTTGTAAATCCATCAGTGACCAGTCGCGCAGCGGCTCGGGCGCGTTGACCTGACGGTTGTGCAGGAAAAACCCGGCGATGGCGAAGCCTATTCCGATCACCCTGTCCGCCTCGATGCCATTGCGTTGCAGGATGCGCTCGATGGTTTTCTCCAGCGAATCCAGCGTGCTGTTGCGGCTTAACGGCGGCGTGCGCAAGGTGACTTGCTCCAGCACGTTGCAGCCCAGGTCGGCGACGCAGACCACGGCCGAGTCCGTGTTGATCGAGACGCCGATGGCATAGACCGCCTCATTGACGAGTTCGATACGCGGACTGGGCTGGCCTCGGCCATTTTTCACGCGCTCGCCACTGCGCAGCAGTCCGCGGCTGATCAATTCTTCGATCAGCCGGTGAACCGACTGCTGCGCCAGGTCCATTTCGGTCGAGACCGAAGCGCGAGTGATCGCGCCTCGCCGACGCAGGATATCCAGCAATTTGCGTTCATTGAGGCTCAACGGGGAGCGTGTGAGCGGCGGCGTTTGGAGGTCGAGAGGCATGGAGTCAACACGTCAGAAGAGGATGAAAGCAGTCGGCGTGTGGAGCAGTGTATCGCTCGTCGTCGATTGCACACTTCAATCATGAAAATTTAATAAAGGTCCCACAGGTCACAAATACTACACACAACCTGTATTAAATGGCATGCAGTTCTTGCGGGTGACCTCATGCCTTTCCTTCATAAATTGTTACCTGTGCTGGCGCTGCTGCCACTCGCCACACATGCCTTCGCCGCACCCGCCGAGTTCTGGTACAGCCATGGCGGAGCGGCCGGTAGCGCCATCGCCGACTTGTGCAAGCGCTTCAATGCGCAGCATGAGGAAGGTGACCGCCTGCAGTGCATCCGTCAGGGCACTTACGAACAGACACTGCAGAAAACCGTGGCGGCTTATCGCGCAGGCATTGGTCCCGCGCTGGTAGAGATTTACGACGTCGCCACGCCTGACATGTTGCTGGGCGGTGCCACACGGCCCGTCGAAACCGTGATGGCCGATCAACAGCGAGCCTACTCGAGCGACACCTTTCTGCCAGCACTGCGCCACTATTACGCTGACGATCAAGGCGTTCTGGCCGCCCAGCCTTTTGCGGTCTCGACTGCCGTGCTTTATACCCATCGAAACGCGCTGGCAGCAGCAGGCATCAAACAGCCGCCCGCCACCTGGGAAGCATTTGCCACGGCGCTGCGTGCTCTGAAGAAAAACGGTCATGCCTGCCCTGTCGCCACCGCGTTCGCGCCGTGGATCTGGCTGGAGCAAACCAGTGCGGCGCAAGGTACGGATGTCGTGACGCCTGTCTACGGGACGGATCGCTACCAGTTCGACAAGGGCACGCACTTGCGACTCATGAATGACCTTGCGCAATGGACCGCCGAGGGCCTGGTTCGATACGAGGATTCGACCCGCAGCGGTCAGCAGGCGCTGGCGTTCGCCACTGACGACTGCGCGATGCTGCTGGACTCGACCGGGGCATGGAATGTCCTGCACAGCGAACTCGCGTCCGATATCGATGTGACTCCGTTGCCGGTCTACGCCCATACGATGCGCAAGGCCAATCTGCCTGGCGGGTCTTCACTGTGGGTGATGCGCGGGCATACAGCGCGTGAGTACCGGCTGGTCTCGGAATTCCTGGCGTTCGCGCTGCTGCCTGAGAACCAACTGATGTTCAGCGCACGGACCGGCTACTTGCCAGTCACTCAGGCCGCCGCTGCGACGTTGCAGTCCACGTCAAAGAAACCTTCGGCGATGACGGTCGGGCTGACGGTACTCGATGACATCGACGGTCAGCCGTCCGCCCCGTTGCGCTGCGGCTTCATCACGCTGATGCGCCTGATCTGGTCGCAAGAAATGGAAAACGCGCTGGCGGGCCGACAAAGCGTCGATCATGCCCTGCGCCAGTCCACCTTGCGCGCCAATGAGCTGCTCGGCCTGTTCCAACAGATGCATCAGCCTCAGACCGGCCAACCGACAAACGAGGCGACCCCATGAAGCCCCGCGCGCATTTTCCGCAGCCGCGTATGGCGCTGCTGTTTGCCCTGCCGCAACTGCTGGCGCTCGGGCTGTTTTTCTACTGGCCTGCGATTCAGGCACTCTGGTGGTCGTTTCATCTGGTACCACCCTTCGGCGGTCACGAAGTCTTTGTCGGCCTGAGCAATTACTGGCGTGTTCTGAAAGACCCCGGCGTCCTTGCGTCACTGGGCTCGACGCTGGTGTTCAGCCTGTCGAGCGTGGTGTTATCGATCCTCATCGCGCTGGTGCTTGCCTTGTGCCTTGAGCTGAAATTGCGCGGCAATGCCGTGTTTCGCAATCTGCTGATCTGGCCCTACGCCGTGTCAGGCGCAACCATCGGTATCGTCTTTCATGTACTGGCCAACCCGGTAATGGGCATTTTTGTTTGGCTCAACGCGATAGCGCCCGGTACTTGGGCGCCCTATGCCAACCCGATGCAGAGCCTGCTACTGTTGATCGTGGCCTACGCGTGGTGCCTGGTGCCGTTCAACTTTGTGATGCTGGTTGCGAGCCTGAAGTCGGTGCCAGACGACTACCTCGCCGCCGCAGCGCTGGACGGCGCCAGTCCGCTTCGACGCATGCTGGATATCCAGTTGCCGTTGATCGCGCCGTATCTGTTGTTCGTGTTCGTTATCGATCTGCTGGAAAGCCTGTCCAACAGCTTTGGACTGGTCGACACCCTCACCCACGGCGGGCCGGGCGATACCACTAATGTACTGGCCTACAAGATTTACACCGACGGCTTCATGGGGCTGGATCTGGCGGGCTCGTCCACGCTTTCAGTGCTCATGCAACTGGCAGTCGTGGTATTGAGCGTGGCCCAGTTCAAACTCATGACCCGCCTCAAGCAGCGCGGGGTGAAAACATGATCGAACACAACCGGCTGCTCAATGCGGGCGCTTACCTGTTACTCACCCTCGGGCTGATATTCGCGCTGGGGCCGCTGTATATGGCGGTCTGCTCGGCGACAGTCAGCAATTCTCAGTTGTTCAACCAAGGCCTGGCGGTGATACCCGGCGACCAACTGCTGGTGAACCTGCAGCAGGTGACACGGCGTCTGGACTTGCTGCGCTTGCTGGGCAACAGCCTGCTGGTTGCTACGCTGGTGGTAGTCGGCAAGCTGGTGCTGTCGGCGTTGACGGCTTTTGCGATGGTGTATTTTCGCAGCCGTTATACCTCAGTGATTTTTTTCGCCGTACTGGGCGCGTTGTTGCTGCCGCTGGAGGTGCGCATCATCCCGACCTACGCCGTGGCGAGCGATCTTCTTGGCCCTGTGCGCGCCCTGGTGCAATGGCTGGGCATCCAGTGGCTGCCGATACCCACTATCAATTTGCTGGACAGCTACCCCGGCCTTGCCCTGCCGCTGATTGCCTCGGCCACCGGTACTTTTCTGTTCCGGCAGTTCTACCAGACATTGCCGGCCGAACTGGTCGAAGCCGCGCGCATGGACGGCGCCGGCCCGTGGCGATTTTTTATCGACATCTTGCTGCCTCTGTCGAAGACCAACTTCGCGGCACTCGGCACGCTGGTGTTCATCGGGGCCTGGAAGGATTACCTGTGGCCGCTGGTCGCGACCAATCGCGAGGTCATGCGCACGTTGGTGCTGGGTGTCGCCAGTTTTCTGCCGACCGACACCACACAAATTCCCGAATGGAACCTGCTGATGGCCGCCGCCGTGGTCAGCATGCTGCCGCCTCTTCTCGTCATTGCGTTCATGCAGCGATGGTTTGTCAAAGGCCTGATCGGAGTCGGTAAATGACCGCGCTTACCCCTATTGCCTGCGCTCCGGACATTGTCCTCAAAGGCCTGCACAAAACCTACGGTGCCGGGCACATTCTTCAAGGCCTCGACCTGACGTTCAAAGCGGGCGAGCTGAGCGTCATCCTCGGCCCGTCCGGCTGCGGCAAGTCCACACTGCTGCGTCTGGTTGCCGGCCTGGAAGATGTCAGCCAAGGGCAGGTATTGATGGGTGGTCGGGATGTCACCCGACTGCCGCCCAAAGAGCGCCGCTGCGCAATGGTGTTCCAGAACTACGCGCTTTATCCGCACATGAACGTGGCCGAAAACATAGGCTATGCGCTGAAGCTGGCCGGCGTTTCACGCAAGGAGCGCGAACAGCGTATCCAGGCATGTGCCGCGTCGCTGGGGCTGCAGGACCTGCTGCAACGCAAGCCCGGAGAACTGTCGGGCGGCCAGCGCCAGCGTGTTGCCATCGGACGGGCGCTGATCCGCAAACCGCCAGTGCTGCTGTTCGATGAGCCACTGTGCAATCTGGACAGCGCCTTGCGTCATGAAATGCGCCTGTTGATCCGGCACCTGCATCAGCAGACCGGTGCCACGATCCTGTACGTCACGCACGATCAGACCGAAGCGATGACGCTCGCTGATCGCGTGATGATTCTCAACCGGGGGCGCGTCGAGCAGGTGGGTACGCCGGCGGATATCTACGACCAGCCGGCCAGCACCTTTGTCGCCGGCTTCATCGGCACTCCGCCCATGAACCTGCTGCCCGTGCATTGCCTGGATGACAACGTGCTGATGCTCGCCGACGGACAACGCCTGCCCGTCAAACTCGGTTTTGCGACCAACCGCGTAGGCAAATGGCTGATCGGGCTGAGGCCTGAAACCTTCACGCTGAATCAGGAAGGTGTCACGGCGACGGTCGAGTCCTCGGAAAACCTGGGCAGTCACAGCCTGCTGTATTGCCAACTGGCCGGGACCCGTTGCGTTATCAGCCTTTCCGGACGCCAGCATCTGATGCCCGGCACTCAGGTTCGGCTGGCAATCCATCCCACGCCCCTGCTGTTCGATATCGAGAGTGGCCAACGCCAGCTCGTTTCCTTTTCCCAACCCGCCAAGTGACCGTCCATGCCCAAACACGCTCCCCTCGTCCGCTCGTCGCTGATCGCTCACCGCGGTGCCAAGGCCTACGTGCCGGAAAATACTCTGCTGGCCCTTGAGAAAGCTGCGGAGTGCGGCGCTCAATGGGTCGAAATCGATGTGAAAC
The DNA here is from genome assembly GCF_002093745.1 of Pseudomonas graminis. GTDB lineage: Bacteria > Pseudomonadota > Gammaproteobacteria > Pseudomonadales > Pseudomonadaceae > Aquipseudomonas. Next base: position 25,587 of record NZ_MTSB01000023.1, read on the forward strand.
TGACACGCGACGGTCAGCCCGTGGTCATTCATGACGACCTGCTGGACAGAACCACCAACGGGCGCGGTGCAGTAGTGCTGCAGGATCTGGACGCCCTCCGCAAACTGGACGCGGGCAGTTGGTTTGCCCCTGAATTCGCGGGCCTGCAAATCCCGACCTTCGAAGAGGTGGTGGCCTGCGCCTTGCGCCTGAACCTTGGGTTACAGGTTGAGCTCAAGCCGACCATTGGCGACGACGTCGAGACAGCAGAAGTCGTCATGCCGATCCTCAAACGACTGTGGCCGACCGACAACGACGCGTTATTCGTCTCCAGCTTTTCGGTGCGCTCACTCACCGCCGCGCGCCGCTTATGGGCCGACGTGCCGCTGGCCATCGCTTCGGTCCTCGCGCCTGCCGATCCGGTTGCCCTGCTCGCCGAATATGACTGCCGGATACTGCATGTACTTGACGACATGCTCGATGACCATCACCTTGAGCGCCTGAAAAGCAGCGGCATCGAGTTTGCCGTTGCGACCATCAACAGCCCGGGACGTGCGCGCTACCTGCTTGAACACGGCGCACAGTCCATCCTCAGCGATTACCCGGACCTGCTGAACCTGCCAAACGGAGGCTGTCTACAATGAACAACCGACTCAGCGTCGCCATGCAAGCCGTAGAAAAGGCCACCGGCCTGGCCATGTCTTATTTCAACGATCGCCACACGCTCGACGTCACCACCAAAAACCCGCAAGACCTTGTCTCCCGCGCTGACTTTGAAGTTGAACAACTGCTTCGCGCCGAACTCAGCAAACACTTCCCCGACGACGCCATCCTCGGCGAAGAAATGGGCGGTGGATTCATCACTGACGGTTGGGTCATTGACCCTATCGACGGCACCGGCAATTACCTGCGCGGCACACCGCTGTGGGGCATTGCCGTCGCGTACATGTCAGCAGGCGTGCCCGAAATCGGCGTCGTCGCCTACCCGGCGTTGGGTTACACGCTGGCAGCCCGCACCGGCGATGGCTTGCTGCGCAACGGCGTCCCTTTTGTCCGTCCGCAACCGCCAGAACACCTGCGCATCGCTGGCGTGGGCGAAAATACCCGCTGGGACGCCGAAGAACTGGGCAAATTACAACTGAGCCTTCGCCAGCAAGGCTGGGGCCTCGCAGGCTACCGCTGTGCAACCATCGGCCTGGCCTTCGCCGCGCTGGGGCAAACGGACGGGTACATGGAGAAATTCACCAGCCTGTGGGACATCGCAGCGGGTGCAGTGATTTGCCGGGAAGCCGGGTTGCTGTGTGAAATTGAGGGTGAGCAGAAGCAAGGGTCGATGACCGTGATGGTCGGTGGCGAGGAATTGATGAAGATTTTTGCGGGATGATCAAGCAGAGCGCGCATCAGGCCCAATGAAGGTTTGCAGGTATTTGCGCGGCCAAGGGTTCGATAAAGCAAACGTGCTATCGAACCCCTTGGCGTGTACCTGACAGGGCAATAACTGCACTACGGCTTTTCTCCAACGCCCCATCGGTTCGCACGAAAGAATGACGCAACATCGTTGAACCTGACGCCCATTTCCCGCATCGCCCGATGCGCGTGCCTGGCGGTCAGTTGCCGAACATAAAACGGTTCGCCGACAACAAAGTGATGGATCCCGTGAGTCGACCCAAAGTTGACACAAAATAACTGCAGCGGCCAAAACCAAGGGGTATTCAAGACCTGCGTCTGAGTGATCACGTTGTGATGATCAACATCGCCATAATAATGAATATTTGAAGTAATAAAATGAAGACAAAAGCTTCTCAGCACATTGGGCGCAATGAGCACAACGACCAGCGTGTTCATTACCGTTACCCATTCACTCAGCCCCTGCGCGGCGGCAAACAACCCCGCCGCGCCATTGAAGTAGTCCACGGTATGAAACGCCAGAAAAACATACCATATGCTCCAGCTCAACACGGTAAGCGGAACATAGGCCTTGGCACCGGCAAGCAACAGGTTGATCTTGTTTTGCCAGCCCGTTTCACGCGCGATCATCACGCTGGTTGAAAGCATCAAGTCGCAGATCATGAAAAATCGCAAGACACCCCACGGGGTGCCATTGGACAGCGTACGCTCTTCCAGATCAGCTTCAGTGCCGGAAAATTTATGGTGGTTGAAATGGTGCTGGCGCCGAACCCACGGGTTGATCGTCGTGGGCCTGGCGAGCCAGGCCAACCCGAGCATCAGGTTATGAACGATACGATTCTTACGAAAATACATGTAGTGAATCAGGTCGTGCTCCAGCTCGTGAGTCAATGAGGCAAAGAAAGCATTTGCCAGAACGCACACCCACCAGGGAATCACCTGCTGGATATAAAGAACCGCGCTGACGGTCATCCCCAGCAAGGCGAAACAGAGGATGCCTGCACCCAATGCATTTTGCATTTCTAGAACAGGATGGTTTTTTCTAAGTTCAACTGACGCCGCTTTTATTACTTTTTGAATATAGGCTGTTTTTGCTGCCGGGGTGGCAGTAACGCAGTCCAACGAGTCCATGTCAGCTCCTTCGCTCCCTGCCAGTGGGGAGCTGACGTGAAGACTAGACCGATGATTTTTAATCGAGAAATACTTGTTTGGAATAAAGCACGCGGTGTCACGAGAGCGCTTGAAAAAACAACCTTAACGTCATGTCCGAGACATCGGTTTAGCACCGTTGACGCAGTTAAACCGTCATTACCGGGAACGACCCACTGCGCCCGCACGTCAGACCTGCATCGACTCACTGAAAAGGTACAGCGCAATGGACAAGACAATCACCCCGGACCAGTTGGCGACCACTGACCTTAGGTCAGTCAACGAGATATGGCTCGGCGGGACTCATACGCAGTTGTGCCTGTGGCGTGGCGAACAAATCGTCACCCACGACATGCTCAGCGAGGGCACTCACGATCAGAACGTACGGCGCCTGTGCTTGCAGTTGGTCAACCCTGACGACAAGGCTGCGGTGGCCAACGCGGAGGCAATCGTGCGCGAGCGGCTGGAGAAAATGGGGAGTGAGGGCGAGTTTTATCCGGCTGAAGATGTGGACACCCATCAGTAATCGCTGATTAGAGACGACCCAGCAGGTCTCGGGTCAACCTCAACAACATCACACCCTCACGATGCTTAGTGGCGTTCTTGCGCGAGGGCGCACGGCGTGATCGGTTTACGGGCCTTTGGACACCGCAAAAAAAGCCCTCATGGCTTTACAGCGCAGAGGGCTTCGTTTTGATCACGTAAAGCGATGATTCAAGCGTGTCCGGCCATCGAACGGGTCAATGACCGTGGATGATCCTAGAACGGAATATCATCATCAAAGCTGTCAAAATCAGCAGCTGGCTGCGGCGCTTGTTGTTGCGGCGCTGGGCGGGAGTCGCGTTGTTGTGGCGGCTGCTGGTTGTAGTTCTGCTGAGGTGCAGACTGCTGCGGCGCCGATTGTTGTGGGCGCGACTGCTGTGGGCGAGGAGCGGACTGGTTGTAGTTACCACCGCCCTGACCTTGTTGAGCGTCGCCCTGAGGACGGCCACCGAGCAGTTGCATGGTGCCTTGCATGTCTACGACGATTTCAGTGGTGTAACGCTTGATGCCGTCTTTTTCCCACTCGCGGGTCTGCAGCTTGCCTTCGATGTAAACCTGCGAACCCTTGCGCAGGTATTCGCCGGCGATTTCGGCAACCTTGCCGAACATCGAAACACGGTGCCACTCGGTCTTCTCGACCTTCTGGCCGCTCTGCTTGTCAGTCCATTGTTCGCTGGTTGCCAGACTCAGGTTGGTCACGGCGTTACCGTTAGGCAAGTAGCGAACTTCGGGATCCTGGCCGCATGTACCGACCAATATGACTTTGTTAACCCCACGGGCCATAACGTTCTCCTAGGCTTCGCACGCTTCTGAGACTGGATTGACCAGCTGTTCGAGAGAGGCACGATCCAATAATTTTGTGTCGAGTTTTATGTAGATGGCTGCCTCTTCAGCAACCACCACTGCATCTGTCACGCCGGCTACGGACATCAAACGCTCCGCCAGGCCTGCTTCACGCTGCGCCTGCGGCGACAACGGCAGACGCAGGCTGGTCACGTAAGGCGGCTCTCGCATGGTCACTGCGAAGGCCAACCAGACAGCGGCCATGGCTGCACCGCCAAGGAACACCACATCCAGCCCGCCATGCTGGAACAACCAGCCGCCCAGTATCCCACCTGCGGCCGAACCAAGAAACTGGCTGGTGGAATATACCCCCATCGCCGTGCCTTTTCCGCCGGCCGGTGAAACCTTGCTGATCAGCGACGGCAAGGACGCTTCCAGCAAATTAAATGCCGTGAAGAATACCACTGTTCCGATGACCAGTGCCCGCAGCGTGTCTCCGAATGCCCAGAAGAATAGCTCAGCCAGCATTAAAACGGTGACGGCGCCGAGCAGAACACGCTTCATTTGACGTTTCTTCTCGCCGTAAATGATGAACGGGATCATGGCGAAGAAGGAAATCAGCAAGGCGGTCAGGTAGACCCACCAGTGCTCTTCCTTGGGCAAACCGGCTTTTTCGACCAACGCCAGTGGCAACGCCACGAAGCTGGACATGAGCATGGCGTGCAACACGAAGATACCCAAATCCAGACGCAGCAGGTCCGGGTGACGCAAGGTCGCACCCAAAGCCTGTTTGGCGACACCGGATTCCCGGTGCAGCAACGGGCCGTTGGCTTTGGGCACGACGAAAGCGACGATCAGAATGCCCAGCAGCGCCATCCCGCCGGTGGCCAGGAACAGACCTGACAAACCAAACGCACCAGTGATCACCGGACCGACAACCATCGCGACGGCGAACGACAGGCCGATGGTCATGCCGATCATGGCCATCGCCTTGGTACGGTGCTGCTCGCGGGTCAGGTCAGAGAGCAAAGCCATGACGGCGGCAGAAATCGCCCCCGCGCCTTGCAGGATGCGTCCGGCAATAATTCCCCAGATCGAGTCGGCATTGGCTGCCACCACGCTGCCTATCGCAAAGATGATCAGCCCGAAATAAATGATCGGTCGTCGGCCGATCCGGTCGGAAAGTATTCCGAACGGGATCTGCAGCACCGCCTGTGTCAGGCCATAAGCGCCGATTGCCAGACCAATCAGGGCAGGACTCGCGCCCGCCAGGTCCATGCCATAGGTTGCCAGGACCGGCAAAACCATGAACATGCCAAGCATGCGGAACGCGAACACCAGGGCCAGACCGCCTGCTGCGCGGGTCTCGCCGCTACTCATACGCTCGCTGTGGGTGTCGTGCATGGAATAACCTCGTGTGAACCGGCGGCGATTCTACCAGTCCCATCGTTGTACAGCACATACGCGACGCTTTGCCGCGTAATGGCTCGGAGCCTTATACTCCGTCGTTTATGCCCGCCAAGCGAGGCCGCAGTGGACAAGATCCTGATACGTGGGGCACGAACCCACAACCTGAAAAATATTGACCTGACACTTCCCCGCGACAAACTGATCGTTATCACCGGGCTCTCCGGCTCAGGCAAGTCTTCGCTGGCTTTCGACACGCTGTACGCCGAAGGGCAACGCAGATACGTCGAGTCGCTGTCGGCCTATGCCCGGCAGTTCCTTTCGATGATGGAAAAACCGGACGTCGACACGATCGAAGGTCTGTCGCCTGCGATTTCCATCGAGCAGAAGTCCACGTCGCATAACCCGCGCTCGACCGTGGGCACCATTACCGAAATTTACGACTACCTGCGCCTTCTTTATGCGCGGGTTGGACAGCCTCGCTGCCCGGATCACGATATTCCGCTGGAAGCCCAGACGGTCAGCCAGATGGTCGATCTGGTGCTGACCCAGCCTGAGGGCAGCAAGTTGATGCTGCTGGCTCCGGTCATTCGCGAGCGCAAAGGCGAACACCTTTCTGTCTTTGAAGAACTGCGCGCCCAAGGATTTGTAAGGGCGCGGGTCAATGGCAAGCTGTGTGAGCTGGACGAGCTGCCGAAGCTGGACAAGCAGAAGAAGCACTCCATCGATGTGGTGGTGGACCGTTTCAAGGTCCGCGCAGACCTGCAGCAGCGTCTGGCCGAGTCCTTTGAAACCGCGCTGAAGCTGGCGGACGGCATTGCCCTGGTTGCGCCGATGGACGACGAGCCTGGCGAAGAAGTGATTTTCTCTGCCCGCTTCGCCTGCCCGATCTGCGGCCACGCCATCAGCGAGTTGGAGCCCAAGCTGTTCTCCTTCAACAATCCGGCCGGCGCATGCCCGACCTGTGACGGCCTGGGCGTGAAGCAGTTCTTCGACATCAAGCGGCTGGTCAACGCCGAACTGACGTTGGCCGAAGGGGCGATACGCGGCTGGGACAGGCGTAACGTCTACTACTTCCAGATGCTGGGTTCGCTGTCCAAGCACTACGGCTTCAGCCTGGAAGTCCCGTTCAAAGAAATCCCGGCCGACATGCAGAAGATTCTGCTCAACGGCAGTGGCTCGCAGAGTGTGGATTTCCGCTACCTGAATGACCGTGGTGACATCGTCAAGCGTGCGCACCCGTTCGAAGGCATCGTGCCGAACCTGGAGCGCCGCTACCGGGAAACCGAATCGGCCACCGTACGTGAAGAGCTGGCCAAGTTTCTCGGCACACAGCCCTGCCCTGATTGCCGCGGCACTCGCTTGCGTCGTGAAGCGCGTCATGTGTGGGTGGGTGAAAAAACGCTACCTGCAGTCACCAGCCTGCCGATTGGCGATGCCACGCATTATTTCGACACCCTGAAACTGACCGGACGACGCGGCGAAATTGCCGACAAGATCCTCAAGGAAATCCGCGAGCGCCTGCAGTTTCTGGTCAACGTCGGCCTGGACTATCTCACCCTTGATCGCAGCGCAGACACGTTGTCCGGTGGCGAAGCGCAGCGTATTCGCCTGGCCAGCCAGATCGGTGCGGGTCTGGTCGGGGTGATGTACATCCTCGATGAGCCGTCGATTGGCTTGCACCAGCGTGACAATGATCGATTGCTGGGCACGCTCAAGCACCTGCGCGATATCGGCAACACGGTGATTGTGGTCGAGCACGACGAAGATGCGATTCGTCTGGCCGACTACGTGGTCGATATCGGCCCGGGCGCCGGCGTGCATGGTGGCCATATCGTTGCGCAAGGCACGCCAGACGAAGTGATGGCGCATCCTGACTCACTGACCGGCAAGTACCTGTCAGGCCGTGTGAAGATCGCTGTGCCCGCCAAGCGCACGCCTCGCAACAAGAAGCTATCGCTGACGCTCAAGGGAGCGCGTGGCAACAACCTGCAGAACGTCAACCTCGAGATCCCGATTGGCTTGCTGACCTGCGTGACGGGTGTTTCGGGCTCGGGCAAATCGACACTGATCAATAACACCCTGTTCCCGCTCAGCGCCACGGCGCTGAACGGCGCGACAACGCTTGAAGCAGCGACTCACGACAGCATCAATGGCCTGCAGCACCTGGACAAGGTCGTCGATATCGACCAGAGCCCTATCGGTCGTACGCCGCGTTCCAATCCAGCGACCTATACCGGGCTGTTCACACCGATCCGCGAGCTGTTCGCCGGTGTTCCGGAGTCTCGTTCACGTGGCTATGGCCCAGGCAGATTCTCGTTCAACGTCAAAGGTGGTCGTTGCGAGGCCTGCCAGGGCGATGGCCTGATCAAAGTCGAGATGCACTTCCTGCCGGACATTTATGTGCCGTGCGATGTGTGCAAGAGCAAGCGATATAACCGCGAGACGCTCGAGGTCAAGTACAAGGGCAAGAACATCCACGAAGTGCTGGAAATGACGATCGAGGAAGCGCGCGCGTTCTTCGACGCCGTCCCGGCGCTGGCGCGCAAGCTGCAAACGTTGATGGATGTGGGGTTGTCCTATATCAAACTGGGGCAATCAGCCACGACCTTGTCAGGTGGCGAGGCGCAGCGGGTCAAGCTGTCTCGTGAGCTTTCCAAGCGCGACACGGGCAAAACGCTGTACATCCTCGACGAGCCGACCACTGGCCTGCACTTTGCCGATATTCAGCAGCTGCTGGATGTTTTGCATCGTCTGCGCGACCACGGCAACACTGTGGTGGTGATCGAGCACAACCTGGATGTCATCAAGACAGCAGACTGGCTGGTAGACCTTGGTCCGGAAGGCGGTTCGAGAGGTGGGCAGATCATCGCGACCGGCACACCTGAACAGGTTGCCGAAATGGAGCAGTCTTACACCGGGTACTATCTGAAGCCTCTGTTGATCAGGGACAAGGCTTAACCGGCGTAGCAAAACAGGCCCGACTTCAGTCGGGCACCGAAAACAAAAAAGCTCCTGTCACGTATGTGCAGGAGCTTTTTTATGGACGCTGAATCAGAACTGCGATTGCAGGTAATTCTGCAGGCCGATGGACTTGATCAGCCCCATCTGCTGTTCCAGCCAGTACGTGTGATCTTCTTCAGTATCGGCCAACTGAACGCGCAGGATTTCACGCGTCACGTAGTCGCCGTGCAGCTCACAGAGCTCGATCCCCTTGCAGAGGGCGGCACGTACCTTGTATTCCAGGCGAAGATCGCTGGCGAGCATCTCAGGGACCGTGGTGCCGACGTCGAGATCATCAGGACGCATGCGCGGCGTGCCTTCCAGCATCAGAATCCGGCGCATCAAGGCATCAGCGTGTTGCGCCTCTTCTTCCATCTCGTGATTGATACGTTCATAGAGCTTGGAAAAGCCCCAGTCTTCGTACATGCGCGAATGAACGAAATATTGGTCACGAGCTGCCAATTCGCCCGTGAGCAACGTGTTGAGATAATCGATTACTTCCGGGTGGCCTAGCATCGCAACAAACTCCTGCTTCAAAGGCAGTAGTTTGAACCAAGCGCCGCGCGAGGTCACTCGGAAAAACGCAATAAACCGACAAAAAGCGGCGAAATTACGCCGTTAAGAAGCGAAAAACCGTCTAAATGAGGGCGGTTCTGTTTCTCACTTCGACTCAATCCGAGAATGACAATACGGACGATTGGCACTGAGGTTTGGCTTTTCGGAATAGCAGACAACAAAAAACCGGGCACTAGGCCCGGTCTTTTGTTCAAACTGATGTCTTATTCAGCGGCTTCTACAGAGCCACCGACAGGACGATCAACCAACTCGACATACGCCATAGGCGCGTTGTCGCCAGCGCGGAAACCGCACTTGAGGATACGCAGGTAGCCGCCCTGACGGGTTGCATAGCGCTTGCCCAGATCGTTGAACAGCTTGCCGACGATTTCTTTCGAACGAGTACGGTCGAAAGCCAGACGACGGTTGGCAACGCTGTCTTCCTTGGCCAGGGTGATCAGCGGCTCGGCAACGCGACGCAGTTCCTTGGCTTTTGGCAGGGTAGTTTTGATCAGCTCGTGCTCGAACAGCGACACCGCCATGTTCTGAAACATGGCTTTGCGGTGAGAGCTGGTACGGCTCAGGTGACGTCCACTTTTACGATGACGCATGGTTCATTCCTTACCAAACTCGCGTTCGGTGATTACGACGATCAGGCCGTAGCCTTGTCGTCCTTCTTAAGACTTGCCGGCGGCCAGTTGTCGAGGCGCATGCCGAGGGAGAGACCACGAGAAGCCAGAACGTCCTTGATCTCGGTCAAGGATTTCTTGCCCAGGTTCGGAGTCTTCAACAGCTCTACTTCGGTGCGCTGAATCAGGTCGCCGATGTAGTAGATGTTCTCCGCCTTAAGGCAGTTGGCCGAACGCACGGTCAGTTCCAAATCGTCAACCGGACGAAGCAGGATCGGATCGATCTCGTCTTCCTGTTCGATGACCACTGGTTCGCTGTCGCCTTTGAGGTCCACGAACGCAGCCAACTGCTGTTGCAGAATGGTTGCAGCGCGACGGATTGCCTCTTCAGGGTCCAGAGTACCGTTGGTTTCCAGATCAATAACCAGCTTGTCCAGGTTAGTACGCTGCTCGACACGGGCGTTTTCCACCACGTATGCGATACGGCGAACCGGGCTGAACGAAGAATCGAGCTGCAAGCGACCAATGCTGCGGCTTTCGTCTTCATCGCTTTGACGCGAGTCTGCCGGTTCATAACCACGACCACGAGCTACGGTGAGCTTCATGTTCAAGACGCCGTTAGACGCCAGGTTAGCGATTACGTGATCGGGGTTAACGATCTCGACATCATGATCCAGCTGAATATCGGCAGCGGTAACCACCCCCGAACCCTTCTTCGACAAGGTCAGCGTAACTTCGTCTCGACCGTGCAGCTTGATAGCCAGACCTTTAAGGTTCAACAGGATTTCAATGACGTCTTCCTGTACACCTTCGATGGCGCTGTACTCATGAAGTACACCGTCAATCTCGGCCTCGACTACTGCACAGCCGGGCATGGAGGACAACAAAATGCGGCGAAGCGCGTTGCCCAGGGTATGGCCGAAACCACGCTCGAGAGGCTCGAGAGTGATCTTGGCGCGGGTTGGACTGACAACCTGCACATCAATATGGCGGGGTGTCAGGAACTCATTTACCGAAATCTGCATGGATGCACCTATTTTCTAGCCCTTACTTGGAGTAGAGCTCGACAATCAGGCTTTCGTTGATGTCGGCGGATAGATCACTGCGAGCTGGTACGTTCTTGAAAACGCCCGATTTCTTCTCAGTGTCTACTTCTACCCATTCTACGCGGCCACGTTGGGCACACAGATCGAGAGCCTGGACAATACGCAGCTGATTCTTAGCCTTTTCGCGGATAGCAACGACGTCGCCAGCACGAACCTGATAAGAAGGAACGTTAACGGTTTTGCCGTTTACGCTAACCGACTTGTGCGAAACCAATTGACGGGATTCGGCACGCGTCGAGCCGAAGCCCATGCGGTATACAACGTTGTCCAGACGGCATTCGAGCAGTTGCAGCAGGTTCTCGCCTGTTGCACCTTTCTTGCCGGCGGCTTCTTTGTAGTAGCCGCTGAACTGACGCTCGAGAACGCCGTAGATACGACGGACTTTTTGCTTTTCACGCAGCTGAGTACCGTAATCGGACTGGCGACCGCGGCGTTGGCCGTGGATACCTGGAGCTGCTTCGATGTTGCACTTGGATTCGATAGCGCGAACGCCGCTCTTCAGAAAGAGATCGGTGCCTTCACGACGAGCAAGTTTGCATTTTGGACCAATGTAACGAGCCATTTCTTACAGTCTCCTGGATTACACGCGGCGCTTCTTCGGCGGACGGCACCCGTTGTGCGGGATTGGCGTCACGTCGGTGATGCTGGCGATCTTATAGCCACAGCCGTTCAATGCACGGACAGCGGATTCACGACCTGGGCCTGGACCCTTGACATTGACGTCGAGGTTCTTCAGACCGTACTCCAGCGCAGCTTGACCAGCACGTTCAGCAGCTACTTGAGCAGCAAACGGGGTGGACTTGCGCGAACCACGGAAACCCGAACCGCCGGAGGTAGCCCACGAAAGAGCGTTACCTTGACGATCGGTAATGGTGACGATTGTGTTGTTAAACGACGCGTGGATGTGGGCGATGCCATCAACCACTGTCTTTTTAACTTTTTTACGAGGACGAGCAGCAGGTTTTGCCATGACTAAATTCCTGTCGTTGCGCTGGTGCGATTACTTGCGGATCGGCTTACGCGGACCTTTGCGAGTACGCGCGTTGGTCTTGGTACGCTGACCGCGTACTGGAAGACCCCGACGATGACGCAGACCGCGGTAGCAGCCCAGGTCCATCAAGCGCTTGATTTTCATGTTGATTTCGCGACGCAGGTCACCTTCAGTGGTGAACTTCGCCACTTCGCCACGCAGCTGTTCAATCTGCTCATCGCTCAGATCTTTGATTTTCACCGCCGGGTTGACCCCGGTGGTTGCACAAATTTTCTGTGCAGTGGTGCGACCAACACCATAGATGTAGGTCAGCGAGATAACAGTATGCTTGTTATCTGGAATGTTAACGCCTGCAATACGGGCCATTCAGTGGGACTCCAATTGACAGCTACCTACGCCCCGGAAGCCAAGAAATAGGGCGCGAGATAATATCGCTGTAGTAACAAATAATCAACCCAGCAGCGCACTAGCTGCTGGGCTTAAGCACAAATCACAATCAGCCTTGGCGCTGCTTATGACGTGGTTCCGCGCTGCAAATTACTCGAACAACACCTTCGCGGCGAATAATCTTGCAGTTACGGCACAGCTTTTTCACCGATGCACGAACTTTCATCACCAACTCCTCGAACCTTAGGGGTGCTTCAGCGCAGCATACCGCCGCTGCCACCGTAGCCCTTCAGGTTGGCTTTCTTCATCAGGGATTCATACTGGTGCGAAACGAGGTGAGATTGCACTTGCGACATAAAGTCCATCACAACCACGACCACGATCAGCAACGAGGTCCCGCCAAGGTAGAACGGAACGTTTGCCGCGACCACCAGAAACTGGGGAAGCAGACACACGGCCGTCATATATAGAGCACCGAACATGGTCAAGCGAGTCAAAACGCCATCAATATAGCGTGCCGACTGCTCACCTGGACGAATACCCGGAATAAAGGCACCGGACTTCTTCAGGTTTTCCGCTACGTCTTTCGGATTGAACATCAACGCCGTATAGAAGAAGCAGAAGAAAATAATCCCTGCACTAAACAGCAGAATATTCAACGGCTGACCAGGAGCGATCGACTGCGAGATGTCCTGCAACCAGCCCAAACCTTCAGACTGACCGAACCAGGAACCCAACGAAGCCGGGAACAGCAAAATGCTGCTCGCGAAAATGGCTGGAATTACGCCAGCCATGTTCACTTTCAACGGCAAGTGGCTTGTCTGCGCGGCGAAGACCTTGCGGCCCTGCTGACGCTTGGCGTAGTGAACAGCAATACGACGCTGACCACGCTCAATGAACACCACAAAACCGATGATCGCTACTGCCAGCAAACCGATCGCAACCAGAGCGAAAATATTGATATCACCCTGCCGTGCAGACTCGAAAGACTGCCCTATCGCTCTCGGAAGACCAGCGACGATACCTGCGAAAATCAACATCGAGATACCGTTGCCGACACCACGTTCGGTAATCTGCTCGCCCAGCCACATCATGAACATCGCACCTGCCACGAAGGTAGTTACGGCCACAAAGTGGAAACCCAGGTCCCCAGAAAACGCAACGCCCTGACTCGCCAGGCCAACGGACATGCCGATAGCTTGAACCAGAGCCAGGACAACAGTGCCGTAGCGGGTGTACTGGCTTATCTTACGACGGCCAGCCTCACCTTCCTTCTTCAACTGCTCCAGCTGCGGGCTGACGGCTGTCATCAGCTGCATGATGATCGACGCCGAAATGTACGGCATGATCCCCAATGCAAAGATGCTCATCCGCTCCAGCGCGCCGCCGGAAAACATGTTGAACAAGCTAAGAATGGTCCCCTCATTCTGTCGAAACAGTTCTGCGAGTCGGTCCGGGTTGATACCTGGAACCGGGATGTGTGCGCCTATTCGGTAGACGATAATCGCCAGGAACAGAAAACGCAGACGAGCCCAGAGTTCAGACATACCGCCCTTGCCGAGCGCAGAGAGAGCACCTTGCTTAGCCATTTATTCCTCGAACTTGCCGCCAGCTGCTTCGATAGCCGCACGCGCACCTTTGGTGGCGGCGATACCCTTGATAGTGACAGCGCGAGTAACTTCGCCCGACAGCATGATTTTCACACGCTGTACGTTCTGGTTAATCACGTTGGCATCTTTCAGGGACTGCACAGTTACGATGTCGCCTTCCACTTTAGCCAGCTCGGACAGACGCACTTCTGCGCGGTCCATGGCCTTCAGGGAAACGAAACCGAATTTTGGCAGGCGACGATGCAGCGGCTGTTGGCCGCCCTCAAAGCCCGGAGCAATGGTGCCACCGGAGCGGGAGCTTTGACCTTTGTGGCCACGACCACCGGTCTTGCCCAAACCGCTACCGATACCACGGCCCGGACGATGCTTTTCGCGACGGGAACCCGGCGCTGGACTCAGATCATTGAGTTTCATCGATTAACCCTCGACTCGCAGCATGTAGTAAGCCTTGTTGATCATCCCGCGATTTTCGGGAGTATCCAGGACTTCTACAGTGTGACCGATGCGACGCAGACCCAAACCCTTAATGCACAATCTGTGATTAGGGATGCGGCCGGTCATGCTTTTGATCAGCGTTACTTTAACGGTAGCCATGATCAGATGATCTCCTCAACACGCTTGCCACGTTTGGCAGCGATGGACTCAGGAGACTGCATGCCCTTCAAACCCTTGAAAGTGGCGTGAACCACGTTTACAGGGTTAGTCGAACCGTAGCACTTGGCCAATACGTTCTGCACACCGGCAACTTCCAGCACTGCGCGCATTGCGCCGCCAGCGATGATACCGGTACCTTCAGAAGCAGGCTGCATGTACACCTTGGAGGCGCCATGAGCAGACTTCATTGCGTACTGCAGGGTAGTGCCGTTCAGATCAACCTGAATCATGTTGCGACGAGCAGCTTCCATCGCCTTCTGGATCGCAGCAGGCACTTCACGTGACTTGCCACGGCCGAAGCCAACACGCCCTTTACCATCACCCACTACGGTCAACGCAGTGAAAGTGAAGATACGGCCGCCTTTTACGGTTTTGGCCACGCGGTTAACTTGAACCAGCTTCTCGATGTAGCCTTCGTCGCGTTTTTGGTCGTGATTTGACATAACTTAGAACTCCAGCCCGCCTTCACGAGCAGCATCAGCCAGCGCTTTGACACGGCCGTGGTACTTGAAGCCAGAACGGTCGAAAGCGACTTGCGATACACCCGCGGCTTTCGCGCGCTCGGCGACCAGCTTGCCAACCTTAGTGGCCGCGTCGATGTTGCCAGTGGCGCCATCACGCAGTTCTTTGTCCAAAGTCGAGGCACTTGCCAGGACTTTGCTGCCGTCGGCCGAGATGACCTGGGCATAAATGTGCTGCGAAGAGCGGTGCACGCAGAGACGCACGACTTCTAGCTCGTGCATTTTCAGGCGTGCTTTGCGAGCGCGACGCAGTCGGGTAACTTTTTTGACGGTCATTTGCTATGCCCTACTTCTTCTTGGCTTCTTTACGGCGGACGACTTCGTCCGCGTAACGCACACCTTTGCCTTTGTAAGGCTCAGGACGGCGGAAGTCGCGGATCTCAGCGGCCACTTGACCAACCAACTGCTTATCGATACCGCGAATCAGGATATCGGTCTGGCTGGGGGTCTCAGCGGTGATGCCATTCGGCAATTCATAGTCCACCGGGTGCGAGAAGCCAAGTGCAAGGTTCAGGACCGTGCCTTTTGCTTGCGCCTTGTAACCAACACCGACCAGCTGGAGCTTACGCTCGAAGCCTTGGCTTACGCCCTGGACCATGTTGTTAACCAGTGCACGAGTGGTGCCGGCCATTGCGCGGGTTTGTTGATCGCCATTGCGAGCAGCGAAACGCAGCTCACCAGCTTCTTCAACAATCTCAACAGACGAATGGACGTTCAGTTCTAGAGTGCCCTTAGCACCCTTCACCGAAAGTTGCTGGCCGACGAGTTTGACTTCGACGCCGGATGGCAACTTAACGGGGTTCTTAGCTACGCGTGACATGCTTATCCCCCCTTAGAACACAGTGCAAAGCACTTCGCCACCGACACCGGCAGCGCGCGCAGCACGATCCGTCATCACACCTTTACTGGTGGAGACGATAGACACACCAAGACCGCCACGAACTTTCGGCAGATCATCGGAGGACTTGTACTGACGCAAGCCTGGGCGGCTGACGCGCTTAACCTCTTCGATGACCGGACGGCCTTCGAAGTACTTAAGCTCGATGGACAGCGAGGATTTAACTTCGCTGCTGATCTGATAACCCGCAATGTAGCCTTCGTCCTTCAGGACTTTTGCTACAGCAACCTTCAACGTGGAAGATGGCATGCTTACGACGGGCTTTTCAGCCATCTGGGCATTACGGATACGAGTTAGCATGTCCGCTAACGGGTCCTGCATACTCATGGGCTAGACGCTCCTAAAACAAAATAATTAGCCTTGCGGCTACAGCTTGATCGCCGAGAACTTCCGGGCAAGTGAAAACACGGGCTCAGGCGAGCCGGCAATTCTAGCCCTACCCCGGAAATGAATCAAGCCCCAAAAGGGGCTTGATTCAAATTCAGGCTCCGGCCCGACCGGTGACTTTCGCAACCGGAAGGGACGAAACGAGAGGTGCGCCTTACCAGCTGGCTTTAACCAGACCTGGAACGTCGCCACGCATAGCCGCTTCACGCAGCTTGTTACGGCCGAGGCCGAACTTGCGATAGACGCCGTGTGGACGACCAGTGATGCGGCAACGGTTACGCATGCGCGCAGCGCTTGCATCACGTGGTTGCTTCTGCAGGGCTACGGTAGCTTCCCAACGCGCTTCTGGACTGGCGTTCAGATCAACGATGATAGCTTTCAGCTCTGCACGCTTCTTGGCGTACTTGGCAACGGTGAGCTGACGCTTCAGCTCACGGTTTTTCATGCTCTTCTTGGCCATTTTCCTACTCCAATCAGTTGCGGAACGGGAATTTGAAAGCACGCAGCAATGCGCGACCTTCGTCATCGTTCTTGGCAGTGGTGGTCAGGGTAATGTCCAGACCGCGGAGAGCATCGATCTTGTCGTAATCGATTTCCGGGAAAATGATCTGCTCTTTTACGCCCATGCTGTAGTTACCACGACCATCGAAGGACTTGGCATTCAGGCCGCGGAAGTCGCGAACCCGAGGCAGGGAGATCGACAGCAGACGATCCAGGAATTCATACATACGATCGCGGCGCAGAGTCACTTTGACGCCGATCGGCCAACCTTCACGGACTTTAAAGCCAGCGATGGATTTCCGAGCGTAAGTCACAACGACTTTTTGACCGGTGATCTTTTCCAGGTCAGCCACAGCGTGCTCGATGATTTTCTTGTCACCGATCGCTTCGCCCAGACCCATGTTCAGGGTAATTTTAGTAACGCGCGGAACTTCCATCACGTTCGAGAGCTTAAGTTCTTCTTTAAGCTTCGGAGCGATTTCCTTCCGGTAAATCTCTTTTAGTCGTGCCATGGTCTTCTACCTAGCAGTGTTCAAGCATCAACCGCTTTTTGGGTCGACTTGAAGACACGAATTTTCTTGCCGTCTTCAACTTTGAAACCAACGCGATCAGCCTTGTTGGTTGCGCCGTTGAAAATGGCGACGTTGGAAGCGTGCAGTGGCGCTTCTTTCTCGACGATACCGCCCTGTACGCCCGACATCGGGTTTGGCTTGGTATGACGCTTCACCAGGTTGATCCCACCAACGACCAGACGGTCGTCAGCGAGAACCTTGAGCACCTTACCGCGCTTACCTTTGTCTTTGCCGGCGATCACGATGATCTCGTCGTCACGACGAATCTTTTGCATTTCGGATCTCCTTAGAGCACTTCTGGGGCGAGCGAGACGATCTTCATGAACTTCTCAGTACGAAGTTCACGGGTCACTGGCCCAAAGATACGGGTACCGATCGGCTCTTGCTTGTTGTTCAACAGAACAGCAGCGTTGCCATCGAAGCGGATGATGGAGCCGTCTGCACGACGAACACCATGGCGAGTGCGGACTACGACAGCAGTCATCACTTGGCCTTTCTTCACCTTGCCGCGAGGAATTGCTTCCTTGACGGTCACTTTGATGATGTCACCGATACCAGCGTAACGACGATGGGAGCCACCCAGCACCTTGATGCACATAACACGGCGAGCGCCGCTGTTATCGGCCACATCGAGCATGGATTGAGTCTGAATCATATAATTTCTCCGACCCCTAGCCCTTAGACTTCCACAGCGCGTTCGAGGATATCAACCAACGCCCAAGACTTGGTCTTGGCTACGGGACGGGTTTCACGAATAGTGACCTTGTCGCCGATATGGCATTGATTGGTTTCGTCGTGTGCGTGCAGCTTAGTCGAACGCTTAACGTATTTACCGTAGATCGGGTGCTTTACGCGACGCTCGATCAGAACGGTGATGGTCTTGTCCATCTTGTCGCTGACAACACGGCCAGTCAGCGTACGGACAGTTTTTTCGGCTTCAGCCATGATTACTTACCTGCCTGCTGGTTGAGCACAGTTTTCACGCGAGCGATGTCACGCTTAACTTGCGAGAGCAGATGAGACTGCCCCAACTGGCCAGTTGCTTTCTGCATACGCAGATTGAACTGGTCGCGCAGCAGGCCGAGCAGTTGCTCGTTCAGCTGCTGTGCTGATTTTTCACGAAGTTCATTCGCTTTCATCACATCACCGTCCGCTTAACAAAGGAGGTGGCGAGCGGCAGCTTTGCAGCAGCCAGGGCGAAAGCCTCACGCGCCAGCTCTTCAGTAACACCCTCGATTTCATACAGGACTTTGCCTGGCTGAATCTGGGCAACCCAGTACTCCACGTTACCTTTACCTTTACCCATCCGAACTTCGAGTGGCTTTTTGGTGACAGGCTTGTCCGGGAACACACGGATCCAGATCTTGCCGCCACGTTTAACGTGACGGGTCAGAGCACGACGCGCTGACTCGATCTGACGAGCGGTGAGACGACCACGAGCTACAGACTTCAGCGCGAACTCGCCGAAGCTGACTTTGCTACCGCGCAGTGCCAGACCACGGTTGTGGCCGGTCATCTGCTTGCGGAACTTCGTACGCTTTGGTTGCAACATTTGGCGTACCCCTTACTTAGCAGCTTTTTTACGAGGCGCTGGTGCTTGTGGTTTCAGTTCTTCTTGGCGACCACCAATTACTTCGCCTTTGAAGATCCAAACCTTTACACCGATCACACCGTAAGTGGTGTGAGCTTCGTAGTTGGCATAGTCGATGTCGGCACGCAGGGTGTGCAGTGGCACACGACCTTCGCGATACCATTCAGTACGTGCGATTTCAGCACCGCCGAGACGACCGCTCACTTGGATTTTGATGCCTTTGGCACCAATGCGCATGGCGTTCTGAACAGCGCGCTTCATAGCGCGACGGAACATTACACGACGCTCCAGCTGCTGAGCTACGCTCTGCGCAACCAGCATACCGTCGAGCTCCGGCTTACGGATCTCTTCGATATTGATGTGCACAGGCACACCCATTTGCTTGGTCAGGTCCTGACGCAGTTTCTCAACATCTTCACCTTTCTTCCCGATAACGATACCTGGACGAGCGGTGTGGATGGTGATACGTGCTGTCTGAGCCGGACGATGGATATCGATACGGCTGACGGACGCGCTTTTTAATTTGTCTTGGAGGTACTCACGCACTTTCAGATCAGCGAACAAATAGTCCGCATAAGTCCGACCGTCTGCGTACCAGACGGAGGTGTGCTCCTTGACGATTCCCAGGCGAATGCCAATGGGATGTACTTTCTGACCCATCTCTTCGACTCCGTTACTTGTCAGCAACCTTGACAGTGATATGGCAAGACCGCTTGACGATGCGATCAGCACGGCCTTTAGCACGTGGCATGATGCGCTTCAGCGAACGCCCTTCGTTGACGAAAACGGTGGAGACCTTAAGGTCATCAACGTCTGCGCCTTCGTTATGCTCGGCGTTGGCTACAGCCGACTCCAGCACTTTCTTCAGGATCTCGGCGGCTTTCTTACTGCTGAAAGCCAACAGGTTGAGCGCTTCGCCCACCTTCTTCCCGCGGATCTGGTCGGCGACCAAGCGGGCTTTCTGGGCGGAGATTCGAGCGCCCGACAACTTAGCGGCTACTTCCATCGTTCCTTACCCCTTAACGCTTGGCTTTCTTGTCTGCCACGTGCCCACGATATGTGCGGGTACCGGCAAACTCGCCTAGTTTATGGCCGACCATGTCTTCGTTCACAAGAACGGGAACATGTTGACGACCGTTATGCACTGCAATGGTCAAACCGACCATTTGTGGCAGGATCATCGAACGACGCGACCAGGTTTTAACTGGTTTGCGATCGTTCTTTTCCGCCGCCACTTCGATCTTCTTCAGTAGGTGAAGATCAATAAAAGGACCTTTTTTCAGAGAACGTGGCACTGTCGTATCCCTCTATTTACTTGCGACGACGGACGATCATTTTGTCGGTACGCTTATTACCACGAGTCTTCGCGCCCTTAGTCGGGAAGCCCCACGGCGATACCGGATGACGACCACCAGAGGTACGACCTTCACCACCACCATGTGGGTGGTCAACCGGGTTCATGGCAACACCACGAACGGTTGGGCGAACGCCACGCCAGCGTTTGGCACCAGCTTTACCCAGCGAACGAAGGCTGTGCTCGGAGTTCGAGACTTCGCCAAGCGTTGCACGGCATTCAGCCAATACTTTACGCATTTCGCCGGAGCGAAGACGCAGGGTAACGTACACACCTTCACGAGCGATCAGCTGTGCCGAGGCACCAGCGGAGCGAGCGATCTGTGCGCCTTTACCTGGCTTCAGTTCGATGCCGTGTACGGTGCTACCAACTGGAATGTTGCGCAGTTGAAGAGCGTTGCCTGGCTTGATAGGTGCCAAAGCACCTGCAATCAGCTGGTCACCAGCACTCACGCCTTTAGGGGCAATGATGTAGCGGCGTTCGCCGTCTGCGTAAAGCAGCAAAGCAATGTGTGCAGTACGGTTTGGATCGTATTCGATACGCTCGACGGTGGCAGCGATGCCATCCTTGTCGTTGCGACGGAAATCGACCAGACGATAATGCTGTTTATGGCCACCACCGATATGACGGGTAGTAATACGACCATTGTTGTTACGACCACCAGACTTCGATTTTTTCTCGAGCAGCGGTGCGTGAGGAGCGCCTTTATGCAGCTCCTGGTTGACCACCTTGACCACAAAACGGCGGCCAGGGGAAGTCGGTTTGCATTTAACGATTGCCATGATGCACCCCTTCCTTACTCAGCACTGCTGCTGAAATCGAGATCTTGGCCTGGCTGAAGGGAGATAACTGCCTTCTTCCAGTCATTACGCTTGCCCAGACCGCGAGCAGTGCGCTTGCTCTTACCCAGAACATTCAGGGTAGTAACACGCTCTACTTTCACGCTGAACAGGCTTTCGACGGCCTTCTTGATTTCCAGCTTGGTTGCGTCAGTAGCAACCTTGAAAACGAACTGACCTTTTTTGTCTGCCAGAACCGTAGCCTTCTCGGAAACGTGCGGGCCAAGCAGAACTTTAAATACGCGTTCCTGGTTCATCCCAGCAGCTCCTCGAATTTCTTCACGGCCGACACAGTGATCAACACTTTGTCGTATGCGATCAGACTAACTGGATCGGAACCTTGAACATCACGTACATCGACGTGCGGCAGGTTACGAGCAGCCAGGTACAGATTTTGGTCAACAGCGTCAGACACGATCAGGACGTCAGTCAGGCCCATGCCAGTCAGCTTGTTCAGCAAATCTTTGGTTTTCGGTGCTTCAACAGCGAAGTCCTGAACCACGACCAGACGATCAGTACGAACCAGTTCAGCAAGAATGGAGCGCAGAGCTGCGCGATACATCTTCTTGTTGAGCTTCTGAGTGTGATCCTGAGGACGAGCTGCGAAAGTGGTACCGCCGCCACGCCAGATTGGGCTACGGATAGTACCGGCACGAGCACGGCCAGTACCTTTCTGACGCCACGGGCGCTTCCCGCCACCACGAACGTAGGAACGGGCCTCTTGCCGCTTGCTACCCTGACGACCGCCAGCCATGTAGGCCACGACTGCCTGGTGAACCAGCGTCTCGTTGAATTCGCCGCCAAATGTCAGTTCGGAAACTTCGATTGCCTGAGCGTCATTTACATTTAATTGCATGTCAGCTTCCCCTTAACCGCGAGCCTTGGCTGCCGGACGTACAACCAGGTTGCCGCCAGTAGCGCCAGGAACAGCACCCTTGACCAACAACAGATTGCGTTCAGCGTCCACGCGCACTACTTCGAGGGACTGCACGGTCACGCGTTCAGCGCCCATATGACCGGACATTTTTTTGCCCTTGAATACACGACCAGGAGTCTGGCACTGGCCGATAGAGCCTGGGACGCGGTGGGAGACGGAGTTACCGTGGGTATTGTCTTGACCACGGAAATTCCAACGCTTGATCGTACCCTGGAAGCCTTTACCTTTGGACTGACCGGTTACATCAACCAGTTGACCAGCAGCGAAGATTTCAGCGTTGATCTGATCGCCAGCCTGGTAGTCGCCTTCTTCAAGACGGAATTCCATGACGGTACGACCGGCGGCTACGTTCGCCTTGGCGAAGTGACCAGCCTGAGCGGCTGTAACACGCGAAGCACGACGCTCGCCTACAGTGACTTGCACTGCACGATAGCCATCGGTTTCTTCGGTTTTGAACTGAGTGACGCGATTCGGCTCGATCTCAATGACCGTGACCGGAATGGAGACACCTTCTTCGGTGAAAATACGGGTCATACCGCATTTACGACCGACTACACCAATAGTCATGTTGTAAACCTCATGAGTGTACGGGGCTTTCACCCGCTATGGCCGCCCATTTCAGAGCGTTACACGACTAAGACCCAAGTCTTAGCCGAGGCTGATCTGAACTTCCACACCGGCCGCAAGATCAAGCTTCATAAGCGCATCAACGGTTTTTTCCGTTGGCTGAACAATGTCCAGAACGCGTTTATGAGTACGGATCTCGTACTGGTCGCGCGCGTCTTTGTTGACGTGCGGAGAAACCAGAACGGTGAACCGCTCTTTACGGGTCGGCAGTGGAATCGGACCACGCACCTGTGCCCCAGTACGCTTCGCGGTTTCCACGATTTCCTGGGTTGATTGGTCGATCAGGCGATGGTCAAAAGCCTTCAACCTGATACGGATTTGCTGGTTTTGCATTGGATTCAGACTCCAGATTGCTGTTCCCACCGAGCGCAATACGCCCGTTAAAAGGAGGCGCAATTCTATAGACGTGCTAAGAGGGTGTCAACCCAATAAAAAAGCCCCCGCAGTGCGGGGGCTCTTTTTGGGAATCAACGCTTACGCGATGATTTTGGCTACGACGCCAGCGCCGACGGTACGACCGCCTTCACGGATTGCGAAACGCAGACCATCTTCCATTGCGATTGGCTTGATCAGGGTAACGGAAACTTTAACGTTATCACCTGGCATAACCATTTCTACGCCTTCCGGCAGTTCGCAGCTACCGGTTACGTCGGTAGTACGGAAGTAGAACTGTGGACGGTAGCCTTTGAAGAACGGAGTGTGACGACCGCCTTCTTCCTTGCTCAGAACGTAGATTTCAGCTTCGAACTGAGTGTGCGGCTTGACGGTGCCTGGCTTGACCAGAACCTGGCCACGCTCAACGTCGTCACGCTTGGTGCCGCGCAGCAGGACGCCACAGTTCTCGCCAGCACGACCTTCGTCGAGCAGCTTACGGAACATTTCAACACCGGTGCAGGTGGTGACGGTAGTGTCACGCAGACCAACGATTTCCAGTGGATCTTGAACCTTGACGATACCGCGCTCAACACGACCAGTCACAACAGTACCGCGACCAGAGATCGAGAATACGTCTTCGATTGGCATCAGGAACGGCTTGTCGGTCAGACGAACTGGCTCTGGGATGTAGCTGTCCAGAGTTTCAACCAGTTTACGAACGGCAGTGGTGCCCATTTCGTTGTCGTCTTTGCCTTCCAGAGCCATACGAGCAGAACCGATGATGATCGGAGTGTCGTCGCCCGGGAAATCGTAAGTGCTGAGCAGGTCGCGAACTTCCATCTCAACCAGTTCCAGCAGCTCAGCGTCGTCTACCAGGTCAGCCTTGTTCAGGAAGACCACGATGTACGGAACGCCTACCTGACGGGACAGCAGGATGTGCTCACGAGTTTGTGGCATCGGACCATCAGCAGCCGAACAAACCAGAATCGCGCCGTCCATCTGGGCAGCACCGGTGATCATGTTCTTCACGTAGTCAGCGTGACCTGGGCAGTCAACGTGAGCGTAGTGACGGATCAGCGAGTTGTATTCAACGTGCGCAGTGTTGATGGTGATACCACGAGCTTTTTCTTCTGGTGCGCTGTCGATCTTGTCGAAGTCAACACGAGCCGAACCGAAAACTTCGGAGCAGACGCGAGTCAGAGCAGCGGTCAGTGTGGTTTTACCGTGGTCAACGTGACCAATGGTGCCAACGTTGACGTGCGGAAGGGAACGATCAAATTTTTCTTTAGCCACGACAAATAACTCCTAGCCTAAAGGCGCTGAATCAGCCTTGTTTTTTGGTTACAGTTTCAACGATGTGCGTCGGCGCTGTATTGTATTTTTTGAATTCCATAGAGTAGCTTGCGCGACCCTGAGACATGGAGCGAACGTCGGTCGCATAACCGAACATCTCACCCAACGGAACCTCGGCACGAATCACTTTGCCGGAAACCGTATCTTCCATACCCAGAATCATGCCGCGACGACGGTTAAGGTCGCCCATCACGTCACCCATATAGTCTTCAGGCGTAACAACCTCTACCGCCATGATCGGCTCAAGCAACTCACCACCGCCCTTCTGGGCCAGCTGCTTGGTCGCCATGGAGGCAGCCACCTTAAACGCCATCTCGTTCGAGTCGACGTCATGGTAGGAACCATCAAACACGGTAGCCTTCAGGCCGATCAGCGGATAACCGGCAACAACGCCGTTCTTCATCTGCTCTTCGATACCCTTCTGGATAGCCGGGATGTATTCCTTAGGAACAACACCACCCACCACTTCGTTTACGAATTGCAGACCTTCCTGACCTTCGTCAGCAGGTGCAAAACGGATCCAGCAATGACCAAACTGGCCACGACCGCCGGATTGACGAACGAACTTGCCTTCGATTTCACAGTTCTTCGTGATGCGCTCACGATAGGAAACCTGAGGCTTGCCGATGTTGGCTTCGACGTTGAACTCACGGCGCATCCGGTCAACCAGGATGTCCAGGTGGAGCTCGCCCATGCCAGAGATGATCGTTTGACCAGTCTCTTCATCAGTCTTGACGCGGAAAGACGGGTCTTCCTGAGCAAGTTTGCCCAGTGCGATACCCATTTTTTCCTGGTCATCCTTGGTTTTTGGCTCAACAGCAACCGAAATAACCGGCTCCGGGAAGTCCATACGAACCAGAATGATTGGCTTGTCAGCGTTGCACAAGGTTTCACCAGTGGTGACGTCCTTCATGCCGATCAAGGCCGCGATGTCACCAGCGCGTACTTCCTTGATCTCTTCGCGAGCGTTTGCATGCATTTGCACCATACGACCCACGCGCTCTTTCTTGCCCTTGACCGAGTTGATCACACCGTCGCCGGATGCCAACACGCCCGAGTAAACACGGACGAAGGTCAGGGTACCCACGAATGGGTCAGTAGCGATCTTGAACGCCAGAGCCGAGAACGGCTCGTTGTCGTCTGCATGACGCTCCATCAAGATTTCCTCGTTATCAGGATCGGAACCCTTGATAGCAGGAATATCGATTGGAGCCGGCAGGTAGTCGATCACGGCGTCGAGAACCAAGGGAACACCCTTGTTCTTGAAGGAAGAACCGCAAACAGCAAGAACGATCTCACCAGCGATAGTACGCTGACGCAGAGCGGCCTTGATTTCCTCGTTGGTGAGCTCTTCACCCTCGAGGTACTTGTTCATCAGCTCTTCGCTGGCTTCGGCCGCAGCCTCAACCATGTTGCCGCGCCACTCGTCAGCCAGTTCCTGCAATTCAGCAGGGATAGGCTCGCGACGTGGAACCATGCCTTTGTCAGCATCATTCCAGTAAACAGCTTCCATGGACATCAGGTCGATCTGACCCTGGAAGTTGTCTTCAGCACCGATAGCCAACTGAATCGGCACCGGCGTGTGGCCCAGACGCTGTTTGATCTGAGCAATTACGCGCAGAAAGTTAGCACCTGCACGGTCCATCTTGTTCACGTAAACGATACGCGGAACACCGTATTTGTTGGCTTGACGCCATACGGTTTCGGACTGAGGTTCTACGCCGGAAGTACCACAGAACACAACGACCGCGCCGTCGAGTACACGCAGGGAACGCTCAACTTCAATGGTGAAGTCAACGTGGCCCGGGGTGTCAATGACGTTGAAGCGGTATTGGTCTTTGTGCTGCTTCTCGGAACCCTGCCAAAAGGCAGTAATAGCAGCAGAAGTAATGGTAATACCACGCTCCTGCTCCTGAACCATCCAGTCCGTGGTCGCGGCGCCATCATGCACCTCGCCCATTTTGTGGCTTTTGCCGGTGTAAAAAAGGACGCGCTCGGTGGTGGTGGTTTTACCAGCATCCACGTGAGCGACGATACCAATGTTACGGTAGCGGCCAATCGGAGTAGTACGAGCCATAAAGCCCTCGCAAAATTAGTGACGCTGAAATTAGAAGCGGTAGTGCGAGAAAGCCTTGTTGGCTTCAGCCATACGGTGCACGTCTTCACGCTTCTTAACCGCAGCACCTTTACCTTCGGCGGCGTCCATCAGTTCGCCAGCCAAACGCAGAGCCATGGATTTCTCACCGCGCTTGCGCGCGAAGTCTACCAGCCAACGCATTGCCAGAGCATTACGACGGGACGGACGAACTTCGACAGGAACCTGGTAAGTAGCACCGCCTACACGGCGCGACTTTACTTCGACCAGCGGAGCGATGGCGTCGAGAGCTTTCTCGAAGATTTCCAGGGGATCGCTGTTCTTACGTTCTTTAACCTTTTCCAGCGCGCCATAAACGATACGCTCGGCAACGGCTTTCTTGCCGCTTTCCATCACGTGGTTCATGAACTTGGCCAGAATCTGGCTGCCGTATTTTGGATCGTCAAGCACTTCGCGCTTGGCTGCTACGCGTCTTCTTGGCATGGATAAGCCCTCAAACGGTCTTCAGGTTAGCTCGGGACCACCATCCGTAGAAGGATGCGCCCGACCTTACTCTTATCGACTCAGAAAAATAGAAATCTGCAATTTCAAACAGAAGCCAAAGACTACTTAGGCTTCTTGGTACCGTATTTCGAGCGACCCTGGTTACGGCCTTTAACGCCGGAAGTATCCAGAGAACCACGAACGGTGTGATAACGAACACCTGGCAAGTCTTTTACACGACCGCCACGGATCAGTACCACGCTGTGCTCTTGCAGGTTGTGACCTTCACCACCGATGTACGAGGAAACCTCGAAACCGTTGGTCAGGCGCACACGGCAGACTTTACGCAATGCCGAGTTAGGTTTTTTCGGCGTGGTGGTATACACACGAGTGCATACACCGCGACGTTGCGGGCAGTTCTGCAGCGCAGGCACGTCGGATTTCTCGACGATACGCTTACGCGGCTGACGTACCAGCTGGTTGATAGTTGCCATCTACTAGCTCCACTGTTGTCTTGCGACGCTATTGTCTTACAAGAAAAGCAAATGACGAGGCACAAGCCCCGCCAAATTTAGGGGTACAAGAGTCTAAAGAGGATCCCGCCCCCAGTCAAGACAAAGCCCCGGCCGCTTCGTCCGGCAAACAGCACATGATGTGCCGCCCGCCGAATGAAAATGCCGAGGCTTTGGTCTTAATTACCGCTGGAGTTCAACGCTTCAGTCAGAGCGGCTTCTACTTCGCTCGCGCTGACACGGGTCGGTTTGTCCATTTCACGGCGGCGCTTGCGCTCGCTGTGGTAAGCCAGACCGGTACCGGCCGGGATCAAACGACCCACAACCACGTTTTCCTTCAGGCCGCGCAGGTAATCGCGCTTGCCTGTCACAGCCGCTTCGGTCAGTACGCGTGTGGTCTCCTGGAAGGAGGCCGCGGAGATGAACGACTCGGTGGACAGCGATGCCTTGGTGATACCCAGCAACACGCGAGTGAACTTGGAAACAAACTTGTCTTCCGTGCTCAGACGCTCGTTTTCTACCAGTACGTGAGTCAGCTCCATCTGGTCGCCCTTGATGAAACTGGAATCGCCAGACTCGGCAATCTCAACTTTACGCAGCATCTGACGCAGGATGGTCTCGATGTGCTTATCGTTGATCTTCACGCCTTGCAGACGGTATACGTCCTGAATCTCGTTGACGATGTACTTGGCCAGCGCACTGACACCCAACAAACGCAGGATATCGTGTGGATCGCTCGGACCGTCGGAGATAACTTCGCCGCGGTTCACTTGCTCGCCTTCGAAGACGTTCAGGTGACGCCACTTCGGAATCAGCTCTTCGTACGGATCGCTACCGTCGTTCGGAGTAATGACCAGACGGCGCTTGCCTTTGGTCTCTTTACCGAATGCGATGGTACCGCTGACTTCTGCAAGAATCGACGCCTCTTTCGGACGACGCGCTTCAAACAAGTCGGCAACACGCGGCAGACCACCGGTGATGTCACGAGTCTTCGACGTTTCCTGTGGAATACGAGCGATAACATCACCGATCGCGATTTGCGCACCGTCAGCAACACCAACGAGGGCGTTCGCCGGCAGGAAGTACTGAGCCGGTACGTCTGTACCTGGCAACAGCAGATCCTTGCCATCCAGACCGACCATCTTCACAGCAGGACGGATGTCCTTACCGGCAGCCGGGCGATCTTTCGCGTCAAGCACTTCGATGTTGGTCATACCGGTCAATTCGTCTGTCTGACGCTTGATCGTGATGCCTTCTTCCATGCCGACGTACGTAACAGTACCTTTCATCTCGGTGACGATTGGGTGAGTGTGCGGATCCCACTTGGCCACGATCGAGCCAGCGTCGACCTTGTCGCCTTCCTTCACCGAAATCACTGCACCGTAAGGCAGCTTGTAACGCTCACGCTCACGACCGAAGTCATCTGCGATTGCCAGTTCGCCGGAACGGGATACTGCAACCAGGTGACCATCGACACGCTCTACGTGCTTCAGGTTGTGAAGACGGACAGTACCGCCATTCTTCACCTGAACGCTGTCAGCTGCCGAAGTACGGCTTGCCGCACCACCGATGTGGAACGTACGCATTGTCAGCTGGGTACCCGGCTCACCGATCGACTGTGCAGCGATAACGCCGACAGCTTCACCGATGTTGACCTGGTGACCGCGAGCCAGATCGCGACCGTAGCACTTGGCGCAGATGCCGTAGCGGGTTTCACAGCTGATTGGCGAGCGAACGATGACTTCGTCGATGCTGTTCAGCTCGATGAACTCAACCCACTTCTCGTCTACCAGCGTGCCAGCAGGAACGATGATGTCTTCTGTACCCGGCTTGAACACATCACGGGCGATGACTCGACCCAGTACGCGCTCACCCAACGGCTCTACAACGTCACCGCCTTCAATGTGCGGAGTCATCAGCAGACCATGCTCGGTACCGCAATCGACCTCGGTAACCACCAGATCCTGAGCCACGTCTACCAGACGACGGCTCAGATAACCGGAGTTAGCGGTTTTCAATGCCGTATCCGCAAGACCCTTACGAGCACCGTGAGTAGAGATGAAGTACTGAAGTACGCTCAAACCTTCACGGAAGTTCGCAGTGATCGGTGTCTCAATGATGGAGCCGTCAGGCTTGGCCATCAGACCACGCATACCGGCCAGCTGACGAATCTGGGCAGCAGAACCACGCGCCCCGGAGTCAGCCATCATGTACATCGAGTTGAAGGATTCCTGATCAACTTCGACGCCGTGACGATCAATAACGCGCTCTTTGGACAGGTTCGACATCATCGCTTTCGAGACTTCGTCGTTCGCCTTGGACCAAAGGTCGATTACCTTGTTGTACTTCTCGCCCTGAGTGACCAGGCCCGAAGCGTACTGGCTTTCGATCTCTTTAACTTCTTCGGTGGCTGCGTCGATGATGCGAGCTTTTTCATCCGGGATAACGAAGTCGTTAACGCCGATGGATACGCCCGAAATGGTCGAGTAGGCAAAACCGGTGTACATCAACTGGTCAGCGAAGATAACGGTCTCTTTCAAACCCACCACGCGGTAGCACTGGTTGATCAGTTTGGAGATCGCCTTTTTCTTCATCGGTTGGTTGACGACGTCGTAGGACAGGCCGGCCGGAACCACCTGGAACAACAGCGCACGGCCGACAGTAGTGTCTACGATACGGGTGTTCTTGACGCTGCCACCATCACGGTCGTTGACCGTTTCGTGGATACGAACCTTGACCTTGGCGTGCAAAGCCGCTTCGCCGGCGCGGAATACGCGATCGACTTCCTGCAGATCCGCAAATACGCGACCTTCGCCCTTGGCGTTGATCGCTTCGCGAGTCATGTAGTACAAACCCAGTACAACGTCCTGCGAAGGAACGATGATTGGCTCACCGTTAGCTGGCGACAGAATGTTGTTGGTCGACATCATGAGCGCACGCGCTTCAAGCTGGGCTTCCAGCGTCAAAGGTACGTGAACGGCCATCTGGTCACCGTCGAAGTCGGCGTTGTACGCGGCGCAGACCAGCGGGTGCAGCTGGATAGCCTTACCTTCGATCAGAACCGGTTCAAACGCCTGGATGCCCAGACGGTGAAGCGTTGGCGCACGGTTCAGAAGCACCGGGTGTTCGCGAATCACTTCAGCGAGAACGTCCCATACTTCCGGCAGCTCGCGCTCGACCATTTTCTTGGCAGCTTTGATGGTCGTGGCCAGGCCACGCATTTCAAGCTTGCCGAAGATGAACGGCTTGAACAGCTCGAGAGCCATTTTCTTCGGCAGACCGCACTGGTGCAGACGCAGCGTAGGACCTACGGTAATAACCGAACGACCCGAGTAGTCAACACGCTTACCGAGCAAGTTCTGACGGAAACGACCCTGCTTACCCTTGATCATGTCAGCCAGGGATTTCAGAGGACGCTTGTTCGAACCGGTAATAGCGCGACCGCGACGACCGTTGTCGAGCAGAGCATCGACCGCTTCCTGCAGCATGCGCTTTTCGTTGCGCACGATGATATCGGGAGCGGACAGGTCCAGCAGACGCTTCAGACGGTTGTTACGGTTGATCACTCGACGATACAGATCGTTGAGGTCGGACGTCGCGAAACGACCACCGTCAAGCGGAACCAGAGGACGCAGATCTGGCGGCAGAACCGGCAGAACGGTCAGCACCATCCACTCAGGGAGGTTGCCGGAACCCTGGAAGGCTTCCATCAGCTTCAGACGCTTGGACAGCTTCTTGATCTTGGTCTCGGAATTGGTTTGCGGAATTTCTTCACGCAGACGGCCAATTTCGTGCTCCAGATCGATAGCGTGCAGCAGCTCGCGGACAGCTTCAGCACCCATACGGGCATCAAAGTCATCACCGAACTCTTCGAGGGCTTCGAAGTACTGCTCGTCATTCAGCAGTTGGCCCTTTTCAAGGGTCGTCATGCCTGGATCGATAACGACATAGCTCTCGAAGTAGAGAACGCGTTCGATATCACGCAGGGTCATGTCCATCAGCAAGCCGATACGGGACGGCAGCGATTTCAGGAACCAGATGTGCGCGACTGGCGAAGCCAGTTCGATGTGAGCCATACGCTCGCGACGAACCTTGGCCAGAGCCACTTCGACACCGCACTTTTCGCAGATAACACCGCGGTGCTTCAGGCGCTTGTACTTACCGCACAGGCACTCGTAATCTTTTACCGGGCCAAAGATCTTGGCGCAGAACAGACCATCACGCTCAGGCTTGAACGTACGGTAGTTGATCGTTTCCGGTTTTTTAACTTCACCGAACGACCAAGAGCGGATCATCTCAGGCGATGCAAGTCCGATACGGATTGCGTCGAACTCTTCGACTTGACCCTGGTTTTTCAGCAAATTCAGTAGGTCTTTCAAGGCTTTCCTCCTGGCGGAGCAGGGGAGCAGGCAATACCGCCCTGCCCCCGATTCGCGTCACGTGTTATTCGGTTTCCAGATCGATATCGATACCGAGCGAACGGATTTCTTTGATCAACACGTTGAAAGACTCGGGCATGCCCGGCTCCATACGGTGATCGCCGTCCACGATGTTTTTGTACATCTTGGTACGACCGTTCACATCGTCCGACTTCACTGTGAGCATTTCTTGCAGAGTGTACGCCGCGCCGTATGCTTCCAGCGCCCACACTTCCATCTCCCCGAAACGCTGACCACCGAACTGTGCCTTACCACCCAGCGGCTGCTGGGTAACCAGGCTGTACGAACCAGTGGAACGCGCGTGCATCTTGTCGTCCACCAAGTGGTTCAGCTTCAGCATGTACATGTAGCCAACAGTTACAGCGCGCTCAAACTTGTTGCCGGTACGACCGTCAAACAGCTGCATCTGGCCGCTTTCCGGCATATCTGCCAGCTTGAGCATTGCCTTGATTTCGCTCTCTTTGGCACCGTCGAAAACCGGGGTAGCCATCGGTACGCCGTTACGCAGGTTCTTGGCGAGGTCCAGAATTTCGCTGTCGGAGAGGTCTTCAAGCGTTTCCTGACGACCACCGATTTCGTTATAGATCTCGTTGAGGAACTTGCGCAGCTCAATCACTTTACGCTGCTCTTCGAGCATGCGGTTGATCTTCTCGCCCAGACCTTTGGCCGCGAGGCCGAGGTGAGTTTCGAGAATCTGACCAACGTTCATACGCGAAGGTACGCCCAGCGGGTTGAGGACGATGTCTACCGGAGTGCCGTTGGCATCGTGCGGCATGTCTTCAACCGGCATGATCACGGAGACCACACCCTTGTTACCGTGACGACCGGCCATCTTGTCGCCCGGCTGGATGCGACGACGGATTGCCAGGTAAACCTTGACGATTTTCAAAACGCCTGGAGCCAGGTCATCGCCTTGCTGCAGTTTGCGTTTCTTGTCTTCGAATTTGTCATCCAGAAGGCGACGACGATCAACGATGTAAGCCTGAGCTTTCTCGAGCTGCTCGTTCAGAGCGTCTTCAGCCATGCGCAGCTTGAACCACTGACCATGCTCAAGACCGTCGAGTACTTCGTTGGTGATTTCCTGACCTTTCTTCAGGCCAGCACCGCCTTCTGCTACGCGACCTACCAGTGCAGAGCGCAGACGTTCGAACGTAGCGCCTTCGACAATACGGAACTCTTCGTTCAGGTCCTTGCGGATCTCGTCGAGTTGCGACTTCTCGATGGACAGGGCACGCGCATCACGCTCGACGCCATCACGGGTGAAGACCTGAACGTCAATGACCGTACCCTTGGTGCCGGTTGGCACGCGCAGGGAGGTGTCTTTAACGTCGCTGGCCTTCTCACCGAAGATCGCGCGCAACAGTTTTTCTTCTGGAGTCAGCTGGGTCTCGCCTTTCGGAGTGACCTTGCCCACCAGGATGTCACCAGCGCCAACTTCAGCGCCTACATAAACGATACCGGCTTCGTCCAGCTTGTTCAGAGCAGCTTCACCCACGTTCGGGATGTCAGCTGTAATTTCCTCAGGCCCAAGCTTGGTGTCACGCGCCACACAGGTCAGTTCCTGAATATGGATCGTGGTGAAGCGGTCTTCCTGAACGACACGCTCGGAAAGACAGATGGAGTCTTCGAAGTTGAAACCGTTCCAGGCCATGAACGCGATGCGCATGTTTTGACCCAACGCCAGTTCACCCATATCGGTGGACGGACCATCGGCCATGATGTCGCTACGCTGAACACGATCACCCTTGCTGACCAGCGGACGCTGGTTGATGCAGGTGTTCTGGTTCGAACGGGTGTATTTGGTCAGGTTGTAGATATCTACACCCGCCTCACCTGTTTCAACTTCGTCATCGGCTACGCGAACAACGATACGACTGGCATCAACCGAATCGATCACGCCACCACGACGGGCCACGACGCAAACGCCGGAGTCGCGAGCAACGTTGCGCTCCATGCCGGTACCTACCAGCGGCTTGTCGGCACGCAGGGTGGGTACAGCCTGACGCTGCATGTTCGAACCCATCAATGCACGGTTGGCGTCATCGTGCTCGAGGAACGGGATCAGCGACGCAGCTACCGAAACTACCTGCTTGGGCGAAACGTCCATCAGGGTGACATCGGCTGGCGCCTTGACGGTGAACTCGTTCAAGTGACGCACAGCAACCAGCTCGTCGATCAGCTCTTGCTTGTCGTTCATTGCGGCCGAAGCCTGGGCAATGACGTGGTCCGCTTCTTCGATTGCCGAAAGGAAAACGATTTCTTCGGTTACCAGACCTTCCTTCACCACACGGTAAGGGCTTTCAAGGAAGCCATACTGGTTGGTGCGGGCATAAGCCGCCAAGGAGTTGATCAGACCAATGTTCGGACCTTCCGGCGTCTCGATCGGGCACACGCGACCATAGTGAGTCGGGTGAACGTCTCGAACCTCAAAGCCGGCGCGTTCGCGGGTCAGACCACCAGGGCCGAGTGCAGAGACACGACGCTTGTGAGTAATCTCCGAAAGCGGGTTGTTCTGGTCCATGAACTGGGAGAGCTGGCTGGAGCCGAAGAACTCTTTGACCGCCGCCGCAACAGGCTTGGCATTGATCAGGTCCTGAGGCATCAGACCTTCGCTTTCTGCCATGGACAGACGCTCTTTGACCGCACGCTCAACACGGACCAGACCTACACGGAACTGGTTCTCGGCCATCTCGCCTACGCAACGAACACGACGGTTACCGAGGTGGTCGATGTCATCGACGATGCCTTTGCCGTTACGGATATCAACGAGGGTCTTGAGAACCGCTACGATGTCTTCCTTGCACAGCACGCCCGAACCTTCGATTTCGGTACGACCGATACGACGGTTGAACTTCATACGACCTACAGCAGACAGGTCATAGCGCTCAGGACTGAAGAACAGGTTGTTGAACAGCGTTTCGGCAGCATCTTTGGTCGGTGGCTCGCCAGGACGCATCATGCGGTAGATCTCGACCAGCGCTTCCAGTTGGTTGCTGGTGGAGTCGATCTTCAGCGTGTCGGAGACGAACGGACCGCAGTCGATATCATTGGTGTACAGCGTCTCGATGCGAACGACCTGAGCCTTGGCGATCTTGCCCAGAATCTCGGTGTTCAGCTCGGTGTTGCACTCGGCAATGATCTCACCAGTGGCTGGATGCACGATGACCTTGGCAGTCGTACGGCCCAGGACGTAGTCCAGAGGTACTTCCAGCTCTTTGATCCCGGCTTTTTCCAGCTGGTTGATGTGACGGGCAGTGATACGGCGACCCTGCTCGACAATGACCTTGCCCTTGTCGTCCAGAATGTCCAGAACGGCAATCTCGCCACGCAGGCGCTGAGGCACCAGTTCCAGGCTCAGGTTTTCGCCGCGCACATGGAATACGTTGGTGGTGTAGAACGCATCGAGCACTTGCTCGGTGGTATAACCCAGCGCGCGCAAAAGTACAGACGCAGGCAGCTTGCGACGACGGTCGATACGGACGAATACGCAGTCTTTCGGATCGAACTCGAAGTCCAGCCACGAACCGCGGTAAGGAATGATACGAGCGGAGTAAAGCAGCTTGCCGGAGCTGTGCGTCTTGCCACGGTCGTGGTCGAAGAATACGCCAGGCGAACGGTGAAGCTGAGACACGATAACGCGCTCGGTACCATTGATTACAAAGGTACCGTTTTCAGTCATCAGGGGGATTTCACCCATGTAGACTTCTTGCTCTTTGATGTCCTTGATCGCTTTGTTCGACGATTCTTTGTCGAAAATGATCAGACGGACCTTGACTCGCAAAGGTACAGCGTAAGTCACACCGCGCAGCACGCATTCCTTGACATCAAATGCCGGTTCGCCCAAGCGATAACCTACATACTCCAGCGCAGCATTGCCGGAGTAGCTGATGATCGGGAAAACGGATTTGAAGGCTGCATGCAGACCGACGTCGCGGAACTGATCTTTGGTCGCTCCCGCCTGCAGGAATTCGCGATACGAATCCAGCTGGATGGCCAAGAGATACGGCACATCCATTACGTCCGGCAACTTGCTAAAGTCCTTGCGGATACGTTTTTTCTCAGTATATGAGTAAGCCATCAGCGTTCCCCAGCTTGGTCACCTGCTTGTTTGGCTCCCTCCCGACGGAAGCAGCCAGAAAATCTTGCAAACCCCTTGGTTTGCGCCACCGCCATCGGTGGATACCACACGTTACAAACGTTGACAGCGCCAATCGTCTATAACGGAAAAAGGCCGGTGGCAAAAGCCACCAGCCATCAGCCTTTCGCTAAACGCGTGGGCTGGACACTCAAAATCGATGCTTATTTCAGCTCGACTTTAGCGCCTGCTTCTTCCAGAGTAGCTTTGGCTTTGTCAGCTGCGTCTTTGGCAACAGCTTCCAGAACCAGTGCTGGGGCGCCATCAACGACTGCCTTGGCTTCTTTCAGGCCCAGACCGGTCAGCTCACGTACTGCCTTGATCACGTTAACTTTCTTCTCGCCAGCTTCCAGCAGCATGACGTTGAATTCAGTTTGTTCTTCAACAACAGCAGCAGCGGCAGCCGGGCCAGCAGAAGCGGCAGCAGCGGTAACGCCGAACTTCTCTTCGAATGCCTTGATCAGTTCTACAACCTGAATAACGGACATTTCAGCTACGGCGTTAAGGATATCGTCTTGAGAGATAGACATGACTCAATTTCCTGAATTGGGGGACGGCCTACGCGACCATCAAAATAAACAAAAATACGCGAAAAGATCTGACTCAGCCTTAAGCTGCAGCTGCTTCTTTTTGGTCGCGAACAGCCGCCAGAGTACGAGCCAATTTGCTGGTAGCGCCTTGAATCACGCTCATCAGCTGAGAAATTGCTTCGTTACGGGTCGGCAAGGTTGCCAGTACGTCGATCTGATTAGCTGCGAGGAACTTGCCCTCGAACGCAGCTGCCTTGATCTCGAACTTATCCTGACCTTTCGCGAATTCCTTGAACAAACGGGCAGCAGCGCCAGGATGTTCGTTGGAGAACGCAATCAAGGTCGGGCCGGTGAACACGTCGTTGAGGACACTGAATTCAGTGTCAGCAACAGCGCGCTTGAGCAGGGTGTTACGTACAACGCGTACGTAAACGCCAGCTTCACGAGCCTCTTTACGGAGTCCGGTCATAGCGCCGACTGTCACACCACGGGCATCAGCCACGACAGCGGACAGACCAGCTTTGGCAGCCTCGTTGACTTCAGCGACGATGGCCTTCTTGTCTTCGAGTTTAATTGCCACGGGTTTAACTCCTGCTTGTTACCGTTTCATCCGACCGGAGTCAGATGTCGTTTTGGTGTCTGATTCGGTAAGGAACCGGGAGCACCATCTGCGTAGGCTTGAGGTTTAAGACTTGCGTCGCCTACGGTCTTGGATAGCCCCCGCCAGGCAGGGACCCCAATCTTTCAAACGGCGCGGCAAACAACGCCGCGCCATTTTTGTCTTACGCTTCCAGCGAACCTTGGTCGATGACCAGGCCCGGACCCATGGTGGTGCTCAGGGTGATGCGCTTGACGTAAATACCTTTCGAGGAAGCAGGCTTGATACGCTTCAGATCAGCGATCAGGGCTTCAACGTTTTCCTTCAGCTTGATTGCGTCGAAACCGACCTTGCCAACGGAAGTGTGAATGATGCCGTTTTTGTCGGTGCGATAACGAACCTGACCAGCCTTGGCATTCTTGACGGCGTTAGCGACGTCAGGAGTAACAGTGCCGACCTTAGGGTTAGGCATCAGACCGCGAGGACCGAGGACCTGACCCAACTGACCGACAACACGCATTGCGTCAGGGGACGCAATAACTACGTCGTAGTTCAGATCGCCTGCTTTCATTTCAGCAGCCAGATCGTCCATACCAACGCGATCAGCACCAGCAGCCAAAGCAGCTTCAGCAGCAGGGCCCTGGGTGAAAACTGCAACGCGTACAGTTTTACCGGTGCCGTGCGGCAGTACGGTAGCGCTACGAACGACCTGGTCGGATTTACGAGGATCAACACCCAGGTTGACAGCAATATCTACAGACTCGCTGAACTTGACAGTCGACAGCTCGGTCAGCAGGGCAGCAGCGTCTACAAAGTTGTAGGATTTGCCAGCTACGATCTTTTCGGCGATTGCCTTTTGACGCTTGGTCAGCTTAGCCATTACACACCCTCCACGTTAAGGCCCATGCTACGAGCGGAACCGGCGATGGTACGCACGGCCGCTTCCATGTCAGCTGCAGTCAGATCCGCATTTTTTGCTTTAGCGATATCTTCCAGCTGAGCACGAGTCACGGTGCCAACTTTAACGGTGTTCGGGCGAGCCGAGCCGCTGGTCAAGCCTGCAGCTTTCTTCAACAGAACCGATGCAGGGGTACTTTTTGTTTCGAAAGTGAAGCTACGGTCGCTGTATACAGTGATGATCACTGGAGTCGGCAAGCCAGGCTCAATACCCTGAGTACGGGCGTTGAACGCTTTGCAGAATTCCATGATGTTCACACCGTGCTGACCCAGAGCAGGACCAACGGGCGGGCTTGGGTTAGCCTGAGCGGCTTTCACTTGCAGCTTGATGTATGCGGTTATCTTCTTGGCCATGAGGCACTCCAATTACGGGTTCAAGCGCCAACAAAGGCTCCCCGGTTACTTACGCGTATATCCCAGTGACGAAAAAACCCCACAGCCTTAAGCTGCGGGGTATGGGATTTCAGCCCAGCTAGACCTTTTCGACCTGACTGAACTCCAACTCTACCGGGGTAGAGCGTCCGAAAATGAGCACCGCCACCTGGATACGGCTCTTTTCGTAGTTAACTTCTTCAACCGTGCCGTTGAAATCCGCGAACGGCCCGTCGGTGACACGAACAACCTCACCCGGCTCGAACAGCGTTTTCGGCTTCGGCTTGTCGCTACCGTCAGCAACACGACGCAGAATTGCTTCTGCCTCTTTGTCGGTGATCGGAGCTGGCTTATCGGCAGTACCGCCAATGAAGCCCATGACACGCGGGGTGTCCTTGACCAAGTGCCAAGTACCCTCATTCATGTCCATCTGAACAAGCACATAACCAGGGAAGAACTTACGTTCGCTTTTGCGCTTCTGGCCATTACGCATTTCAACCACTTCTTCAGTGGGAACCAGAATTTCGCCGAAGCCATCTTCCATGCCTGCCAGCTTCACACGCTCGACCAACGAGCGCATGACATGCTTCTCGTAACCCGAGTAAGCATGCACTACGTACCAACGCTTAGCCACGGGACACCCTTAGCCAACTATCAAGGAAACAAGCCAGCCGAGCAGGGAATCAAGCCCCCACAACAGCAACGCCATAACCAGCACAACAGCCACAACGATCAACGTGGTTTGCGTGGTTTCTTGGCGAGTAGGCCAAACGACTTTACGGATCTCTGCGCGAGCTTCTTTCGCCAAAACGAAGAAAGCCTTACCTTTGCCAGTCTGCAAGGCTACAAATGCAGCTGCAGCAGCAATCACAAGGAGAGCGAGAACACGGTACAGGATCGGCTCAGCAGAGTAATACTGATTACCGACAACACCCACGACAACCAAAACGACTACCAGGAGCCACTTCAGCAAATCAAAGCGAGAGTCTGATGCTTCAGCCTTGGGATTCATCTACGGAGATCCTGTGAAAAGAAAGCCAGATTACATCTAGGGAATCTGGCAGGTCAGGAGGGAATCGAACCCCCAACCTACGGTTTTGGAGACCGTCGCTCTGCCAATTGAGCTACTGACCTAAAAGCAAAATCAGGCCGACCATTATGCGGACCTGACGAGAGTTTTTCAACACCTTATTCAGAACAGACCACCCCAAAAGCGGAATCTGAACAGAGCATCAAGCAGGCCTAAGACAACAAGCCCACCTAAAACAAAGGCAGATATTTTCATATCTGCCTTTAGCAATGGAGCTCTTGAGCGGATTCGAACCGCTGACCTCACCCTTACCAAGGGTGTGCTCTACCAACTGAGCTACAAGAGCAAAATCACAGTGCATAAGCTGCAAGCTTGGAGCGGGTAGCGGGAATCGAACCCGCATCATCAGCTTGGAAGGCTGAGGTTCTACCACTAAACTATACCCGCGCAATTTGCAGCTCGCGCTAAATCTGGTGGAGGGGGAAGGATTCGAACCTTCGAAGTCGTAGACGTCAGATTTACAGTCTGATCCCTTTGGCCGCTCGGGAACCCCTCCTAAGCGAGGCAGCATTCTCAACTCATGCCACCCTTCTGTCAACCTTTTTCTCAGTAAAAACCTGAGGTTACATGCGTTGACTACTGCTGCTTAGTTCGTGAGACTTTCACCTCACTGCGAAGCGGGCGCCATTCTATGTAAACTAATCGACAGTTGCAATGCCCTCACATGACATTATTTGATTTTTTAACTGAGGGAAATCCTGACTCAACTGCTTGATCACGCCAGCCTCCACGAGACGACGGCTCTCTGGAGTGATTTTCAACCAGTACACCGCTGAACTGTTTGACTGAAACGAGCGGAATTGCGACTGGATGTCCAGACTGTTGAGTCGCTGCTCAACCAGGCGAGCCTCTTCCGGCCGGGCAAAGCCACCGACATAAAGACACTTTGCGTCGACATCGTTCGCCGCACCACTCGCATCCGACTCACTGAGGAGCCGAATATCCTGCTGCGGGGGGCGATGCAAGGATAAAGGCATGACCTCCTTTGCCCTGAGAGGAGCTTCCTGCTGGTGCCATACGTAGTAAAGGCCATTGAGCATCAACAGGAGAAGAAATAACCAACGCATAACTACCTCAATGCAAAGGGCAAGCGAGAGCCAGGCCCACGAACACCAGATCAGGAGCAATCCGCGCTTCCGGCAATACATCCCTGACCAGTGAAGCATCGCCACCTGTCACGAAGATAATGAAGTCATCCCCCCAGTACCCGCGAGCAATCTCAAGCTGTGTCAACGCGAACCCCCTGAGCATCAAAGAACAGCCGCGCTCCACTGCCTCTGCAGTCGCCCGCCCCGGCACCAGATGAACAAGGGCCTTTTCAGCCTCAATGTCGTCATACCTGATGCGACGAGTGTGTGTACGCAACTGATTGCGCATCAACGGCATACCAGGGCATATGAAACCCCCGAGATGAGCCCCGCCGGCATCGACAAAATCAGAGGTCACCGCAGTCCCCAGATCAATGACCAGGCATGCGCGCCGGACGAGCTGATAAGCACCAACCAAAGCCAGCCAACGATCCAGCCCAAGACGCGCGAATTCGTCATAGCCGTTGGTCACACCCGCAAGCTCACGCGCGGGTGCAGCACAGACAGGCGTCACCGAGAAAGCATCAACAAGGACGGTGACAAGCTTTGTCGTCTCTTCTGCGCTGCGCACACTGACCAAGCGACATTCTGTGAATGAAACGCCAGGAAGCTTGCTGAGGCTTTCCAATAAGGCAGCATCCGAGTCCACCACGCCACCACTGACTACTACTGCACCTTTTTTGGCCGCTACTCGCCACTTGATGAAGCTATTGCCACAATCGAGCTCAAGAATCATCACGCAACCTCAGGCTGAGCTCGCCACCGCTAAAGCTCTTCTCAACACCACCGACGTCCAGGCGCAGTGCTCCAAGCGAGTCGATTCCCAGCACCACACCCTCCACAACCTCAATCCCCGAAAGCAGCTTTACTGCCGCCCCCTGCCAAAGATGGCCTTGCTCCCATGCGCTCTGAAACGCAGCAAAACCCTCTTTGCGGTGTATAGCCAGAAGCGTATCGAGCTGACAGCTTATGCGAGCCGCGATATCGTTTCGATCAGCAAGATGTCCCGTCTCCAGACGAACAGATGTCCACAACTGATCGACCTCGGCCGTTGCCCGCATGTTCACGTTAACCCCTATACCGATGACCACATGACACACGTCGGCCGGATCGCCGATAAGCTCAAGGAGGATGCCGGCAATCTTCCGCTTCCCGACAAGCACATCATTAGGCCATTTAAGCCCTGCCCCTTGAACCCCTATATCACGCAGTACATTCATCACAGCAAGCCCCACTAACAGGCTAAGACCTTCAAGCTGACGCATCCCGCCGTCAATCCGCAATACCAGGCTGTAGTATAGATTTTCAGCAAACGGGCTTACCCACTTGCGACCTCGCCGCCCCCGCCCAGATGTCTGCTGCTCGGCCACTACAAGCAAGGGCATTGAAGCGCCTTGCGCAATCAAACGTATGGCTTCGGCATTGGTTGAGTCGATCGTGCCGTGAACTCGCACCGACCAGCCCGTCGGGAGTCCCGCTTGGGCGATGACAGAAGGATTTAGAAGAGAAATGGGCGTCGCTAGTCGATAGCCGCGTCCGCGCACCTTGTGAACTTCAATGCCGAGATCAAGCTCAAGCTGCTGAAGCTGCTTCCACACAGCACTGCGGCTAACGCCCAGAGCTTTTCCCAGGACCTGACCGGAATGAAATGCACCATCAGCAAGAAGCGTTAACAAAGTAAGCATTTAGATTCGCCTTGCAATAAGGCACGCATCATAGCCACGCAAGGGCATGATGCATAGAAACGAAAACGTGTTTTCAAAGCGGGGATGGCGAACGCCATAAAAACAAAAACCCTCAACGCGTCAGCG
>NZ_MTSB01000024.1 GCF_002093745.1 Pseudomonas graminis
AGTTGAGATTTATCGTTCCCTACGCTCCAGCGTGGGAATGCAGTTCTCGACGCTCTGCGTCGCCAAGAGGACGCAGAGCGTCCTGAACGGCATGGCGACGCGGAGCGTCGCACGATAGTTGAAATAAACGCGGCGCGGCGCACTACAGGTTTGCTGCAGGTTGGTAGATCGCGGGCAAGGAAGCGCTACGGCCGAATCTGCGCCAGGCTCGCTGGCTGGATCACGCGCTTGGCGTTGAGGTAGGCGCGCTGCCAGTAGGGTTTGTCGAGGCTGTCGAGTTTGACCGTGCCTCCGCTGGCCGGGGCATGCACGAAGCGGCCTTCGCCGACGTAGATGCCTGCGTGGGAGACCTGCGAGCCACCGGACGTGGCGAAGAACACCAGATCCCCTGACTGCAATTGCTCGCGACGAATATTCGGCGCGCCCATCACGATCATCTCGCGGGTGGAGCGTGGCAGGGAGATACCCGCCGCATCCCGATAGACATACCCTATGAGACCGCTGCAATCAAAACCGGAGTCAGGCGTGTTGCCGCCCCATCGATAAGGCGTGCCGACAAGCCCCAACGCGCGAAACAGCACGTCTTCGGCAGCCGGAGAGAGAATCTGGGGAGGTGCGGTGACCACCGGACGCTGAACGATCCGGGGCGCTTTGGGCGGAGGCGGCGCGCTGGCACAGGCGCCTAGCAACGCAGCAACAGAGATGACTATCAGGCGCAAAGCAATCGACATACACACAACAACCTGATCCGGGTGCGGCTTACGCTGCCGAGAAGCTCAAAAACGCAGAAAGACCCGAAGGTCTTTGTCAGCGATTTCTATTGGTTCACTTGTTCACGTTGCGCCGCTTTGGCGCGGTCTTGACTGTAGTCGATGTCATCGCTGTTGTCTGCGTGTCAGCCGCTGCAGATTTTACAGCCACTGTACCGGGCGCCATCGCCAAAGGCCGCTTGGCCTCGATGAAGGTCTTGCTCCAGTAGGCATCATCGAGGCTGTCGATGCGCACCCCGCCGCTGCGGCGGCTGCTGGAATGAATGAATTGCTGATTGCCAGCGTAGATCGCTGCATGGCTGACACGACCGCGGCCGCGGGTGCTGAAGAACAGCAGATCGCCAGGCTTGAGGTTGCCGCGCGAAACCAGCGGCGCGTCAACGTTGATCATTTCACGAGTGGAGCGCGGCAGGCTCATGCCAGCCTCTTCACGGAACAGATAACCGATGAAACCGCTGCAATCGAAGCCCGAACGGGTCGACGTGCCGCCGAACTGGTAGCGCGTACCGATCAGCGACTTGCCGCGTTCAAGGATACTGTCGGCCAGAACCGGCAGTTTGTAAGATTTGTTGTCAGCGAACTGAGCCAGTTCGTCTTCAGTGGCCAGTTCGTCCTGCAAGGCTGCCGCATCAGCGCGACGGGCTGCGGACTGTGCCGTTACCGTGTTCTGGTAATGCGGAACCGGCTGAGCCTGCTCTTGCTGTGCAACCGGCATATTGGCCGAGCAACCGAAGAGGAAGGTGACAAGTGCGAGAGGCACGAGGGGTGCGAAGCGAACAACTTGCATGGGCACAACCGTGGCTGACTTCTAAGAAGCCGAGACTATGCCCGCAATCAAAGCGATTTGCAAATTCAATCGAACTAGATGTGACTTATGAGTTCGGCCATGACATGTGCCGCGCGGCACTGCAGAAAAACGTCCATTTGCGCGCTGTGATCAGTGGGCTGTGGATTGATTTCTGCGGTAAATCCCCCGGAAACACGGGTGCGGATGACCGGCTCATGAATGTAGGGGAAGCTGGCGGTGGTGCCGATACTCAACACCGCGTCATAGCCTATAGCCAGTTGTTCATACAGTGTTTCCAATGCCCTTTCCGGGAGCATTTCCTGAAAAAGAACGACGGGCGGTCGCAGAATGCCACTACAGCTGCGGCATAACGGCGGCAATGGACGCTGCAAATGCTCACTCAGTTGAGAATCCTGCGCACCACACGACTGACAGAACAACGGCGAAAGCTGCCCGTGAATCTCGATCAGGCGCTCGGGCGGACTGCCAGCGGCGCGATGATAACCGTCGACATTCTGGGTCAGCACCCAGCACTCGGGTTTGAGGCGCTGCAACTGGGCGATGGCGTAATGAGCCACATTGGGCTCGCCGCCCAGGCACGCCTTGCCCAGTTCGGCGATATATTTCCAGCACAGTTCAGGGTCACGGCGCAGCATCGGCCCGGACAGGGCCACTTCTATCGGCAGGCCGTCATCCGTCTTGCCGTTGTAGAGCCCGCCGACGCCGCGGTAGGTCGGCAACCCGGAATCCGCCGACAACCCGGCGCCAGTGATCACCAGAATCCGCTTTGCATGGCGTAACGCTGCTGCGGTTTGCAGGATCAGCGCCTGATCTACCACCCAAGCGTCTCTTTAAGGAAGGGAATGGTCAGCTTGCGTTTTTCCTGAAGCGAGGCCTGATCGAGGCGCTCCAGCAATTC
This sequence comes from Pseudomonas graminis, assembly GCF_002093745.1. Taxonomy (GTDB): domain Bacteria; phylum Pseudomonadota; class Gammaproteobacteria; order Pseudomonadales; family Pseudomonadaceae; genus Aquipseudomonas. Next base: position 2,477 of record NZ_MTSB01000024.1, read on the forward strand.
GAACAAGGCGCTCATGCTGCGCGTACCGCGCGTCAGGATGAAATGGCCGACATCGTCGGTCAGGTGCAGGCCGCGGCGTGAGGCGCGCAGTTGCAGCGCTCGCAGTTTGTCCTCGTCGGACAGCCCGCGCATCTGGAACACCAGCGCCATGGTCAGACGGGATTTGAGGTCGGGGAGTTTGACCGGCAGTTCGCGAGGCGACTTGGACGCTGCAATCAATAGACGACGGCCGCTATCACGCAAACGATTGAACAGGTGAAACAGGGCTTCTTCCCAGTCCGGCTTGCCGACCACGGCTTGCAGGTCGTCGAGGCAGACCAGCTCGTACTGTTCAAGGTGGTCGAACAGCTCGATACCTTCATCGATGACTTCCGCCAATGGCAGGTACACCGCCGGCTCGCCCATCTGCTCGAAACGCAGGCACGCTGCCTGCAGCAGATGCGTGCGCCCTACTCCGTCCTTGCCCCACAGGTAAATGAGGCTTTCCGTCCAGCCGGCATCGGCTTCGCACAGCCGCTCGACATAGCCGAGTGCAGCGGCATTGGCGCCTGGATAGTAATTGACGAAAGTGGCGTCATCACGCAGACGCACACTCAGGGGCAGCTGAATCGGTTTCATGCTGACTAACGGCTCATGCAAACCGTCAAGGGCCTCTGTGTAAAGTACGCGAAGTTTATACCCGTGAGGCGGGTCGCACAATGCGACAGACCTCAAGCAAAATCAAAGGTTTGCAGCAGCGCGGCGAATGCGGGGATGGAGAAAGGAGGTTTGGCGCGCGGCCCACGCCATTCCAACGGCCTCTTGCGCAGCGCTGCGCAGAGGCCGTGTTCAGCTTACAGCTCCGGATCTTCCGCACCGGCGTAGATTTCCGAGTCCTTGTAGACGTCGTGCATGTGGCGCACCAGCACCATGATCACCGCCGCGACCGGCAAGGCCAGCAAAATGCCGGTGAAACCGAACAGTTCGCCCCCTGCCAGAATCGCAAAAATCACGGCGACCGGGTGCAGACCGATGCGATCGCCCACCAGCAGCGGCGTGAGCACCATGCCTTCGAGGGCCTGACCGATCATGAACACCGCCACGATCCCCATCATCGGGTACAGGTCACCCCCGAACTGGAACAACCCGGCCACCAGCGCCGAACCGATGCCGATCACGAAGCCCATATAAGGCACGATGGCAGCCAGACCGGCGATCACGCCGATCAACAGCCCCAACTCCAGACCGACCAGCATCAGACCGGCCGCGTAGATCACACCCAGCCCGACCATGACCAGCAACTGGCCGCGAATGAACGCCCCCAGCACTTCATGACATTCGCCCGCGAGTTTGACGATCTGGCTTTCACGCTGGCGCGGCAACAGACCACGAATCTTGCCGGTCATGATGTCCCAGTCACGCAACAGATAGAAGCAGACCACCGGGATCAGCACCAGATTGGTCAGCCAGCCGATCAGCGCCAGGCTGGACGCCGTGGCCTGCGACAGCACGACGGAGACGATGTCCCCGGCCTGCCCCATGTGCTCGGAAATGGCCGCCTTTATCTTGTCGAACTTCCAGAAGCCGTCCGCCAGACCAAACTTCGCCTGCACCCACGGCATGGCCGAATGCTGCAACCAATCGAGGATCTGCGGTGCCAGCTCGTACAGGCGAAACAGCTGCTTGGCCAGCATCGGTACCAGCACCAGCAGCAAGGTCATCAGCACCAGCGTGAACAGGCCGAAAACTGCCACCACGCTCAAGGTTCTGGACAAGCCCGCACGCTCCAGACGGTCCACCAGCGGATCGCCCATGTACGCCAGTAGCAACGCCACCAGAAAAGGAGTGAGGATCGTGTGCAGCAACACCACGAAAGCGACCAGCAAAGCCAGCCCGCCGATCCAGAACCAACGCCGCGTATCAGTCATCAACATCCCTCAACCCAATGGAAAAGCGTTCTTGCCGAATTACCAGCGGAAATACAGCTGTGGCGCAGACGCCGGGACAATCATCGGCGCCTGAGCGGGTGCAACGGGAGCGGCCGCATCGACAGGCGCAGCGGGCGCTGCCGCAACCTCACTGGCAGGCACTTCCTGCAGTTTGGCCAGCGACATCTGCGAGCGTAGCTGATCGGTGCTGCCACTGACGTCGAACACCATCCGGTCACCCTCGACAGAACTCAGACGCACGCCGAACGGTTCAAGTAACTGAAGCAGTTGCGCATAACGCTCAAGTGTCATGCCTTGCACCTGGATCGACAGGCCGGTAGACGCACCGGGCTTGGTCACAAAGCGCGGGGCCAGACGCTCGCTCACGGACAACAGCACCGCGTCGGCCAACGCTTCGGAGGTTGCACCCGTCGCGGTGCCCTGCTCGCGTTGATCGCCCAGCCACAGGCGCCATTTGCCCTGCCATTGCCCGGCGTCTTCCTTGGCATGCACCGCCAGGATCGCGTCGGCGCCGTAGCGCTCGGAGGCTTCCTTGAGCGGCGCCGGATCGGTGGCCTCCAGCGTCTTGGCATTGCCGATACCTTGTTCACCCAGGTCGGCAAGCGGCAAGCGCAACGGCAGACCCCGGTGCTGTGCGGCGCGTCGCAACGGTTCGGCAGCCGCCTGACCATCGCCGACCAGGTTGGCGCCTTCGACCGAGTCGTTCAGCCACCAGCCCAGAATCGACGGACGGTTGCTGCCCCAGATCGACAACCCGGCGTCACGCAAGGCGCGCTCAGTGGTTGCCGGATCGAAATCCACCAACAGGGTTTCCGGCGGACCGGCTTCATAGCCGTACTGGCTGATGATCTGCTGCGGGTCCTTGCGCAACGCGGCGATGGCTGAACCCTGCACCGCCTTGGCGTCGCCGGTCAAGCGCAGCACCAGCGTGTCGACGGCGGCCTGGGTAGCGCGAGTGCGCTCGTCGGGCGACTGACCGTTGACCGGTTCACGCACCTGATAAAGATTGCTCACCGTTTCGGCAAGGCTGGGAAGGCTGATCAGGGATAGACAGCCGACGAGAAGGATTCTGGAAAAACGCATGGACAGTTCCCGAACGGAAAAAAGTAAAAGAAGCAGCTTCAGGAGGTACACAGCCTGGGACAGCCGTGAGCCACCAATCATTCAATTTCGGCATAAAGTACACCTTAAACGTCTGCACTCGCACTGATCGTACCGGCCAGAACAGGTTTATTTAGTGCAACACGGCCCCTGTTGTCGGCGCAAGGATGGCCCCTAGGGAGCAAGCCTGATAAAATCGCGCGCCTTCGCAGACCGGCAATCGCCACGGCCCAACCTTAACATCGCCTTGCAACGCGGTGCTGAACGGGTCCTAACGCAGCGGTCGATACCTCCGAATCCCCCCTAAAGGCCTGGATTTTCTATGAGCAAGCAACCCTCCCTGAGCTATAAAGACGCCGGTGTAGACATCGACGCCGGTGAAGCATTGGTCGAACGCATCAAGAGCGTCGCCAAGCGCACCAAGCGTCCGGAAGTCATGGGCGGCCTGGGAGGTTTCGGCGCCCTTTGCGAAATCCCGGCGGGCTACAAGCAACCGGTTCTGGTTTCCGGCACCGACGGCGTGGGCACCAAGCTGCGCCTGGCCCTGAACCTGAACAAGCACGACAGCATCGGCATCGACCTGGTCGCCATGTGCGTCAACGACCTGGTGGTGTGCGGCGCCGAGCCGCTGTTCTTTCTCGATTACTACGCCACCGGCAAGCTCAACGTCGAAACCGCCACTCAGGTGGTGACCGGAATCGGCGCGGGCTGCGAACTGGCCGGCTGCTCGCTGGTCGGCGGCGAGACCGCTGAAATGCCGGGCATGTATGAAGGCGAAGATTATGACCTGGCAGGCTTTTGCGTCGGCGTCGTGGAAAAGGCCGAGATCATCGACGGCTCGAAAGTCGCTGCCGGTGACGCCCTGCTTGCCCTGCCATCGTCCGGCCCGCACTCCAACGGTTACTCGCTGATCCGCAAGATCATCGAAGTCGCCGGTGCCGACATCGAAAACATCCAACTGGACGGCAAGCCACTGACCGAACTGCTGATGGCGCCGACCCGCATCTACGTAAAACCTTTGCTCAAGCTGATCAAGGAAACCGGCGCGGTCAAGGCGATGGCCCACATCACCGGTGGCGGCCTGCTGGACAACATCCCCCGCGTTCTGCCGCAAGGCGCACAGGCGGTGGTCGATGTCGCCAGCTGGCAGCGTCCGGCCGTCTTCGACTGGTTGCAGCAGCAAGGCAACGTCGAAGAGAACGAAATGCACCGTGTGCTGAACTGCGGCGTCGGCATGGTCATCTGCGTGGCTCAGGAACACGTCGAAACAGCCCTGAACGTTCTGCGTGAAGCCGGCGAGCAGCCGTGGGTGATCGGCCAGATCGCTACCGCTGCCGAAGGCGCTGCACAAGTCGAGCTGAAAAACCTCAAGGCGCATTGATGCCAGCCATCTGCGAGGTCGTGGTGCTGCTGTCCGGCACCGGCGGCAACCTGCAAGCCATGATCGACAGCTTCAAGGACGAGGCCAGCCCGGTCCGCATCCGCGCGGTGATTTCCAACCGTGCCGATGCGTTCGGGCTGCAGCGCGCCAGAGACGCGGGCATCGAAGCCTGCGTACTGGATCACACCGCCTACGAAGGTCGCGAGGCCTTCGATGCGGCGCTGATGGAACTGATCGACACGTTTCAACCACAACTGGTGGTACTGGCCGGATTCATGCGCATCCTCAGTGCAGGGTTCGTTCGTCACTATCAGGGGCGCCTGCTGAATATTCACCCTTCCCTGCTGCCGCGTTACAAAGGCTTGCACACGCACAAGCGCGTGCTGGAGGCCGGCGACGCCGAGCATGGGTGCAGCGTGCATTTTGTCACTGAGGAACTCGATGGCGGCCCACTGGTCGTACAGGCAGTTATTTCGGTACAGTTGGACGACACGCCAGCGGCGCTCGCGCAACGGGTTCACGCTCAAGAGCACCGTATTTACCCACTGGCTATTCGCTGGTTTGCCGAAGGTCGATTGGCCCTTGGTGAACATGGCGCATTACTGGATAACCAGTTACTCCCGGCCAGCGGCCATCTGATTCGACATTAGGAGATATTATGCGTCGCGCTCTGCTCTTCGCTTTCGCTCTGCTCGCATTGCCTGCCGTACAGGCCGCAGACCTTCAACCCTTCTCCGCCAGCTACACCGCCGACTGGAAACAGCTGCCGATGAGCGGCACCGCCGAACGCAGCCTGGAAGCCGGCGCCAACGGCACCTGGACCCTGAGTTTCAAAGCATCGATGATGATCGCCAGCCTGACGGAAGTCAGCACGCTGAAGGTCGACAAGGACACCCTGCTGCCACAGACCTACAGCTTCGAGCGTAGCGGCCTGGGCAAATCCAAGAAGGTCGATCTGGCCTTTGACTGGAACACCAAGTTCGTCACCGGGACCGACCGTGGCGATGCAATCAAGCTGCCGCTTAACCGGGGCATTCTCGACAAGTCCACTTATCAGCTGGCGTTGCAACACGACATCGCCGAGGGCAAGAAGAGCATGAGCTACCAGGTCGTCGACGGCGACGAAGTGGACACTTATGACTTCCGCGTACTGGGCTCGGAAAAGGTCACCACTAAGACCGGCCAGGTCGACGCCATCAAGGTCGAGCGCGTGCGTGACCCGACGCAAAGCAAGCGCACCACCGTGCTGTGGTTCGCCAAGGACTGGGACTACCTGCTGGTCCGCCTGCAACAGGTTGAAACCGACGGCAAGGAATACAACATTGTGCTGCTCGACGGCACCGTCAACGGCAAGGCCGTCAAAGGCACCTGATTGACCTGACCGCCGCCGCGACACAGAGCCCCGCTTTCAGCGGGGCTTTTTTATGCCTTCTCGTTCCGCACGGCCCAGTGGAATGCCCTTCGTACCGCGCCGCCTGCTCAAGACCGGACGCGGAGCGTCCAGAACAGCGCTACCACGCAGAGCGTGGGAGCGATAATGCACGGACTCGCTACCACGCAGAGCACGGGAGCGATAATGCACGGGCTCTCGCTCCGCACGCTCACGGCACATGAAAAATCCTTCACTTAGCCATGAATCCGCTGAAAGCCTCGCCATACGTGGCCTGTAGCCACACTGACGATTTATGAACCGCCGGGAACCTGAACGGGCTATTTACTTAGGCAGCTAACAACTTCTATAAAAGAGTCCTGCGACACATCGCCGCAGTATCCAGAGGCCTAACCATCAAGGCCATTAAAGTCAGGAGCTTACTACTATGACTGTCAGAGTTACTGAACGCGACGACGCCCACCTCTCCCACGAAGCCGTAGCCGACGGCATCCAGATCTGGGATGTGCATCAACAGGACCAGCTCGTGGGGATGTTCCACGTCGAGGCCGAGGCCCTTCGCTACAAGGAAGAGCTGGAAGCGAAGGAAAGCCAGGGCAATCACTGAGCACCTTCCCTGAACCAGAAACCCCAAGAACAAGAAAAGACAAAACCCGCAGAATGCGGGTTTTGTTTTAACCGGTCAGCGGGTTACCACATCAGGTCATCGGGCACCTGGTACGCCGCGTACGGATCATCGGCATCCGGCGCTTCGGTCGGCGTGTTGAGCAACACGACACGGCGCGGGTCGCGCTCCTGAATCTTCAGCGCAGCTTCGCGCGGAATGATTTCGTAACCGCCACCGTGATGCACGATCGCCAGCGAGCCACTGCTGAGCTTGTTGCGCACCAGCGCATTGACCGAGATCCGCTTGACCTTCTTGTCGTCAACGAAGTTGTAGTAGTCCTCGGTGATCAGCTTGGGCAGGCGTGACACTTCGATCAGTTGCTTGACCTGAGCGGTACGCGCCTTCTGCTCGACCTTCTCTTGCTGCTGACGGTTCAGTTCCTGGTCACGCTTGGCCTTCTCGGCCATCGCTTCCTGAGCCGCACGCTTTTGCGAGTCGTCGGCCTGAGCCTGCCCTTTGTGTACCAGACGCTGTTCTTTCTGCTTTTCTTTGCCGACCTGCTTGGCCTGCTTTTGGTTGACCAGACCTGCCTTGAGCAACTGATCGCGAAGGGAAAGGCTCATTGTCTACTCACTTATGCCGTTACCGCACGCTCAGCCGCAGCCGGGCGTGCTCTTTTCCTGACGTTTGGCTTCGCCCCACAACGCATCCATCTCTTCGAGTGTGTACTCTTCAATGGGACGCTGAAGGTGGCGCGATGCCTGTTCAATGAATCGAAAGCGTCTGTCGAATTTGCTGTTGGCCGCGCGTAACGCCGTTTCCGGATCAACGTTGAGGTGCCGGGCCAGATTCACGACGCTGAACAGCAGATCACCGACTTCTTCAGCGATGGCTTCAGCATCATTGTCGACCATCGCTTCGAGAATTTCATCGAGTTCTTCACGCACCTTGTCGACCACCGGCAAGGCCGCAGGCCAGTCGAAACCGACCTGTGATGCACGCTTCTGCAGTTTGGTGGCACGACTCAGCGCCGGCAAGGCACCTGGCACATCATCCAGCAGCGACAACTGCTCAGGCACTCCGGACTTTTCGGCGCGTTCCTCGGCCTTGATTTCGTCCCAGCGGCGGTTGACCTGCTCATCGGTCAGACGCGGGGTTTCCGGCGGCGCATACAGTTCGCCGGTCGGGAACACGTGGGGGTGGCGACGCAGTAACTTGCGCGTGATTCCGTCCACCACACCGTCGAACTCGAAGCGCCCTTCTTCCTTGGCCAGTTGCGCGTAAAAGACCACCTGAAACAGCAGGTCGCCCAGTTCACCCTGCAGATGATCGAGATCGCCCTGCTCGATGGCATCCGCCACTTCGTAGGCTTCTTCCAGCGTGTGCGGGACGATACTGGCGTAGGTCTGCTTCAAGTCCCAGGGGCAGCCGAACTGCGGATCACGCAGCCGGGCCATGAGATAAAGCAGGTCCTGAACGGTGTACACGGGGCTCCCGTGGGTCGGCGCTGACACTTACGGCGTCCTGTTTCTGCGTGTTTCGATGATGTTCGGCAACTGGGAGATGCGCCCCAGCAACCGCCCCAGCGCATCCAGCCCCGGAATCTCGATGGTCAGGGACATGAGCGCAGTGTTGTCTTCCTTGTTCGAGCGGGTGTTGACCGCCAGCACGTTGATGCGCTCGTTGAGCAGCACCTGAGTGACGTCACGCAGCAGCCCGGAACGGTCGTAGGCGCGGATGATGATGTCCACCGGATAGGTGAGCACCGGCACCGGCCCCCAGCTGACCTGGATGATCCGCTCGGGTTCGCGACCGCCCAGTTGCAGCACCGAGGCGCAATCCTGGCGGTGGATGCTAACGCCGCGGCCTTGAGTGATGTAACCGACAATCGCGTCGCCCGGCAGCGGCTGGCAGCAGCCAGCCATTTGCGTCATCAGGTTGCCGACGCCCTGAATCTGAATGTCGCCGCGCTTGCCGGGCTTGTAGCCGGTGGCCTTGCGCGGAATCAGCTCCAGCTGTTCATTGACCCGATCCGGCTCGACCTGCTGCTGAGCCAGGTTGACCAACTGCGCCAGCCGCAGATCGCCCGCCCCCAAGGCCGCGAACATGTCGTCGGCGGTCTTGTGGTTGGCCTTGTCCGCCAGTTTGTCGAAGTCGACCTGCGGCAGCGCAAGACGCGCCAGCTCACGCTCGATCAGGGTCCTGCCAGCCGCGACGTTCTGGTCACGCGCCTGCAATTTGAACCAGTGAACGATCTTGGCCCGCGCCCGGGACGTGGTGATGTAGCCCAGGTTGGAGTTCAGCCAGTCGCGGCTCGGCGTACCGTGCTTGCTGGTGATGATCTCGACCTGCTCGCCGGTCTGCAGGCTGTAGTTGAGCGGCACGATGCGGCCGTTGATCTTCGCACCACGGCAGTTATGGCCGATCTCGGTGTGTACCCGATAGGCGAAGTCCAGCGGCGTCGCGCCCTTGGGCAGGTCGATGGCGTGGCCGTCAGGGGTGAAGACATAGACGCGATCGGGTTCGATATCGACCCGCAACTGCTCGGCCAGACCCCCGATGTCGCCCAGTTCTTCATGCCATTCCAGAACCTGACGCAGCCAGGAAATCTTCTCTTCGTAATGATTGGAGCCGGATTTGACGTCGGTGCCCTTGTAGCGCCAGTGCGCGCAAACGCCCAGCTCGGCTTCTTCGTGCATGGCGTGGGTGCGGATCTGCACTTCCAGCACCTTGCCTTCCGGCCCGATGACGGCCGTGTGCAGCGAGCGGTAGCCGTTTTCCTTGGGGTTGGCGATGTAGTCGTCAAACTCCTTGGGAATATGCCGCCACAGCGTATGCACAATCCCCAGCGCGGTGTAGCAGTCGCGCATTTCCGGGACCAGCACGCGCAACGCACGCACGTCGTAGATCTGGCTGAACGCCAGGCCCTTGCGCTGCATTTTGCGCCAGATGGAGTAGATGTGCTTGGCACGGCCGCTGATGTCAGCCGTCACGCCGGTGGCTTGCAGCTCGTTGTCCAGCTCGGACATGACTTCGCTGATGAAGCGCTCGCGATCCAGCCGGCGCTCGTGCAGCAATTTGGCGATCTGTTTGTACTGATCAGGCTCCAGGTAGCGGAAAGACAGGTCTTCCAGCTCCCACTTGATGTGACCGATGCCCAGCCGATGCGCCAGCGGCGCATAGATATCGAAGACCTCGCGGGCCACCCGGTTGCGCTTTTCGTCATCGGCGTTCTTCACCGCACGAATCGCGCAGGTGCGCTCGGCCAGCTTGATCAGGGCGACGCGCACGTCGTCGACCATCGCGACCAGCATCTTGCGCAGGTTTTCGACCTGCGCCTGGCTGCCCAGCACCAGCGACTGCCGGGGGCTGAGGCTGGCGCTGATCGCCGCCATGCGCAGCACACCGTCGATCAGTTTGGCGACCGTCGGGCCAAAGTGCTGTTCGACCTCCGGCAACGGGATCACGCCTTCGCGCACACCGCGGTAGATGACCGCAGCGACCAGAGAATCCTGATCCAGCTTGAGGTCAGCAAGGATTTCAGCGATTTCCAGACCCGTCTGGAAACTGGAGGTGCCTTCTGCCCAATGATTCTTGTGGACCTTGTCGTTCTGCTCGGCTTGCCGGGCAAATTCACAGGCCTGCTTCATGACTTCCCGGTCCAGGACCAGGTCGACGCTGACAATATGATCGAGCCATGCGTCGAGATTGATACTGCCGTCTGTGTTTATCGGCTGGTTCGCTCTCACCTGTACCATGCTGCTTACCTTCCCTACGGCGCGATGAATAGCGCCATCAGTCGCCAGCCTTCTGAGCGAATGCCACTTGCCGGGCAAGCAAGGACCGGCATTCGCGGGCCAGTCGGATTAAATGAGATTCCCTGTCAGCCGCTGGACTCTATCCAATGAAGCCGCTCACTTACTCATTTCAAATAAAGCCATCGCCTCGACATGCGCCGTCTGTGGAAACATATCGAGGATTCCGGCACGTTTTAATCGGTAGCCCTGATTCACCAGCTCGACCGTGTCACGAGCCAGTGTTGCCGGGTTGCACGACACATAAAGCAGCCGCCGGGCGCCTGTTTTGCGGATCTGGCGAACCACTTCGAAGGCCCCGTCACGCGGCGGGTCCAAGAGTACCGCAGAAAACCCGTCCACTGCCCACTCGGCATGTATCAGCGGCTGGGAAAGATCCGCCTGAAAAAACTGCACATTGTGCAGATCATTACTCATTGCGTTGACGGCTGCACGTTCGACCATCGTCGCAACGCCTTCCACCGCCACCACTTCTTTTGCCAGCCCCGCCAGCGGCAAGGCAAAATTGCCCAGGCCGCAAAACAGGTCCATCACACGTTCATCCGCCGCAGGTGCCAGCCATTGCAGCGCTTGCTCGATCATCGCGGTATTGACCGCCGCATTGACCTGAATGAAATCCCCCGGACGCCACGCCAGTTGCAGGTTCCACGGCTCCAGCCGATAGCCCAGCGTATCGCCTGGGCTGACCGGTTGCGGCTCGCCTTCGCCGTGCAGCCAGAGCTGCGCGTCATGCGCCGAACAGAACGCTTGCAGGGTGGCCAGATCGGCCTCTGCCAACGGCGCGGTATGACGCAACAGCAGCGCAGTCGAAGAGCCGCTGAACAGTTCGACGTGACCCAGCACTTGGGGCTTGCTGAAACTTTTCAGCATCGCCGGCAACTGACTCATGACCGGTTGCAAGGCCTGTACCAGCACCGGACATTCCTCGATGCTGACGATGTCCTGACTGGCCGCCGCACGAAAGCCGACGTCCAGCCGTTTGGCCTTGGCGTCCCAGCGCACCGCGACCCGCGCGCGTCGGCGATAGGCCAGTTCGGACCCGCTCAGGGGCGCGGCCCACTCGTCCGGCACCACGTTCGCGACCCGCAGCAATTGCTCGGCGAGCATGCGCTGTTTCAGGGCAAGCTGCTCTTCATAGGGCACGTGCTGAACGCTGCACCCGCCGCAACGCCCGAAATAATCGCAGGCGGGCGCGCGACGCATGTCGCTGGCAACAAACACGCGCTCGGTGCGCGCTTCGACGACCTTGCCCCGTGCATTGAGCACCCGCGCCTCGACCTCTTCGCCGGCCAGACTGCCCGCGACGAACCAGGTCCTGCCCTCGACAAACGCGATGCCGCGCCCGTCGTCAGACAGGCGTTCGATCGTCAGCCGCTGCTTTTTACCGGCAGGCACCTGCACGCTCTTGACGCCGCCGGTGGGCTGGAAGCGCAGGCCTCTTTCATGCTTGGCCATCAGTTGGGCGTGTCGTAGATACCGGTCGACAGGTAACGGTCGCCTCGGTCACAGATGATTGCCACAATCGTGGCGTTTTCGACTTCACGGGCGATGCGCAGCGCACCCGCCACCGAACCGCCGGACGACACCCCGCAGAAGATCCCCTCTTCCCGGGCCAGCCGACGCATGGCTTCTTCGGCTTCGACCTGCCCCATATCGATGATGCGATCAACACGGCTCGACTGATAGATTTTGGGCAGGTATTCGGTCGGCCAGCGACGAATGCCGGGAATGGACGCGCCTTCCATCGGTTGCAGACCGACGATCTGCACGTCGGGATTCTGTTCCTTGAGGTAGCGCGAGGTGCCCATGATGGTGCCGGTAGTGCCCATCGAGCTGACAAAATGTGTGACGGTGCCGGCGGTCTGCTGCCAGATTTCCGGCCCCGTGGACGTGTAATGCGCCTCGGGATTGTCGCCATTGGCGAACTGATCGAGCACCTTGCCACGCCCTTCGGCCTGCATGCGGTCGGCCAGATCGCGAGCGCCCTCCATGCCTTCCTCCTTGCTGACCAGAATCAGCTCGGCGCCATAGGCCGTCATGGCGGCCTTGCGTTCGGCACTGGAGTTGTCCGGCATGATCAGGACCATGCGGTAACCCTTGATCGCCGCAGCCATCGCCAGCGCGATGCCGGTGTTACCGGAAGTGGCTTCGATCAGCGTATCGCCCGGATGAATCTGGCCGCGCAGTTCGGCACGGGTGATCATCGACAGCGCCGGACGGTCTTTTACCGAACCCGCAGGGTTGTTACCTTCCAGTTTCAACAGGACGGTATTGCTGGTATGGCCGGCCATGCGTTGCAGACGCACGAGCGGGGTGTTGCCGACGCAATCGGCGATGGTTGGATACTGCAGGGTCATGGCGTATTCGCGGTCCAGTCTGCGGGGGCGCCTATCATAACGGCAAACGCTCAAAGCCCATATCACGCAAAGTGCGGTAGATATTCCCAAAAGGCATAACGCGCATTTTATGACAGCCTGCGATTGGCGTGGTTTTTGAAGGAAATCGCATCACGGCATGCCCACACCTTCGTTAAATGGCTAAACTCGTCCGCTGATGCCGATACAGACGGGCAGCCGATGCCCGATATCGACAGATTGATACCTGTTGCTGGAGAGAAAGCGTGCTGACCAAGCTGGGTATAAAAGGCCGTGTGCTGCTGCTGACAATTTTGCCTGCCAGCCTGATGGCCGCGACGCTGGGCAGTTATTTCACCTGGATGCAGCTCAATGAACTGCAAAGCCAGTTGCTGCAGCGCGGCGAAATGGTCGCTCAGGACCTGGCGCCTCTGTCGGCCAATGCGCTGGGGCGCAAGGACAAAGTGCTGTTGAGCCGTATCGCCTCGCAGACACTTGAGCAGACCGACGTGCGCGCCGTGTCGTTCCTGGATGTTGATCGCACGCCTCTGGCCCACGCCGGCCCGACCATGATCAGCCCGGTGCCAATCGGCAACAGCTCGCAACTGCTCAGCTCCACCGGCAACGACGCCACCCGCTACCTGCTGCCGGTGTTCGGCCATCAACGGCACCTGACCAGCCCGATCATCCCCGCCGAAGCCGACACGCTGCTGGGCTGGGTCGAGCTGGAAATTTCCCACAACGGCACTCTGCTGCGCGGCTACCGAAGCCTGTTCGCCAGCCTGCTGCTGATTCTCACCGGGCTGGCCGTTACCGCCACCCTGGCCGTGCGCATGAGCCGGACCATCAACGGCCCGATGAGTCAGATCAAGCAGGCGGTGTCACAACTCAAGGACGGCAACCTCGAAACCCGCCTGCCGCCGCTGGGCAGCCGAGAGCTGGACGAGCTGGCGTCAGGCATCAATCGCATGGCGGCCACGCTGCAAAACGCGCAGGAAGAACTGCAGCTCAGCATCGATCAGGCCACCGAAGACGTCAGGCAAAACCTGGAAACCATCGAGATCCAGAACATCGAGCTGGACCTGGCGCGCAAGGAGGCGCTCGAAGCCAGCCGAATCAAGTCGGAGTTTCTGGCCAACATGAGCCATGAAATCCGCACGCCATTGAACGGCATTCTGGGCTTTACGCACCTGCTGCAAAAAAGCGAACTGACGCCGCGCCAGTTCGATTATCTGGGCACTATCGAAAAGTCAGCCGACAACCTGCTGAGCATCATCAACGAGATCCTCGACTTCTCGAAAATCGAGGCCGGCAAGCTGGTGCTCGACAACATTCCGTTCAACCTGCGTGACCTGCTGCAGGACACCCTGACCATTCTTGCCCCGGCGGCCCATGCCAAGCAGCTTGAGCTGGTCAGTCTGGTGTACCGCGACACACCGCTGGCACTGTCTGGCGACCCGTTGCGCCTCCGGCAGATCCTGACCAATCTGGTCAGCAACGCGATCAAGTTCACCCGTGAAGGCACCATCGTCGCGCGCGCCATGCTGGAAGATGAAACCGAAGAACACGCGCAATTGCGCATCAGCGTGCAAGACACCGGGATCGGCCTGTCCAGTCAGGATGTGCGGGCGCTGTTCCAGGCCTTCAGCCAGGCGGACAACTCGCTGTCCCGCCAGCCGGGCGGCACCGGCCTGGGGCTGGTCATTTCCAAGCGCTTGATCGAACAGATGGGCGGCGAGATCGGTGTCGACAGCACGCCGGGCGAAGGCTCGGAGTTCTGGATCAGCCTGAAACTGCCCAAGGCCCGTGAAGACAAGGAAGAGTCGCTCAATATTCCACTGGGCGGGCTGCGCGCCGCAGTGCTTGAGCATCACGACCTTGCACGTCAGGCGCTGGAGCATCAGCTGGAAGACTGCGGCTTGCAGACCATCGTCTTCAACAACCTGGAAAACCTGCTCAACGGTGTGACGGCGGCGCACGAGACACCGGCAGCGATTGACCTGGCAGTGCTCGGCGTCACCGCACTGGAAATATCCCCGGAGCGGCTGCGCCAGCACATCTGGGACCTGGAAAACCTCAACTGCAAAGTCATGGTGCTGTGCCCGACCACCGAGCATGCGCTGTTCCAGTTGGCCGTCCACGACGTTTACACCCAGTTGCAGGCCAAACCGGCCTGCACCCGCAAACTGCAAAAAGCGTTGTCCGAGCTGATTGCCCCACGGGCGGTTCGTGCCGACATCGGGCCGCCGCTGTCGAGCCGTGCGCCTCGAGTACTGTGCGTGGATGACAACCCGGCCAATCTGCTGCTGGTGCAGACCCTGCTCGAAGACATGGGCGCCGAGGTTGCCGCCGTCGAGGGCGGCTACGCAGCGGTCAATGCCGTGCAGCAGGAAGCGTTCGACCTGGTGCTGATGGACGTGCAGATGCCAGGCATGGACGGGCGTCAGGCCACCGAGGCGATTCGCGCCTGGGAAGCTGAACGCAGCCAGAGCTCCCTGCCGATCGTGGCCCTCACCGCTCACGCGATGGCCAATGAAAAGCGCTCGCTGCTGCAGAGCGGCATGGACGACTACCTGACCAAGCCGATCAGTGAGCGGCAACTGGCTCAGGTGGTCCTCAAATGGACCGGGCTGGCGCTGCGCAACCCGGCACCGGAACGCCAGACTGAAGCACTCGAAGTGCATGTCGGCCCGCTGGTACTGGATCACGAAGAGGGCTTGCGCCTGGCGGCAGGCAAACCGGATCTGGCCGCCGACATGCTGGCCATGCTACTGGCCTCTCTCGACGCCGACCATGAAGCCATC
This sequence comes from Pseudomonas graminis, assembly GCF_002093745.1. Classification (GTDB taxonomy): domain Bacteria; phylum Pseudomonadota; class Gammaproteobacteria; order Pseudomonadales; family Pseudomonadaceae; genus Aquipseudomonas. The sequence goes on from NZ_MTSB01000024.1 coordinate 17,857, forward strand.
CGCACGGCCCGGGCCAATCAGGACATGCTGGGCTTGATCGAGCGGGTTCACCGCCTGCACGGCGCGACCCGCTACTGCGGCGTGCCACAGCTGCGCACCGCCTGCCAGCGCGCCGAAACCCTTCTCAAGCAAAACGCGCCACACACTGAAGATGCGCTGGATGATCTGGAGAAAGCCATCATCCGCCTGGAGGCCGAAGCGCGAGTGTCGGCGTGATGACAGCGCTCGGTCCTCACAATCGGGGTCGATGAGCCCATGACCGGACACCGCTCGCTCCCCACGCTCCAGCGGGGCAATGCCGTTCCGGACGCTCTGCGTCCAACGCTCAATCCAAGGCGCTGCACATCATCGGCTCGACGCCCGATGGGCCTGCCCGCCGTGCAGAGCGTGATAGGATGCGCGCAATTTTTGGAGGATCCATGGCCGAACACGATTTTCGCTACAGCATGCTCAACCCGCAGCACACCCTGACCGAATGCCGCACCTTGGCGCCCGGCCGTTACCAGGTCACTGGCAACGGCGGCTCGCTGCATGACAATGACCAGTTGCTGGTGACCATCAAGGGCAGCAAAAGCCTGCACATGCGCCTGACCGTCGAGAAAGTCCGGCACTTGATCAACCCGCCAGGCCAATGGATTGCAGTGGCCAAAGGCCCGGTATTTGATGAGCTGGCGATCCACCAGTGGCAAGTCCACTGCGACAGCTGCAACGCCGAGCTGAATTTCGAGTTCATGGTAGAGAGCAAGCTGGGCGTCAAGGCGCAGAAACCCGCTGCCGCCGCACGCATCGCGGAGCTGGGCTGGAAAACCGAGGGAGAAAAACACGTTTGCAAGAAGTGCCAGGAGAAGGCGGCATGAAACAGTTTGCGCTCTTGAGCCTGATCGGCGGCGCGCTGCTGGCCGGCTGCACCGCTGACCCGTTGCCGATTCATCAGGATCACAGTTACGTGATGGAATGGATCGGCGAACGCCCGCTGATCGATAACAGCCGTTTGACCATGACCTTGGGGGCCGATGGCCGCGCCTATGGCAATGCCGGCTGCAATCATTGGTTTGCGCCTTACACCCTGAACGATCACACCATCAGCTTCGGCGCAGTGGGCAAGACCCGCAAGATGTGCGCCCCGGCCTTGATGGAGCAGGAACAGCGTTTCATCAAAGCCATCAGCAGCGTGCAACGTTGGGACATTTCACCCATCGAGCAACTGCGCCTGTGGCCTGCGCAAGGCAAGCCGCTGCGCTTCTGGCTCGAAGATAGCTGAGGCTTGCGGTCTTGAGATGACTATCGTTCCAACGCTCCGCGTCACACAGCGGTTCTGCGAAATCAGGTGAGTTGGGGTTCGACTCAGGTCAGCTTTTGATTATCGTGCCGACGCTCCGCGTGGGCATGCAGTTCTGGACGCTCTGCGTCCTCTTTGTGGCGCTTAGCGTCACACAAGGGTTCTGCGATTTCAGATAGATTGAGGTTCGACTCAAGGCACCTTTTCGCCCCTCGGCGAGTTACTTTGATGGGGCCAAAGTAACCAAAGCCCCTGGCTCCGTTTCCGGCCCGACTTCGTCGGGTTCCTTCGCCCTGTCACTGATCCGGGGGTCGCCGCAACGGGCCATCCATGGCCCGGTGCGGCTAGCCTGGCGTCCTGCCAGGCTACCCCCGGATCAGCGCCAGGACTCAGCCGTCACTTACGTCGCACTCTGCGTCGTCAGTGCCATTGCGGTTAAAAAGCACTGCAGTTCGTGACGCTATGCATCACAGCTCTACGTCACACCGCGTAGTCAAGATCGGGCGCGGAGCGTGGCAATTTGCATCCCCGTGCTGGAGCACAGTGAGCAATGATCTCAACTAATGGCGTCTCTGCTCAGCCCTCCCCGCGCAGCGCCTTGAGCTTCTGAATCACGGTCGCCGCCGATTGCTCACCCAGCAGTTGCTCGCGCATCTTGCCTTTGTCATCAATGATGTAAGTCACCGGCAGCGCTTCGGAAGGCGGCAGGCTGTATTGTTCAGCCGGGTCCTGAGCCAGCACGGTGAACTTGATACCCAGCGCGTTCGCGGCGTTTTTCAGTTCATCGCCTTGCAAGTTGTCGAAGTTGACGCCCAGCACTGTCACCTGCTTGTCCTTGAGCTGCTCGGACAGCGCATTGAATTCCGGAACCTCGGTACGGCACGGGCCACACCATTCGGCCCAATAGTTCACCACCAGCCAGTGGCCTTTTATACGCTCGCTGGCGACCTTTTCACCGTTCTGGTCGGTGCCCAGGTCCACGCCACAGCCGCTGAGCAGCAGACTGCCGAAAAGTATCACCGCCGCTGTCAATCGCATTGCCATTTATGTCCTTCCTCGCCTCGTTCCGCCTGCGTGACTGATAGCAGGCTTTCTTATACCCAAGCCACGACTATTGGCCATCCGATATGTCGAACAGCGTCATCACTGGGTAGAATACGCCCCACCCCATACAAGATGCGACCTGCAAATGACCGATCTGACGCTGTATCACAACCCGCGCTGCACCAAATCCCGCGGCGCGCTGGAACTGCTTCAGGCGCGTGACCTGAGCCCGGACGTCGTTCTGTATCTGGAAACCCCGCCCGACGCCGCCACTTTGCGTGACCTGCTCGGCAAGCTGGGCATCAGTGCCCGGCAACTGCTGCGCACCGGTGAAGAGGATTACAAGCAACTCAATCTGGCCGACCCGAGCCTGAGCGACGAGCACCTGATTGCCGCCATGGCTGCCCACCCCAAACTGATCGAGCGTCCGATTCTGGTCGCAGGCGACAAGGCCGTGATTGGCCGTCCACCCGAGAACATTCTGGAGCTGCTGCCGTGAGCACACCTTACATTCTGGTTCTGTATTACAGCCGCAACGGCTCCACCAGCGAAATGGCCCGGCAGATCGCCCGGGGTGTCGAACTGGGCGGCATGGAAGCGCGACTGCGCACCGTACCCGCCATTTCTGCCGACTGTGAAGCGACCGCGCCGGACATCCCGGAAAACGGCGCGCTGTATGCAAGCCTCGACGACCTGAAGAACTGCTCCGGCCTGGCACTGGGCAGCCCGACCCGCTTCGGCAACATGGCCGCGCCGCTGAAATACTTTCTGGACGGCACCAGCAACCTGTGGCTGACCGGCGCACTGGTCGGTAAACCTGGCGGCGTGTTCACCTCCACCGCCAGCCTGCACGGCGGCCAGGAAACCACGCTGATGTCGATGCTGTTGCCGTTGCTGCACCACGGCATGTTGATCATGGGCCTGCCCTACAGCGAAGCGGCATTGATCGAAACCACGGGCGGCGGCACGCCATACGGCGCCAGCCACCACGCCGGTGCGGATGGCAAACGCCCACTGGACCGTCACGAAACCGATTTGTGTCGCGCCCTTGGCCAGCGCCTGGCGAAAACGGCATTGCAACTGGACACGCCGCGCCATTGAATCGGCGCAGCGTGTTCAAGGCATTCCGTTAAATCGCAAACTTGCAGCGCAAGGGCGGGTCTGAGCCCTTGACCTGCCTGTTTAATTCTCTGGAGAACCGATGCACGACTACAAATGGCTGAACGAGTATTGCCTGAATCGATTCGGTTCCGCCAAAGCACTGGAAGCTCACCTGCCCACGCCCAAGACCCCGAAACAACTGCACGCCATCAGCGCCGACCGCTACCTGTCGACCATGGCCCTGCGGGTGTTTCGTGCCGGCCTGAAACACAGCCTGGTGGACTCCAAGTGGCCAGCGTTCGAGGAAGTCTTTTTCCGCTTCGACCCTGAGAAAGTCGTGCTGATGGGGGCCGACCATCTGGAGCGGCTGATGCAGGACGCGCGCATCATTCGCCATTTGGGCAAGCTCAAAAGCGTGCCGCGCAATGCGCAACTGATTCTGGACATCGAACAGGAACACGGCAGTTTCGGCAAATTCATCGCTGAATGGCCTGTCGATAACATCACCGGCCTGTGGCAATACCTCGCCAAACACGGCAACCAGATGGGCGGCCTGTCATCGCCGCGTTTTCTGCGCATGGTGGGCAAGGACACGTTTATCCCGACCTGGGACGTGGTCGCCGCCTTGAATGCGCAGGACATTGTCGACCGCGTGCCGACCAGCAAACGCGATCAGGCCATCGTGCAGGACGTGTTCAACCAATGGCACGCCGAAAGCGGCAGGCCCATGTGCCAGCTTTCAGCGATGCTGTCCTTCACCGTCAACCACTGATCGCGATCAGATATTGACCACATTGACGAACCGCGACGCAGCGGTTTCGTCGATGCGCAGGCTGGTGAAGTCGAACAGGTTGCGGTCGGCCAACTGTGACGGTTGCACGTTCTGCAAGGCGCGGAAGATGCTGTCGGTACGACCCGGCGTCTTGCGCTCCCAGTCGATCAGCATGTCCTTGACCACCTGGCGTTGCAGGTTTTCCTGCGAGCCGCAGAGGTTGCACGGGATGATCGGGAACTGCTTGAAATCCGAATAAGCCTGAATGTCCTTCTCGTGACAGTAGGCCAACGGGCGAATCACCACGTTGCGACCGTCATCGGCACGCAGCTTGGGCGGCATGGCCTTGAGCGAGCCATTGAAAAACATGTTGAGAAAAAACGTCTCGACGATATCGTCGCGATGATGCCCCAGCGCCATTTTGGTCGCACCGATTTCGTCGGCGAAGGTGTACAGCGTGCCGCGACGCAGGCGCGAACACAGCGAGCAGGTGGTCTTGCCTTCCGGAATCAGCTCCTTGACCACCGAATACGTGTCTTTCTCGACAATGTGGTACTCGACGCCCAGTGCCTTCAGGTAAGCAGGCAGCACATGCTCGGGAAAGCCCGGCTGCTTCTGGTCCATGTTGACCGCAACAAGGTCGAACCTGATCGGTGCCACTTTCTGCAGGTGCAGCAATACGTCGAGCAGGGTGTAGCTGTCCTTGCCACCGGACAGGCAGACCATGACCTTGTCACCCTCTTCGATCATGTTGAAGTCGGCAACCGCCTCGCCGGCCAGCCGACGCAGACGTTTCTGCAGTTTGTTCTGATTGACTGAAAGGGTGCCCATTGATGAGAGGTATCCGCTAACGGTGGCGTGAGAAAAGCCGGACATTTTACGCATAACCGACGCATCGTTAAACAGGCTGCGCTCATGCCGTTCAGGCTGGCCACAACGCCGGATCAGAAATGACCATCGGGCAGTCAGCATTTTCAGAGCGTAGCCACATTGCGGCATACTTGGCGCACTGGAGAACCTCAAAGCATGCCCGAACAACTCAATGCCCGCGTCGAAACCTGTTATCAGCAGGCCGAAGCGTTTTTCAAGCGAACCTTCAAACGCCCGGTCGTCAGTTTTCAACTGCGCGGCCAAAAAGCAGGCGTCGCGCACCTGCATGAAAACCTGCTACGTTTCAATCCACAGCTCTACACGGAAAACGCCGAGGACTTCCTGCGCCAGACCGTGCCGCACGAAGTCGCGCACCTGATCGCTCATCAACTGTTCGGTGGCAGCATCCAGCCGCACGGTGAAGAGTGGCAATTGATCATGCGCGGCGTCTATGAGCTGCCGCCGAACCGCTGCCATACCTACGCAATCAAGCGCCGTAGCGTGATCCGCTACATTTACCGTTGCCCGTGCCCGGACAGCGACTTCCCGTTCTCGGCCCAGCGCCACAGCATGGTGCGCAAGGGGCGCCGCTACCTGTGTCGCCGTTGCCGTGAACCACTGGTGTTCAGCGGCGAGACGCGTACCGAATAGCCCACCGGCAATCAGCAGGCATAAAAAAACCCATCCGAAGATGGGTTTTTTCATGCCTGAGGGCTAATCAGACCGTTTTGGTGGTATTCACCGCAGCAGCCGGAGTCGGGCCTTCGGCAACGCCGAGGTCGTCTTCAGGGCGGGTTTCCAGGATGGCGCTGCCACCGGAAGCCAGTTCGGATTGCAGCTTGTCGGTGTCCAGCTCGCCGACCCACTTGGCAACCACGACGGTCGCAACAGCGTTACCCACCAGGTTGGTCAGGGCGCGGGCTTCGGACATGAAGCGGTCGATACCCAGAATCAGCGCCAGACCGGCAACCGGCAGGTGGCCAACAGCCGACAGGGTCGCGGCCAGTACGATGAAGCCGCTACCGGTCACGCCGGCAGCACCTTTGGACGACAGCAGCAACACCAGCAACAGAGTGATCTGGTGAGTGATGTCCATGTGCGTGTTGGTCGCCTGAGCGATGAACACCGCAGCCATGGTCAGGTAGATCGACGTACCGTCCAGGTTGAACGAGTAGCCGGTCGGGATGACCAGACCTACGACGGACTTCTGGGCACCCAGACGTTCCATCTTGATCAGCATGCGCGGCAGGGCCGATTCCGACGAGGAAGTACCCAAGACGATCAGCAGCTCTTCACGGATGTAGCGAACCAGCTTGAAGACGCTGAAACCGTGAGCGCGGCAGATTGCACCCAGCACCAGCACCACAAACAGCACGCAAGTGATGTAGAAGCAGATCATCAACTGACCCAGCTGCACCAGCGAGCTAACCCCATAGGCGCCGATGGTGAAGGCCATGGCACCGAACGCACCGATAGGCGCCAGCTTCATGATCATGTTGATGATGTTGAACATCACGTGGGCGAAGCGATCGATGAAGTCCAGCACCGGCTTGCCGTAGGCACCCAGGCGATGCAGGGCGAAACCGAAGATCACCGAGAACATCAGGACTTGCAGGATATCGCCATTGGCAAACGCGCCGACGATGGTGTTCGGAATGACGTTGAGGATAAAGCCGACGATGCTCTGGTCTTTACCGGCCGTCACGTAAGCCGCGATCTTCGAAGCGTCTAGCGTGCTGACGTCGATGTTCATGCCGGCACCCGGCTGAACCACGTTCACGACGATCAGACCGATCAGCAGGGCGATGGTCGAAACGATCTCGAAGTACAGCAGCGCATAACCGCCGGTCTTGCCGACCGACTTCATGTTCTGCATGCCGGCGATACCGCTGACAACGGTACAGAAGATGATCGGAGCGATGACCATCTTGATCAGCTTGATGAACCCGTCACCCAGCGGCTTGAGGGCCTTGCCGGTGTCAGGGTAGAAGTGGCCGATCAGGATACCGATGACAATCGCTACGATTACCTGAAAATAGAGGGACTTGTAGATGGGCTGACGAGTCGTCATTGCAGTTTTCCTCAAGGGCATCGTCGGCATCGTTACCTGATGCACGCGAGCCTATAAAGCGCTAACCCTCCTGCACTGGAGGGATTTGTTTTGTCGAGCTGCGCAAGGCAGACATCTACCCTCTGAATAGCAATAGCCGTGCCATGCCGTCAAAATGCCATCAAAGCCCCGTCAAGCAAGGCGCATACGGGTAACGATAGACGGAACAGGAGAGATGAGGTGGCGGTTTTCCGCCGTATGGAGGGTAAATAGCAGAAACAGTGGCGGGTATCCGCCTTTCGGCGATCTTGAGGGAAGCAAATCCGGACACCCGCCACCCTGTCTCAAGCGCACAGCACAGCGCGACGGCCTGATTCTCGTTCCGACGCTGCACGCTGATCTTCACTGCGCCAGAAAATGAATCCTGAACGCCGCCCCGCCCAGCGGCGAATCCCCCAGGGTCAGTTGTGCGCCGTAGCTTTCGATGATGTCCTTGACCACCGCCAGGCCAATGCCTTGCCCGGGGTTCTGGCGGTCCAGTCGTTCGCCGCGTTCAAGGATGCGCGCGCGCTGGCTTTGCGGGACGCCGGGGCCGTCGTCTTCGATGCAGAGTTCATCACCGGTCGCAGAGTGCCTGAAGCTCACACGCACTTCGCTCAGGCACAGCCGGTAAGCGTTTTCCAGCAGGTTGCCCAGCATCTCCAGCAGTGCGCCCTCTTCCATATGCACCTGGCAATGTTCCGGCAGGTCGAGGGTGGCATGGACCTGTTTGTCGCGATAGACCTTGTCCAGCGTGTTGCACAGGCTTTCGACCACTGGCCGCAGCATGACGTTATGCCGTACCAGACCGCTCTTGCGCAGGCTGGCACGTTGCAGTTGATAGCCGATCTGCTGGCTCATGCGTTCGATCTGCGATTGCAGAACCCGAGCCTGTTCCACGTCTTCGGGCCGCTTGGCGATGTTTTCACTGACGCCCTGCAACACCGCCAGCGGTGTTTTCAGGCTGTGGGCCAGATCGTCGAGGGAGTCGCGGTAACGAATGCGCTGCTCACGCTCGCTGCGCAGCAGGCGGTTGAGGGAGTCGGTCAGGCGCAACAGTTCGCTGGGATGCTCTTCGCTCAGGCTGTCGCGCACGCCCGATTCGACCTGATCCAGCTCCTGACTCAAGCCGCGTAAGGCACGCAGCCCCCAGGTCAGGCCCATCCACAGCAACCCGAGCAGGACCACCAACGCCGCGCCGAAGCCCAGATAAAGCTTGCGCCGCAAGCCGTCGATGGTTTCCTGATAACCGCGCAGCGGCTGAACCGCGACGATGCTGAAGGCCGCGTTACGGCCGCCAAGCAGGCGAATTTCGACATCGTAGACGAAGTATTCCTCGCCATTGATTTCCTTGACCTTGGTGAACTCGCTGCCCTGCCCGTCATAACTGGGGTGGTAATCGATGTCTTCGCCTTCGGTGGACAGCGAACGCCAGACCATCTGCCCCTGGCGGTTATAGATGTAGCCCAGCAAGCGGCTGCCGGGCAGATTGAATTGTTCGCCGGGCAACACCGACGGCATCATCAGGTGGCCGTCTTCGACCCGTGCGGCGGAAATCATGGTGGTGACATCGGACGCCAGCCGCTGCTCGATTGCCCCGCGTAACGCCAGGCTGAACGCGCCCTGCAAAGCAGGCAGCATCAGCAACATGAAGATCACCGCTAACGTGGCGGCACCCAGCATCAGGCGCAGGCGAAGCGAACGAATCACGTACAGCGCTCATTGAACAGGTAGCCCATGCCACGCACGGTTTCGATGGGTTTGAAGGCCACGCTGCTATCCAGCTTGCGGCGCAGACGACCGACCAGCACTTCGATCACGTTCGGATCGCGCTCGTCGTCATCAGGATAGAGCTGTTCCATCAAGCGCTCTTTGGGCACCACTTGCTGATGATGGAGCATGAGGTATTCGAGGATGCGGTATTCGTAGGCGGTCAACGCCAACGGCTGCTCGGCCAGCGCTGCATGCTTGCGAGCAACAGCGGGCCAGCCGTGATCGTCGACTGAATGAACCCGCTGGAGCGCCGCAGCAGGGCATTGAGGCGCGCCTCAAGCTCTTCGAACTGGAAGGGTTTGACCACGTAGTCGTCAGCCCCGGCAGCCAGCCCTTCGACCTTGTCCTGCCAGTTGCCGCGTGCGGTCAGGATCAGAATCGGAAACGCCTTGCCCAGTGCGCGCAACTGACGAATCAGGTCCAGCCCGCCGATCCCCGGCAGCCCCAGGTCGATCACAGCCAGGTCATGATTGAATTGCGCAACCTGATACAACGCTTCTTCGGCGTTGGCCACCGCTTCCACCACATGCCCCGCTTCGGTCAGACGGGTTCTCAGGTGGTGACGCAGCAGCGCTTCATCCTCAACTACCAACAACTTCATGCAGCTCTCCCAGGCACAATCACAGCCTCAAGACAAAGAATGAAACGACATCGTCGCCTCAGTACTCAACAGGTGGGCGCTGACGGGCACGTGCTGTGTCACATCATAGCTGCCCAGCAGGATTTCGCGGCTGACAGGCACGCCATTGTGAGTCCCTGTCAGGTTGCCGTAAACCGGCGATGAATAGAGTGTCCCCACCGACACGTTGGCGTGGGCCGGCTCTCCAAGCGAGCGCCCCCAGCTGTTGACATCATCCAGGCGCTCGCTGGTCTTGCCGAATTCGATACGCGCAACATCAAGTCTGGCATCGCCAGCCTGCGCCGCTGCACTGCCCCCCAGAAAAGCCAGGGCCAGGAAAAACTTGTTGAGGTTCAACATATCGACTCCTTTTGCGCTCGGGGACGCCGTCAAGGTAGGGCTCAACAGTAATCGCGCCGGGCTGAACCCCGACTGAACACTGCTTGAACCGGCGCTGAACAGTCGTGCGCGCCACGTACGGCAGAATCGGCTATCGTTGGGCGTTCATGCTGCACACACCCGAGAAGGAGCTGAACATGCGTTTGTGGATTGCAATGATCATGATGGGCCTGGCCGGGTTCGCCCAAGCCGCGATCAAGACCGAGCAGATTGATTACAAAAGTGCCGACGGGACAAAACTGGTGGGGTATTACGCCTACGACGACGCCGTGAAAGGCCAGCGTCCGGGGATTCTGGTGGTTCACGAATGGTGGGGGCTGAACGACTACGCCAAGCGCCGCGCCCGTGACCTGGCGGCATTGGGTTACAGCGCAATGGCCATCGACATGTACGGCGAGGGCAAGAACACCGAGCACCCGAAAGACGCGATGGCGTTCATGCAGGCTGCACTCAAGGACAGCGATGCTGCCGACAAGCGCTTTGACGCAGGCCTCGAGCAGTTGAAGCAGCAGCCACAGACCGACCCGGCCAAAATCGCCGCCATCGGCTACTGCTTCGGCGGCAAGATCGTGCTGGACGCCGCCCGTCGCGGCGAACCGCTGCTGGGCGTGGTCAGCTTCCACGGCGCACTGGTCACCAACACCCCGGCCAAACCGGGCATCAAAGTGCCGATGCTGGTCGAGCATGGCGCCAAGGACAGCATGGTCACCCCGGAAAACGTTGCCGCGTTCAAGAAGGAAATGGACGACGCCAAGGCCGACTATAAATTCGTCAGCATCGAAGGCGCCAAACACGGCTTCACCAACCCCGACGCCGACCGCCTCAGCCACGGCGAACACGGCGGCCCGGACATCGGCTACGACAAGGCTGCCGATGAGAGTTCCTGGGCGGACATGAAAGAGTTTTTCAAGAAGATATTTGGTTGAGCGATAGCTGACACTCCGCGTCCGCCCGAAACTGGGAGGACGCAGAGCGTCCAGAAAGGCATGCGACGCAGAGCGCCGCACGATAGTTGATCATCGTTCCCTATGCTCCAGCGTGGGAATGCAGTTCCCGACGCTCTGCGTCGCAAAGGGGACGCAGAACGTCCGGAAAGGCATACGACGCAGAGCGTCGCACGATAGTTGATCATCGTTCCCTACGCTCCAGCGTGGGAATGCAGTTCTCGACGCTCTGCGTCGTCAAGAGGACGCGGAGCGTCCGGAAAGGCATGCGACGCAGAGCGACGCACGATAGTTGATCATCGTTCCGCACGCTCCAGCGTGGGAATGCAGTTCCCGACGCTCTGCGTCGCAACAATGCGTCAATACCAGCGCTGAATATCGATCAAACCGCGCTGTCCCTCATAATCACGAGCGCTGGAGTATCTCCAATGCTCACCTACATCCACATAACCTCTCTTTACCGGGTTATGGTGAATGTAATCGAGCTTCTGCCGCATAACCTTTTCATTCCACACAAGCTCGGCATGAGCCCCCTCCTGCCAGACTTGATAAACCCTGTCACTCTTGTGCAAGCGCTTGACGAACCGCAGACGCTCCAACGTGCTCTCAGCGCTCATTTTTTCGAGGTGATCAACTATCTGTCTGGCGGTGAAGGACTTGAAGCTGTTCACACACTTGTCCAGCTCAGGCGCCTGAGCTACGAAGTGCAGATGATTTTCCAGAACAACGTACCCGTAAAGTCGTAGTCCTTGATGAGCCTGCTGATAACGCCATGCGCTCAACAGAATGTCCACCAGAGCAGGCCGAGTAAAAAGCGGCAACCACTCCACTACCGTACACGTCAGAAAATGAGGTTTTTCAGGTTCTGTGATGGTGTACCTGCTTCGGCCCATGAGTTCATCCTTGAATCGTCAGAAGCCTGAAGGCTACATCCTGATCGAGTGCGCTGGAAACGATGAAAGTGTGACCTGTTTTTATTCGCCAAGAGGACGCAGAGCGTCCGGAAAGGCATGCGACGCAGAGCGTCGCACGATAGTTAAGATAGTTGAGATCATCGTTCCCTACGCTCCAGCGTGGGAATGCAGTTCTCGACGCTCTGCGTCGCCAAGAGGACGCGGAGCGTCCGGAAAGGCGTACGACGCGGAGCGCCGCACGATAGTTGCGATTCTCGTTCCGCACGCTCCAGCGTGGGAATGCGCTCTTCCCTCCGCTCCAATCCCCCGGCAAAATGCCGTCCATGACTCAACGACCCGATCTCCCCATCTGCTGCCCTGAACTTGTCCAGCACTGGCCGCTGCCGCACGCCGTGCCTGGGGCGGTGCTGGTCAGTGGGTATTTTGATCCGCTCAAGCTGGCCGAGGGCGACTTTCAGCGCTGCGCGGTAGGGACTCCGGCGAGCATTCAGCGCTCGGTTGCCAAGCGCCAGGCCGAGTTTCTCGCGGGCAGGCTCTGCGCACGGGAAGCCATGCGCCAGCTGGATGGTCGCCTGCACATCCCCACCCTCGGTGAAGACCGTGCGCCGGTCTGGCCCGGCGATGTCTGTGGTTCTATCACCCACAGCACCGGTTGGGCCGCTGCCGTGGTTGCCCACTCGCGGCAGTGGCGTGGGTTGGGGCTGGACACGGAAAACCTGATGAGCCACGACCGTGCCTCGCGACTGGCCGGGGAAATCCTGACCGCTGCCGAGCTGGCCGACATGGCAGCAGGCCCGCAAGATCAAGTGGCGTTGCGCGTCACCCTGACTTTTTCGATCAAGGAAGCATTGTTCAAGGCGCTCTACCCCATCGTGCAAAAGCGCTTTTACTTTGAGGACGCGCAACTGCTGGAATGGTCCGCCGATGGCAGCGCTCGTCTGCGCTTGTTGATCGACCTGTCCAGCGAATGGCATGCGGGCAAGGAACTGGAAGGCCAGTTCAGCGTGACGGGCGATCACCTGTTGAGCCTGATCGCCGTCGAAAGCTGATCAACCAGGCAGCGGGCAATGTTCGCAGCGTCCGACCCACTCGACCCGATGGCTCAGGCAGCACACACGCCGCTGCCGACGCGGTGGGGCGCCGTCCGGCTGCGGCACATAACACACCGCCTGGAACAACGGATTGCCCTGCCCGTCCGGCCTTTTTCTTTCGTTCAACAGCGCCAGCCCTGCCGCCAGGGACACGTCGCTGCACGTGGCCAACTCGGCAAGACAGCCTTCCAGATAATCCCCGGCGCTGCTCCACAACACCGCGCCCGGCAGTCCGCCATAGGCACTCAACGCCGCAATGAAAGGCTGCAGATGATCGTCAATAAAGCCGGCATACAGTTGAGACGTGGCGGCCGAAACCTCGCCTTGCCCCCTCAGCCTGACGCCGCCCGGCACCCCGCGCTCGTCCAGCGCCACACCCACCTGATCAAGCGACAGCGGCCAGTGCCGGCCATGCACCAGGCTGGCAACCAGCACTGGCGGAATCAGTTGCATGAAATAGAACTTGGCCCATTGCGAGACCAGCACCGGCAACTGGCTGGGCATCAATGCCGGCCCGTACACCCTCAGCAGCAGTTGATCGAGCCGCTCAGCCCGCAGCAGATCAGGCAACGCCACCACCGGGCGCGGATCATCTGACGCGAGCAGTGTGCGGCCAAAACGCGCAAGCGCCCCGCTGAACAGGGCCGAACTCAACGCGGCACCTGCGTACGCGGCCAGGACAGGCTGAAACACGCACCGCCCAGACTGACGCTGTTACCCACCAACGCACGGCCCTCGTGCCAGTTGATGATCCGCCGCACAATCGACAGCCCCAGCCCATGCCCGCCCGACGCTCGGGTGCGGCTGTCATCAATGCGCATGAACGGCGTGAATATCTGCTCCCACGCCTCTTCAGGAACGCCGGGGCCGTCGTCCTCCACGTCAATGCGACACTGCTGCAAGCCCAGTCGATAGCTGATGCGCACTTCGTTCTCGGCATGGCGCATCGCATTGCTGACCAGGTTCTGCACCGCCCGATGCAGATAGCGCGGCTCGGCCTCGACCCAGGCCGGCTGGCCCTCTTCAGGCGTCAGGCAGTCGCCCCGTGTGACCCGCACATCAGCGCGCAATGGCGCCAGTTCGGCGATGACCTGATCGATCAGCGCTTCCAGATCAACCCGTTGAAAATTCAGGGTCGGCGCGCCTTGCTCCAGGCGCGCGTAGGTGAGCATTTCGTCCACCAGCTTGTCGAGGTCCTGAATATCGCTGTCCATGCCACGCATGTACTTGAGCCGCGCCTCTGGCGTGGTGGCATCGCTGACCATCTCCAGCCCGAAACGCAGACGCGCCACTGGCGTGCGCAGCTCATGAGACACCGCCCGCACCAGTTCGCGCTGGATCATCAGCGAGCGCTGCAGGTTCTCGGCCATGCTGTTGAACGCTGCCGCCACGCGCCCCACCGAATCGGAACCCTCGGTGGGCACACGGGTTTGCAGGCTGCCTTGCGCGATCAGCGTGGCGGCGGCTTCCAGTTCCAGCACGCGACGCTCAAGACGCCGCACCAGCAGATACACCACAAGACCGATGAAACACAGCCCCAGCAAGGCGATCAGCAGCAACCAGTGCAGCGGATAAGGATTCATCTGATACAGCGGGCCGATTTCCAGCACCCAGTTGGTGTCGACAATCCCGGCCAGCACGCGGATGGAATCGCCACCCTTGCCCAGCGCCATCACCGTGTCGCCTTCATAAACGCGACGCCGCTGGTCATCGTCCAGGTCGGCCTGATCCAGCGCCAGCAGGTGCAGGTCGAAACCGAACCCCTTGTCGATGCGCAGGGCCTGCAGGCGTGCCGGTTGCTCATCGACCGGAAACCGCACCAGTTCGTCGATCAACAGGTAAATCGTCGCCCGCGCCAATTGCTCGGTGATCTGCTGCACTTCGCCGGTCAACAGCAGCGGCTCCTTGTCACTCAATTGACGGTAGACCTTGGCGGCGTGCGGGCCGATCTGCTCGACCACCACTTGCCCACGGGCCAGCCGACCGCGCGCGCCGCTGTCCAGTTGCGCCTGCTCGATGCTTTGCAGGCTCAAGGGAATCCCCAGCAAACGCTCCCAGACCGCCAGGGCGCGGCGGCGCTCGATGCCGTTGAGCGGAACCAGGTTGTCGGCCATTACGGTAAACGTGCCGTGGGCCAGACGCTCGCGGTACTGCTCGCCGCGCGCCTGGTTGAGCACATGCAGGGCCAGTACGCCGAGCAGCGCGACCAGCACCAACACGCCGAGCATGCCGCCGTATATGCGCAGAAAGATCGAGTTCATCAGGTCAGCCGCTGAACACGTGGCCGCTCATGTCCTGCGCCGCTTCAGGCACAAACAGATAGCCCTTGCTGCGCACGGTCTTGATCAGACGCGGGTGAATGGGATCGTCGCCGATCTTCGGCCGGATACGTGAAATGCGCACGTCAATGGAGCGATCCTGCCCGTCGTAACCCACGCCGCGCAGTGCGGTGAAGATTTCTTCGCGGGACAATGTACGACCGGCGTTGGCCACCAACAGCCACAGCAGATCGAACTCGGCGCCGGTCAGCTCGATGCTCTGTTCGCGCAGCCAGGCCTCACGCAGCGCGTTGTCCACCACCAGCGGCCCGAACACCAGACGGCGCAGCTCGGCAGCGGGCACTTGCGGCGCTTCGCTGCGGCGCAGTAAGGCGTTGATGCGCGCCAGCAGCACACGGGGGTGGACCGGTTTGCAGACGAAATCATCGGCGCCGGTGTCCAGCCCCTGAATCTGATCGGTGTCGTCGGTGCGGGCGGTGAGCATCAGGATCGGCCCGTCGTATCGGTCGCGCACGGTGCGGCAGATGCTGAAGCCGTCTTCACCGGGCAGCATCAGGTCGAGGATCACCAGGTCAGGCTGTTCATCGATGATCCGCGCCGCCGCCAGCGCGCCATTGCCTTCTATGGCCACGCTCAGGCCGTGGTTCTGCAGGTAATCGCTGGTCAGTTCGGCCAGTCGCTGGTCATCTTCGACAATAAGCACGTGCGAGGTGTGTGGCTGCAAAAGAAACTCCTTTGTTGTTTTTGAAACCCACGGCTGCGGCGCCTGATAAAGCAGGGCTGCGACGTCAGGTCGCAGCCTGTTCGCCACCGAGTGTAGCAAGTGGCAGCGGGACCACACCGCTTAGCACATGACATGCCAGATGGCCCTTTTCATGCGTTTTTTTGTGATAGGGTTCGCGCCCTCAAAAATCTGCAACGCGTCGCCAGTGCCGACAAAAAACGGTGACAAACGGTCACGATCCAGTAGTTATGCGGCCTACACGCATGGTGTGCGATTCATACACAAACTACACACACTTTATCCACAGGCCGTGCGTTGCAATTCATGTCCAAAACGCATTATCTTGTAGCCCGACGACGAGGGACACCCTACATGTAGGGTTTTCATTCAGAAACCCAGCACAACTCAATCGACAAGTTCAAGCACTTTTCTTGCGTTTGCGGGGTTGAAATTGAGGCCGTTTTCAGTAACCAGAACGCGTGCGCTCGTACCAGAGCCACGCCGTACACGGTTTGCAACATCGAACACGCATTCTTCAACAGAATTTCAAAGGATCGGGCTTGGCCCGGTCCTTTTTGGCTTCAAAACCTGGAAGCGGTGACAGATTCCGCTTCCGCCTTCGTTTTGGAGCCTTTGGGTCGCCCTTTTGCGACTGGCTGCTCGAAACGAAACGGTGGGCAGCAATGCCCGAACAAACTTAAAGGAACGTGGAGTCACACATGCAAACAGACACAACTCGCGAGAACTCGCCGACCGGCGCGCCGCAGACAAGCCAGACCCCACAGGACCTGTCTGCCACCGCTCCCGGTCAACTGCGCGTGATCAAGCGTAACGGCACTGTCGTCCCTTACACGGATGACAAGATCACCGTTGCCATCACCAAGGCGTTTCTTGCAGTTGAGGGCGGCAATGCTGCCGCCTCGTCGCGCATCCACGACACCGTTGCACGCCTGACCGAGCAGGTCAGCGCCACGTTCAAGCGTCGCATGCCTTCGGGCGGCACCATCCACATCGAAGAAATCCAGGATCAGGTCGAACTGGCACTGATGCGCGCCGGCGAGCAGAAAGTGGCGCGCGACTACGTCATCTACCGTGATTCCCGCGCCAAGGAGCGTGCCGTTCGTGCGCCCGAAGAGCAGGTCCAGGCTCACCCGTCGATCCGCATCACCCGCGCCGACGGCAGCTTCGCGCCGCTGGACATGGGTCGTCTGAACACCATCGTGACCGAAGCGTGTGAAGGCCTGGCTGAAGTCGACGCCAACCTGATCCAGACCGAAACCCTGAAAAACCTTTACGACGGCGTCGCGCTGAAAGACGTCAACACCGCACTGGTGATGACCGCGCGTACCCTGGTCGAGCGCGAGCCGAACTACTCGTTCGTCACCGCCCGCCTGCTGATGGACACCCTGCGCGCCGAAGGCCTGGGTTTCCTCGGTGTCGCCGACAGCGCCACCCATCACGAAATGGCCGACCTGTACGCCAAGGCGCTGCCTGCCTACGTCGCCACCGGCATCAAGTTCGAACTGCTCAACCCTGTGCTGGCCGAATTCGACCTCGAAAAACTCGGCAAGGCGATCAACCACGAGCGTGATCAGCAGTTCACTTACCTGGGCCTGCAAACCCTGTACGACCGTTACTTCATCCACAAGGATGGCGTGCGTTTCGAACTGCCGCAGATCTTCTTCATGCGCGTGGCCATGGGCCTGGCGATCGAAGAGAAAGCCCGTGAAGACCGTGCCATCGAGTTCTACAACCTGCTGTCGTCGTTCGACTACATGTCGTCGACCCCGACACTGTTCAACGCCGGCACCTTGCGTCCACAGCTGTCCAGTTGCTACCTGACCACCGTGCCGGATGACCTGTCGGGCATCTACCACGCCATCCACGACAACGCCATGCTGTCCAAATTCGCAGGCGGTCTGGGCAACGACTGGACGCCGGTTCGCGCGCTGGGCTCGTACATCAAGGGCACCAACGGCAAATCGCAAGGCGTCGTGCCGTTCCTGAAAGTGGTCAACGACACCGCCGTTGCGGTCAACCAGGGCGGCCAGCGCAAGGGCGCTGTCTGTGCCTACCTGGAAACCTGGCACATGGACATCGAAGAGTTCATCGAGCTGCGCAAGAACACCGGTGATGATCGTCGTCGTACCCACGACATGAACACCGCCAACTGGATCCCTGACCTGTTCATGAAGCGCGTCTTCGACGACGGCCCGTGGACCCTGTTCTCGCCCTCCGAAGTGCCGGACCTGCACGACCTGACCGGCAAAGCCTTCCAGGAGCGTTACGAGTACTACGAAGCGCTGACCGAATACCCGGGCAAGGTGAAATTGTTCAAGACCATCCAGGCCAAGGATCTGTGGCGCAAGATGCTCTCGATGCTGTTCGAAACCGGCCACCCTTGGCTGACCTTCAAAGACCCGTGCAACCTGCGCAGCCCGCAGCAGCACGTGGGCGTGGTTCACAGCTCGAACCTGTGTACCGAGATCACCCTGAACACCAACAAGGACGAGATCGCGGTCTGCAACCTGGGCTCGATCAACCTGCCGAACCACATCGTCAACGGCAAACTGGACACCGACAAGCTCAAGCGCACCGTCGACGTCGCCGTTCGCATGCTCGATAACGTCATCGACATCAACTACTACTCCGTGCCGCAGGCCAAGAACTCCAACCTGCGCCACCGTCCGGTCGGCCTGGGCATCATGGGCTTCCAGGACGCGCTGTACCTGCAACACATCCCGTACGGTTCGGATGCTGCCGTGCAGTTCGCCGACACGTCGATGGAAGCGGTCAGCTACTACGCGATCCAGGCGTCTTGCGACCTGGCCGACGAGCGCGGTGCCTACGAGACGTTCCAGGGTTCACTGTGGTCCAAGGGCATCCTGCCGCTGGATTCGCAGCAGATCCTGATCGAGCAGCGTGGCGAGAAGTACATCAGCGTCGACCTGAAGGAAACCCTGGACTGGGCGCCGGTTCGTGCCCGCGTGCAGAAAGGTATCCGCAACTCGAACATCATGGCCATCGCACCGACCGCCACCATTGCCAACATCACTGGCGTGTCGCAGTCGATCGAACCGACCTATCAGAACCTTTACGTGAAATCGAACCTGTCCGGCGAATTCACCGTGATCAACCCGTACCTGGTTCGCGACCTCAAGGCCCGCGACCTGTGGGACTCGGTCATGATCAACGACCTGAAGTACTACGACGGTTCGGTGCAACAGATCGAGCGCATCCCGCAGGAGCTCAAGGAGCTTTACGCGACGGCTTTCGAAGTGGACACCAAGTGGATCGTCGACGCGGCAAGCCGTCGTCAGAAGTGGATCGACCAGGCTCAGTCACTGAACCTGTACATCGCTGGCGCCTCGGGCAAGAAGCTGGACGTGACCTACCGCATGGCCTGGTACCGTGGTCTGAAAACCACCTACTACCTCCGTGCCCTGGCCGCGACCAGCACCGAGAAGTCCACCGTCAACACCGGCAAGCTCAACGCAGTATCGAGCGGCGGCCACGGCCCGGACGACTCGGCGATCACCGCCCCGCGCCCAACCGAAGCTGCACCGGCCGGCCCGGCCCCAGTGCCAAAGGCGTGCGCAATCGACGAGCCGGATTGTGAGGCTTGCCAGTAAGGCAAACCCACCTCGCCCCACAGGAAAAACACAACCCTGTGGGAGCGAGAGGCCAACAAGCCTGACGCTGTACCTGTAGGAGCGGACTTGTCCGCAAAGAGGCCAACAAGCCGAATGCTGACTTGTAGACTCCTGTAGGAGCGGACTTGTCCGCGAAGAGGCCAACAAGCCGAATGCTGACTTGTAGACTCCTGTAGGAGCGGACTTGTCCGCGAAGAGGCCAACAAGCCGAATGCTGACTTGTAGACTCCTGTAGGAGCGGACTTGTCCGCGAAGAGGTCGGCAAGGACACACATGCCCTTGCCACCCTCCTCTTCACCCAAAGGCCTCAAAAGCTAAAAATTCATGTTCCTTGCGCGCAACACCTTAAAAGCAAGCAACACCCCCTCTAGATCCAACAGGTCAGTCCACCCGACTGACCCTCAAGCAGGAGCAGTACACCATGCTGAGCTGGGACGAATTCGATAAAGAAGACGGCGAAGTAGTCGCCAAAGCGACCAACGCCGGTCACGCCAACGAAGCCAACATGGACCGCCTCGACAGCGCCGGTGGCCTCGCAGCCCAGGAAGCCCGCGCCGTCACCGCCGCCGACTCCGCTGCCCTGATCCGCGCCAAGAAAGCGCTGGACGCACTGGACGTCGCTGAAGGCCTGGCCGAACTCGAAGGCGCCAGCGCCCGCGTCGCCGTTGACGAAAAGATGATGATCAACTGCCGCGCCGACCTCAACCAGCTCGTACCTTTCAAGTACGACTGGGCCTGGCAGAAATACCTGGACGGTTGCGCAAACCACTGGATGCCGCAAGAAGTCAACATGACCGCCGACATCGCCCTCTGGAAAAACCCGGAAGGCCTGACCGACGACGAACGCCGCATCGTCATGCGCAACCTGGGCTTCTTCTCCACCGCCGACTCGCTGGTTGCCAACAACCTCGTACTGGCCGTGTACCGCCTGATCACCAACCCGGAGTGCCGCCAGTACATCCTGCGCCAGGCCTTCGAAGAAGCGATCCACACCCACGCCTACCAGTACTGCATCGAATCGCTGGCCATGGATGAAGGCGAGATCTTCAACATGTACCACGAGATCCCGTCGGTCGCCAAAAAAGCAGCCTGGGGCCTGAAGTACACCCGTTCGATCTCCGATCCGAAGTTCGAAACCGGCACCGTCGACACCGACAAAGAACTGCTGCGCAACCTGATCGCCTACTACTGCGTACTGGAGGGCATCTTCTTCTATTGCGGCTTCACCCAGATCCTCTCCATGGGCCGCCGCAACAAGATGACCGGCGTCGCCGAGCAGTTCCAGTACATCCTGCGCGACGAGTCCATGCACTTGAACTTCGGCATCGACGTGATCAACCAGATCAAAATCGAAAACCCACACCTGTGGGATGCCGAAATGAAAGAAGAAGCCACGCAGATGATCCTGCAAGGCACCCAGCTCGAAATCGAATACGCCCGCGACACCATGCCCCGCGGCGTACTCGGCATGAACGCAGCGATGATGGAGGATTACCTGAAATTCATCGCTAACCGCCGCCTGAGCCAGATTGGCTTGAAGGAAGAGTATCCAGGGACTACTAATCCGTTCCCTTGGATGAGCGAGATCATGGACTTGAAGAAAGAGAAGAACTTCTTTGAGACGCGGGTTATTGAGTATCAGACGGGTGGGGCTTTGAGCTGGGATTGATGGTCTCGCCCCCATTTGTCACGAAGGTCTGACACAATGTCACGATAACTTGACTCATGAGGCGTTTCCCTCCCTGCTTTTCAGCAAGAATCGGACGAATCTCAATTTCTCCGAATCTCCGCAACGAATAAGCGTATGAAATAAAAAAGCCACCTGAGCCGCAAGGACCAAGGTGGCTTTTTCGTATAAAGCTTCGGACGTTTTTTGCTGAACAGAGCGCGGAGCCAACAGCCAACTTGCGCTCTATGCGCTTTCCCCCAAATGGAAAGATAAAGCCATGATGTTGACCGAAGCGATAGGCCGCACACAGTAGAAGCGAGAAATTTATCGCACTCCGAATTAATCAATACCGCCCGCCTCCGCCTTAATCGAGGTTTCACGAGTTGTTTGTCTCACCCCCCATAAAAATGTTATCACTCTTGCAGGCAAGGTCGCCCCCTGCCACAAAAGCGTGCCTAGAGTGGATGCCACTGAAACTTGCTTCCAGGTGCACACTAAGCAGCAAGGGGTCCCAAGCCAACCTTAGGCGAAACATTGCTGGCGACTCCGCGATCACCTCCAAATATTCTGGATTGCTGTTCATGCGACGAACAAATACGGATTCTGCGAATTCTCATATCAATCCCATCGCACGTTAATCGGGCCAAGCTCTGGCGCACTGCGCACTCGTAAAGCCCGAGGTACGCTTCGATGACAACAGGTGCCGAACGTTATGATCTACCAGAGGTTCATGGCAGCTATTATGAGGATCATGCCCATGGGAAAAGGATAGGACAAAGCCATCTTAGGCCGCAGAAGACATACCAAGCACGCAGTACTTTTTCCGTTCCAGCGCAATGCACTGTGAGGGGCACGAACATAGTGACCTTACTCTACCCCCATCGAGTGCGACGCATTTAGTCGTGCTCAAGAGTTCTACTAACGCACTGTAAAATAAAGGTTTCAATTCAAAAAACGTTATAGCAGAAACCCTTAATTTTTTTCAAAATTCAGCTTTGACTTTAACTAACGAACGTGGTTAGATTGGATCCAGAAGCCCTCATTCAGATAACACCTGTTCAAAGATCGAGTTGATGGCTGCAATAATTTTGACGCTCAAAAAAGTCAAAAATTTGCCACCGAGTTAGCTGGAGGGCGATGAGCGACGAATCAATGATTTTTAACCAACCCCTATAAAAAATTAGTATCTACGGCGTGGTCATTTCATCGCTATGACATGTAAGCCTAACTGAAATTTCGACTAATCGCTTTTAAGCGCAAAAAACAATACTCAGCAAGTTCGTGCAACGCCTTCGCCATACGGCTTTGGCTAGATGTCCTGATGCTATACGAAACCAGAATAGGCATGCCTGTAAAGCTGACTCACGTTAGTAATAGGCGAGACCTATACGTCTTAAAAATGGCTCTTTCTGACGAGGCTTGATATGACTATTCAAGATGAACAAACCAGACGTTTCAGCTGGGAGCACCTGCTGCTCCGTGCCGCTCGCGACATTTCACTGACAAAAAGCCAGTACGAAACTATCGATGGTAGGTACAACCAGCTGGAAAAAATTCTTTCGGCATCAGCCGATCCATTGCTTGCTGGGGCCCATATTTTCCCACAAGGCTCGATGCGTCTGAAAACAACTATCAACCCTGTTGATGATGCGCCTGAAGATCTCGGTACCATTGATGCCGACGCAATTGTCTGGCTACCCAATGCGGGTGGCGCAGAGGCTACCGCCGTTTTGAATGCAATTGAAAAGCGCTTTAGCGAGGGCACTCGAGTCACAGCGAAAATTGTCCCGCTCCGCCGTGGCATTCGTATCGTATACGCTGACGAGAATCCAGGCTTTCACATTGACGTGACTCCGGCGCGCGCGATAAATGGAAATCGTGAAACCAAGGGTGAAGGCAAGCTGGAGGTGCCCGACCGGGAAATGGGTTGGAAGCCCAGCAGCCCCATTCCATACGCCAACTGGCTTAATGACGCATCTGACAAACATATTGTGCTCAAATCGTTAGCAGGGTTTGAAGCGTTTACGATGGACAGTCGCGACTTGGTCGTAGGTTCGGCAACCCAAGATCCACTTCCAACCTACCAAGATTACGACGACAACGACCCATTGCGTGCGACGATAAAGCTGCTGAAACGGCACCGAGACGAGTGGGCGATTGAAACAAGAAATGAAAGCCACCGCCCGATCTCAGCAGTAATTACCACGCTCGCGACACATGCCTACTTACAGGTGGTGCAAGAATCTCATTTCTTGCCGCTCCGTCCACTGGACGCGATTATCAAGATTGTGGAAAAAATGCCGAGCTTCGTTTCACAGGCGTTCGGACAGTATCAGGTCTTGAACCCCCAAGATTCAGGTGAGAATTTCGCTGAAAAGTGGAATCGGCCAAAAGATGGTGCGGAGTACCGTCAAGCGTTTTATAACTGGCACGCAAGCGCGACAGTTTCGATGATGCTGGGGTTGAAAACCCATGAATCTGAAGAAGCTTTCGCTCGGGCAATGAATTCAAGCTTTGGTATCGGAAAGAAACTGATCAACGAAGCCAATCGTGAGATTCCAAAGAATTGGACCCTACCCGGGCGCAAGGAAGGCACCACGCACAACTCGGTTACTCTGGCCGCTCTAACTGGCATTACAGCCAGTAGTAAACCTCAAGCGAGTGTGAAGCCCGTTGAACGCCTTGGTTGATGCAACTCATAGCCCAGAGGTTGAGCGCGGAGTTGCCGCGCTCAACCAGCTTCTGGGAACGGAAGCTGCCGCCCTTCTAACTCCCGCAAAAACTCGGGACGGCGAAGTCGTCTGTTTTTCTTTCCCTATTCCGTCTGATTACACCGGCAAACCTAGAACATTGCGCATCGCGTTTCCGCGCGATTTCCCTCGCGCATCGCTCAAACTCAATGTAGAGCCCTCCCCTTGGCTTGAGTGGCCCCACGCCATGAAATCAGGGCTATGCCTGCATGGGTTTCGTGAAAAACCTATTACCGGTACGCCAGAAACAGTTGTGCAGGATAGCCTCTCACGCTTTAGCACCATCCTAAATTTCGTCATAGAGGGTTCAGATCCCGACATACGCGATGCCGAGTTTCGCAATGAAATCACCAGCTACTGGAACACTCAGCTTGGCGTATCTCCCCAAGATCTGTTGCTTTTAGCGCGCCCGATATCAGGCTCAGAGCTTTATGCGACTAGCGACCCTCGGCCATCGCGACGAAATCACACTGCATGGCTCGCGACCAGCATTGAAGCACTGAGAATCCATTTCAGACGCATCGCCGGACTTAACGTAAAAATTAGGTCACCTGCGATACCTGGTTTCTACCTAAAGCTGCAGACATTCCCTAGCGTGCGCATCCCTGACGCCGATCGTTTAATTGAATGGTTGACGCCACATCTCAATCCAGACGACTGCAGAAAGTTTCTGGACTGGTTCGCAGGCCATGGATCCTTGGCAAATCGCTGGATCGTATTTGAGCTGCCAGGCCCAGACGGCTCCCCGGTTTATTGCCTAGACGTTCGCTCCTACAGCAAACAACCAGACCACGGCCGTTGGTATGGCTTCCGATCGGCACGTCGATGGTCGGGAAAGAATCAGCCAAATCATGTTCCCGCTCTCGTACGCAGTGCCATCATTAACATTCTTGACCGGAATGACATTCTGTCACGAGATCTTAGCGGCGCTGCCGTAAACTTGGAAAAGGCTCGCGTCGTCATGGTTGGCGTTGGATCGCTTGGCAGCACCGTAGCCCAACAGCTGGCAAGGTCAGGTATCGGCGAGATTATTCTGATCGACCCAGATGTCCTCGAGTCTGCCAACTTAGGGCGCCATGTACTCGGCGCCGATGATTTAGGGAAATATAAAGCCATTGCGCTTGCCGAAAAAATCACTCGCGATCTACCGACCGTTAAAGCCACCCCCTATGTAGACTTCGCGGAAATGCTGCTTATCTCGAAGCCAGGATTGTTCGAAAATTCCGATGTGGTCATCGTTACTACTGCCGACTGGTCATCCGAGGTTGCGTTATGGCGTAGGAAATCCACCGGCACTCGATGGGGTTTACTGCAGGCCTGGAGTGAACCGCACACCCTCATTGGCCATGCCTTGCTGGCTCCAGCGGGCGAATCTGATGGACGCGACCTCTTCGATGACAGTGGTAACTTCAACTTTAAATATACCGAATGGCCAAAAGGTCACGGCGTCATCTCTATCCCGGCCTGTGGCCAAAGCTTCATCCCCGGAGGCGCTTCAGGTATGGCGAACGTCTCGTCCATGGTAGCGCAAACGGCGTTGAGATCCTTGACCGCACAACTCAATGAGCAGACATGGGTTACGACGATCTATAGGCCACATGATGCAGCCGATCGCGGAGGCATCTATAAAGGCCCAAAACTGGAAAATGGGGTCCAACATATTGTCCTAGAGCGAGAATGGCCGACGCCTGAAGGTGTGGAGGCATGACTGCAATTGCATGGAGCTGGTGTTGGCCTGAAATTAACAGCTGTTTGCCTGTGTCCCAAAGCGTTGCTCATGTCTTTAATCAGCACCGACAAGGCTTGTGGCGCTCTGAGCGAGGGGGGCAATTGTTCGTCGATCTTTCCAACCCGAATGGACTGATCATGACGTTGGCCACACCTCCCCACCCAAGAGATAGAGCAGGAAGGATATGGTTGGAGCTCGACGGCGAACGCTGCCAACGGGAGATTGAGTCGGCGAATGCCAAAGGACTTCGACTTGTGGGCTATTGGCACACTCACCCGCAAACCGTCCCTGTAATCTCTCCGACAGACGTAACTAGCTTCTCAAAATTCGCGAGGCGCTATTCCAATGAGCTGCCACACCCGATTGCTGTTATCGTTGGCCAGTCAACCGAACCTAGCGGTATCAAGGCCTGGTCATTCAGAAACGGGGCATGCCTCGAAGCAACGATAAGCGACGATAAGCGACGTTGATTATCCCTGAGCGGCCCTACGGCGGAGCATTAAGTCGAATAGCTCCGCCTGATAGCGGGCGTCATCCAGCGCATTGTGGGTGGCAGAGCCTCGTGGCTGCAATTGTTGCGCCATGTGCGAAGATTTAGTTTGCCTCCACTGAAGGTTGAAAGCCCCCATATAGAAAGCTTTCATGTCAAGAGCTGCAAAGCCAAAAGGATTTTCGCCTAAGTATTTGTGAAAGTAGAAATTCACAAACGACCAATCAAAGGGTGCGTTCAGCCCTACAAAAATCGCTTTTTGGCCGTTTACGTTGACCTGCGAAACCCACTCAGCAAGCTTCTTCATCGCCTCGAATGGCGTAAGGCCTGTTTTAGCTAATTCACCAAGATCGAATCCCGTTACACCTAGGGATTCGGGGTCATGCTTTGGGCTATCCGGCTTTATCTCCAAATAGATCGCATCCTGTGCCCGCCCCACAACACAGGCCCCTAAAGAGAGCATACTAAACTCACCGGGTATCGGCCCAGAGGCCTCGATATCTACAGAAAT
Organism: Pseudomonas graminis; assembly: GCF_002093745.1. Taxonomy (GTDB): domain Bacteria; phylum Pseudomonadota; class Gammaproteobacteria; order Pseudomonadales; family Pseudomonadaceae; genus Aquipseudomonas. Next base: position 44,557 of record NZ_MTSB01000024.1, read on the forward strand.
ATAGAGCTCTTCACTTTCCACTAATTTGCTCCTGACGTCAGACGTTGATGCATAGGTTAGAAAGAATATCAGAGCATCACTCTCTGTTCGAGCACCGATGCGCTCACAAGGAAGCCCTACCCCGGACGCCTCACAACAGGAGCCAATTCGATACTGATCAGTGTAAGCAGAGCCCAGCCAATCGGGTTCTGCTTGGACTATGAAATTCGGAAAGCTCTAATTTCTAGCCCCACCGAATTCTGCGTTCACCTATGGCGACCATCTCAGAACCAAGACAGTACTGATTTAGTAATAAATCACTACTGCGCAATAAACCAGCGCACTAGGCGTACGGTGTTCGCGCGAGCCTTGAGTCTACAGTGCTTACTCCATACTTGGATTCCCATTCCTTAAGTGTCTGGTAATTGCCCCCTCAGGTCTCAATCCCCTCCCCGGCATGAGGGTTCTCGCATCCTTCACATTACGGGCCCTACTGGTATTTTTGACTGGGTGAGTATCAATTTCTAACCGAATGGCAGGATCCAAAATCGCAACTACATCACGCATGCTATAACCATGTTCTCCGGACAGTGAACGCAACTTTTCCTCTAACTCAAAGTTCCTGCTTCAGAGCGTTATATTTTTCAAGCTTTCAGACTCTGCCGATTGATGGGCGAACATCTGCTCAAGCGCACGAAATTCTGCGAGCCTAGAAATGGCACACACCCATAGTTAACGAGGGAGTCAACAACATTCAATCATTGCTTGCGAAGTCAACCAAGCCTGATTTTTTCCGCCCTCCTTGAATCGATCAGGGATGATTCATTCTTCAGCGATAAATTAAGCCTATCCCTTTGGTCTCGTCCTCCCAGTTACAGCTGGAAACTTGCAAATCTTGGTGGCTTTTTCGCGCGCCTTCCCTGATTATTTTCGGCAACGACGCACTGCTGTAAGCAGACCCACACACTTCAAAATAAGGATTTATGGATGCTTAAGGAAGAATTGCTGAGCTGGGGACGAAAAATCGTCGACTGGTTCGTTCGCCCCAAAAATATTGGCGTCTGCCTTATCCGCTATGGGACGGTGATTATTGGAGCCTCACTCGCCGGAGGCCTGGTTGGGACAATCAGGTACATAAGCGCATCGACCCAACTGCAAGCAAACATAGATACCACTGGAGGACCAGCTGCGTGGATGGCTATCGCCGCTTTCGTTGTAGGAGTGCTGATGATCTTCGTAGGAGTTCTCCTAAACCTTCAGAGCCAAAAACAGCTGGCCCGGCAACGGGTGCTCTTGCTTGAGCAAAAAGGGCTGTTCAAGATCGATAGCCCGTTGGACGCAGCGGTCAAGAATACGGTCGGAGGCACAGTTGATACCATCCTCGTCGATATACGGGAGGGGGTTATAGAAGGGCGCATCTCTCAACCAGAAATTGCCCTACAAAAGGTAGTGGACGGCAGAGGTGACTTGGTGCGCCGTCTCGATGGACAGAATAAAAACGATATCACGATCGCCTATGGTGGACTCATGCCTGTGCCGTTCACCTTCCTCACTGGCTGCTTGCTGGATGACGAAGGGGGTGGAATCAAAGTGTTCGACTGGGACCGGTTGGGTGCAGGCCAGTGGCGCCTCATTCAAAGTGATGTTGATGACGGGCAGCGACTAGTGGCTGTAACCAACCTCGTCGATGTTGGAGAGCAAATCGTGCTCGCTCTTTCAATATCATATCCGGTCGATGAACCTGCGATAGCAGCTACCTTCTTAAACATTCAAATCATGCACATGAAAATTAATGAGCTGTCGTCCAACGCTCACTGGTCTTTGGAAAAGCAAAGCGCTTTAGCCGAGCAGTTCCTTCAAGTGCTGAAAGAACTTTCTGGCCGAGGGGTGAAGCACATTCATCTGGTTATCGCCGCCCCGAATAGCGTGGTCTTCAATCTCGGGCGTATTTACGACAGGAGACTTTTACCAGCCGCAACCGTTTACCAATACGAGCGTACTTGCATCCCGCCCTATCCATGGGGAGTCGCGCTCCCTTCTCACAGTCTTACTCAGCCAACAATCGTGCACACTCACCGCCACGTTTCAGCAGGCCCTTAGGATTGAATGGCTGACCAACCAAAGCGGAGAGGGAAATTCGCCTCTGTCTAACGTCCAACAACGGGCCGCGCTTATACGCTGGCCCGTTCAATCAACGGCCGATGAGGCCTACTCACTCGCTCTCGGCGATCCAATCGCAATGCCAGGACCTGACGCTGCACTGCATAGCCTGCATCCACATCCAGTCGAGGCATTTGCTCAGCTTCGGAGCTATCGCTAACTCAGAGTGCTGTGAACAAACAAATTCGTAAGCGTCCGGCCAAGACATCTACCCCTCCTCGCAAAGCCAAGGCATGGTATGCACTTAAATTGGTGATGATTGGAAGCTCACAACAGCGTGGCCAACGGCCTGTTCCATGATCGTCATGGAGCGGCTCATTGCCGCAGGGGTGAAGTTGCTACAGAGCGTGCTTGCTCATCTACAGGGTCGCTGCGCTCAAGCCTGGATACGGCCCAGGCGGTGATTTTTGGAATCGTCGGAATTTCAGATCATCCGATCCCACTTCTAGTACGCCGCGCCCATTTCGCATTTCGCATTGCGCGCGGCGTTAGGATGGGCGGCTATGCCTTGCCGACATCACGTATTGATATCGAGATTACGCTGCGGAATCATGTGTGCATTCGGTAGCCAAAACTGAGATCTTTGATCATTTTTATCGTCTTTTCTACGGCATCTGGCAACGGGGCAAAAATCGACTCCAATTGGGTAAAGTAATCTTGTGTGACCGCCCAGAAATGCCCTGGCATTTCGTGATCTGCCAGATTCTCAAACACCCCACCTTTGCCAAAAATCCGTTCCAGGTACATAGCTACCCCATGGAGTTTAGACTGCCAATTCCACGGATAAACATCTTTCATTTCGTCCGACATTTTCATCGAGGGCTGAATGATGGCTGTTCCGTGAGATAGCACGTTTCTCAGTGCAAACAGCACCGTGATAGCTTCTTTAGTTTCCGGCTTGACGGCCTTGTCGACGGACACATCGAGGTACAGTTCGATGTGTCGCTTCAACGCTTCCCACCCTCCACTCATTTCTACTTCGGCTTGAAATTTCGCTAACAGTTGCTCCATTTTATTTAGGGCGGTCTGTCCAGCCGCACTGCCCTGAGCGACTGCTTCGTTGACATCGTGACGAAGCCTGTGGGTGAGAATGCTGCGAAGCGTACCCTCGATGATTGACGCATTGAGGATGAGGATTGCGAACGCGTTATTGTAGTTGACCCAGTCAACTGGATCTTCATTCTTACTCTCAGCACGATAGCTCTCCAAACGCCATAGTCTTCGGTGTTCTAAGCCGAGAGTTTCGTACGCAATAACCAGTGACGATGCCGTTTCGAAAACTTTAAACGCTGCCATAATCTATTCCTTCGAGGGATTGTCCATTGCTCACGCGGCTGGGCCACCGTGCTTTAGGGGAGGGATGGCTCCTTGCGCAGTAATCTGATCGGCTGCGCGGGCTATTTCATGAGTGCTGAGTTAACGACCTCCAAAGCAGAGAAGTCGTCCACTGGTTAGGGCATTGGTTGGTCCGCTGAATGTATCGGGTTCGTATGCCTGCGCCTACCACCGCGCGTGCCCATAGCTTTGGTGGCGATTCAACTTCGTGCCAGTAACAGTCATCGATAATCCCTCTAACAATGCACGGATTGTTCAGGAAGAGCAGTTCTCCCCCTTGGTCCCAATCATTGCCTACGACGACATCGACCAAACGATTCAGTGGGCGAACGACAGTCCGTTCGGTCTGGGTGGTTCCATTTGGGGCCGGGATGTGAAACGCGCTGTTGCGGTCGCCAATCAGATCGACGCCGGTACTGTCTGGGTCAACGAGATACATAACTCAAGCATAGATATGCCGTTCGGCGGTCACAAACAATCCGGCCTGGGAACCGAACATGGGCATGAAGGCCGACTGCTCTTTACCAATCCTAAAGTCATTGCGATTAAGAAGTAGCCCATCGGTGCTCAGCCCACATCTGGCCTGGCTGTCGGTGAACTGAAGGTTCAGGCCAGCTGATTCCTCCTCAGCTAGGAATCAAAACTGGGGGCTCCAGACCGGCGAAATGATCCCCGGCTCGAGCGCCCAGCGCCTAAGGAGGTACCCGAGCTCAAACATTTCCCCGTTGTATACGCGGCCTCCCCACGCATCATGAGGAGTGCTAGTATGCGCCGCTATGTATATAGATACAGGCACACTTTATGGAATCAGCATCTGCTAAGCCGCCAAAAAACACTGCCGAAAAAAATGCTCCAACCAAGTCGAAAGATAAAGGACGCAATGGCGATTTGGGCGAAAGAGACCAGCGCTTATTGTGGGGGCGCGCTGCTGGTAGGTGCCAACGCTGCAACATTGATGTCAGCCGGGATCGTCTGAGCTGGAGAGCCTACAACCTCTCGGAAAATGCTCACGTCACGGCGTCCTCCGTCAATGGTGTCCGTGGAACAACGGAGAATTCTGCGGCTCTTGCTGACAAGCTGGAAAATCACCTCCTCTTATGCCGCGATTGTCACAAGATCATTGATGACAAACGTCGGGGAGAGATGCTTTTTCCCACAGACTTGTTGCTCAAGCTAAAGCACGACCAGGAAGCTTTGGTACAACGTCTCATGGCACTCGCTAAGAAACCGCAGAGTGTAGCTGTCTATATCAGTGCGGCTGTTGGGCAAACACGCCTGCAACCACTTGTGATCGATGACATTAATACGGCAATCGTAAACGCCGGCTTAATCCCAGCGCTAAACCACCCCATCCACATCGACCTGCTTGCCCTTCTTGAAGTCGATACACTTGATAGCGATCCAGCGTTCTGGGCAATGGCAGTCAAGCTGACCCGGCAAAGGCTGGAAGCCAAGATCCTTGAAGGAGCACACAAAAAATTTAGCGAGGTCGAGCATTTCAGTTTATTTGGGATAGCGCCAATCCCTGTATTGGCTTTGCTGGGCAATCTCATCCCTGACACACGTAAGGCCATGATTTACGAGCCCGTGTGGGACGAAATCAACCCCGGTCGCGAACCGCTTCGTCCAATAATCGATATTGATATTCATCAGTATGATCGAGACCCTGAAACTTGGTGCTGGCCTGAAGAACGCAGACAACCTTCGCCGGTCTTCAGCCACCTCCACCGAGCTGGCCCCACTCTCCAAGAAGGTGGCGATATTGCAGTATTATGCGAGTTGTCCTTCCCAACTCACCTGGATTTGGTCGAAGCCGCTCTTCCGGGTGTACCGGTTTACCATTTCTTCGCAAGCGACATAACCCCCGATATCATCCAAGCGCCCGCGGACGTAAAGGCCTTCACGGCCGCATTCAGAAAACTATTAAGCAAGCTTGAGCGTGATCATGGACACAACGCGCATGTGCATGTATTCGGATCGCTACCGATATCCTGTGCCATAGCGCTGGGCCGGATTCAGGTGAAAGGAAGCGTTCCGATGACCATCCATAACCTGCAGCAAAATCCGAACCGCTATGAGCGCGGACTCACCTTGCCATCTTAGATCCACAACATTTGTGAGATCCAGCTGTAGTGGTCAACTGATCCCGGACATGACGTTAAGGTTTTTCTCGTACTGAGCGGGCGACAATCCATCATTGAACTGGTGTGGCCGAATCCAGTTGTAACGATGCATCAGGTAATGACTGATATCTCGCTGAGCCTCTTGGGCCGTCATATAGCCCAAGGTCGGTATCCACTCAGTTTTCAAGCTGCGGAATACACGCTCCATCGGCGAGTTATCGTAGCAATTACCTCGGCGACTCATGCTCTGGCGTATGCGGTATCGCCAAAGCCGCTGGCGAAACTGTCGGCTCCCGTATTGCGCGTCCTGGTCGGAATGAAACAGCAGGCACCGAAGCTTGCCGCGTTGCTCATAAGCCATGTCCAGCGCCTTGATCACCAAGTCCGTATCCGGTTTGTTTGAAAACGCCCAGCCCACCACCCGACGCGCATAAAGATCCATAACCACCGCCAGGTAATGCCATTTTCCTTGCGCCCAGATGTAGGTGATGTCGCCACACCAGACCTGATTGGGCGCGGGTACATTGAACTCTCGATTCAAAATGTTCGGAATGTCAGGCCGCTCCACTGTTGCTTTTTTATAAGCATGCGAGCCCGGTTGCTTGCTGATCAATCCCAGTTCCCGCATCAGGCCACGCACCTTGAACCGACCGATTTACTCGCCATCTTCTTGCATCATCGACACGATACTGCCGCTGCCGGCAGCGCTTCGACTTTGCCCGAACAATTCATTGACTCGGCTAAGTAAACGAACCCGCTCGGCGTCTGGAGCCCGACGCCGCTGGCAATAGTTGTAGTAACACGAGCGAGGTATCTCGAACGCTTCGCACAGCAACTCGATCGGCTCATGGGCACCTAGCTGATCGATCAGCGCAAGCGCTCGTGTTCTTCCGACATCAAGAGCGCGGTAGCCTTTTTTAAAATGGATTTCTCCCGCTCAAGACGAGCGATCCTGGCTTCCAGCTCCTGAATTTTCTGCTGCTCGGGCGTCATGGCTTTGCTCTGAGGCGTTACGCCATTGCGCTCCTGCTGGAGCTGGCTCACCCAGCGACGCAGCGCAGATTCCACCACCCCAAGCGAGCGGGCGGCTTCGATATGGCTATAGCCTTGGTCGAGCACGAGGCCTGCGGCCTCGCGTTTGAATTCAGCGGAGAAGGTACAGCGTTGTTTGGACATCAGACACCTCTATCTGGCGATATTCTCGCCTAAATGAGTGTCCGGAATCATTAGACCACTACAACTGAGCATGTCATCAAAGGCAACTGTGCTCAGTTTTGGGGTACTGGCTAACAGGGGGGCTAGCGCTTGGGTTCGTTGTGTTAGGGACGATGGTGTCCAGGTATTGCAACGCGCTCCCAAAAGTCTGGTCATTTTGGTGCCTTAACTCCAAAAGTCCACTAATTTTGACATTGCATGTTAAGTCATCAAGAAAAAAGCGTTAAAAATCAATGGGCCGTATGCTGAGCAAATCTGGAAAGTGGGGCTCGCTTGTAAAACCGTGTTAAGACCTGAAGCCATTTCATCCTGCATGAAATGGCTTCTGAAAAAAGTGTTGCCTACTGGCGGCCTTTTTTACTTCGACGGAACGGGAAGTCCTAAGCAGATGATTTAGAAAACACAGAACCATTAATTGATAGATGACGCATTTCAGTTATTAATGCGGTATCGCCCAAATCAAATATCCCGTATCAAGATCAAACGGAACCACCCACAACCTCAACCCCTCCGAAAACTCAAAAACCGGCAACGCCTCCACAAACGAGGCCCGCTTCGGATAGATCAGCACCAAATCCCCTTGCCCGCCCAGATATTTCTGTCCATACGCAAACAGCTGATAAAAATCCGCCTGATTCAGGCCATAATTTTTGCTGCCAAGCTCGCCGTCCAGCCGCTTCCATTTAGTGTCCAAAACCCAGCTCTTCCCTCCCTGCGTAATCATCAGATCAGGCCGCAGCTGGAAAACCTTCTTGCCCTTATGAGTACACAGATATTCGCTGCTGCGCTGGGTATGCAGCGTTGCATCTGACGGCAGTGAATCCCTCAGGCATGCAGCCACGTAGCGTTCGAACAGCTTTTCCATCGGGAATAGCAAGCTCATGCCCTGCCATTCGCCTGCAATCGCCAGTGGCGTTTGCTGTTGAATGATGAGTTCGCACCATGGCTTTACCGGCTGGTAATGGGCCATGAGCCGGTCGTGGCGCCACTGTTTAAAATCTTGAGTCGTGTCTCGGCTGCTTGGAATCTCTAGCAGTATTGAGCGCAGCTCATGGGATAAGCGCCAGTTGCTGGGATCTTGGGTGGTTTTGCAGACAATATCTAACGCTGTTTTGAGAAGGCGGTTCTCTGCCCGATCTGGTTGGAATATATCGTGGCGGATTTGAAATTGGTGCTGTCGGCCAGGTGGTTGGCGCATCTGGCGGGCGGTGTTGAGTTGGCCACGCAAATACCGCTGTTCTTCTTCCACGCGCTGGTAGTCGAAGCGAAGGCCGCGTTTGATAAGGTGATCGAGTGCTTCAAGAAAGCTGCTCATGACCCATTCAGTCAACGGCGCATCGAAGCGCTGTAACGCGGTTGCACCGACCTTGCGCGTCGGCAGGTCGAGTGACTTCTGAATCATGCGCCTAAGCAAAGCACGGCTTTGCTGAATGCAGTCGCCTTGTTCAAAATGCTTAGGCAGGATTTCGATACGCGTACCGCAGGGTGTCTCCAGCGCGCCAACGTAGTTGTCGAGTTTAAGCCAGCGGCGGCCTTCAACTTGAACCAACGCTGCGCCGGCTTTGCTAAAGCGTGAACTGGTTTCGCATAGCCAGTCGAAGGCCGAAAGCGACACTTGGGCTACATCCAGCGTCGGATTGGCGATATTACTGGTTGTCAGTCGGGCATATTCACGGACCGTGACAGTGGTTTTCACCCCTGCTGCTCGCCGAGAAACTTAATGATTTTGCGTCCAAGGCTTCGCGTGTTCAGCGCTGTGCCCGACGCCGACATAATGGAGATACCGTGTTTGCTCGCAAGCTCGCGCAACAGCGGCTTTGCAGGCTTTATGTACTGACCTCCGCGATACACATCGATACGACCATCGGCAGACTGCCTGATATCTACCCCATCGGTTCTAACGTCCTTAGCCTCCAGAGGAGTACTGGCACTCAGGTTGTGATCAATCACACCCAAATATGACTCAATTTTCTTAAAGGCAGACAGATTCAGCTCCCAACGCTCATTGCTCTGACCCACCGTGACCGCGTCCCCAAATAACGAGATGAGGTCTTGGGTCGGCTGAATCAGAAAACTATTCTCCGGAGCCTTGCGTTGGTCGTTGAGAACCCATTGGATACGCTGCCAATCTTCGAAGAAATACTCCTGGAGCAGCGGCAGGATTTGCCCGCGGAAGATACCTTCCAACCGCTCCAACGTGGGCTCGGCTCTGAGCGGCATGAAGTACGCGTGGCCAAGACAGTGGTCTCGATCAAGCAGGGCCGCTATGCGTTGATTCATCACGCTGAGCAATTCATCGATGGCAATGCCATCAACCTCTATTTCATCAAGCAGCTCTGGATTGGGCGGCACTTCGATAAAGGTGAAACGGCGACGCAAGGCAATGTCCAGCGCGGCCAACGACCGGTCGGCAGTGTTCATGGTGCCTATCAGGTGGATGTTGCCGGGGATACTGAAACGTTCTTTAGAGTAGGGCAGCGTGACTTCCAAAGCCTCGTCTGCGCCTGCTCGCTTGGAAGGTTCGATGAGTGTAATCAGCTCACCGAAAATGCGCGAGACGTTGCCTCGGTTGATCTCATCGATGATCAACACCTTAGCGTCGCTATGTTGAACGGGGGCAGGCTCAAATAAACCCTCCTCGTTTTGCCCCAGCATGTGCTCGACCATCGATGGCAGGAAGTTTTTGTAGCCGTTCACCAAAAACGGATCAAGGATAGAGCCCGGCACTTTCTTGTCCCAACGACCATTGCCCAGCTCTTCGATAGTGAGCGTGCCGGCGTCTACGTAAGAAGCAAGCGTATTCAGCAGACTCATGCCGATGGGAAGGTGTTTACCTTGGGGCTTCTCTATCTCAACCACTTCAGGCGTGGCGCGAGTCACTTTATAGCCTGTGCCGTAGCGATCACCGACCTTGAACGCACGGTACTTTCCGCTCAGTTCAGTCGCAACTGACTCGCAGAGGCTTTTGAAAACGCCTGAAACCACTTCGTACCGGATCTGGCCTTTCTCATCAGTTGTAGCACGAAGCCCTTCGACAAAGTCTTCATAGCTGAAGCTCTGGTGAAAGGTCACAAAGCGCACGTCGCCTGCTGCGAGCAGCTCGTCAAATCGAGTTTTCAGCGCTGATCGGTTATCAAGGTTTTTAGTAAGAAAAGGCTGATCAAGAATCTGCAACGTCGCTTCGACTGTGGCGTAGGTTTTCCCCGTACCGGGCGGACCGAAGAAAATCTGATTGAGCGAAGGCATTGCCGAACGTCCTTGTAGGAAAAGTCCGACAACAGTATCTAGATTGCCAGCATGGGTAAAGCGAAGTCCCGATAGCAACCACTCTGAATGGGTCTTGCGAGCAGTTCGTCAATAGTGGAGCACTTCTCTTTTTCGATGATCCACCGAAAAATTTTCTACGAACAGTGCTTGGAAAAAACGTAGATAATTCAAGGCACAGCGGCCGAAGAACATTCGAAGATCACGCTTGATGACTTATTGACATCATTGCCACCCGTTACCATGATGAGAAAAATGATGTCGCCCGAAGCCATACTGGGCACGTTAGAATTCGATGGCTCAAGGATCGAGGCTCGGGACTTACCTTTTTTCAAGGACAGGGATGAGTGAATGGATCTTTTAGCCAACGTCCCCAAATGGGACGACATCGAGCGAACCCTCGATAACAAATTCAACCATCTGAATCAGTCTTTTGATCAAGGCTGGGAAAGCGCGTCTGATGGTTGGAACGGCTTCACTCGACGAGTGAGTAACGAGGCTACGCTGGCCTTCGGCAGTATCGGCGGAAACCGCATCGAGTCGGTGAGATTGGCGATGGCCAAGTCCTACCCGATCATTCAGCTGAATCTGATGCGCAAGTGGGCGTCCATTGATATAACGGAAATCCTTCCTGTCTTGCTGCAATTGGTCAAAGAGGTCGCCATGATCATGGGCGGCAGCGTTGCCGTCGGGACTCTCGTTGGTGGCGCTGTCGGATCCCTTGCATTCGGGGCAGGCGCTTTACCAGGGGCCATGGTCGGTGGCGGCGTAGGCG
>NZ_MTSB01000025.1 GCF_002093745.1 Pseudomonas graminis
ATCATCCACTGCAGCGACGTCACCACAGGTTTCGCCGCACGATTTCCCAGTCAGGTATTGATGAGCAAGTACCTCGCATTCCTGCGCGAGGTACTTCCAGCCAATGTTGAATACACCGAAAAAGCCACGAACTGGTATTAGGGCTGATGAGATTCAGGCTTGAGCCACCCTCGCTCTCGCTGACGTAACTCGCCACCTCGCACCCGACAGCCGACTATCGTTCAGGAACGCTGATATGACTATCCGCATTGCCATTCCCAAGGATTCGTTGCAGATAGCGACGATTCATCTGGAGTCATGGAAAAGTGCCTATCAGGGCATTATTCCCTCTGCCTATATTGATCGGATCACCCTTGAGGCGAGGTTGTCTCACTGGACGCAGGAGATCATGTCAGGCGACTCGGAGGTTTACGTCAAAGTAGACGCGTTTGATCGGGTTCTGGGCTGGGTAGCCACGGGTTCCGACAGGGAACATCCCGAAGACCGTAGCGTCGCAGAAGTACACGCCGTGTATGTCAGCCCCCTGCACACCCGCCGAGGCATTGGGCATGAGTTGTTCTACTACGTAATCCCACGCTTCCAATCCGCTGGCCGCAGTCGGGTCGTACTTTGGGTGCTGGAGAGAAATGCGCCTGCCCTTGATTTCTACCGTCAGCGAGGTTTCGCAGACGCGCCTATAAAAACCAGAGTTATCGAACGGGGCGGCGCCAGGCTGGTCGAGATCAAGCTGGAAAGTCTCTTGACGGCGCCGCCAAGCCTGCCCCTCAATAAGCACTCCCCGTAGGCCTGACCACAATCTCACTCACGTCCACCCCATCAGGCTGATCGATCGCATACACAAGCGCGCGTGCAATCGCATCCGCCTCCAGTGCCACTTTTCGAAAGGCTTTCATCGCCTCACGTGCCGTTTCATCGGAAATCCAGTCGGCCAGTTCTGACTCGACCACGCCGGGGCAGACGACGGTCACGCGGATTTTGTCGGTCTCTTGCCGCAGGCCATCGGATATCGCCCGGACAGCAAACTTGGTAGCGCAGTACACCGCAGCGGTCGGGGAGACCGAAAGGCCGCCGATGGATGAGATGTTGATGACCTGACCATGCCCTTGCGCTTCCATCGTCGGTAACACGGCGGCGATACCGTGCAGCACGCCGCGAACGTTGACGTCGAGCATCTGGTTCCATTCCGCTATTTTCAGCGAGGCGAGTGGGGACAAGGGCATGACGCCGGCGTTGTTGATGATGACGTCGATCTTGCCGAATTCACGTTTGGCGAAGTCGGCAAAGGCCAGCACGTCGGCTGCGTCGGTCACATCCAGCGCGCGGTAACGTGCCGAGCCACCGTGCGACTCGATGTCTGCTGTCAGCGTCTTCAAGCGATCAATACGCCGCGCTCCCAGCACGACATGTGCGCCTTTGGCGGCGATAAGTCTGGCGGCGGCTTCGCCGATGCCGCTGCTGGCACCAGTGATCAGTACAACCTTGTCTTGAATGTTCGACATGAGCTTATCCCCTCGTAAAGTGCCCAGTTGCGGCGTGATGCTCCAACTGAGTGAGAGGGATGCTACGAGTCGGTCATGGCCGCACGCTTGCCGATACCTGCGCCAAGCTTGCCTGTTTCTGTCTGATCGTCTGGCGGGTACTGAGCTACTGCCCAATGGCCGCTATGATGAGCGCGAGGCAAGGGAAGGCGTACAGCAACCTTCGGATGGAGTTATTTGTGGATACAAATGAGGCCGCCAGTCTTCAGGGCAACAGTGTTTACCGTGCTGAAATCATTCGGTTGATCACACAGAGGTTTACGGTGCCCGGTGTCTACGAAACGGCTATCGCGCCGCTGTATGTGATCCGTTGCGACGCGCCGTCCGAATTGATTCACGCTGTCCATCGGCCGGCCCTTTGCTTGATCGTTCAGGGGCGTAAAGAAATTGGGCTAAGTGATGAGCAGTATGTGTACGACTCGCTCAGCTACCTTGTGGTTGCGGTGACCGTGCCCGTGTCCGGGCGGGTGATCGAAGCAAGTTCCGACGCACCTTATCTGTGTATTCGCCTGGATTTCGATCCGGTGCAAATCGCTCAGCTCATCGCCGATGCGCCGCTCAGCGGGGTGCCGGATGAGCCGCAGCGCGGCCTGTTTCTGGACCACATTGACCAGCCGCTGCTGGAAACGGTTCTGCGGCTGGTGCGCCTGCTCGACACCCCTCGGGATATCGGCATGCTTGCGCCTTTGGCACTTCGGGAGCTTTATTACCGGCTGCTGCGTGGCAACAACGGACGCAGGCTTTACGAAATTGCAGTCGGCGATTCGCAGACGCACCGCGTTGCACGTGCGCTCGACTGGTTGAACAGCCATTACACCGAGCCGCTACGCATTGATGAGCTGGCGCGTCTGGCCAATCTTGGCAGTTCGACGTTGCACCACCGATTCAAGGCGCTGACCGCCATGAGCCCGTTGCAGTACCAGAAACAACGGCGTCTGCAAGAAGCCCGACGGCTGATGATCAATGAAGGCCTGGATGTATCCAGCGCCTGCTATCGCGTCGGCTATGAAAGCCCTTCGCAATTCAGCAGGGAATACAGCCGCCAATTTGGTTGCCCGCCTTCAACGGACGTGAGCCGGGTTCGCCAAACCGTCTGACGCCGCTGCATGGAATCAGCGCTGAGGTGCCGTCAGCCGCGCATATTGATCCTGACTGATCCAGCCAGTGAACGAGCGGTCATCCGCGTTGATGAACTCGACCTGAGCCGCGCCATCCTTGAATGCCAGAACCCCGACGACGTCACCTTTGACGATGTAGGCGCCACGAGTGGCCTTGGCATTCGGCGTCTTCTGTAACCACGCCTTGTCAGCCCTGACCTTCACCAGGCCTATCCACGGCTTGCTGGCCGTACGGGTCAGGTCCAGGCCGGTGGCGATATCTGGTATCAGCACATTCAGGCAGCCTGAGTGTTGCTGGCCTTGTTCGATGGTCAGCGTTACCCCGTCAGGCGAGGGCTTTAGTGTTCCCGGATAGGCGCCGTCGGACCAGGAGAACACCGCCACGTCTTTGCCAGCCTCGACATTGCCTTTTAGATAGAACGCGCAACTGAAGGGCGGATCTTCGCCTCGTTCTTCCGCGTAGTAGCCTTCGACTTGATGCTCGGGCGTCACGGCCAGCATCAACTGCTCGTACTTGCCGGAATGCAAAGCCGTGTCCTGGGCGAAGGCGGGTGCGCCGGCACAGAGCGACAATGCGCCCGTCATTAGCCACTGGAGAATGGAGCGTTTGCGCGTCATGTTTTCATTCCGTTGTGAGTAAGATGTTCCATCGAAACCGACAGCTTCCTGGTGGGCATCTTACTGAATGGTTGAATGAAAAGGCATTTTCCTGAGCGGGCGCAAAGCGGTCGAATTGACCCGCTCGTGAAGCCTAAAGTGTCCATCACCTTTCGGCTCCAGACACTTGTTGCGATTACCCGTGAGGGCTACTGATCTGCAACTCCGAAAATGACGTGATATACCCTGCAATGGCGCTGGCGACGACTGTCGGCGGGCTTGCCAGCCATACTTGTCCAGGTCCGGAACGGCCCGGGAAGTTACGATTGATGGCGCTGACGGTGACCTGATCCTTGCGGGTCGATGAGCCAGGACCGCAGTTCGCGCACGCACCGCATGCCGGTTGCAGGAGTTCTGCGCCAAAAGTTTCGAATGCCGAAAGATACCCTTTTTGCTCACAGTAATCGCGTACGTCCACCGTACCGAACTGCAGATAAAGCTTTACGTCGGGGTGGAGCGTTCGTTGATTTTCGAGCGCCCAGTTGATCACTTCGAAGTAGTGATCGAAATCATCCCGCTTGCCGGCAGTGCAGGAGCCGCCGTAAGCGATATCGACATGCACCCAAAGATAAATAGCGGGATCATGCGTCTCCTCCATGGAAAGAGTTCAGGTCGATTAAGCGAAGGCGTCAGGCGATCGGCGTGTATGGGCAGTACGAGGTACGTGTTGCCACAGAGGGGGTGGCAACACGGGACACAACAGTTATCAGGAGGTAAACAGTCTTGCGTCGAGCGTCTTACGTCGAGCTCAGGTCAAGCGCATAATTTTTTTCGACGCGGGGGAACAATGGCGCTGTTAACAGTGCGCAGAACGCTGCTGCCAGCCAGACCACGCCCCAGGAAAAATGCGTCATGAGGGTGGAGGCCGCGATGGGGGTGGCGAACAGCACTACAAACACGCAGGTGTTGCCCATTGCCAGGGCTGTGCCTGCACGGCTCGCCCCTGCCAAGGTGGCCAGTTCGGTGTAGGCAACACCGTGCCAGGCGGACACGCTGATGCCGGCAACCACCATGACGGCGATGATCAGGCCGCTGGCCAGCGCGGTTTCGTTCATGCCGTAGAAGCCGGCTGCCGATACCACTGTGCCCAAGGCCAGAAAGGTCAGGGTGCTCAGCCAGGCACAGGTTTTGAGGTAGGCACGTCGATTTTTGTTTTTGTCGGTCCAGCGTCCACTCCAGATTCTGCTGACAATGGCGCCAATCTGGATAACGGCCAGCGTCGCTGAAATCAGTGTGATGTCGATCTTGCTGAAGTCATGGAAGAACACGGCCGCATAAGTCAGGATGGCGAATTGTGGCGCGCACAGCAGGCCGATGGCCAATACGATCCGCCAGACCCTCAGGTCCTTCAACGGGCTCGCGTTGGTTGCCATGCTCTGTTTTTTTGCCGCACTGCTGGAGAAGTCGGGTTCGTAGAGCCAGAACCAGGCGAACAAGGCGGCTATCAGGCAGAACAAGGCCGATACCGTGAACACCTCGACAAAGCCGTACGTGTAAGCCAGATAAGGCAGCACGACTGCACCCAAGGCGTACCCCCCTGGAACGGCCGTTTGCCGGATGCTCATGGCCAGCCCTCGTTCACCTTCCTTGAACCAGGCCATGATGGCTCGTCCGCTGGCGCCGTTGACGCTGCTGCCGAGCAAGCCTACGACGAACAGGCCTACCGCCAGCAACACCACCGTGGGTGCGAAAGAGGCCAGCATTGCCAATATCAGCAGGGCAATGCCCGAGCTGAGCAGTCCGGTCAGCAATACAGGACGATCACCCCAGCGATCGGTCAGCAAGCCCCACGGGATTTCGCTGACCGCGATACCCAAGCCCAAGACGCCGAGTACAAGCCCCAACTCGCTGTTGTCCAGCTGATAAGTGGCTCGCATATAAACTGCCGTGGCAGGCAGCCCCCCGACGACGCTGGAAAAGCTCGCGTTGGCGGCCACGCCAACACCGAGCACTTTCCATCGGTGACCGTTATCGACAGTCATAAGAATCCCACTATTCAATTAGTTGTTGGCCGTCAGAATCGCATGAGAGTATCGTCTCGAATATCAAATTATTTTGCGTGTTCGTCCCGAAAAGCAGGATTGTCATGAGACCGGTAAATTTTGATTTAGATGTCATGCGTAGCTTCGTAACAGGGGTCGAACTGGGCAGTTTTGCCAAGGCTGCACAAAAGCTTGCACGCTCTACTTCTGCTATCAGCGCTCAATTGAAGAAGCTGGAAGCTCAGGCAGGTTCACCCCTGTTCAAGAAAGCAGGTCGCAAGTTGGCGCTGACGGACACCGGAGAGGTATTGCTCAATTACTCCAGGCGGCTCTTGAGCCTTAACGATGAGACGATGACGGCGGTGTCCGAGCTGAAGCTCAAAGGGTGGGTGCGTCTCGGGTTGCAGGAAGACCTGGGGAGTTTCTTGCCGACGGTGCTCGGACGGTTCGCCAGAGCCCATCCGGACGTGCGAGTCGAGGCGCGTATTGCCCGCAATGCCGACCTGCTCAACCGTATAGAAAACGGTTCTCTCGATCTCGCGGTGGCGTGGGGCGGAGTGAAGAAGAACGGGTATCAGGAGACGATAGTGAACCTGCCCATGCAGTGGATCGGATCGTCTCACCAGTATCTCGACTGGCGTGTCGAATCAGGCAACCCGCTGCCTATCATTGCGTTCGATGCGCCGTGCCCCTTTCATTCAAAGGCCACTGACGCACTGGACCTTGCAGGGATCCCTTGGCTTCTTTCGTTTACCAGCTCCAGCCTCAATGGCCTGTCTGCAGCCACTGAAGCCGGTCTGGGGTACACCATCAGAACATCCCTCGGGCTTCAGGCAGGCACTGAACTGCTTGATACCGAAGAGCGAGGCTTACCGCCTCTACCCTCTATTGCACTGACATTGCACAGGCGAGAGGCAAATCCAAATCCTCTGACCGAACGGTTGTCGAGCATCGTGATACAGGCGATACGAAGTGAGGTCGTCTGACCGCAGTGCTTCTAACCCTTGTTCTTGATGGCTGAGCCGCTTACTCAGCCTTCTCGGCGCCGCCGATCTTTTCTTCCATCTCGGCCATTTTGGCTTCCAGCGCCTCAAGGCGTGCGCGGGTGCGGGCAAGGACGGCCATCTGGCTGTCGAACTCTTCCCGGCTCACCAGATCCAGTTTGCTGAAGCCGCTTTGCAGCAGCGCCTTGAACTGGGTTTCGAATTCGCTGCGGGGTATGGGCGTTTCGCCGTTGAACAGGCGGGAGGCGTGGCCGCTGAGGGCGTCGAGAAAAGCTTTGGGCGCGAGCATGATGATTTTCCTGAATCTGATGGCCAGCAGTGTAACACGCAGCGTCTATAGTCAATTCAGGCGCGACAGGCTGCACGCTTATGGGGCGAGGCGGTGTGCGTCCTGGCACCATTACCGTGCATAACGTTGGCCGGGTGGCGGGTCTCACGGCGCCAAATGCGCCCAAGAACCTGTATTCAATGAATATTCACGAGATGGCAAGCTTTCTGCTTAGTGGCTTATGACCCATGCACTGATGCAGTCGCTGTGACGAATGCAGTGCGGCAGGCGGAGCGGGGATGTGTTTCGTCATACGCGGTTTTTCTGGCGTTGGTCTGGCCTGATCAGGCGGCCGACACGTTACAAAGCCAGGCACTGCGCTTAGACTTGAGTCGGGTTTGTTTTCCTGGGGCAAGTCCACCAAATTCGGGAGAAAGTTTTCATGAAGCTAGTCACTGCCATCATCAAGCCGTTCAAACTGGATGACGTGCGCGAGTCGTTGTCCGAGATCGGCGTGCAGGGCATCACCGTCACTGAAGTCAAAGGCTTCGGGCGTCAGAAGGGTCACACTGAGCTGTACCGCGGTGCTGAATACGTTGTCGACTTCCTTCCAAAAGTGAAGATCGACGTTGCCATCGATGACAAGGATCTGGATCGGGTCATCGAAGCGATAACCAAGGCCGCCAACACCGGCAAGATCGGTGACGGCAAGATTTTCGTGGTCAATCTGGAACAGGCCATTCGCATCCGTACCGGCGAGACCGATACAGACGCTATTTAAGCCGCCAAACCCCAACGCCCCAGGAGAAAACAATATGACTCTGCGTCAATTCGCAGGGCTAGGTGCCCTGTTGTCCCTCGCATTACCTGGTCTTGCCCTGGCGGCTGATCCAGTGGCCGAGCCGGTACTGAACTCTGGCGACACCGCATGGATGCTGACGGCGACCGCGCTGGTCCTGTTCATGACCATTCCCGGCCTGGCTCTGTTCTACGGCGGCATGGTTCGCTCGAAGAACATCCTGTCGGTGATGATGCAGTGTTTCGCGATTACCGGTCTGATCAGCATCCTGTGGGTCGTTTACGGCTACAGCATTGCGTTTGACACAACCGGTATGGAAGCGGGCGTCGTCAACTTCAACTCCTTCTTTGGCGGTATGGGTAAAGCGTTCCTGGCGGGTATCACGCCTGCGAGCCTTACCGGTCCTGCTGCATTGTTCCCTGAGGCGGTGTTCGTCACCTTCCAGATGACCTTTGCAATCATCACCCCGGCGCTGATCGTCGGTGCCTTCGCAGAGCGCATGAAGTTCTCCGCGATGCTGATCTTCATGGGTATCTGGTTCACGCTGGTCTACGCACCTATCGCCCACATGGTCTGGGGTGGCGTCGGTGGTCTGATGTGGGACTGGGGCGTTCTGGACTTCGCTGGCGGCACGGTGGTGCATATCAACGCCGGTGTAGCCGGTCTGGTGGCCTGCCTGGTTCTGGGCAAGCGCAAAGGCTTCCCGACCACCCCGATGGCTCCGCACAATCTGGGTTACACCCTGATCGGCGCAGCAATGCTCTGGGTGGGCTGGTTCGGCTTCAACGCCGGTTCTGCCGCAGCAGCCAACGGCACTGCCGGCATGGCCATGCTGGTCACTCAAATCGCGACCGCCGCTGCCGCACTGGGCTGGATGTTCGCCGAGTGGCTGACTCACGGTAAGCCAAGTGCCCTGGGCATCGCATCGGGTGTGGTTGCCGGTCTGGTTGCCATTACCCCGGCTGCCGGTACAGTTGGCCCGATGGGCGCTCTGATCATCGGTCTGGCTGCGGGTGTGATCTGCTTCTTCTGCGCCACCAGCCTGAAACGCAAACTCGGCTACGACGACTCCCTGGACGCCTTCGGTGTACACGGTATCGGCGGCATCGTCGGCGCCATCCTGACGGGCGTGTTTGCAGCGCCAGCGCTGGGCGGTTTCGGCACCGTGACTGACATCGGTGCTCAGGTCTGGATTCAATTCAAGGGCGTCGCGTTCACCGTCGTTTACACCGCTATCGTGACCTTCATCATCCTCAAGGTACTGGATGCGGTGATGGGGCTGCGTGTCACCGACGAGGAAGAGTCTGTCGGTCTGGACCTTGCGCAACACAACGAGCGTGGCTACAACTTGTAATCAGTCGCCGACGCAAAAAAGAATGCCCGGTCTCCGGGCATTTTTTTTGTCTGATGTTTGCGGATAAACCGCGCCTTTCTGCTGTCATTGATCTTGCCTGTGTCAATGATTTCGGCGCCATGACGCAACGCAGGTAACGATGCTGCAGCAGTCTTCGTTAACTTGCAGGGAAGCCGGTTTATTGCGCGCTTTGCTTTTTTCTCAGTCGAGTTAGAATGCGCGCCGAAGGTGCGGAGAACGGTATGTGGCATCAATCCAGGATTGCCTTGCGGGCGAGGCCCCGCGGGTTCCATCTGGTGACTGACGAAATAGTCGCAGGCTTGCCCCAGCTGCGGGAGTGTCGTGTCGGGCTGCTGCATGTATGGCTGCAACATACCTCGGCTTCGTTGACCGTCAACGAAAATGCCGACCCGGCAGTACGTCGTGACTTTGAGCGTTTCTTCAACCGTCTGGTGCCTCAGGGCGTGGACGGCTACGAACATGACGACGAAGGCCCTGATGACTTGCCAGCGCATTTCAAGGCCAGTTTGCTGGGCTGCCAGTTAGTGTTGCCGGTCACGGCAGGACGACTGGCGCTGGGCACCTGGCAAGGTATTTACCTGGGCGAGCATCGAGACGCTGGTGGGTCTCGTAACGTCCTGGCCACCCTTCAGGGTGAATAGACATAACCGCTGGGGTCAGCGGTTGTTGAATTTTTCCGATCGCCTTAGCAGTTCTCGGCGGTTGGGCTATAACTAATCAGCTTTCGCAAGTCATGAGGTAGAACATGAGCGACGACGATGATACTAACGACGATCTGGTAGACGACCTGGAAGGCGAAGAAGACGGTGAGGAGCTGGCAGCGGCTTCCCCGGAAGACGATACAGCCGAACCAGACGACTCCGACGTTCCGGCGGCACCTACCAAAGGCAAGGCCAAGGCCGCAGTGTCGGTCGAGGAATTGCCTAGCGTAGAAGCCAAGAACAAAGAGCGTGATGCGCTGGCGCGTGCCATGGAAGAATTCCTGGCGAAAGGCGGGAAGGTGCAGGAAGTGGAGGCCAATGTGGTCGCCGATCCGCCCAAGAAGCCTGACAACAAGTACGGCAGCCGACCTATCTAAGGTCAAAAAGCCGTGTGAGAAAAAGCCCGCCGTCGCTGCGGGCTTTTTCTATTGGGCGCATATCGGTACGTTTTTCAGGACCAGCGCGCCAGCACATCCGGCAGCTGCGACAGGTTGTGAATCTCTGCGTCCGGCAGGCGGTCGGCGTCCCAGGCTTTGTTCTGCGGGTTGTACCAGATGGCACGCATGCCTGCCTGTTGCGCGCCCGCAATATCGTCGCTGGGGTGGTCGCCCACATGCACGGCCACGGAGCCATCAACGTTGGCGCGCCGTAGCGCCTCGTGAAACAACGCCGGGTCCGGCTTGCCGATACCGAGGTCTTCAGCGCACAGGGCAAAGGCGAAGTAGTCCGCCAGCCCAAGGCGCCGCACATCGGCATTGCCATTGGTGATAACGCCCAGCATGAAGGTCTTGGCGAGAATTTCCAGGGTGGGCTGCACCTCCGGGAAAATCTGTACCTGATGACGTCCATGCAGAAACACTTCAAAACCCTCATCGGCGAGGTTCTGAGCCTCGTCGGAATCGTAGCCGGCGTCTTCAAGGGCGTGAAACAGCACGCGCCGACGCAGCGCACTGATCCGGTGTTTCAGGGAGGGGTCTGCGATCACCAGCCGCGAGCGGATTTCCCACAGGTGTTCAACGGGGATCGCGCCCAGCTCGGGCGCATGCTCCGCCAGCCAGTCGCGCAGCGTCGCCTCTGCGCCGGCAATGGCAGGTGCTGTGTCCCACAGCGTGTCGTCGAGATCGAACGTCACCAGCTTAATCATCTGCAGATCCTTTACGTTTCGCGCGCGGGTGTGCGTTGTCATAGACCGTCGCCAGGTGCTGAAAGTCCAGGTGCGTGTAGATCTGCGTCGTTTTGATATCCGCGTGACCCAACAGCTCCTGCACCGCACGCAGGTCCTGAGACGATTCCAGCAGATGACTGGCGAAAGAGTGGCGAAGCATGTGCGGGTGCAGGTTCTGCCCCAACTCTCGCTCGCCAGCCGCCTTGAGCCGGACCTGAACCGCCCGTGGGCCGAGGCGTTTGCCTTGCCGGGTCACGAACACCGCGTCGTCCTGCGGGTTGGCCAGCGCGCGCAACGGCAGCCAGGTTTCCAGCGCCCGGCGTGCCTTGCTGCCGACAGGCAATACGCGGGTCTTACTGCCTTTGCCCAGCACCTGCACCAAGCCATCGCTCAGGTCCAGTTGGTCGAGGTTCAGGCCGGTCAGCTCCGACAATCGCAAGCCTGATGAGTAGAACAGCTCCAGAATGGCCTGATCGCGTTGAGCCAGAAAATCATCCTCCACGCCACCGTCCAGCAGTTGAGCGGTACGGTCGGTGTCCAGCGTCTTGGGCAGGCGCCGTTCGCCTTTAGGCGGAGAGAGCCCGTTCGCAGGGTCGTGCTGACAAATGCCCTCACGGTTCAGGTATTTGTAGAAACCACGCACTGCCGACAGCATTCGCGCCAGGCTGCGGGAAGACTGGCCTTGTTGATGCTGACGGGCCGTGAAACTGCGCAGGTGCTGGATATCAAGATCATTCCAGCTCGACAGTTGAGCCTTCTGGCAATACGCCAGAACCTTGCCCAGATCGCGTCGGTACGCTTCGAGGGTGTGGGGCGACACCTGGCGCTCACCGCGCAGGTGCATGCAGTAGGCGTCCAGATGCTGATCCACGGCTAGCGGACCGAGCGTAACGAGTGGGCGAAGCGGGGCAGCAGGCGGCTCAGCACGTCAGCGATATAACTGAGAAACAGCGTGCCGACGGAGCTTTTGTAATGCTGCGGATCGCGGCTGCCGATGGCCAGAACGCCATGCAGGCCCAGATGATTGAGGCTGGCAATGGCGGTCGAACCGACTTCCTTGCCTTGTTCTTCGCCGAACAGAAAGGCCAGCTCATGCTCGCGCAGGGCGCCGCAGATAATCTTCTCGCCGATCAGGCCGCCGATGGCTTTCTGCGCCTCGGCGCCGCTTACCCAGCGACCTACCTGCATCGGCGTGTCGCTGAACAGGATCAGACTGACAAAGGGCACCTGAAAGTCCTGACGCAGGCTGTCTTCCACCGCGATGACCAACTCGTCCAGGCTGGTGGCGTCCATCAGGGCGAGGTTCAGGCGACGGGTTTTCTCGAACAGGCGGTCGTTGTCGCGGGCGACGTCCATCAACTGTGACAGGCGATGGCGCATCTCGATGTTTCGTTCGCGCAACAGTTTGAGCTGGCGCTCGACCAGCGAGACCGTGTCGCCGCGCTGGTGCGGAATACGCATCGACACCAGCAGTTCGTCATGCTCGGCAAAGAAGTCGGGGTGTTCGAGCAGAAAAGCGATGACCGCCTCTGCTTCAAGGTCTGGCGCTGCGGTATCGACGGGCGATTCGCCGGGTGTGCCGGTTGAAGCGGGAGGCTGATCGGTCATCGTATTTACTCGCTTAAAGACGAACTTGGCCTTCGTAGACCCGTGTTGCAGGGCCGGTCATCATCACGGAATGTCCCGGGCCAGCCCATTCGATGGACAGGCGACCTCCGGGCAGGTCGATCAGCAAGGGCGAATCCATCCAGCCCTGGCTGATGGCGGCAACCGCTGCCGCGCAGGCGCCGGTGCCGCACGCCTGGGTTTCCCCTGCGCCGCGCTCCCAGACGCGCAACTGCGCGCGCTGGCGATCCACAACGTGCAGGAAGCCGACGTTGACCCGTGCCGGAAAGCGCGGGTGATGCTCGATCTTCGGCCCCAGTTCATGCACGGGCGCATTGTTGATGTCGTTGACCCGCAACACGGCGTGAGGGTTGCCCATCGACACGGCGGCCATTTCAATGGTCTTTCCGTCCACTTCGACGGAGTAGCAGGTGGCTTGCTCCGGTGCCTGGAAGGGTATCTCTTCCGGAACGAAGCGGGGCGGCCCCATATCGACGCTGATCTGTCCGTCGCTGCGGATATCCAGCTCGATGATGCCGCCTTTGGTCTCGACGCGTATCTGCTTCTTGGCGGTCAGGCGCTTGTCGAGCACGAAACGGGCGAAACAGCGTGCGCCGTTGCCGCATTGTTCGACTTCAGACCCGTCCGAGTTGAAGATCCGATAGCGAAAGTCCACGTCCGGATTGTTGGGCGCCTCGACCAGCAGTAGCTGATCGAAACCGATACCGGTGTGGCGGTCGCCCCACTGTTTGGCGTGCTTGGGCAAAATATGCGCGTGCTGACTCACCAGGTCCAGGACCATGAAGTCATTACCCAGCCCGTGCATCTTGGTAAAACGCAGCAGCATGGGATTACTCCGGCAGCAGGCTTTCGCCAGCGAACAGCTCGGCCACGGTTTCGCGACGACGCACTTCAAAAGCCTGGGAACCGTCGACCAGTACCTCGGCAGCACGGCCACGGGTGTTGTAGTTCGAACTCATGACAAAACCGTAAGCGCCGGCTGAATGCACCGCCAGCAGGTCGCCCTCGGCCAGCGCCAGTTCGCGGCCCTTGGCCAGGAAATCGCCGGTTTCGCAGATCGGCCCTACGATGTCGTAGGCGCGGGCTTCGCTGTCACGCGGACGCACCGCCGTGACGTCCATCCAGGCCTGATACAGGGCCGGACGGATCAGGTCGTTCATCGCCGCATCGACGATGGCGAAATCCTTGTGTTCGGTGTGCTTGAGGTATTCGACACGGGTCAGCAGCACGCCCGCATTGGCCACGATGAAACGCCCCGGTTCGAACAACAGGCCCAGATCACGACCGGCAAGACGCTCGCGCACGGCTTTGATGTAGTCGGCTGCCAGCGGCGGCTCTTCATCGCGGTAACGCACACCAAGACCGCCGCCCAGGTCGATGTGGTGCAAGTGAATGCCGCAATCGCCCAGACGATCAACCAGGTCCAGCAGGCGGTCCAGCGCATCGATGAACGGCTCAAGCGTGGTCAGTTGTGAACCGATGTGGCAGTCGACGCCGATCACTTCCAGATTCGGCAACTGCGAGGCGCGAATGTAAACGTCTTCAGCCGCCGCGATGGCAATGCCGAACTTGTTTTCTTTCAGGCCCGTGGAGATGTACGGGTGAGTGCCGGCGTCCACGTCCGGATTGACGCGCAGCGAAATCGGCGCACGAACGTTCAGTTCAGCGGCCACTTCCTGCAGGCGCTCCAGCTCGTCGGTGGATTCGACGTTGAAGCAATGGACGCCGACTTCAAGGGCGCGACGCATGTCTTCACGGGTCTTGCCGACACCGGAAAACACGATCTTCTCCGCCTTGCCGCCAGCGGCCAGCACACGCTCGAGCTCGCCACGCGACACAATGTCAAAACCGGCGCCAAGGCGCGCCAGGACATTGAGTACGCCCAGGTTGGAGTTGGCTTTGACGGCGAAGCAGACCATATGCGGCATACCGCTCAGCGCATCGGCGTAGGCACGGTATTGCGCTTCGATGTGAGCGCGTGAGTAGACATACGTCGGCGTGCCGAAGCGTTCGGCAATGGCAGACAATGCTACCCCTTCCGCGAACAGCTCACCGTCGCGGTAGTTGAAGGCGTCCATTGGATTCCCTTAAAGGTGCTTGTGCGATTGCGATTTGGCTTGTTCTTCCGGGGTTTTGGTGTCATCCGGCAGATACAGCGGGCCTTTCTGGCCACAGGCGGTAACAAGACAAGCGACCGCGACAAGCGCAGCAAGCGAAGAGATCAGGCGCTTCATGGCGAAATCCTTTGTAAAAGCATTAATTGCGCCCGAGTATACCGACCACCCGGCAGCTTGCCTATGCGAGGGGCTTCCCGTCTGGCAGGCCCGGGAGATTAATGCGTTTCTGTCACAACAACTGACGGTTAGGCTTTGCATTTGCCCGACGGCGTCCGTATCTTGCCCGTTTGCGCCATCAGCAGACACTTATCGAGGTTCCCGTAATGAGTTTGACCGAAGCGCGCTTTCACGACCTGGTCGATGCGACTCAGCAGAATATCGAAGACGTTTTCGATGACAGTGGCCTGGACGTGGATCTGGAAAACTCGGCCGGTGTACTGACCGTCAGGTTCGAAGGCGGCTCGCAGCTTATTTTCAGCCGTCAGGAGCCTTTGCGTCAGCTTTGGCTGGCTGCCAAATCCGGTGGCTTTCATTTCGACTACGACGAAGTCGAGAGCCGTTGGGTGTGCGATTCCAGTGATGAGCTGCTCAGCGAGATGCTTAAGCGTTTTACCCTCGAGCAGGCTGGCGTCGAGCTGGACTTCGACGAGATCTGATCGTGAGCCAGACACCCGTTCGCCCGCCCAAATCGCTTTTCAGCAACGTCAGCCCGGCAGTGGCATCACCTTGTATCAGCCTGTGTCGGCTTGATGAACAGAAGGTCTGCCTGGGGTGTTTTCGACATGTCGAAGATATCCGCGAATGGCGCTCGGCCGATGACGACCGTCGTCGGCAGATTCGCCGTGACGCCGATCAACGGCGCGCTGACGTCGAGACTGGCCAGGCTGCGGGCTGAGACCTTGCCGGGTTGTGTATTTATTGCGCTGTGTTAGTGTCGAAGGCAGCTTCTTCAGACAGAGAAGCCCGTCAAACCCCGCCCACCCGGCGGGGTTTTGTTTTATTCACGGAGAATAAAGGAGTCTGCCCAGACCATGACCACAGCACCTTCGATCATCCTCACCCGACTCGACGTACAGCGTCTTGAGCGCTTTATCGCCAGCCAGGACGAAGACTTGCCGGGCATCCAGGCGTTACAGGCTGAACTGGACCGCGCTGACCAGGTGGTTGGCCACGATGAAGTGCCTGCGGGCGTTGTGACCATGAATTCGCGTGTGCATTGCCGCGAAGAAGTCAGTGGCAAGGATTACCACCTCACGCTGGTCTACCCGGAAGATGCCGGTGCAGAAGGCACGGTTTCGGTCCTGGCGCCAATGGGCTCGGCCCTGCTCGGCCTGCAGGTCGGCCAGCACATCGACTGGCCCGCGCCAGGTGGCAAGACCCTCAAACTCACCTTGCTGGCGGTCGAATATCAGCCGGAAGCGGCGGGCGACTACGAGTAACCCACGTCGCGCCGCACATCCAGGATCAGACGCAGGGCGTCCAGAGCTGCATTCCCATGCGGGAGCGTGAGGAATGAGAGGTGCCCGTCAGGCCTGATCCATCGCCTCGTTCAGCAACTTTTCCAGCTCGGCCTTGTGGCGCAGGAAGAGGATGCTTTGCCCGTGTCGCTCATCCAGCAGGCCGGAGATGTCCAGGTCGGTGATGTAGCAGCGATAGCGCTGAGGCTCCAGGCGTTTGCCGAGGATTTGTTGTGCAACGGCCGCGTACAGCTGATCGCCATACTCCAGCTCGGAAAACTCGCAGTTGTCGCAGTACAGGGTGGTGTTCAACTGCCCCGGCGAGGCTTCTTCGATGATTGCCTGCACGTCGTAAAACGGTTTGTCCGTCGCGGTCGGTGCCAGGCGCTGTTCGACACGTTTGGCAAACCCTGGGCCTGAAGGCTGCACCTGGTAATAAAGGGTCTCCAGGGAAAGCGGCTCGGACGGGTTGTCCAGCGGCAACGAGGCGCCCCGTCGATAGACCAGCGAGTGAAAAAAGCGCTGCAGCGGCAGCAGCAGGCTTTGTTCGTCGTGGTAAGGCACGCGCTGGTGCCAGAGCGAATTGTGTTCGTCCAGCACGTACAGGTCGGCATCCGGTTCGTTGATCCGGTAAAACACCTGAATGCATTCCGGTTGCCCGAGCGGCAGAATCAGCGCCAGGTCGTGGCCGTCCAGCGCCTGGGGGTCGAGGTGCAGAGGGCTGTAGCGCGGCAGTTCCTCACCCAGGTACTTGAACAGCCCCGGCAGGCTGTTGACCACCACATGGCCGACCTGTCCCGGCCTGATCTCCAGAACGTGATACTGCTGCTGCACCTGAATCAGGTAGCGGTGGTTGAGCCGTCTGGCGAGTAACCGTTGCGCAGTGCTGATCAGTTCTTCAACGCGCTGGGCGATGGCCGGTGCGCGGTTATGACAGAAACAACGCACGCGAATCTGCGGCTGATCACCGTTCTCCGGCAAGCTGCCCAGCAGTTCGCTCATGCAATCGAGCAGGGCGTGCGGGCCGTCATAGCGGTTGACCAGCGTTTCGTTCCAGCTATTGAGCGTGATCTGGTCCAGCGTCAGCACCAGGTTTTCCCGAACCCCAGCGTAACTGAGGGCGTCGGTGCGCTCCGTGGTCATCAGAATGTTGAGGTCCCGGTGATGCCTGAGCGGATCGACGCCGACATTGACCAGCAGCAGTATTTCGCTGGGCACGCTCGGTTTGAGCAGTGCGTCGTCGCTGACCTCGGGCAGCGGCAATTCGATGCTCTGCTGCAAGGCGCCCATCAGGTTGAACAGCTCGAGCTCACTCAAATCGCTGGTGCCCGGATGCAGCGCCACGCGGGTCGTGGCGTCGATCACGGTGTTTCGGTGGCACCAGGTCAACAGCTCCAGCAATTCCCGACTGCGCTTGACGGGCGTAAAGTTCGGCCATTCATGAATGCTTAAATTACCGTTGTACAGCGCCCATTGGTGCTTGCCCGGCTCGCGCTTGTTGGGCGAATGCACCAGCGTCAGCGTGTCTTCGGCCAGGTCCGGGGCAATTCCCGGATTGATGTTCTCGACCTTGCCCGCCTTGCGCTCGAAGGCCGCGTAAAGGCGGCGTCCGAGGATGGTCAGGTCGCGGGCGCTGAGCATGTCGGCGGTGCTTTGCGTTCTGGCGAACTGGGTCTGAAAGCGATAACTGTAATTCAGCTCGTTGACCAGCGAGCGGCGCTCATTCGCCACCTGACGTACTTTCCACTGGCTGCGGCTGTCGAGCAGCGCCAGGTGGCGCTCATCCCATCCCCATTCTGCGGTCAGCCGCTCCAGCAACTGGCGCTGCCAGCCGATCCCGCGTTGACGCGTAGGGCCGCTGAGCTTCTTGTTGACCTTCAGGTACAGGCTGCGCCGCACCAGTTCCAGGCGCTCTGGCTCTTTGCGCGCTTGCAGGTGCTCTTCGATGCGTCGGTAAACGACCACATACGGGTCCAGCTCGTCCAGGTCCAGTTGATTGGCGAACACCGCTTGCTTGAAGCGCAGGCTCAGGCACTGAACGCGTGGGTGTTCGCTGGAATACACCTCGATCAACAGCAGCTTGAGCACTGACTTGTAGGGGGATTCAATGCCTTTGAACAGTTGCCACAGCCCGGCGCCGACGAATTCTGCTGGCGGAATATGCGACATCGGGCCGAGATCGAGCACTTCACTGGCCCGAATGAACCGTTTGTTCAGCAGGGTATGGGTGTATTCCTCGTAATTCTGCTCTTCGTAGACCGGCACCATCCACCACATCGGGGTGCGCCCGGCGAGCCAGATCGCGGTGCGATAAAACTCGTCCAGCAGCAGATAATGCTGGGTCGTGCCACAGTCATCGGAGCTGAGCTGCGAGTCGCGATCACCGTTCCTGAAGCGCTGCGGGTCGATCAGGAAAAAATGCGCTTCCGCGCCCATGGTCGCGGCCCACGCTTCGAGTGCCTGGCACTTCTTGCGCAGTTCGGCGACAGCGTCTGCGTCCAGTTCGCTGTCATGGCAGACCCACACGTCCATGTCGCTTTGTTCAGCCTGTGCCAGCGTGCCGAGGCTGCCCATCAGGAACAGGCCGTGAATCGGTCGTGGCGGATTGCCGTGGCGCGCTTTGTACGAGAAAGAGCGCGTCAGGCGCTGTGCTTCGGCCAGTGCCAGTGGGTCAGGCTCATAATGTGAAACGCCAGCCGGCGTGCTGCCGGAAACGTAGCCGGGCAACAGCGGGTGATTGACGTGAAAGAACAGCGGCAGCAGCGTCAGAACACTTTGCTGGCGAGTTGACAGGCCTTCGAGCGCGCGCGCGTATCGCCCGTCATTGAGGGACAGGAAACGGGTGCGCAGCTGGCTGAGAACCTTGCGGTCGATGCCCTCATCCAGGTCGGGGCGAATTTCAGGATTACGCGTCATCGCAACTCAAGGCATCTGGCCTGTGCAGGCGTGGAATTACTGAGCAAGATGGCGAAGAAGGTTTGCAGCCGAGAGAAAGTGGGTTCGGTCGGGTTGTTATTCTGGCGCCAGTCTTCGTTATCGACCGGCAGTCAGATAAGTGAAGGGCCTGCCACGGTTATTTGTGCGCAGGCCCTGCCTCGTTCAGGCGGCCTGTTTTGACACGCTGAGGATGGTCAGCAGGGATTGCGCATGTTGCGCCGCTTCAAGCCCGAGGCTGGTCAGATAACCGCCATCGACCTGGGTCGTCAGCCCTTTTTCGAAGAGTCTTTGTGCTGCTGCAACGGCAGTGGGGGCCGCTACGTGGTGGACTTTGAGGCCTTCCTGGGTGTTTCCCAGATTGAACAGTGCAAGGATTTCCAGTTCGGCAACCAGCTCAGGGGTATACGACATAGGTACTCCAGACTTTTTGTAGTAAGACGACCTCGCCGGCTGGCGGGCAGTGCTCTGGAATCGACGTGTCCGTTCTGCGCTCGTCGGTTCTGAGTGACCGTCAAAGCCGGTTTGGCGAGATAGCCCCGGAGGATTCAGCGGCAGCGGGGCATTTGCAGTGTAGTCAGCGTCTTAAGTGTTTGCAGCATATATATTGCCGGTATGGCCGGCGGACCGATTATTTCTCGGGCGGCAACTCAGGCAGGGCGCGCAGCGCGGCTTCGTACCATTGCGTGTCGAACGCGCGGTTTTGCTCGAGCAGGGCATCGATCTCGATGGCCAGAACGTGTGCCATCATTTCAAGAATGTCTTCGCGCTCGTAGTTGACCAGGGTAAGCATGTTGAACACGGCTTTGGCCGCTGGCGGGTTACCGGATTCGATCTGGTTTTCAATGGCTTCGATCAGGGTCGAGGCGGCAAATTCTTCTTCGTCGTTGTCGATTGCGTCGGTCATGTTAAATCCTCTGATAAGGCGGGCAGTCTAACCGGGGGCCTGAAAACAACAAACCCCGGCATTCCGGGGTTTGTGAGCACAACGGCTGGAGAGTCAATCCGCTGTCGGTTGGCCCAGCGGCACAGGTTCCTTGCTGCGCCAATGCGGCAGAGAGTTCCAGTAACGCTCACCCTTGGCGTCGTCGTACATGCCTTCCCAGCGCGAGATGACCAGCACCGCCAGCGCATTGCCGATCACGTTCAGGGCTGTGCGCGCCATGTCCATGATGCGGTCGACGCCGGCAATGAAGGCCAGGCCTTCCAGCGGGATGCCTGCGCTGCCGAGGGTTGCCAGCAACACGACAAAGGAAACGCCCGGTACGCCCGCAATGCCTTTGGAGGTGACCATCAGGGTCAGCACCAGCATCAGTTGCGCGCCAATCGACAGGTCGATCCCGTACAGCTGAGCAATGAACATCGCCGCAATGCTCTGATACAGCGTCGAGCCGTCGAGGTTGAATGAGTAGCCGGTGGGCACCACGAAGCTGCAGATCGCTTTCGGCGCGCCGTAGGCTTCCATCTTCTGGATCACACGCGGCAGAACGGTTTCCGAACTGGCGGTGGAGTAGGACAGAATCAGCTCGTCCTTGAAGATGCGCATCAGCTTGATGACCGAAAAACCGAACGCCTTGGCGATCAGGCCCAGCACCACGAAGGCG
Organism: Pseudomonas graminis; assembly: GCF_002093745.1. Lineage (GTDB taxonomy): Bacteria > Pseudomonadota > Gammaproteobacteria > Pseudomonadales > Pseudomonadaceae > Aquipseudomonas. The sequence continues at coordinate 20,346 of NZ_MTSB01000025.1, forward strand.
AAGAAGGCAATGGCCGCGTAAACCAGAATCACCAGCTTGGCGAGTGGCAAAAGCGACGCGAAACCGAAGTTGGCGACGGTCACCGCGATCAACGCGAACACGCCGATGGGCGCGTAGTTCATGATCATGTGAGTGACCTTGAACATGGTTTCCGAGACACCCTGAAACAGCTTCACCAGCGGCTCGCGAACCTCGGCTTGCAGGCTGGAAAGCCCCAGGCCGAACAGCACCGAAAAGAAGATGATCGGCAGCATTTCGCCGCGTGCCATTGCGGCAAAGATGTTGGACGGGATCAGGTTGAGAATGGTCTGGATAAAGGCATGATCGTGTTGAACTTCGGCAGTAGTCTGCTGATATTTGGAAATGTCGACCGTGCCCAGCGTGCTCATGTCGATGCCGGTGCCCGGGTGGAACACGTTGGCCAGAATCAGGCCCACCAGAATGGCGATGGTGGTCACAACTTCAAAGTAAAGAATGGTCTTGAGGCCGATACGCCCCAGTTTTTTCGCATCGCCTACGCCCGCGATGCCGACGATCAGCGACGCAACAACGATAGGGATGACGATCATTTTGATCAGGCGGATGAAAATGTCGCCCGCGGGTTGCAGGATATTGCTGATCCACCATGCCTTTTCGGCACTGAAATGGTTGAGCAACGCGCCGACGGCGATGCCCAGTGCCAGTCCGATCAGAATCTGCCAGGCCAGACTCAGCTTTGCCTTCTTCATATTATTACCCTTGTTCAAAGTGGCTTGGGCAAGTCCAAAACCGATGCGCCGAGCGTGCTTTTTCCAGCATTTTCAGGGCAGGGGATCCCTTTGGAAATGTCCCGAGAAGGTCACCGCAGGCGAGCGTCCTGGCTCTGTAGCAGGCGAAAAAAGTCGCAACTATTCCCACGGCACGCGCCGACGTCTAATGCCGTAAACGGCTACCTCATGCCGAATCGGCATACGAATGCGCAAATATGTGTTGATTTATGACCGCCGAGAAGAAGGCGATTTGGCGTAAAGGTGGCTAAAACGTCGTCTTCGGCCTGATAGAGGGAAGTGTGGGGAAGGGCGAACATTGCGTTGCTGAATCGATTACTGAGGGGATTTAACGGATGTACGGTAATCGAGGCGCCCGGACCTGCTTATCCGAAGGCGGCAGGTGGCCCAGGCGCTCGACAATGTTCTGAACGGTCAGCCTTTACCCTTTGTGCGTGTCATGTGCGGGCCGCTGTTTTTTTCCAGGTACTCGATGATCATCCCGGCGACGTCCTTGCTGGTGGTCACCTCAATGCCTTCCAGGCCGGGCGACGAGTTCACTTCCATGACCAGCGGGCCGTGATTGGAACGCAGGATGTCCACGCCCGCCACGCTCAACCCCATAACCTTGGCTGCGCGCAATGCCGTCATGCGCTCTTCCGGCGTGATCTTGATCAGGCTGGCGCTGCCGCCGCGGTGCAGGTTGGAGCGGAACTCGCCTGGCTTGGCCTGACGCTTCATCGAAGCAATGACCTTGTCACCGACCACAAAGCAGCGAATATCCGCACCGCCCGCTTCCTTGATGTATTCCTGAACCATGATGTCCTGCTTGAGGCCCATGAAGGCTTCGATCACCGATTCGGCGGCGGTGGCGGTCTCGCACAGCACCACGCCGATGCCTTGAGTGCCTTCCAGCACCTTGATGACCAGCGGCGCGCCGTTGACCATCTGGATCAGGTCGGGAATGTCATCCGGGGAGTGGGCAAACCCTGTAACCGGCAAGCCGATACCGCGACGTGACAGCAATTGCAGCGAGCGCAGTTTGTCCCGCGAGCGGGCGATGGCGACCGATTCATTGAGCGGGAACACACCCATCATTTCAAACTGACGCAACACCGCGCAGCCATAAAAAGTCACCGAAGCGCCGATGCGCGGAATCACCGCATCGAAGCCTTCCAGCGGTTTGCCGCGATAGTGGATCTGCGGCTTGTGGCTGGCGATGTTCATATAGGCGCGCAGGGTGTCGATCACCACCATCTCATGGCCTCGCTCGATACCGGCTTCAACCAGACGACGGGTGGAATACAGACGCGGATTACGCGAAAGCACAGCGATCTTCATGCAACACCTGAGGAAGTAGAGGCCGGGAACACCGGCTTGTCTTGTACATACGTTATGCCCGGATTGACGACCAGTTGGCCATCGATCAGAGCCTTGGAACCCAGCAGCAGTCGATAGCGCATCGACTTGCGGCATGCCAGTGTGAATTCCACTGGCCAGATACGATCACCCAGTGCCAGCGTGGTGCGAATGACGTAACGCACCTGCGCGTGGCCGTTGGAGCTTTTTATGGTTTTCAAGGCAACCAGTTGCGCTTCACAGCGACGATGCCGCAGCTGAACCACGGTCCCCAGGTGGGCGTTGAAGCGCACCCATTTCTGCCCGTCACGTTCGAAAGGCTCGATTTCCGTGGCGTGCAGGCTTGAAGTGCTGGCGCCGGTATCGATTTTTGCCCGCAGGCCAGCCACCCCCAGGTCGGGCAGCGCCACCCACTCGCGCAGGCCGATAACGGTCAGGTGATCAAATGTCTTCAATGCGATTCCGTATTTCTCAAGACGTCTTCCAGGCTTCGGGTGCTACCTCAGCCAGGGCTTTGAATGCAGGCTTGGCGAACAGATAGCCCTGCATCAGGAAAATGCCGCAATCGGCCAGAAAATCCCGCTCCTCAATGTGCTCGATCCCCTCGGCAATGAGCTTAATCCCCAAGTCCGAACACATTGTGACAACGCCACGAACAATCGCCTGACGCGCGCGATCACGATGAATGTCGCGGATCAGGTGCATGTCGAGCTTGATCAGATCGGGTTGAAAGTCAGCGAGCAGCGTCAGGCCGGAATACCCGGCACCGAAGTCGTCGATTGCCGTCATGAAGCCGAACTCTCGGTATTCGCGCAGAATATTGCTCAAATGGCCTTTACTGCACACATGCTCGCTTTCGATGGTCTCGAAAATCAACCGTTCGACGGGAAAGTCATGCTGCCTGGCCGCTTCCAGCGTGCTGCGGATGCACAGCTCGGGACGATACACGGCATTCGGCAAAAAGTTGATGGATAAACGCTCGGTCATGCCCAAACGTGCAGCACCGGCAATGGCGGTGGTCCGGCAGGTCTGATCAAAGCGATAGCGGTTCTTGTCAGTCACCTGACTCAGCACCGACATCGCACCTTCACCATTGGGGCCGCGGACCAACGCTTCGTGAGCAAAGATCGATTGATCCTGCAGGTTCACGATGGGTTGATAGGCGTAATCAAACGAAAAGCCCAGTTCCGGACTGCCGGTGCAGCCCTCACACCCCTTCCGGGGGGCGGTCAACGAAGTTGGAAATTCTGTCACATCGCACTCCATGTGAGGTCGGGGCAATAAAATGATGAATGGCTGATTTTGACAAGCAAGGATCGGTTACTTCATGTTCGTGGAAGGTTCATGGGGCGGTCGCGTTTCCCGATGGGCCTGATAACGTTCAGACTGCCACACTGATGAGGAATTCAAATGGCGCAAAAGCTGGAAGAAGACGAAAAAGTTCGTCTGGATAAATGGCTGTGGGCGGCGCGATTCTTCAAAACGCGCGCGCTGGCAAAAGCCGCCATCGAAAGCGGCAAGGTGCATTGTCGCGGCGAACGTTGCAAGCCCGGCAAGGAGCCGCGTCTTGGCGATGAGTTTCAGATTCGTATGGGCTTCGATGAGCGCACGGTGGTCGTCGAGGCGTTATCGGTCGTGCGGCGTGGCGCGCCGGAAGCACAGACGCTCTATCGCGAGACCCCGGAGAGCATCGCCAAGCGGGAAAATGCGGCGGCTCAGCGCAAGGCTGGCAATCTGGGCGTCACCACCGATGGAAAGCCGACCAAAAAACAGCGGCGTCAGCTGTTTGATTTTCTTGGCGCCCGGGGCAGCGACTGAAAAAACCGCCGAATGGCAGGCCTGACGGGTGCCCGAAAAGCCATCCGGCTTGGAAGCGCGCCGGATAGCTCCTAAAATGTGCGTCAAACCTTATGGTGCAAAGCACTTTCGAGTGCCGGACGGCGTGCCTCACCGCTGCCGACCATTCATTGTCATTACCTCAGATACCCTCTCCCTATGCATGATTTTCCGGACATCGATTTCACCCAGCGTTTCATCTTCGACGAAAGCGACGTTCGTGGAGAGCTGGTCGCCCTGGAGCGCAGCTACGCCGAAGTGCTGGCCAAACATCCCTACCCGGAGCCGGTCGCGCAATTGCTTGGCGAACTGATGGCGGCTGCGGCGTTGCTGGTCGGCACGCTCAAGTTCGACGGCTTGCTGATTCTGCAGGCGCGCTCCAGCGGCGCCGTCCCGCTGTTGATGGTCGAATGCTCCAGCGAGCGTGAGCTGCGTGGCATTGCCCGTTATGAAGAATCGCTGATAACGGCGGGTGCCGGGCTTCAGGACCTGATGCCCGACGGTTCGCTGGCGCTGACCGTTGATCCGAGCAAGGGCAAGCGTTATCAGGGGATCGTTGCCCTGGACGGTGTCGACCTCTCGGAAAGCCTCTCCAACTACTTCGTGATGTCCGAGCAGCTTGGCACGCGTTTCTGGCTCAAGGCGGACGGTCATCGTGCCCGCGGCTTGCTGCTGCAACAATTGCCCGTCGCGCAGATCGCCGACCCCGAGGAGCGCGCTGCCAGCTGGGAGCATGTCATCACGCTCGCCGACACCCTGTCGGCCGAGGAAATGCTGAGTCTGGACAACGAGACCATCCTTCATCGCCTGTATCACCAGGACCCGGTTCGCCTGTTTGACGTGCAGCCTATCTGCTTCCGCTGCAGCTGTTCTCGCGAACGCTCCGCCAATGCGCTGGTCAGTCTTGGGCTGGAGGACGCGCAGCAGTTGGTGATCGAGCACAACGGCCATATCGAGATCGATTGCCAGTTCTGCAACGAGCGCTACCTGTTCGATGCCACTGACGTCGCACAGCTGTTTGCTGGCGGCGGTGTCGATTCGCCATCTGACACGCGCCATTAATCAACGCGTAAAGAGCCTCAGAATACGGTGTGGGCGCCTCTAATGCTGTTCTGACAGGAGGGTCCTACCATTTCTGGGCTTTTCTGGCATAATCCGGCCCACTTTTACGCTGTAGTAGTGGTTGTTTTTTTACTACAAAACCGTTTGGAGCACTCGGCTACAAGCCGACGGGGAACCTCATGACGCAAACCAACAACGCTGTGTACACCGATCTGAGCACCGACGAACTGGTCAAGGAAGCCCTTGCCCGCAAAGAAGGCGTACTTTCTGACACTGGCGCACTGGTTGTGGAAACAGGCCATCGTACTGGCCGTTCGCCGGCCGATCGCTTCATCGTGGAAGAACCGAGCACACAGGACGCCATCGCCTGGGGACCGATCAACCGCAAGTTCCCGGCCGAGAAATTCGATGCCCTGTGGAACCGTGTCGGCGCCTACCTGGCAGAACGTGAGCGTTTCGTTTCCCATGTTCATGTAGGTTCTGATCCTGCGCACTACCTGCCTGTCAAGATGACCACCGAGACGGCGTGGCACAATCTGTTCGGTCGTTGCCTGTTCATCAACCCTGAACAGTACAACCCGGCTGGCAAGGACGAGTGGGAAATCCAGAACGCGCCATGGTTCGTCTGTGACCCTGAGCGTGACGGCACCAACTCCGACGGCACCGTCATCATCAACTTCGCCGCCCGCAAGGTGCTGATCGCAGGCATGCGTTATGCCGGCGAAATGAAGAAAGCCATGTTCTCGGTGCAGAACTTCCTGCTGCCGGCCGCTGACGTGCTGCCCATGCACTGTGCCGCCAACATGGGCGAAGAGGGCGATGTGACCCTGTTCTTCGGCCTGTCCGGTACCGGTAAAACCACCCTGTCCGCCGACGAAAGCCGTTACCTGATCGGTGACGACGAACACGGCTGGGGCGAAGGCGTGGTATTCAACATCGAAGGCGGTTGCTACGCCAAATGCATCGACCTGTCCGAGAAGAACGAGCCGGTCATCTGGAAAGCCATCCAGCACGGCGCCGTACTGGAAAACGTCGTACTCGATCCGGTCACCAAGAAAGCCGATTACGCCGACAGCAGCCTGACCCAGAACAGCCGTGCCGCTTACCCGCGCGAACTGATCGAAAAGCGCGCACCGAAAAACCTCGGTGGCGAGCCAAACGCTGTGATCTTCCTGACCTGCGACCTGACCGGCGTGCTGCCACCCGTGTCGATCCTCACTGAAGAACAAGCGGCTTACCACTTCCTGTCGGGTTACACCGCACTGGTCGGTTCCACCGAAATGGGTTCGGGTTCGGGCATCAAGTCCACGTTCTCCACCTGCTTCGGCGCACCGTTCTTCCCGCGTCCGGCTGGCGAATATGCAAACCTGCTGATCAAGCGCATCCGCGGCTTTGGCTCCAAGGTTTACCTGGTCAACACGGGCTGGACAGGCGGTGGTTACGGCGTCGGCCAACGCTTCAACATCCCGACCACCCGTGGCGTGATCGCAGCCATCCAGAGCGGCGCGTTGATCGGTGCAGAAACCGAACACCTCGACATCATCAATCTCGACGTGCCGAAAGTGGTTCCCGGCGTAGACACCGGCCTGCTCAACCCGCGCAACACCTGGGCTGATAAAGCGGCCTACGACGAAGCCGCCAAGGCATTGGCCGGCCTGTTCGTGGAGAACTTCAAGAAGTTCGACGTGAGCGACGCCATCAAGGCTGCGGGTCCGAAGTTGTAATCAGCGCTGCCTGAAAAAACCGCCTTTATCAGGCGGTTTTTTTTGCCCTCGTTTTACGCATTTCAGGACCTGTCATTTATTGTCTTGAATATACGTGTGGCCAGGTTGTATCACAACTTCCTTTACCAGGGCGTTGAGCTCTTTACTGTGGTAGAGGTCCAGGCACTTCAATAAATCAAACTTGACCCCTTTTACTTCAGATTCGACCAGCGGGTTTGTGTAGCGTCTGGCCAGATACTGATCAATGAGCGCTTTGACAGCGTCAGGGCTTTTCTCGAGGTCGTAATAAGCCCACTCGCGTAACGCAGTGACACTGCTTCCTGCATCCATCGCGGTGCTTTTATCACCCGTGTAAGCATTCGCTATGCAAGTGGCCAACACCATGTCTTTGTAGTTTTGCTCATACGTCCGCTCCATTCCTTGGGGGGATGAGGTCGAAGGTGCTGCGAGCGCTGCGAGCGCCAGGCATGAAAATAATACGCCTATCGCAAGAGTGCATTTCATTAGCTCAGGCTCCAAAAAATGATTTTGTCTTCTTTACAGCGCTGACCGGATTAATATCAAAAAATATCAGTGCGTTTTGTGGAGAGCAAGTGAGATGTGGATCTTATAAGTTGACGGAGTCAGCTAGCGCAGCTGTAAAAATGTCACAAATCCGAAGGGCATCTCTCTATCTCTTGTGTGAAATTTCCTAGATCATCCAACCCGCTTGCGTCTGGTTTCTCTGGGATCTAGCCTGCGCTTCGTCACTGCAAATTCAGTGACCGGGCGTGAGAACCCGATCTTAGTAGGCGCATCACTCTGTCAGTTGCCGTCGATCTTTATCGATGCATGCTTCATGGCGGCTGTGTGCAGGCAGACTTCGGTCTGGCCGGATGCCTACTGTTCGGTTTCTCACCCTGTACACCGCTGCCACCTTTTGTTGTGTGAGAACGGCAAAGGATGGCGTTCACGACAGTAGGAGCAAAGCCATGGTCAAACTCACGCCAGACCCACCCATTACTCTTGAGGAAACGCTGCTGCGCATCTCCGATCTATTGCGTTGTGCGTCGGCGACAGCGCATGAAGCCAGTGACCAGCTCAGTGGACAGACGCGTGATCTGACATCAACGGTCATCTATTTGCTTGATATGGCTCATGCATTGGTCGAGCGATCACTGGCAAGCGTCGAAATCCGACCGCATCTGGAGTGTCAAGAATAGCGCTCTGGAACTGACCGTTGCGCGAGCGGTACGTTGGCCATGCTTTCGGCCCATGTTGTAATTAAACATCTTCGAGGTCTCCCGCCCGTGTGACCTGCGAAAATGCTCAGGCCAGCGCCTCGACTTGTCGGGGCGTTGGCTTGTCTGGAATACTGGTTTTCTGTTTCTGGTGATGACAAGGAGGTGGTTGTGAGCGCGAACAGCATCGAGATACGACGTTTTGTACCGAGCGATGAGCAGGGCGTGTCGGCACTGATCCTGCCGATCCAGCGTGAAGAGTTCGACATCGCTATCACCGCCGAGGATCAGCCTGATCTGAAAGCGATCCCGGCGTTTTACCAGACCGGCACAGGCGACTTTTGGGTGGCCGTGCAGGGCGAGCGAGTGATCGGGAGCATTGCGCTCAAGGACATTGGTTCAGGGCAGGCCGCGTTGCGCAAAATGTTTGTCGCCGCTCCGTTCAGAGGGCGCGAGTTTTCGGTGGCGGCAAGGCTGTTGAGTCGCCTGGTCGAAGAGTCCACAGGCAAGGGCGTCACCGACGTGTTTCTGGGCACGACCGACAAGTTTCTCGCCGCGCACCGTTTTTACGAGAAGCATGGTTTCAGGGAGATAACGAAGGCGGATCTGCCCGCAAGCTTCCCGTTGATTTCGGTGGACAGCAAGTTTTACGCGCTAGCGCTGGCGCGTTGACGCCTTAGCTGACCACTGAACTGCTTGAGGTCTTCAGGGCCTCCAGCACTGAGCTGTCGCCAGAGGCCAGATTGGCTGCGTAGTTGTTGGGGTATTGCGCTTTTTCGATGGGCGGAAGCTCATCGTAGTGGGCCAGTATCATGAGCAAGGTGTCGGTGCTTTTTCCGGTTTCGTTGTATTCGTCGACGTAGCGTTTAGACATTGCCCTGTTCCAGACCTCTTGCTGATCGTACTTCTCCGAATAAGCAGCTTTTCGTTCATTCAACGTATAGCTACCCCCCTCGTCATACACAATCAAACTGAGCTTATCCTGGGATAGGCCTGCGAACGGGTTCGTTCCTGAGCCATTGGTAAACCGGGTCGCTTGTTTGGCTCTTTCGAGAAGTTCGGGATCTTGAGTGTCAGGCACTTCGGCATCGTGAACAGCTTTGCCTCCGTAATAGCTGCTGTCAGTCAATTTGGCGATGACGTCCTTCGCCAGCGAAGCGAGCTGTTTTGAATCAAGGCGGCTGTCGCGGGCTTCGGCACGCGCTGCGGTATCGTTCAATTGCAGCGCTAATGTTGACAACGTCGCGCTATCAGCATTTTTCGTTGCTGATGAAAGCTCTTTGGCGTCAGTGCTCGCAGCGGCCACGGAGACGGTTTTGGCGACCGTCTTGATCGTGTTGCTGGCTAGAAAACCGGAAATAGAGTTGTTGTCGATCACGATTGCGTCCTTGCAGCATGGGCCACGTCCATGACACGAATACCGGGCGTTGAAGCCTTAGCTGACCACTGAACTGCTTGAGGTCTTCAGGGCCTCCAACACTGAGCTGTCGCCAGAGGCCAGATTGGCTGCGTAGTTGTTGGGGTATTGCGCTTTTTCGATGGGCGGAAGCTCATCGTAGTGGGCCAGTATCATGAGCAAGGTGTCGGTGCTTTTTCCGGTTTCGTTGTATTCGTCGACGTAGCGCTTTGTCACGTCTCTTTTCCACGCCTGTTCAAGGTCGTGGTTTTCCAAATAGGCTGCGTTTCTTTCGTTAACCGTGTAGTCGCCCCCTTCGTCGTATATCACCAGGCGTAGTTGATCCTGGGACAAACCGGCGAACGGGTTTTTCCCTGTTCCGTTGGCAAATTCGGTCGCTTGTCTGGCTCGTTCGATAAGCGCAGGGTCGTCGGTCTTTGGAACCTCGGCGTCATGCAGTTTTCGATTGGCGTAGTAGCTGGTGCCCCCAACCTTGTCGATGATGTCTTTCGCCAGCGTACCCAGCTCTTTGAAGCCGAGGCCGCTATCACGGGCGTCAGCGCGGGCGGCACTGTCATTCAGTTGCTTGGCGAGCGTCGAAAGCGTTGCGGTGTCTGAGTTGGCTGTCGTTGGGGCCAGCTCTTTGACAGTTGTATTCCCGGCTGCCACGGAAGCGGTTTTAGCGACCGTCTTGATCGTGTTACTGGCGAGAAAGCTGGAGATTGAGTTGTTGTCGATCATGATTGCGTCCTCGCAGCGTGGGCCACGTCCATGGCAGTTCTATATGTGCGTATCGGCGTGGAGCGAGCAAACTTGAGTTTTGATCAGGGAGGCGGTGAAGCGTGCGCCGCCAAAAGGCGCGCACGCGGCAGACTTACTTCATTGTGAATTCGGCAGCCCAGGCATAGGTGGAGAGGTTGGTAACGCCGGAGGTCGCGGTACAGATCGCACCACCGCTTGGCGTGGCTGTGCGAGTCCATTTAGGGGTCTTGACGCCACCCGCACCAAACGTGTTGGTGAACGTGGTCGAAAATACGCAGACCTTGGTGCCGATGGTGTATCGAACACTGGCGTAATTGGCATCCGGGGAGATATTGCTCTGAACGGTGTAAACATCGTCCTTGCCCGCAGGGACTGATGCATCAATCGACGGTTTCGCATTCAACTGTGTCGAGGTCTCATTGCTCGTGACGACCTTGTAGACAGCCGCCTCGGTGCTCAGGTTTTTGAAGGTTACTACGACGGGAGGACCCGCCTGAGCCGTTGCGGCTGCAGTCATTGCGGCCAGTGCAAGGGAAGACAGTAAGAGCTTGGGGGATTTCATGGGTGACACTCCTTGGGTTAACGATCAACTTCATGTTGGGTACAGCGTGAAAAACAGAGGGCGACGGCGGTTGCGCCTGAAACAGGGAACCGATCATGCAGGCACAGGGGTACTGAAACAGCCGATACGGTAATTAATCGGATAGTCGAATCAGTGGCTCGTCAGAGGGGGCATACAGGGAGGGCGATGCTGGCAGGTCATTTCGCATGCTTACGTCCATGATAATAAGCCTGACCGGCGTCAGGCTTGAGTACAATCCGTCGTGCCGCTTTGTATCATGCTGAATACAGAGCGCGGTAGTGCATTTAACCGCTTTGCCCAAAAAATAAAATAATAAGAGCTGGCTCTTTTTTAGCTCGGCAGCGTGATCTGTGTTGATGATTTTCAGGCGTGCCCTCGGCATCCGCCGAAGGGCACTTCACAGGGTTAAGTCACCGCATAGAACTTGCGCACGTACCCTGTACTGGTCCATTTGCACGGTGCTCCCTGGGCGACGAAAACGGTGTCGCCGGGTTTCACGACGAGGGTCGGACCGTTTTCGAGGCTCAGCTCTACACTGCCTTCGATCAGGCTCATCAGTTCGTGAATCTTGTGCGGGCGCGAAATGCGTTCGTAGGGCGTTGAGTCCCAGACGCCGATACGCAAGGTGCTTGCCGTGTCTTCGAACAGGTTGTTGCTGCGGCATTGCGGCAGCGCACTGATCATGATGCTCGGGTCTGGCGGTGAGGACGGTGTCAGCAGGGCCAGGCGGTCGAGCGGAACGATGCCGGGTTTGTCTGGCCCGCTGGCCTGAGTGGCGGCGCAGAACGCCCACAGGCTGTCCGGCGCTGCGTCGATGCGCACCTGAGTGCCGCGACCGATCACCGCGCTTTCGCCTGTGCTGACGGTGATGCTGTCAGTGCCAGAGGTCAGGGTGACAGTGCCGCGATGTATCACCAGCATCTCGGTGTAGGGATAGGCTTCTACCGGCAGCGATGTGCCGAAACGAACCACGCCTGCCGCGATGCCCTGATCATCGAGGAATGCTGTGCGACGGCCTTCATCGAACGGGTCGTGGGCGTCGAGCGGGCCCGTGGTGAATTCGGTGTTTACCGGGCTGAGGTCAGCGCGGGCGAGGAACAGTACGGTGGGTTGGGACATTGGGTTGGGCTCCTGCATTCGAAGAGTTGATGATCGTTCCCACGCTCCGCGTGGTAATGCCTCTCGTGACGCGCTGCGTCACCTGTTCAAGACCGGACGCAGAGCGTCCAGCACTGCATGCCAACGCGGGGCATTGGCACGATGATGTTCTTGAGGGCGCTTAACCGATTGCCTGGGTAATCAGCGCAAACTGGCGCACGCCCTGGCCGGGTTGCGGAATGGCGCCCATGCTCATGCACGTCACGCTGTCCACGCGCTTGAGGCCGGCTTCTTCCAGCCAGTCGGCCAGGCCGCAGTCGGTCGGAATGTCGATGCGTACAAAGGCATAAGGCACTTTGGCCAGCAGTTGTTCGATCATGTGTTTGGCCTGCTCGACCGACTGCGCAACCACCGGGCCGATGCACAGGCCTCGCCCGAACGGGCGCAGCAAGGCGAAGGCCTGCAACTGGCCATCGCGTTCGATACCGACGGCGTGTTCGAGGTTGTTCAGCACATCGCCCAGCGTGACCGACCGATCCATACCCGTGCCGGCGCTGCCCAGTTCCACTACACGAGGATGGTCGGCTTCGTTGAGAGGGCGGCAGCTTTCATCGACCTTCAGCTCGGTGGATGTCAGCTGTTGCGCCTGGCCCTGACGCTGCTGGATCTCGCCAAAACGGACAAACCCCATTTTCTCGTACAGCGGCGCACCGGCCAGCGTGGCATTGAGAATGGCCGTGCGTGGCGGAACACTGCCCAACGCCAGTTCCATCAATTTGCGGCCGATGCCTTTGCCTTGATAGTCGTCGCTGACGATCACCAGACCGATGGTGGAAAACGCGCCCTGATGGCAGGCAAATGCACTGCCGATCACGCGACCGTTATGCACGGCGACGAAGCCCTGAGCGACACGTTGCAGCATGGCCCAGTCTTCAAGTCGATGTGGCCACTTCAAGGCAATGGACAGCTCATGAGCATTGCCGACATCGGCTGCGGTCATGGGGCGATATTCAAAGTCGAGGCGTTGCTGAGCGAGCATGACGTGTCTCCGTCCAGAAGAATGCACAGGCAATAAAAAGATACTGCAGAGCTGCTGTATCCCACCTGCGGCGAGAGGTGACAAGAGGCGAGCGAGCATTCGGCAGATTCCGCAAACCGGCGTTCGCCAGACCACAGTTACTGCTTAAATCAGTCGCAGGCCCGGCAGCAAATGCTTGTGGTTTTCTGCGCGGATAAAGCTCTTTATATAGCAGCGGGATTTCGCTTCCTGGCGGATCAGCGTACGGGCGCAGTTTCTGCGGCGCAAACCCCCGATTTTGAGCCTGAGCGCCCTGAAAAGGGTCAAAAAAGCGCTAAAAACGGGGGCTTGCCCAAGGCTGGAGCGCCCCGCAAAGTCTGCTGAGCGCGCACCTTAAAACGGTGGTTTCTATCAAGCAGCCATCACTTTTAACGCCATATGCTGATTTCACGGTGTTGTAATGAGGGTGTGCTGCAGCGTGCATCACCGCCCTTGAGACGAGGTCGGACTGCTCGTCATGCCATGACCTCAACGAACCTTCAGGACCGCACACAATGAGCTTTCTTCGACCAAAATTCATTACGTTCGACTGCTACGGCACCTTGACCAACTTCCACATGGGCACCATGACGCGCGAGCTTTTCGCCGACCGCGTTCCGGCTGAACAAATGGACCAGTTCGTCCGGGACTTCTCGGCGTATCGTCTGGACCAGGTCATGGGTGACTGGATGCCTTATGACGAAATCCTGAAAGTGGCACTGTCCCGTACGTGCAAGCGCTGGAACGTTGAATACCGCGAAGAAGGCCAGCTGTATTACGACGCTGTGCCGACCTGGGGTCCGCATGCAGATGTACCGGCCGGCCTGTCGAAAATCGCCGACAAGATCCCGTTGGTGATCTTTTCCAACGCCAGCGACAGCCAGATCATGTCCAACGTCGAAAAGCTCGGCGCTCCTTTCCACAAGGTCTTCACCGCTGATCAGGCCAAGGTCTACAAGCCGCGCCTGGCCGCTTTCGAATTCATGCTCGACAACCTGGGTTGCGGCCCGGAAGACATCTTGCATGTGTCTTCCAGCTTCCGTTACGACCTGTTCTCCGCGCACGACATGAAAATCAAGAACAAGGCCTTCGTGGCACGCGGTCACGAACAGCCGGCGAACAGTTTCTACGAATACCACCAGATCCCGGACATCGGCGGACTGGCCGGGCTGGTCGGCCTCTAAGGCGGGCAAACCGGGCGACACCGGCATTTTTCAAGGTGCTCTTCCATGAGTGACAAGGGGAACAGAATGCGCAGTGAGTCCTACTGGCTCGACACAGCTCCAGACTTTACCGGTGCCCGGGACGGCGCAGTGGAGGGGCAGGCTGACGTGGTGGTGGTCGGTGGCGGTTTTACCGGTCTCTCGGCAGCGCGTGCATTGGCCTTGAAAGGTGCCAGCGTGGTGGTTCTGGAATCCGGTCGGGTGATCGGTGAGGCGTCTGGCCGCAACGGCGGGCAGTGCAACACCGGCGTGGCCCAGGACTACGCGTCGTTGAGCGCGACCCTGGGCGCCGATCAGGCGCGTGAGTATTACAAGGCTTACGAAAGCGCGGTGCAGAGCGTCGTCACGGTGGTCGAGCAGGAAAACATTGCCTGCGACATCAAGCGTAACGGCAAGCTCAAACTGGCCGCCAAGCCAGGGCATTACGAAGGGCTGGCGCGCACCTGCGAGCTGATTCGTCGTGAAGTCGATCCCGATGTGGAGCTGCTGTCGGCTCAGGACGTGCGCGCCGAGATCGATTCAGCCGAATTCCACGGCGGCCTGTTGCAGCGCAACGGCGTGCAGATGCACGTCGGTCGGTTTGGCCTGGGGCTGGCTGACGCTGCCGTGCGTCATGGCGCGCGGATGTATCAGGACGCCAAGGTCAAGGACTGGAAGGCCAATCGAGGTGGCTTCGTGGTCAACACCTCGAAAGGCTCTATTCAGGCCGGGCAGGTGCTGCTCGCCACCGGAGCCTGCCAGCACGGCGGGTTGGGCTGGTATCGCCGTCGCATCGTCCCGGTCGGTAGCTTCGTGATCGTCACCGAAGTGCTGCCGCAGGCGCTGATCAACCAGTTGTTCCCCCACCAGCGTTCCTACGTCACCAGCCGCTTGATCGGCAACTATTTCCGTCTTACCCCGGATAACCGTTTGCTGTTTGGCGGGCGGGCGCGCTTTGCAATGTCCAACAGCAGTTCCGATGCCAAAAGCGGCAAGGTGCTGCAGGCGGCGATGGTGCAGATGTTTCCGCAACTGGCCCACATTAAAGTCGATTACTGCTGGGGTGGTCTGGTGGACATGACCTCCGACCGTTTGCCGCGTGCAGGCGAACACGACGGCGTCTTCTACTCGATGGGCTACAGCGGTCACGGCGTGCAGATGTCGGTTCACATGGGGCAGGTGATGGCCGAGGTCATGGAAGGCAAGGCGCAGGCCAACCCCTGGAAAGACCTGAGCTGGCCAGCCATTCCTGGCCATTTCGGCAAGCCCTGGTTTCTGCCTCTGGTCGGCGCTTATTACCGCTATCAGGACAGCCGCCACTGAGTTTTTGTTTGACCGTCGTCGTGTGTGCATGAAGGACGCTCCGGCCAACCGTGAGCAACTCGGAATTTCCCCTTTTCGACAGGTAGAACTGATATGACTGACAAGAAAAACGACTCCACGTTGATCACAGGTGAAGACAGCCTGCGGGTTTTCGAAGGGCTCAATCGCGGTCTGTCGCGTCGCGATGCATTGCGCATGCTGGGTGTTGCAGGTGTGGTTGCGGCAGGCTCCAGCAGCCTGTTCAGCGCCGCGGGCAAGGTGTTTGCCGATGACGCGGACGCTCCGGTAAAAGGCAAGCCAGGCGGTCGTATCCGTGTGGCCGGCATGTCCAGCTCGACGGCTGATACGCTGGACCCGGCCAAGGGTGCGCTGTCCACCGACTACGTTCGCCATTTCATGTTCTACAACGGTCTGACCCGCTTCGACAGCCATCTGGTTCCGCACATGGAACTGGCCGAGAAGATCGAAAGCGACAACGCGACGGTCTGGACCGTGACCCTGCGTCAGGGTGTGACTTTCCACAACGGCAAGGCGCTGAGCGCGGGCGACGTGGTGTTCTCCCTGTCCCGTCACAAGGACCCGGCCACCGGCTCGAAAGTGCTGCCACTGATGGCGCAGTTTTCCGAGATCAAAGCCACTGGCCCGCTGGAAGTGCAGATCACCCTCAGCTCGCCGAACGCCGAGCTGCCGTCGATCCTCGCGGTCTCGCATTTGCTGATCGTGCCCGAAGGCACCACCGACTTCAGCAAAGGCATCGGCACCGGCCCGTTCACCGTCAAGGAGTTCAACCCTGGCGTGCGTTCGGTCAGTGCGCGTAACCCCAATTACTGGAAACCGGGCCTGCCGTACCTCGACGAGATCGAATTCATCGCCATTGCCGATGAGCCATCGCGGGTCAACGCGCTGCTGTCCGGCGATGTTCACATGATCAACGAGGTCAACCCGCGTTCGACGTCGCGTATCGCGGCGAGCGCCACGCACCGGGTTGTGGACGCGCCGTCCGGCAACTACACCGACCTGATCATTCGTCAGGACCAGATGCCCGGCAAGAGCCCGGAATTCACCGAGGCCATGAAATACCTGCTGGACCGTGAACAGGTCAAATCAGCGGTGTTCCGCGGCTACGCCCGGGTGGGCAATGACCATCCGATCTCACCCGGCTCGCGCTACTTCAACGCGGATCTGCCGCAGCGTGCCTACGATCCTGAAAAAGCCAAATTCCTGCTCAAGAAAGCCGGCATGGAAAAGATCACTATGGCCGTGGCGGCATCGCCGGCTGCGACCGGTTCGGTGGACATCGCCGTGCTGCTGCAACAGTCCGCTAAACAGGCCGGTCTGACCCTCAACGTCAACCGTCTGCCAAGCGATGGCTACTGGTCCAACCACTGGATGAAGCACCCGCTGAGCTTCGGCAACATCAACCCGCGACCGAACGCCGACGTGATCTTCTCGCAGTTCTTCCAGTCCACCGCACCGTGGAACGAGTCCGGCTGGAAGAATGACCAGTTCGACCAGTTGCTGCTGCTGGCCCGTGGCGAAACCGACGACGCCAAGCGCAGCAAAATGTATGGCGACATGCAGGCACTGGTCAGCCAGAACTGCGGCATCGGCATTCCGGTATTCATCAGCAACATCGATGGCGTGGACAAGCGTATCCAGGGCTACTCCAGCAATCCGCTGGGCGGCTTCATGGGCTACATGTTCAGCGAGCAGGTGTGGCTGGACGCGTAAATGCAACGCTGGATCGAGCGGGAGGATGCAGATGAATAGCAACACACTCTGGTTGATCGTGCAGCGCTTCGGCGCGGCGATTGTGACGTTGTTGATCGTTTCCATCGTGGTCTTCGCCATTACGGCGGTGCTGCCTGGGGACGCGGCGCAACAGGCTCTTGGGCAATTCGCGACGCCTGAACAGGTCGCGGCATTGCGTACAAAACTGGGCCTGGATCAACCCGGCGTGGTGCGTTATCTGCATTGGCTGACCGACCTGCTCGGTGGCAACTTCGGTGAATCGGTGTCCAACGCGATGCCGGTTTCCGACCTGATTGCCGGACGCTTTCCGAAGACCCTGATGCTGTCGGCCACCACCGCGCTGGTGTCGGTGCCGGTCGCGCTGGCACTGGGCATCGGTGCCGCGATGTACCGCGGCAGCCGCCTCGATGGCGCGCTGAATTTCATTACGCTGACGCTGGTGGCGGTGCCCGAGTTTCTGGTGGCCACGCTGGCCGTGCTGATTTTTGCCGTCAACCTGGGCTGGCTGTCGGCCTTGTCCTATGGCGGTGATGTCAGCTCGCCCTGGCAGTTCATGCGCACTTACGCGTTGCCGGTGATGACCCTGTGCTGCGTGATCGTGGCGCAGATGGCGCGCATGACCCGCGCTGCGGTCATCGATCAACTGGACAGCCCGTACGTGGAAATGGCCCGCCTCAAGGGCGTCGGGCCGGTTCGTATCGTCTTGCGTCACGCCCTGCCGAATGCCATCGGGCCAATCGTCAATGCGGTGGCGCTGAGCCTGTCTTACCTGCTGGGCGGGGTGGTTATCGTTGAAACCATCTTCAACTACCCCGGCATTGCCAGCCTGATGGTCGACGCCGTGACCAACCGCGACATGGCGCTGGTTCAAGGCTGCACCATGCTGTTCTGTTCCGCTTACCTGGGTCTGGTGCTGATGGCCGACCTGTGTGCAATTCTTTCCAACCCGAGGCTGAGAACCCAATGACTGAATTCATTGAGAAATCGATGCCTGTTGCGCCGGAACCGGTGCCACGCAAAAAAGTAGCCCGCCCGACCTCGTGGCTGGGCCTGCTGGGCGCGACGGTGTGCTTCATCTGGCTGATGGTCGCGCTGTTCGGCCCCTGGCTTGCGCCGCATCCCGTGGGTGAAGTGGTGTCCGACAACATGTTTGAAAACATGAGCGCGGCGTACCCGTTCGGCACGGACTACTTGGGCCGCGACATGCTCAGCCGAGTGTTGGTCGGCGCGCGCTTCACTGTGGGTCTGGCGTTGATCTCTGCCGTACTGGCCAGCGGCATTGGTACGCTGTGTGCGCTGCTGTCGGTGGTCGCGCCCAAATGGCTGGACGAAATTATCAGCCGTCTGATGGACGCGTTCATTTCGATCCCGAGCAAGATGCTGGCGCTGATCATGGTGTCGGCGTTCGGCTCGTCCGAAGTGCTGCTGATCTGCACGGCAGTGCTCAGTTACACGCCGGGCGCCTTCCGTATCGCGCGCAGCATGGCGGTGAATATCGAGGCGCTGGAATACGTGCAAGTGGCGCGTACGCGGGGTGAAGGTCGCGTGTATATCGCCTGTCGGGAGATCCTGCCGAACATGCTCAACCCGGTCATGACGGACTTGGGCCTGCGGTTCGGTTTCATCGTGTTGCTGCTCAGCGGCATGAGCTTCCTCGGGCTGGGCGTGCAACCGCCCGATGCGGACCTGGGTTCATTGGTGCGCGAGAACATCGGTGGCCTCAGTCAGGGCGCCCCGGCCATCGTGATCCCTGCGCTGGCGATCGGCACGCTGACCATCGGCGTCAACCTGTTCATCGACCGGTTGGCCTCACGGCGCGGTCGCCGCTCGGGAGGGCATTGAGATGAGCCAGTTGATTCGAGTGCAGGACCTGCGTGTGGTCGCCGATGGCGATCACGGCGAACTGGAGATCGTCAAAGGCGTCAGCTTCTCGCTGGAAAAGGGCGAGGTGCTGGCGTTGATCGGCGAGTCCGGCTCCGGCAAGACCACCATCGCGCTGGCGCTGCTGGGTTATGCCCGGCGCGGCTGCAAACTGGCCGGCGGCGTGGTTCAGGTGGGCGAGCACGACATGCTCAGCCTGCCGGAAAGCCAGTTGCAGGGCCTGCGCGGCAACCGTGTTTCGTATATCGCACAAAGCGCGGCAGCGGCGTTCAACCCGGCGAAAAAACTGATTGATCAGGTGATCGAAGGTGCGCTGATTCATGGTCTTGGCACGCGTGCAGCGCTGGAAGCCAAGGCTGTTGAACTGTTCCGCGACCTGGCGTTGCCCAACCCTGAAACCATCGGTCGGCGTTACCCGCACCAGGTGTCGGGCGGCCAATTGCAGCGGGTCATGGCGGCGATGGCGCTGATCAGCGATCCGTTGCTGGTGATCCTCGACGAACCGACCACCGCGCTGGACGTCACGACGCAGATCGATGTGCTGCGCGCGTTCAAGCGGGTGGTCCGCGAGCGTGGCGCGACGGCGGTCTATGTTTCTCACGACCTGGCTGTCGTGGCGCAGATGGCCGACCAGATTGTCGTGCTCAACGGTGGGCAGATTGTCGAAACCAGCAGCACCGCCGCGCTGCTCAGCGGTCCCGAAGAGGCCTATAGCCGCAGCCTGCTGGCGGCGGCGCGCCCGGACAGGATACTGACCCCGGCCAGCGAGGTGGTCAAAGACACCACGCTGTTGACCATCAAGGGCCTGACCGCGGGCTACGGCAAAAAGAACCTGCAAGGCATGCCGATGATTCGCGTGCTGGAAGACATCGACCTGACCATCCGCCGTGGCCAGGCCGTGGGCGTGATTGGCGAATCCGGTTCGGGCAAGTCGACCCTGGCCCGTGTGGTTGCCGGTCTGCTGGACCCGGCCCACGGCAGCCTGACGTTCGACGGTGCCGAATTGTCCGGCTCGCTGACCGGTCGCACCGAAGAGCAGTTCCGGCGCATTCAGATGGTGTTCCAGAATGCCGACACTGCGCTCAACCCGATGCACAGCGTCAGTGCGATTCTCGCCCGACCGCTGAAAATGTATTTCGGCCTCAAGGGCAAGGCGCTTCGCGAGCGTATCGACGAACTGATGGACCTGGTGCGTCTGCCTCGCGAACTGGCCGAGCGGCGTCCCAATGAACTGTCGGGCGGGCAGAAACAACGCGTCAACCTGGCCCGCGCCCTGGCGGCCAAGCCAGACCTGATTCTCTGTGATGAAGTGACCTCGGCGCTGGATACCGTGGTCGGTGCCTGCATCCTTGAACTGCTCGGTGAATTGCGTCGCAAGCTGGGTGTGTCTTACCTGTTTATCAGCCACGACATTTCCACGGTGCGCGCCCTGTGCGACGACATCGTGGTGATGTACAGCGGCCACAAGGTCGAAGAGGGCAGCCGTGAGGCGTTCAGTCGCGTGCCGTTCCACCCTTACACCGACCTGCTGGTGCATTCGGTGCCGGAGCTGCGTCAAGGCTGGCTGGAGAGCTGTGGCGTGACTACCGGCAAGCTGCCGCCCATCAGCGCGCCGGCCAACACGCCGGAGCTGTGTACCTTTCTCAATCGCTGCCCGTCCCGTGTTGAAGGGGTGTGCAACAAGACTGCGCCGGATCGTCGCCTGATTGCAGGCGGCAGTGAAATCCTTTGCCATCGCAACAGCGACGAGCTTGAGGCCGTGCAAGCAGACCTGAACCCTATGACCGCAGGAGCCTACGCATGAGTGGCCGTTTTGTGAGGCTGGGCGAGCGTGATCGTCCGGTCGTGAGCCTGGTGGTCGACGGTGCGCCCATCGAAGCCTTGCAGGGCGACACCCTGATGGTTGCGCTGCTGACCCGCAAAGCCGCGCTGCGCCAGTCCGAGTTCGACCCCGGACGGCGTGCCGGCTTCTGCCTGATGGGCGCCTGTCAGGATTGCTGGGTCTGGACCCGCAGCGGCGAGCGGCTGCGCGCCTGCTCCAACGAAGTCCGCGACGGACTCGACATCGTCACCACCCAGCCGGAGGCGAAATGGCCACTTCTTCACGGTTAGATGTTCAGAACCCTGCCAGCCCGAGAGTCGTCATCATCGGCGCTGGCCCGGCGGGCACCCGTTGTGCGGAAACCCTGCTGGCGGCGGGCATCAAACCGATCCTGATCGACGAGAACCGGCGCGACGGCGGGCAGATCTATCGTCGCCAGCCGGAAGGCTTCAAGCGTGATTACTCGGCGCTGTACGGCACCGAAGCGACCAAGGCGCGCGACCTGCACGAAAGCTTCGACCGTCTGCGCACGCAGATCGACTATCGTCCTGACACCCTGGCCTGGAACCTGACGCAAGGCGAGCTGTGCTGTGCCAGCCAGGGCGTACACACGGTGGTCGAATACGACGCGCTGATGCTGTGCGCCGGTGCTACCGACCGATTGATGCCGATCAAAGGCTGGCAGCTGGCAGGCACCTACAGCCTGGGCGGCTCGCAGATTGCGCTCAAGGCACAGTCGGTTTCCATTGGCAGCCGCGTGGTCTTCATGGGCAGCGGCCCGTTGCTCTATCTGGTCGCCAGCCAGTACGTCAAAGCCGGTGCCGATGTGGCTGCCGTGCTCGACACCTCGCCCTTCAGCAAGCGCCTCGGCGCGATGCCCAAATTGCTGGCGCGTCCTGGGCTGCTGTTAAACGGCATGAAGCTGCTGGCGCAGTTGTACAGCGCCAAGGTGCCGGTGCATCTGGGCGTGCAGCCCGAAGAAATTCTAGGCAGCGAACAGGATGGCGTGACCGGCGTTCGGGTAACACTCGCCAACGGCAATGCGCTGACCGTCGATTGCGATGCACTGGCGCTGGGGTATCACCTGCGTCCGGAAACTCAACTGGCCGATCTGGCCGGATGCGGTCTGCGCTTCGATGAAGCGTCCGGGCAGTGGGTGCTGGCGGTCGACGAAGAAGGTCGCACGTCGGTCAAAGGTGTTTACGCCGCTGGCGACGGCGCGAAGATTCGCGGTGCCGACGCCGCCGAGCAAGCGGGGCGGCTGGCGGCGATGGCGCTGCTGGACGACCTTGGCCGGCCTGTGGATAACACGCGGCGCGAAGCCGTGCGCAAGAATCTCGTCGTCATGGACCGCTTTCGCGTCGGGCTCGCCGAAGCCTTCCCGTGGCCTGCCGCTCAGGCCGCTGCGCTGCCGGACGAAGCGATTGTCTGCCGCTGTGAAATGATCAGCGCGGGCGAACTGCGTGGCGTCGTGCGTGAAAAAGGCGCGTGTGAAGTCAACCGCGCCAAGGCGTTCAGTCGGGTCGGCATGGGCCGTTGTCAGGGCCGTTATTGCTCGCAGGCCGGTGCCGAAGTGATTGCAGCCGAAGCCGGTGTGCCGGTCGAGCAGGTCGGTCGTCAGCGGGGTCAGGCGCCCGTCAAACCGTTGTCGATGTTGGTGGACGAGGTGACGTCATGAGACAGCCTAAAGTCGATGTGCTGATTATCGGTGGTGGTTTCATGGGCGCTGCGTCGGCGTTTTTTCTGCGTCAGCACGGCAAGTCGGTGACGCTGCTGGAGCGCGACGTGATCGGCCAGTACGCCAGTGGCGTGAACTTCGGCAACGTGCGGCGTCAGGGTCGTCACTTGGGGCAACTGGAACTCGCCAATCGTTCCAGAGCGTTGTGGCAGAAGCTGCCGCAACTGATCGGTGAAGACCTGGAATTCCTGCCCAGCGGTCACATGCGCGTCTGCTATCGTGAAGACGAAATTCCCGAGCTGGAGGCCTATGCAGCGGCCCCGGAAGCGCGGGAACTGGACCTGAAAGTCTACCGTGGCAAAGAACTGCACGAACGCTTTCCGTTTCTCGGCCCGGACGTGAAAGGCGGCTCCTATGCCCCGCACGACGGTCACGCGAACCCGCGTCTGGCGGCGCCAGCCTTTGCGCGTGCTGCCATTCGTGCCGGGGCGCGGATCGAAGAACGCACTGAGGTGGCTCACGTTGAAAAAGTCGGTGGCGTGTTTGAAGTCACCACCACGCAAGGCCACATTTTCACCGCGGACCAACTGCTGATTACTGCCGGCGCGTGGGGCCAGAAGCTCTCTGCGCAATTCGGCGAACCGGTCCCGCTGGAGACCAATGGCCCGCAGATGGCCGTCACCGAGCCGGTGCCTTACGCGCTGCCGACGGTGATCGGCGTGTTCACCAAAATCCCTCACGAAGTGATCTATTTCCGGCAGATCGCGCGCGGCAACATCATCATCGGGGGTGGCTTTCGCAGCAAGCCGGACATGGTCAATCGCCGCGCCTATGTCGAGCCGCGCAGCATCATCAATCAGGTGCAGCAGATGCGTCGCCTGCTGCCCGGCGTCGGTAATCTGAACATCATCCGCGTGTGGAGCGGGATCGAAGGCTACACACCGGATTCACTGCCGGTGATAGGCCGCAGCGGCAAGGTCGATGGTCTTTTTTACGCGTTCGGTTTCTGCGGTCACGGTTTTCAGCTCGGCCCGGGCGTGGGCGACGTGATGGCCGAACTGATCAGCACCGGCACCACCAGCACCTCGATCAGCCCGTTCGACATTCGCCGTTTCGACCTCGTCACAGCACCAGCGAGTAAAGCCTCATGAGCCCCCGTGTACTGGAAATCCTCAAGCGGTTGATTGCCTTCGACACCGTGTCGTCGGAGCCGAACATGGCGCTGATCGAATACGTCCGTGAGCTGCTGGCCAGCAAGGGCATCGAGTCGTTGATCGTCAAGGACGAGACCGGCAAGAAGGCCAACCTGTTCGCCAGCACCGGCCCGCGTGACGTGCCGGGCGTGCTGCTTTCCGGACACACCGATGTGGTGCCGGCTGCTGGCCAGGCGTGGACCCTGCCACCGTTTCAGGCGACGCTGCGCGACGGGTGTATCTACGGGCGCGGCACCTGCGACATGAAAGGGTTTATCGCCCTGGCCATCGACGCCATGCTCGATGCGGCGGACATGACGCTGATCCGTCCGCTGCAACTGGCTTTATCCCACGATGAAGAAATCGGCTGCGTCGGTGTGCGACGGCTGCTGGATGTGTTGCATCTGGCGCCAGTGCGTCCGTTTCTGTGCGTGGTGGGCGAGCCGACCCTGATGCAGTTCGCGGTCGGGCACAAAGGCAAAGCTTCGTACCGCACCTTCTGCCGGGGGCAGGAAGCGCATTCTTCACTGGCGCCCCGGGCGGTCAATGCGATTCATCTGGCGAGTGATTTCATTGCCGAACTGCGCAAGAGTCAGAAACAGATCGAGCAGCAGGGCGCGCGCGACGAGGGCTATGACATCCCTTACAGCACGGTACACATCGGACGTATCGATGGCGGCAAGGCGCTGAACATTGTGCCTAATCTTTGCACGATGGAATTCGAATACCGGAACCTGCCCGGGGACAATCCCGAACGGTTACTGGAGCAATTGCGCGAGCGCGCCGAAGTGCTGGTCCGCGAGGCGCGTCAGCTGTCAGGCGTGGCCGCCATCGAGATCGAAGTCATGAACGAGTACCCGGCGCTGGAGACCCACCCCAGTGTGGAAGCGGTGCGCATGCTGCATGCCTTCGCCGAACCCGGCACGCAGCACGTCAAGGTGTCCTATGGCACTGAAGGCGGGCTGTTCGCCGGACGGCTCAACGTGCCGGTGGTGGTTTGCGGGCCAGGTTCTATCGAGCAGGCGCACAAGCCGGACGAGTTTATCGACGAGAGCCAGATGGACGCGGGCGAGCGGTTTTTGCAAAGCCTGCTGGGCTCGCTGAAGCAGTAGAGGCTGCCGTCCGGGCGTCAATTTCAGCATCGGACGCTGCCGTTATCCTGCTTTCAGCATCCTGGACTGCGGCGTCTGCCTAGACTGGCAGGTATCCCGAAACAGGACTCGACCATGCTCAAGAATCAGTTGAAAGACCCCAGCCTGCTGGTAGAACGCGCCTATGTGGATGGCCAGTGGATCAGCGCCGACGACGGTGCGGCGTTGACCATCACCGACCCGGCAACCGGCGAAACGCTCGCCCGTGTGCCGGCCCTGCAAGGTCCAGAAACCCGTCGTGCCGTCGAAGCCGCCGACCGCGCCTGGCCGGCGTGGCGTGCGCGTCCTGCCGCCGAGCGTGCGGCGCTGCTGGAGCGTTGGCATCAGGCGATGCTCGACAACGTCGAAGACCTGGCATTGATCATGACACTCGAGCAGGGCAAGCCACTGAACGAGGCGCGTGGCGAGATCCGCTACGGCGCCAGCTTCGTCAAATGGTTCGCTGAAGAAGCGCGTCGTGCCTACGGCGAAACCATTCCGACACCCAGCGCGGATCGTCGCTTGATGACGCTCAAGCAGCCCGTCGGTGTCTGCGCGGCAATCACGCCGTGGAACTTCCCCAACGCGATGATCACCCGCAAATGCGCGCCGGCTCTGGCCGCGGGCTGCCCGATCATCGTCAAACCTTCGGACCTCACGCCGTTGTCGGCCTTGGCCCTGGCCGTGCTGGCCGAGCGTGTGGGCATTCCGGCTGGCGTCTTCAACGTGGTCACCGGCATGCCCGCTGGCATTGGCGAAGAGCTGACCGGCAACCCGGTGGTGCGCAAGATTTCCTTCACCGGTTCCACCGCGGTCGGCCGTCTGCTGATGCGCCAGAGCGCCGAACACATCAAGCGCCTGAGCCTGGAACTGGGCGGCAACGCGCCGTTTATCGTCTTCGATGATGCCGATCTGGAGCAGGCGGTGGCGGGCATCATGCTCAGCAAGTTCCGCAACGCCGGGCAGACGTGCGTGTGCGCCAACCGGATTCTGGTGCAGAACGGCATTTATGATCGTTTCGCTGCACGTCTGGTGGAAGAAGTCGCCAAACTCAAGGTCGGCAACGGTCTGGAAGAGGGCGTGACGATTGGCCCGCTGATCAACCCGGCAGCCGTCAGCAAAGTGGCCCGGCACATTGATGATGCGCTGAGCCAGGGCGCGACGCTGCTGCATGGCGAGCGTCCGACAGGCGACAGCCAGTTTGTCCAGCCGACAGTGTTGGGCGATACCCATGCGGGCATGCTGCTGGCCAACGAAGAAACGTTCGGCCCGGTCGCTCCGCTCATGCGCTTCACCGACGAAGCCGAGGCCCTCGCACTGGCCAACGCCACACCCTACGGTCTGGGTGCTTATTACTTCACCCAGGACCTGCGCCGTTCATGGCGTTTCGGCGAGGCGCTGGAGTTTGGCATGGTCGGCCTCAACACCGGCATCATCTCAATGGAAGTCGCCCCGTTCGGCGGCATCAAACAATCCGGCCTGGGCCGCGAAGGCTCCAGCTACGGCCTGGATGAATACCTGGAAGTGAAAGCGTTTCATGTGGGTGGGTTGTAGCAGCGCAGTACAACTGACTCTCGTGCCCATGCTCCAGGCACATCGTCATACACAAGCCCTGGAGCGCCCGAAATAAAGGGCTTCAAGGCTTCTGCCCGAAGGGCGTGAGGGCAAACGTGTTCGCTCACTCTCGTGCCCATGCTCCAGGCTCATCGTTATACAAGCCTTGGAGCGCCCGGAATAAAGGGCTTCAAGGCTTCTGCCCGAAGGGCGTGGGAGCGAACTTGTTCGCGAAGACGGTGTGTCAGTCGATGCATTTTCGGCGGTCACACTAACCCTTTCGCGAACACGTTCGCTCCCACGGCCTCCGGCCAGAATCAAAAGCGGACGTGTGTATAACGATGAGTGCTCCGCGTCGGCACGATAATCAGCTAATAACCCTGCCCGCGATCCACCTGGCCTTGCATCGCTTCACCGCGCTCAAAGCGGCGGATATTGTCGAGCAGCCCGGGGAAGGCGCTTTCCGGTTGGGTCATGGCCGCGACGTGCGGCGTCAGCAGGATTTTCGGATGTTTCCAGAACGGATGGTCGGCCGGTGCTGGCTCCTGCTTCAGCACATCCAGCACGGCAGCGCTCAGTTGGCCGCTGTCCAGCGCTTCAAGCAGGTCGGCCTCCACCAGATGTCCGCCACGGCCCATGTTGATCAACGCAGCCCCTTTGGGCAATCGATCAAACAGCTGACGGTTGAGGATGCCTTCGGTCTGCCCGGTCAGCGGCAATACACACAGCAGAATGTCGCACTGGGCGAGAAACTCACCGAGCTGCTCTTCACCCGCGTAGCACATCACGCCTTCGACCTGATGCGCGCTGCGTGCCCAGCCTGACAGCTCGAAACCGAACGGTTTGAGACTCGACAGAATATGCTGCGCTTGCAAGCCCAGGCCCATCACGCCGACCCGACGCTTGTGCGCCGGTATCAATGGCTGGGCTTTCCAGAGCCCTTCAACCTGCTGCTGTCGATAACGCAACATCTCCCTATGCAGGCTCAGCACCGCAAAGGTCGCGTACTCGCACATCCCGTGGCTGATGCCCGGGTCCAGCAGGCGAACCACCGGCAGGGATTTTGGAATGCGGCTCAGGTCCAGTTGATCCACACCGGCTGACAGGGCAAACAGCACTTTCAGGTTCGGCAGCAACTCCTGCAGATCGTCAGGTGCCAGCCAGGCGCCCAGGTAGTGGATGTCGGCCGGGTCGCCGATGTCCGGCCATACCCGCCATTCGATGTCAGGTGCGTGCTCGGCAAACAGG
Source organism: Pseudomonas graminis (assembly GCF_002093745.1). Lineage (GTDB taxonomy): Bacteria > Pseudomonadota > Gammaproteobacteria > Pseudomonadales > Pseudomonadaceae > Aquipseudomonas. The sequence goes on from NZ_MTSB01000025.1 coordinate 47,972, forward strand.
ACGCGCCAGCGTTCGGCGCGTGCGGGATCGGCTTTGTAGAGCAGGGCGGGCATGGGCATTTCCTGAGCATGAAAGTGGAGCCCCATCATGCCGCAAATCGGGAGCAGGATCTGTCGAAACGCCCGTTTACAGAGCGTTGCAGCGCCTGAAAAGCAGCGTTGCCCGGCAGATTGCGTGGTGCTCGCGGGGCATGAAGGAATCTGCCGTTTGTGAGGGGAAAAACAGTCGATATGGACTTCTGAGGGGCGAAGTTCGGCGTAGATCATTTCGCTGAACGCTTAACCTGAACACCATCGCAGCCACCCCGCCGGCTGCCTGGCCCATGATAGGTAAAACCATGAACAGCAAAGTCGACGATACCCCTCATCTGCTTCGTCAGCGCGATCAGTTTGTGCCGCGTGGCATTGTCACGGCCCACCCGTTGGTCATCGACCGCGCTCTGGGTTCCGAATTGTGGGACGTCGATGGCAAGCGCTACCTGGATTTCGTGGGCGGCATTGGCGTCTTGAACATTGGTCACAACCATCCGAACGTGGTCAAGGCGATCCAGGCCCAACTGACCAAGGTCACCCACGCCTGTTTTCAGGTGGCGTCCTATCAGCCCTACGTCGACCTGGCCAAACGCCTGAGCCTGATCATCGCCGGTCAGAGTGGTATCGATCACAAAGCGGTGTTCTTCACCTCCGGTGCCGAAGCGGTGGAAAACGCGGTGAAAATCGCCCGCGCCCACACCAATCGCCCGGCGATCATCTCGTTTCGCGGCGGCTTTCACGGCCGTACGCTGCTGGGCACGACGCTGACCGGCATGAGCCAGCCGTACAAGCAGAACTTCGGCCCGATGGCGCCTGAAGTGTTCCACACGCCTTACCCGAACGAGTACCGCGGCGTGACCACCGAGGTGGCGCTGGCGGCGCTGCATGAGCTGCTGGCGACTCAGGTTGCACCGGATCGTGTGGCAGCCATCCTGATCGAGCCTGTGCAGGGCGACGGTGGCTTCCTGACCGCGCCGGTCGAATTCCTCAAAGCCTTGCGTGCTCTGACCGAACAACATGGCATCGTGCTGATTCTCGATGAGATCCAGACCGGTTTCGGTCGTACCGGCAAGTGGTTCGGTTTCGAACACTCCGGCATCCAGCCTGACCTGGTCACCGTTGCCAAAAGCCTCGCGGGCGGGATGCCGTTGTCGGGCGTGGTCGGGCGTGCCGAGATCATGGACGCACCGCTTCCGGGCGGCCTGGGGGGCACTTACGGCGGCAATGCGCTGTCCTGCGCCGCTGCGCTGGCGGTGATCGATACCTATGAGCAGGACAACCTGCTGGCGCGTGGCGAACAATTGGGCGAGCACTTGCGCGCAGGTTTGCTCAAGCTCAAGCATCGTTACAGCTGCATCGGCGATGTGCGCGGCACCGGCTTCATGCTGGCCATGGAAATGGTCAAGAACGACGCCGCGCGCAGCCCGGACGCCGACCTCAATCAGAAGGTCATCGATCAGGCGCGCATCGGCGGTCTGTTGGTGATCAAGTGTGGCGTTTATCGCAACGTGTTGCGCTTCCTGGCACCTCTGGTGACCACTGAGCAGCAGATCGATGAAGCGCTGACCATTCTCGATGCCGCCTTGGCACGAGTATTGAAATCCAGCTAAGCACAGGCGTGATCGCGGTTGTCGTCAGACGCCGCGGTTGCGGGTGCTGGGATCACTGAATGGAGACGTTGCCAGCCATGGGGCTTATTGATTACCGCGCACTGTTGATCGACTGCGATGAAGTACTGGTGGATCGTGATTCAGGTATCTGGTCGGCGTTGCAGCCCTTGCTGGATAACGGCGTGGGTACACCGGACAAAGACCGGATGATGACCGAGTTCAACGAGGTCATCGATACGCTGTATCCACGCTTTGGCGAGCTGGGTTTCAGCGGTCTGCTGTGTTTTGCGCATCGTCAGCTGGCCGAGCGCCTTGGCATCAAGGCCAGTTGGGAAGAGGGCATGACCTTCGCCCGCTCGGTGCCGAACTGGACGCTGTTCGAGGACGCACCGGGCGCGATGCTCTACCTGCGCAAGTTCTACCGATTGCTGGTCTACGCCGACCGCGACTTGCAGGATCGCGGCATTTTGTGCGAGCGGTTGGGGCTTGAGCCTGACAGCCTGCTGTCGTTGACCACGCACCCACTGGACGATCCACGCTGGCTCGCCGACATGGATCTTGCTCCCGGAGAAACCCTGCGCGTGTCCCGCCCTCCGGCCTCCGCGCTGGCGACCGGCGGCCTGTGCCTGATCCGTCGTGGTCGTGAACAGCACAATCAGCCATGCACGGCTGACCTCTGCATCAACAGCATGGCGGATCTCGTTGCTCAGCATCAGCTGTCTTTACGGCGCTGATTTTGCTAGAAGGTAGGCAACGTGAATGGCAATGCATGAGGTAGGTAATGGAAGGCTTGGTCAAACTGGATCGGATTGATATCAATATCCTGGTAGAACTCCAGAAAGACGGGCGCATGACCAACGTCAGCCTGGCCGACGCCGTCGGGCTTTCCGCGAGCCCTTGCCTGCAACGTGTCAAACGTCTTGAGTCGGCGGGTTACATCTCCAGCTACAAGGCGCACCTGAATCTCGCAAAAATCACTGAATCGGTCACCGTGTTCACGGAAATCTCCCTGAGCGACCACAAGCGTGAAGACTTCGCCAAATTCGAAGCCAATATTCGCCATGTGGACGAAGTGCTGGAATGCCATCTAATCAGTGGCGGCTACGACTACCTGGTGCGCTTCATGACCCGCAGCATTCAGCATTACCAGGAAGTGATCGAAGAACTGCTGGACAAGAACATCGGCATCTCCAAGTACTTCAGCTACATCGTCATCAAATCCCCGGTCATGAAAGATGGCGTGCCACTGCGCAAACTGTTGCGCCATTGAAACGGCGTAACGTGTGGATGTGGGTTCAAATCCAGACCGCATCCCACAAGGGATAATCCCCTATCTTGCTCACCAGCCCTGCACGCAGCGGATTTGCGACGATGTAGCGAGCCAGACCGACCATGTCCTGCTCATTGCGCACAGCCTGGTCGTGATACCCGGACTGCCATAGGGTGTGGGGCTGCGCTCTGATTTTTCCGATGGCGATCGAACTGCGTGCTTTAAGTTGTTGCATCAACTTGGGTAGATCATTCTTTTTGAGCTCAAAAAGCCAGTGAACGTGGTCAGGCATTACGACCCAGGCAAGCGACTTGACCTGTTCCTGCTCTTCGCATCGTCTCAGCTCTCGCACCAGCAAGCGCCCGAGATGAAAATCGGCGAATACAGGTTCGCGTCCTCGCGTCACTGAAGTCACCATGTACACCTGGCCTATTTCGGAATATCGGCCCGTACGCAAACGTCGTGACGCAGAGTAAACATGCATTCCCTTGCCCTCAAAGTCATTTCAACGTTGAACGTTAGCGCTTGATATCGGGATCAACGGAGGAATGATTTACAGCATGTAATACGGCAGCGGATGAGTGGAGGTTTATGGGGGCTTGGGAACGGATGAGTGGAGGTAGATGAGTGCGTGGGAGCGGACTTGTCCGCGAAGAGGCCCGGCCTGCCACCCACATTCGTTGTTTGATAATCAGCCTTCGTGGATAAGTCCACTCCCACGGCAGCAGATGAGTGGAGGTTGATGAGTGCGTGGGAGCGGACTTGTCCGCGAAGAGGCCCGGCCTGCCGCCCACATTCGTTGTTTGATAATCAGTCTTCGTGGACAAGTCCACTCCCACGGCAGCGGATGAGTTGAGGTTGATGGGTGCGTGGGAGCGGACTTGTCCGCGAAGAGGCCCGGCCTGCCACTCACATTCGTTGTTTGATAATCAGCCTTCGTGGACAAGTCCACTCCCACGGGAGCGGACTTGTGGAGGTAGATGAGTGCGTGGGAGCGGACTTGTCCGCGAAGAGGCCCGGCCTGCCACTCACATTCGTT
>NZ_MTSB01000026.1 GCF_002093745.1 Pseudomonas graminis
GTTCTCTGACGGCAGCTCCTTGGCGTTTGAGGATCTTGTCACGATGAAGGATCAGCTGCTAGAGATCAAGAATTCGACCGGGACCTTCGGGAATGACACGCTGAATGGATCGGCTCGCGCCCAGACCTTTGATGGCAAGGGCGGCCAGGATGTGATCCACGGTGGCGGTGGCAATGACACCTTTATCTACAATGCTGGTTATGGCTACCTGGAGATAGATAACGCATATGCCGCCGGTGACGTGCCCGTTCTGAAGTTCGGCGCCGGTATCACAGCGGCGTCATTGACGGTTACAACCACTCCATCCGGCAATAGTATGGTGATTACCGACGGCATCGAAGGAGATCAGGTCGTGCTGGACTACAGTCTTCTTTATCCTAACAATGGTGTTAAGCAGATTCAGTTTTCAGACGGTAGTAATATGACAGATTCTCAGTTGATAGATTTGATTGGGATTAATTCCCATGAGAATGTTGTAGATCACGTAAGTTAACATATGCTGCAGCCTAGTTTCAGCGAAGGTGCTAAGGAACTAAGCTGCACAATAATAGTCAGTTAGGTTAAGTTTGAAAAGTGCATAAGTAAATTGGTCGAGCTTTGCTTGACGTTTCTGGTCAGAGGAAAAGTGAATATGATGATTTCATCTCTGCCAATTGACACCATGGTTCCTACTCGGAGGGATTCCATTCTCAGGACAAATGAGGTGTAGCGCTTTTAACTGCGTGAATTGAGTTATAGTTAAGCCAAATTTACGCAAGATTAAAAAGACTTTTAAAATAAAAGTCTTTCTTCAATTTTTTGGTTCGCCGCGGGAACGTCGCCGCGAGGTTTATTGCTGTGCTAGTGCTGTTTTACGCGTACGCCAAGGTCAACTTCTGCGTTCACAATCTTTTTGAGCCACCCCCAGCTCTGGTAGGGGTCACCGCGTCCTCGCAGGTGCGTGTACCGGCGTAGCGAATTCCAGTCACGATGGCCTGAGACGCTCGATACCCTAGGTATATCCCAGTCCATTTCGAAAAGCCTGCTTATGCCGTCATGTCGCATGTCATGAAAGCGCAGATCTTTCAGCTCTAAATACTTACAAGCTCGCGTGAATGCGGCAGATATCGAATCTGAGTTGTAGGGAAAAATCTCTAGGCACCCTTTAGGCATGCTCTGCAGGATCGCCCAGGCTTCGTCAGGAACGTGGCACCAGACGTCGTTGCCGATCTTCTGTCCAGGATTCTTCATGTCTCTGACCAGCACAGCCTGGCGTTTTTCATCCAGATCGTCCCAGCGAATGCGAGTGATTTCTTCCTGCCTACGCGTGGAAAATATTGCGAACCCCAGTACTTTGGGCATATTGATCGAAGACGGCTTACGTATCTGCATCTCAAAAAAATGAGTAAACAGAGCGTCGAGCTCGTCCTTCGTAGGTCTCCGAGTACGCTCTTTGCTCTTGCTGACCATTCCCAATTTACGCAGGACGATCCGCGCGTCCGACATCGCGTGAGGGGCAACGTCGTATCCCCATGCTGGCTTTGCTACGGACAGCACCGCTCCGAGATGCGACAGATCATTGCCTACGGTTTGCGCCTGGACTCCGCCGCCTTCCTTGCCCATTCTCCACTGCGCATACTCAACCAGCTTCTGACTGGTCAAATCTGAATCTGCTAACTCTCCCAGCCAGCTCTCGCTGATGGCGGTAAGGGTCGCCCGCTTGGTCTTACCCAGAAGGCGAACCTTCTTGTACTCGTCAAGGTATCGATCAATCATCTGTTTGACGCTGACCGTCTTGCGGTTCATGCGCTCAATCGCACCCGGTACGGCCAGCTCTGCCTCAGGTCGCTCCATCCACGCTTGATCGACCTGCTTGCGCTCGAACGTTTGAGTTTCCTGATAAACTCGCTGATCGTCTCGGTTGGTCCGCATCTGCGTGCAGTAAGCAGTACTGTCCTCGCGCTTGCGTGGTCTGATCGCTGCCCTTTTTGAATGGGTACATTTCTGATTTGAGCTGTTAGACGTACCGACAGCTCTCGGAAAACAAGCAAAAATGGCCATAAACCGCTGCCTTAAAGATCAGTATTGATGAGCATCGAAAAAATAGAAGCCCCAGCAACAATCAGCGATTCGGCTGCGGCACTGTCCCGCCGCTTCTCCGTCGCCCCCATGATGGACTGGACCGATCACCATTGCCGCTACTTCATGCGTCTGCTGTCCAAACACGCATTGCTGTACACAGAAATGGTCACCACGGGGGCCTTGCTGCATGGTGACCGTGAGCGGTTTCTTCGTCATCACGAGGCGGAGCATCCGTTGGCGTTGCAGTTGGGCGGTAGCACGGCGGCGGACCTGGCGGCGTGTGCGCGGCTGGCTGAAGAGGCGGGCTATGACGAGGTCAACCTGAACGTCGGTTGCCCGAGTGACCGGGTGCAGAACAACATGATCGGCGCATGCCTGATGGCTCACCCGCAGTTGGTGGCTGATTGCGTGAAAGCCATGCGTGACGCGGTAGGTATTCCGGTCACGGTCAAGCACCGGATTGGCATCAATGGCCGTGACAGCTATGCCGAGTTATGTGATTTCGTCGGCACGGTGCAGGAAGCGGGTTGCCAGAGTTTTACGGTTCACGCGCGCATTGCGATTCTTGAGGGGCTGTCACCCAAGGAAAACCGGGATATCCCGCCGTTGCGTTATGACGTGGTTGCGCAGTTGAAGTCCGACTTTCCTGATCTGGAAATCGTCCTCAATGGCGGTATCAAGACGCTGGAGCAGTGCAGCGAGCATTTGCAGACCTTTGAGGGTGTGATGCTGGGCCGCGAGGCCTATCACAACCCGTATCTGCTGGCGCACGTGGATCAGCGGTTGTTCGGCAGTGTCGCGCCGGTCATCAGCCGTCACGAGGCACTGGAGGCGATGCGGCCTTACATTGCGGCGCATATCGCCAGCGGTGGCAACATGCACCACGTCACTCGGCATATGCTCGGCCTCGGTCTGGGGTTCCCGGGCGCACGACGTTTTCGTCAGTTGCTGTCGGTCGATATCCACAAAGCGGAAAATCCGATGCTGCTGCTCGATCAGGCGGCGAAGTTTCTCGAAGGCCATTGATCGACCGCGCCGAGGGTGCCGGTTGTTGCGGGTCAAAAGAAGCGCTTATTCCAGTGGCGGCGCTGTCGGGCTCGGGCTATGTTGTGGGTATAACCCCACAAGGAAAACCCCACATGCACAAAGTCCTGGTCCCTTTTGACGGCTCGGAGCACGCCATGCGAGCCCTCGGTTACGTCATCGAGCTGTCTGGCGATCTCACCAAGTCACTTGAAGTGCATGTGCTGAACGTGCAGGCCAGCCCCATCGATTACAGCCTCTATCTGGCGCCTGACATGATCGAGGGTGTGAAAGCCGGGCTCACCAATGAAGGCAAGCGCGTGCTGGACGATGCCGTGGCTCTTCTGGCAGCCGCTGGCGTGCCGTTTGAGGCCCACGTCGATCTGGGCAACGTCGCCGAGCAGGTCGAAGCCGCCGTTCAGCGGCTCGGTTGCGATGCGGTGGTGATGGGCACTCGCGGGCTTGGCAACTTCGGCGGCCTGTTGCTGGGCTCGGTGGCCACGCGCGTGATCCATGAAGTGTCGGTGCCCGTGACGCTCATCAAATAAGAGGTTGCCTCACTGCTGCGCAGGCGTTCGTGTCTGGCGCAGCAACTCGATGTGTTCCGGTGGCACCAGTTTGCGCAGAGATTTGTACAGCGCGCGGGTTTCCAGCAGGTTCCAGATGCGCAGCATGGTTTCCAGGGCATCCAGCGGTTTGCTGATGAAGTCCCGCGCGCCCAGTGCCAGGGCACGCAGGCGGGTGTCGCGTGTCGCATCGGCGGTCAGGACCATGATCGGCAGGTAGTCATTGGCCGGGATGCGGCGGTTGAGCTGTTCCAGCACCGCGAAGCCATCGAACTCGGGCATGTGCAGATCCAGCACCACCAGGTCGGGCTCGAAACTGTTGAACAGGTCCAGCGTGCGCAATGGCTCGGTGCTGCTCAGCACATTGGTCAGTCCCTCTCGGGCGAGCAACTGTTCCATCAGGTCGAGGTTGGGCCGCTGGTCGTCAATGATCAGGATACGAAAGTCTCCGCTCATACGGGCTCCGGCAAGTACTGGTCCAGGAGGGCAAGAAACACCGGCACCTGAATGGGTTTGATCAGAATGGCCGTGGCTCCGGCCTGTTTCAGTTCGCGTTGGGTGTTGACGCTGGCGTCGGCAGTAATCATCAGAACCGGCGTGTTGACCGTCGCCGGCAAGCGCCGCAACCGCTGCAGCACCTCCATGCCCTTGAGGTCCGGCAGGTTGAGGTCCAGCAAAATCAACTGGGGCGCATGCTGGCGGGCCAGGTCCAGACCGAGCTGGCCTTGCATGCTCGACAGCAGTTGAATGCCCGGTCTGCGCTGCAGCAGCGTTTCGATCAGGGCCATGCTCGACAGGTTGTCTTCAATGCACAGCAACTTGCCATGATACGCCGGACGGGCGGCGGGCCGGGAGGCCGGGGCCGTATCAGGTGCGCGCGGCACCGGGACGGCGGGCGGGTGTACCAGCACACACGGCAATTCAAGGGTGAAGCGGCAGCCTTCGTTCGGTGTGGTGTCCACTGACAGCCCGCCGTGCATCATTTCCAGCATGCTCTTGCTCAGCGCCAGGCCCAGGCCGGTGCCTTCGACGCTCGGGTTGGCATCCAGCCGTTCAAAGGGCTTGAACAACTGACCGATACGTTCTGGCGCAATCCCGTAACCGGTGTCCACCACGCTTACCGTGACTCGTTCTTCTGATTGCCCGACCTCAATCCACACCTTGCCATCGGGCCGGTTGTACTTGATGGCGTTGGACAGCAGATTCAGCAACACCTGAATCAGGCGCTGGCGGTCAGCGACCACGCCGAGTTCGTCAGGCAGTTGTGGCGATTCGCGCAGCTCGATGTTGGCGTCGGCAGCCATCGGCGAGACCAGCACCAGCGCCTCTTTGAGCACGCTCGACAACGGCACGGGTTCGAGGCTCAGGGACACATGCCCGGCTTCGATTCTGGCGATGTCGAGGACTTCATTGATCAGCTTCAGCAAGTGCTGGCCCGCTCGCAGAATGTGCCCCACCTGGGGTCTCTGGCTGGCGGGCGAGTCCATGTCCAGCAACTGGGCAAAACCCAGAATGGAGTTCAGGGGCGTGCGCAGTTCGTGGCTCATGCGCGAGAGGAATTCACTTTTTGCCCGGCTGGCACGCTCGGCCTCTTCGCGGGCGGTGCCCAGAGCGATTTCGGCCACACGGCGATCGCTGATGTCACGGGTTATCTTGGAAAAGCCGCGCAGTTCATCATGGCTGTCGTATTGCGCGGTGATGACCACGCTGGCCCAGAAACGGCTGCCGTCCTTGCGGCGGCGCCAGCCTTCTTCGGTGTATCGCCCGTTGACCGTGGCTTCGTGCAACGCCATGTCGGGGTGTTGCGGGCATTCCTGAGGCAGGTAAAAGACCGAGAAATGCTGGCCGATGATTTCCTGTTCGGTGTAGCCCTTGATACGTTCGGCACCCGCGTTCCAGGTGGTGACGTAACCCTCGCGGTCCAGCGCGAAAATACCGTAATCCTTGACGCCTTCGATGATCAGGCGCAACCGTTCTTCGTTATCGCGCAGCGCACGCTCGCGTTCGGCCAGCAATTGACCGGCCTCGACCAGGCGCGTACCGAGTTGACCGATCTCATCTTTTTCCGGGGGCTGCGGTAATAAAGGGTGGCCCAGAGCCAGGCGCTGAGCATTGCGCTGCACCTGATGCACCCGCGCCACAATGCCTTTGGACAACATCAGCACCGCGAGAATGGCGCCGAAGATGCCGCAGGCTGCGGCCAGCAGCGTCGAGCGCAACAATCGCTCGCGGGTGGCCGCCGCCGCTTCCGTACGTTCGGCGAGCAGGGCGTCTTCGCGCTCGCGCATGATGCCGATCCGTTCGCGCAACTGATCAAGAACGTACTTGTTTTCAACCAGAATGCTCGCAACGGTTGTGCGGTCCTCCATGCTCATCGAGCGCAGCTTTTCCAGGCCGTCGACTTTGGTGTGAATCAGCGGGTCGATGGCTTTCAGGTGTTCACGCATCTGCTCGTCACGCACATTGGTGTTGAGTCGGGTCAGCGCTGCATCGATACGCGGTTGCGCGTTGATGTAGCCGGGCAGAAAGTCTTCCTGATGGGTCAGCAGATAGCCACGCACACCTGCCGCCGCTTCTGCGATCTGAGTATGAAGCGTCTGAATGTCGCCCTGGACCAGCAGCACGCGCCGCACATCTTCCTCCGCCTGCGCGGTCTGGCGTTCGGCGATGTAGATGAGCACCAGCGAAAACATGAGCATCGCCAGCGGCAGGGAAATCGCCACCAGCGCCTTGCCTCGCAAGGGAAGGTCTTCCCAGCGGCTGCTGCCCGATGCACTCATTGCCAGTCGCTCGTCGATTGGCTCACCAGACCGAGTGCCACACCGCGCACTGCCGCCTGGGTGCGGTCCGAGGCGCCCAGCTTGCCGATCACTTTTTCCACGTGCGCCTTGGCGGTGCCGGTGGTGATGCCGAGTTTTTCGCCGATTTCCCGGTTGCTGAAGCCGCCCGCCACCAGCCCCAACACCTGGCGCTCGCGAGGCGTCAGGGCGACCGGCGCGCTCCCGCCACCGGTGTTGCGTTCGGTCATGCGCCGCAGCAGGCGCGCACTCACGGCGCTGTTCAACGCTTCTTCGCCACGTGCCACGCGTTGCAGGCCTGCAATCACTTCATCGCGGCTCGCGTCCTTGAGCAGATAGCCCACCGCGCCCGCGCTGATGGCGGCTTCCAGGTGGTCGGTGCTGTCGTCCATGGTGAAAATCACCACTTTCAGGCCCGGCATGCGCTGCTGAAGAATGCGTGCGGCGCCGAGTCCGTTGAGCACCGGCATGCGGATATCGAGAATCGCGATGTCCGGTTGCAGCGCCTGGCACAAGTCGATGGCCTGCTGGCCGTCTGCCGCCTGACCGACCACCTCGAATTCCGGATGGCCCGCCAGCAGCGAGACGAACCCGGTTCGGGTCACTTCATGATCGTCTGCCAGAACCAGTCGCACGGTGTCAGTCATGTCATTGCCTTGTCTGCGTTGAAAGGGACGATGGCGCGTAATCGTGTGCCACGCCCGGGACGGCTGACGCAGGTCAGGTGGCCGCCCAGAAGGCTGGCGCGTTCCTGCATGGCCACCAGCCCCAGTTTTTGAACGCCAGCGCCATTGAGTGGCTTTTCGGTAATAAAACCACGGCCGTTGTCTTGCAGCCTGAGTGAGAGCTTGTCCTCACTCAGTTCCAGCGCCAATTCTACGCAACTGGCGTGGGCGTGCTTGAGCACATTGTTGATGCCTTCCTGAGCAATGCGAAACAGCGCGATCTCCAGGTGGCTGGGCAAGCGGGTCAGGGAGCGCGCGGTCCACTGCACGGCGATTCCCGCTTCACGCAGCCGGTCGGCTTCCTTGTCGACCGCCTGCAGCAGGCCGAAATCATCCAGCACACTCGGGCGCAGGCCACTGATCAACTGCCGTCCTTCGCCAACGCAATGCTGCGCCAGCTTGAGAATGGCTTGCAGGTCGGCGTCCAGCGGTTCGGGCAGGTCCGGGCAACGACCGGCGAAACCCTGCAGGCGCTGGTGCAGCCCGGCGAGGGTCTGGGCCAGCCCGTCATGCAGGTCGTAGGCCACGCGTTTGCGTTCGTCTTCCTGCGCGGTGAACAACTGACGAACCAGCTCGGACATGGTTCGCTCCCGGGCCACCAGCGCGTCGAGCAGACGGTTGTTCTCCAGGTGCGCTGCGAGCAGCGTGGCGAGCAGTTGCAAAGACTCGATGTCTTCGTTGTCGGGCGGGTTGATGGCGACACTATTGGCCAGCAGCAGCGCACCGAAAGCCCCGTCGTCAGCACCGCGCAACGGCAACAGCAGCACACTGGGCGAGTCGGTGCCGGAGCGTTCCAGCCACTGTGGGCCGATAACCCGCGGGTCGGCGACGGTTTCAAGGCTGTTCAGGCGTTCCCCGCTGCCGTGGCTGGCGGTGGTCTGCACGCCGTTGCCGGCCCCCCATTCCAGCAACAGACCGTGGTCCATGGCCACGAACGCGCAAGCGCGCTGCAAGACGCGCTGGCGCATGGCTTCAGGTGGCAGCTGGGTCAGTTCCTGGCCGGTGTCGACCAGCAGACGCAGGCGCGCGGCGCGACTTTGCGACTGGCGATACTGATTACGGATGGCCAGCGCACTTGCCGGATCGTGGGGAGGGCTTTGCATGAGGGACTCCAGCGAAGGTCTGTCAGTGCGGGCATAGGGGGAAGTGACGCTATTAGAACTCTATCAGGAGGTAAAGCCCATCTGCCGGTTGGCATACACAGATAACCCCGGTTGGCCGATGGCGCGCCGGGGCGGGGCGGGCAAAGTAGCACTCACTGAATCCCTGAACAGATCCCCCGTAGGAGAGTAGCGATGAAAACCAAATTGACCGCCCTGGCCCTGTTGCTGGTTGTGAGCGCCCCGATGGTACAGGCCGCTGCCCAGCCGTCCGGCTACACGTACCGCATGGTGGCCGAGCAGCCAAGCAACGTGAATGACAAGGAAATCGCCGGCTTGTTCGACCGCTGGAACAAGGCCCTGAAGACCGGGAACTCGCAAACGGTCGTTTCCCTCTACACGCCGGACGCCGTCCTGCAGCCCACGGTCTCGAACAAAGTGCGTGCAACGCCGGCTGAGATCAAGGACTACTTCGATCACTTCCTGGCGCTCAAGCCGGCCGGTGAGATCAACTACCGGGAAATTCGTCGGCTGGGCCCGGACGCGGCCGTGGACAGCGGTGTCTACACGTTCACCCTGACGGCCGCTGACGGCAAGAAAAGCACGGTGCAGGCGCGTTACACCTTCCTGTACCACCGCGTTGGCAATGAGTGGAAGATTCTCAACCACCACTCCTCGGCCATGCCGGAAGTGCAGCCTGAATATCAGGTCAGCCGCTGATCGATCAACAGACCGTCAGGCTGAAACAAAAAAACCGGAGCCAGTGCTCCGGATTTTTTTGCGTGCGTGAATGTTCCGCGATCAGGCTTCGGCGCTGGCGCCATTGACCTTGCGGCAATGAATCAGCGCATCGCGAATCATGAAGTTGACCAGTGTCGGCGATACGCCCAGCTCTTTGGCGATGTCTTTCTGCGGCACGCCGTGCAGGCGGTACATTTCGAACGCGTAGCGGGTGCGGGGCGGCAACTCGCCCAATGCATCGGCAATTTTCTCCAGGCTGGAGAAGTTGATGTGTGAGGTTTCTGGCGACGCACCCTGAATCACCACGTTCAGCCCCTCGGCCTCAGGGCCGGTGTATTTCTGTTCCAGTGCCTGCTTGCGGTAATGGTCGATGGCCAGGTTGCGCACGATCTGAAACAGATAGCTGAGTTGCGCCTTGAAGGTCAGCGTGGCCTGGGGCGCGGAACGCAGTCGGAAGAACGCATCCTGCACCACGTCTTCGGCGCGGGACCGGCAGCCGACGATGCGCGCGGCAATCTTGACCAGCAGCAGGTAGTTATCAACGAACGCCTGGAGTAACGGTGAGTCGCACTTACTTGTGATTACGTGTTCCGTCATGGAATTCACCTTGCTGCAAAACCAATGGGGGGGAGGGCCGCAAGAGGAGCAGCGCCGTCACATGGGGCAACAAATTAGCCTTAATGATAATTATTGTCAAATGCGAAAGCCAATCAGCGCACTTTAAAAGGGCGGCGCTGTGCATTGCGCGCCAGCAACGGACACCCTCCACTAATTATTTGCAGACGCCATCCGTTCTCATTGGTGACAGGCCCGACCACGGTTGCGGCCAAGGAATACCTCAGGAGAACCCCATGCGTTTCGATCACGCGCATCGCCGCTTTTACATCCGCGCCCACCACCGGACGGTTTCGATATGAGCACGCCCGTGAGCCTGACGCTGTTCTGCCTGCCGTTCTCCGGCGCCAGCGCGATGTTCTACAGCCCCTGGCGTCGCAAATTGCCCGAGTGGCTGAACGTGCGACCGCTGGAACTCCCCGGTCGTGGCATGCGCATGGATGAACCGTTGCAGACCGACATCGTGCCACTGGCCAACCATCTGGCCGACCAGATCAGTGCCGAACTGGACAAGCCCTATGCGCTATTCGGCCACAGCCTGGGCGGGCTGTTGGCCTTCGAACTGGCGCATGCGCTGCGCGAGCGAGGCCTGCCCGCGCCACTGGCGTTGTTTGCCTCGGCCACTGCCGGCCCGGTGCGCCGCGACGTTAGCGAATACGCCATTGCCAAGACCGACGAACAACTGATCGCCCGATTGCGCACGCTCAAGGGCACCCGCGAAAACGTCATCGCCAACGAAGAACTGATGCAGTTGATGTTGCCAATCCTGCGCGCTGACTTTCTGCTGTGCGGCAGCTTTGTGTACGGCGAGCGCGAGCCGTTGAGCGTGCCGATTCATGTGTTCGGCGGCAAGCAGGACAGCATCAGCGTCGAGCAACTGCTCGACTGGCAGGAAGAAACCTGCACCGGCTTCTCGCTGGACATGTTCGAAGGGCATCACTTCTATCTGGTCGACGAACAAGCGCCATTGCTGCGTCATCTGCGACGGTATTCCGAGCAGCACCTGGCCCGTTGGCGCAACAGCATTTCACGGCAATTGAACCGGGCCGCCGGTTGACCGTTTCCGGCTCTTTTGCCTCACGCGCGGCCCCACCCCAAGGGCGCGCGTCTTTCTTGACATTCAGATCTTATCTGGCACGCCGGATCTAGCAGGAACCCCATCATGGATGCGTTTGAACTCCCCGACACCCTGGCTCAGGCCCTTCAGCGTCGCGCCTCGCAGACGCCGGATCGGCTGGCCCTGCGTTTTCTCACCGACGAGAAAACCCAAGGGCTGGTGTTGACCTACCGTGATCTGGACCTGCGCGCGCGCACCATTGCCGCGGCGCTGCAACGTCAGGCCGTGCCGGGAGATCGAGCGATTCTGCTGTTCCACAGCGGTCCGGATTATGTCGCTGCGTTTTTCGGCTGCCTGTATGCCGGAGTCATTGCAGTGCCGGCCTATCCGCCGGAATCCAACCGTCGCCATCATCAGGAACGCCTGCTGTCGATCATCGACGATGCCGAGCCGCGTCTGGTTCTGACCGCCTCTGATGTGCAACCGGCCCTGTTGCAGATGGATGAGCTGGCCGCTGCCGATGCGCCGCCGTTGCTCTGCGTCGATACGCTGGACAGCGCGTCGGCTGAAGGCTGGCAGGGCCCGTCATTGCACGCCGACGACATCGCGTTCCTGCAATACACGTCGGGCTCGACGGCCTCGCCCAAGGGCGTGCAGGTCAGTCACGGCAATCTGGTTGCCAACGAGCTGTTGATTCGTCATGGCTTCGGTATCGATGTCAATCCGGACGACGTGATCGTCAGCTGGTTGCCGCTGTACCACGACATGGGCCTGATCGGCGGCTTGCTGCAGCCGATTTTCAGTGGCGTGCCGTGCATCCTGATGGCGCCAGCCTATTTCCTCACACGGCCGTTGCGCTGGCTGGAAGCGATCAGTGAATACGGCGGCACCATCAGCGGCGGGCCTGATTTTGCCTATCAGCTGTGCAGCGCACGGGTCAGTGATTCGGCGCTGGAGCGTCTGGACCTGAGCCGCTGGCGCGTGGCGTATTCCGGCTCCGAGCCGATCCGTCAGGACAGCCTCGATGCCTTTGCCGAGAAGTTCGCCAGCTGTGGTTTCACGCCGGACAGCTTCATGGCGTCCTACGGCCTGGCCGAAGCCACGTTGTTTGTGGCAGGCGGCAAGCGCGGTAAGGGCATTCCCTCGTTGCGTCTGAATACGCAGGCCCTGGCGCGGCATGTGGCAGAGCTGGGCGACGGTCAACCGGTGATGAGCTGCGGCACCGGGCAGCCGGGGCACGGCGTGTTGATCGCCGACCCTGCCACGCTGCACGTGCTGGACGAAAACCATGTTGGCGAAGTCTGGGCCTGCGGGCCGAGCATCGCCCACGGCTACTGGCGCAACCCTGAAGCCACCGCCAAAACGTTCGTCCAGCATGACGGCCAGACTTGGCTGCGCACCGGCGATCTGGGCTTTCAGCGGCATGGCGAGCTGTACATCACCGGTCGTTTGAAAGACATGCTGATTGTCCGTGGACACAACCTGTACCCGCAAGACATCGAAAAGCTCATCGAGCGCGAGGTCGATGTGGTGCGCAAAGGTCGCATCGCGGCGTTCGCCGTCCATCAGGACGGCAGTGAAGGCATCGGCATCGCCGCCGAAATCAGCCGCAGCGTGCAGAAAATCCTGCCGCCCGAAGCGCTGATCAAGGTCATCCGGCAATCCGTGGCCGAGGCCTTTCAAGAAGCGCCGAGCGTTGTCGTGCTGCTCAACCCGGGCGCACTGCCCAAGACCTCCAGCGGCAAACTGCAGCGTTCGGCTTGCCGCACCCGTCTGGCCGACGGCAGCCTCGACAGCTACGCCTTGTTTCCCGCGACCGACACGACTCGTCAAACCCCAGGCCTGAGCACCGGTTCGGACCTGCACGCGCAGATCGCCAGCGTCTGGTGCGAGCATTTGCAGTGCGAGCAGGTCAGCGCGGACGGCCATTTCTTCCTGCTGGGCGGCAACTCGATTGTCGCCACCCAGGTGGTGGCCCGGCTGCGTGAAACACTGGGTATCGACCTGAACCTGCGCTTGCTGTTCGAAGCACCGACGCTGGCAGCCTTTGCTGCGCAGATCGAAGCGCTGCAGGTCGCCGCATCGCAAGGCGACCTTCAGGCGCAGAACGCTATCGTTCGCCTTCCGGGCAGCGAGCATTTGCCGCAGTCGCTGGCGCAGAACCGCTTGTGGTTCCTCTGGCAACTGGACCCGACCAGCAGCGCCTACAACATTCCTGGCGGGCTGTACCTGCGTGGCGAGCTGAACACCGAAGCACTGCGCAGCAGCTTCCAGCGCCTGATCGAGCGTCACGAATCGCTGCGCACGCGCTTCTACGAGCAGGACGGCATTGCCCTGCAACGCATCGACGCAGCGGGTGAATTCCAGCTGCACAGCATGGATATCAGCGAATTGCCGGGCGACGAACGCCAGGCGCGTGCGCTGGCAATCCGTGAAGAACAGGCGCGCCTGCCGTTCGATCTGCAAAACGGCCCGTTGCTGCGCGTTGTGCTGTTGCAACTGGACGAAGAAGAGCATCAGTTGCTGGTCACGCTGCACCATGTCATTGCCGATGGCTGGTCGCTGAATGTGCTGATCGACGAGTTCTCGCGCCTCTATGCGGCGGCCGTTCAGGGGCAGACCCTCGAACTCGCGCCTTTGCCGCTGCGCTACGCCGATTACGGCCAATGGCAGCGTGAATGGCTGGCCCAGGGCGAAGCCGAGCGTCAGCTCGATTACTGGAAACAGCAACTGGGCGACGAACAGCCAACCCTGGCGCTGAACACCGATCACCCGCGTTCGGTACGCCGCCAGCACAGCGCTTCTCGCTACAGCGTGCGCCTGAGCGCCGAGCTGAGCGCTGCGGTGCGTAACACGGCGCAAGCCTGGCAATCGACACCGTTCATGTTTTTGCTGGCCGGTTTCCAGACCTTGCTGCATCGCTACAGCGGGCAGACCGACATTCGTATCGGCGTGCCCGGTGCCAACCGTCCGCGGCATGAAACCCAAGGCTTGATCGGCTTCTTCATCAACACCCTGGTGCTGCGTGCGCAACTGGACCCGCGCCTGCCGTTTTCGACCCTGCTGAGCCAGACCCGCCAGGCCGCACTCGACGCCCAGGCGCATCAGGACGTGCCGTTCGAACAACTGGTCGAGGCGTTTCCGCAGGCGCGTGAGCATGGCTTGTTTCAAGTCATGTTCAACCACCAGCAACGCGACCTGAGTGCCTTGCGTCGTCTGCCGGGGCTGCTCGCCGAAGAGCTGCCGTGGCACAGCCGCGAGGCCAAATTCGACCTGCAATTGCACAGCGAGGAAGACCGTAACGGTCGCCTCAACCTGTCCTTCGACTACGCCGACGAGCTGTTCGAGCGCGACACCATCGTGCGTCTGGCCCGGCACTACGTTCAGTTGCTGACCCAGGTCAGCCAGCAGGCGCAGGTCGCGTTGGGCGACGTGCAATTGCTCGGTGCCGATGAACTGGCCGAACAGACGCAGTGGAGCGCCGCCGCCTGCACGCCTGCGCAAAGCTGGTTGCCTGAATGGCTGGAGCGCCAGGCGCTGCACACCCCCGAGCGGATTGCGCTGATGTGGGAGGGCGGCAGCCTCGATTTCGCCAGCCTGCATGCCCAGGCCAATCGCCTGGCGCATTACCTGCGCGACAAGGGCGTCGGCCCGGACGTCAAGGTGGCGATTGCCGCCGAGCGTTCACCGCAATTGCTGATCGGCCTGTTGGCGATCATCAAGGCCGGTGGCGCTTACGTGCCGCTGGACCCGGATTACCCGACTGAACGACTGGCCTACATGCTGCAAGACAGCGGCGTCGAACTGTTGTTGACCCAGAGCCATCTGCTCGGCGATCTGCCGAGCGCCGAGGGCGTCTGTACGCTGGCGATGGACACGCTGCACCTGGACAACTGGCCGGTCAGCGCGCCGGGCCTGCACCTGCATGGCGACCATCTGGCGTACGTGATTTACACCTCCGGCTCCACCGGCCAGCCCAAAGGCGTCGGCAACACCCACGCTGCACTGGCCGAGCGCCTGCAATGGATGCAGGACACCTACGCGCTGGATGAAACCGATGTGCTGATGCAGAAGGCACCGATCAGTTTCGACGTGTCGGTGTGGGAATGCTTCTGGCCGCTGATCACCGGTAGCCGACTGCTGCTGGCAGGCCCAGGCGAACACCGCGATCCGCATCGCATCGCGCAATTGGTCAACCAGTACGGCGTGACCACGCTGCATTTCGTACCGCCTCTGCTGCAGCTGTTCATCGATGAGCCGTTGGCGCAGCAGTGCGGCAGCCTGCGTCGCCTGTTCTCCGGTGGCGAAGCGCTGCCGAGCGAGCTGCGCAACCGTGTGCTGGAGCAACTGCCGGGCGTGCAGCTGCACAACCGTTACGGCCCCACCGAGACCGCGATCAACGTCACACACTGGCAGTGCCAGCGTGCTGATGGCCTGCGTTCACCCATCGGTCGTCCGCTGGGTAACGTGCTGTGCCGGGTGCTGGACAGCGAACTGAACGCGCTACCACGCGGGGTGGCCGGGGAGTTGTGCATCGGTGGCATCGGCCTGGCGCGGGGTTACCTGAACCGTCCGGGCCTGACCGCCGAGCGCTTTATCGCCGACCCGCTGGGCCAGACGGGCGAACGCCTGTACCGCACGGGGGACCGGGTGCGCTGGGCGGCAGACGGCGCGCTGGAATACCTCGGACGTCTGGATCAGCAGGTCAAGCTGCGCGGCTTCCGCGTCGAACCGCAGGAAATCGAAGCCTGCCTGCTGGCCCAGCAGGGCGTCGGGCATGCCGCTGTGCTGGTGCGCGAAACCGCCGCTGGCCCGCAACTGATCGGTTACTACACCGCCGAAGCCGGGCAGGACGTTCAGGCCGAGCGCCTCAAGTCGGCGCTGGCGCTGGAACTGCCAGACTATATGGTTCCGGCGCAACTGGTGCGCCTCGACAGCATGCCGCTGAGCCCGAGCGGCAAGCTGGACCGCCGCGCCTTGCCCGAGCCGCAATGGCAGACCCGCGAACACGTCGAGCCGCAAACCGACCTGCAAAAGCAGATCGCCGCTGTCTGGCGGCAAGTGCTGGGCGTGCAGCGTGTCGGCCTGCGCGATGACTTTTTCGAGCTGGGCGGGCACTCGTTGCTGGCCACGCAGATCATTTCCCGGGTGCGTCAGGCGTGCGACATCGACCTGCCGTTGCGGGCGTTGTTCGAAGCCAGCGAGCTGGGCGCATTCGCCGAACAGGTGCAAACCCTTCAACAGTCAGGCGCCCGCAACAGCCTGCAACCGATTGCCCGCGTCGACCGCAGCCAGCCGGTGCCTTTGTCCTATTCGCAGCAGCGCATGTGGTTCCTCTGGCAGATGGAGCCAGACAGCCCGGCGTACAACGTCGGTGGCATGGCGCGTTTGAACGGCGTGTTTGATATCGAGCGCTTCGAGGCCGCGCTGCAAGCCTTGATCCTGCGTCACGAAACCCTGCGCACCACCTTTCCGAGCGTCAACGGCGTGGCCTGCCAGAACGTCTCCGAGCAGACCGGCCTGAGCGTGCAATGGCAGGACTATTCGGCGCTGCCTGCCGAGGTTCGTCAGCAGCGCATTCAGGCGCTGGCCGACAGCGAGGCGCATCAGCCCTTCGATCTGGAAACCGGGCCGTTGCTGCGGGCCTGTCTGGTCAGGGCTGCGGAGCTGGAGCATTACTTCGTCCTGACCTTGCATCACATCGTCACCGAAGGCTGGGCGATGGACATTTTCGCCCGCGAGCTGGGCCAGCTCTACGAAGCATTTCTTGACGGCAAGCCGTCTCCGCTGGAGCCGCTGGCGGTGCAGTACCTTGATTACAGCGTCTGGCAGCGTCAGTGGATGGAAGCCGGCGAGCGCCAGCGCCAGCTGGATTACTGGACCGCGCAACTGGGCAACGAACACCCGCTGCTGGAGCTGCCTGGCGACCGGCCGCGACCGGCTGTGCAAAGTCATCAGGGCGAGTTGTACCGCTTCGACCTGAACCCCGAGCTGGCCGCCAAAGTCCGCGCTTTCAATGCCCGCAACGGTTTGACCCTGTTCATGACCATGACGGCCACGCTGGCGGTGCTGCTTTATCGCTACAGCGGCCAGAATGACCTGCGCATCGGTGCGCCGGTGGCCAACCGGATTCGTCCGGAAAGCGAAGGGCTGATCGGCGCGTTCCTCAACACCCAGGTGCTGCGCGTGCAGCTCGATGGCCAGATGAGCGTCGCGCAACTGTTCGAGCAGGTGCGCCATACGGTCATCGAAGGCCAGTCGCATCAGGACTTGCCGTTCGATCATCTGGTCGAAGCCCTGCAACCGCCCCGCAGCGCAGCCTACAACCCGCTGTTCCAGGTGATGTGCAACGTACAGCGCTGGGAATTCCAGCAGAGCCGTGAGCTGGCGGGCATGACCGTCGACTACCTGGTCAACGATGCCCGCGCCACCAAGTTCGACCTCAATCTGGAGGTCACCGAACTGGATCACCGCCTGGGTTGCTGCCTGACCTACAGCACCGATCTGTTTGACGAACCGCGCATCGCGCAAATGGCCGAACACTGGCTGAACCTGCTGCAAGCGTTGCTCACCGACCCGCAACAACGCCTCAGCGAGTTGCCGCTGTTGCAGGACGCCGAGCGTCAGCATGTGCTCGACAGTCTCGGCGTCGAAGCGGGCGAGCAACGCCTCGATCAGTGCATTCACAGCCTGTTCGCCGAGCAGGCCCGGCGGCGTCCACAGGCAGCGGCGCTGACGTTTGCCGGCCAGACCCTGAGCTACGCCGAGCTGAACGCCCGCGCCAATCAACTGGCCGGAATGCTGCGCGAGCGCGGCGTCGGCCCACAGGTACGTGTCGGCCTGGCGCTGCCGCGCTCGCTGGACCTGGTGGTCGGCCTGCTGGCGATCCTCAAGGCCGGTGGCGCCTACGTGCCACTGGACCCGGAATACCCGCTGGAACGCCTGCATTACATGATCGAAGACAGCGGTGTCGGTCTGCTGCTGAGTGACCGAGCGCTGTTTGCTGCGCTGGGCGAGTTGCCTGCCGGTGTGGCTCGCTGGTGCCTGGAAGACGATCAGCCGTTGCTGGCGTCATTCTCGTCCAATGAGCTGCCGTTCATCAGCCTGCCGCAGCATCAGGCGTACCTGATTTACACCTCCGGTTCGACCGGCAAGCCCAAAGGCGTGGTGGTGTCCCATGGCGAGATCGCCATGCATTGCCAGGCGGTGATCCGTCGCTTCGACATGCAGCCGGACGACTGCGAGCTGCACTTCTATTCGATCAATTTCGACGCCGCCACCGAGCGCCTGTTGGTGCCGTTGCTCAGCGGCGCACGTGTGGTGTTGCGCGCTCAGGGGCAATGGGACGCCGAAGAAATCTGCACGCTGATTCGCGAGCAGCAGGTCAATATTCTTGGTTTCACGCCCAGTTATGGCAGTCAGTTGGCGCAATGGCTGGCGACTCAGGGCCAGACCTTGCCGGTGCGCATGTGCATCACCGGCGGTGAAGCGCTGACCGGCGAACACTTGCAGCGCATTCGTGCAGTCTTTCAGCCGGAACTGTTCTTCAACGCCTATGGCCCGACTGAAACCGTGGTGATGCCGCTGGCCAGTCTGGCGCCGCAGCAACTGGACGAAGGCGAAGCCAGCGTGCCGATTGGTCGTATCGTCGGCGCGCGCGTGGCCTACATTCTCGACGCCGATCTGGCGCTGGTGCCGCAGGGTGCGAGCGGCGAGCTGTACATCGGCGGTGCCGGTCTGGCGCAGGGCTATCATGAGCGCCCCGGCATGACCGCCGAGCGTTTTGTGGCTGATCCGTTCGCCAGCCACGGCGGGCGTCTGTACCGCACCGGCGACCTGGTGCGCCAGCGCGCCGACGGGTTGGTGGAATACCTGGGGCGTATCGACCATCAGGTGAAGATTCGCGGTTTCCGTATCGAACTGGGTGAAATCGAAACCCGGTTGCTGGAACATGAGGCCATTCGCGAAGCGGTGGTGCTGGCGCTGGACACGCCGTCGGGCAAGCAACTGGCCGCCTACCTGGTCAGCGATGTGGCCGGGCAGGGCGATGTGCAACAGGCGCAACTGCGTGAAGCGCTGAAGTCGCACCTCAAGGCGCAACTGCCGGATTACATGGTGCCGACCCACCTGATGCTGCTCGTCAGCATGCCGCTGACGGCCAACGGCAAGCTGGATCGCCGCGCGTTGCCGGCGCTGGACCCGGAACTCAATCGTCAGCATTACATTGCGCCAGCCAGCGAAATGGAGCAGCACCTGGCAGCGATCTGGTGCGCTGTGCTGAATGTCGAGAACGTCGGCGTCAACGACAACTTCTTCGAACTGGGCGGCGACTCGATCCTGTCGATTCAGGTGGTCAGCCGGGCGCGTCAGGCGGGTATTCATTTCAGCCCGCGTGACCTGTTTCAGCATCAGACCGTGCAGACCCTGGCCGCTGTGGCGACCACCCGCGAACTGATTCAGGCCGAGCAGGGCCTGCTGCAAGGCAAATCTGCCCTGACACCGATTCAGCACTGGTTCTTCGACACGCCGATCCCCGAGCGCCAGCACTGGAACCAGTCGCTGGTGCTGGAACCGGTCAGCGCGCTTGATCCACGTGTTCTGGAACAGGCATTGCGCGCCGTGCTTGAACAGCACGACGCCTTGCGCCTGAGCTTCACCGAACAGAACGGCACGTGGCAAGCCGAGCACCGCGCGGTCATCGCCGAAACGCTGCTGATACAAGCGCGGGTTGCCGACATGGCCGAATGTGCGGCCCTTTACGCCGACACCCAGCGCAGCCTCGACCTGCAAAACGGTCCGCTGCTGCGTGCGTTGCTGGTCGACGGCCCTCAGGGCCAGCAACGCCTGCTGATGGTCATTCACCATCTGGTGGTCGATGGCGTTTCGTGGCGCGTGCTGCTGGACGATCTGCAAACGGCCTATCGTCAAGCAAGCGAAGCCATGCCGATGCGCTTCGCCGCCAAAACCAGTGCGTTCCGTGACTGGGCGGCGCGCTTGCAGGCGTACGCGGGCAACGAATCGTTACGTGAAGAACTGCGCATCTGGAAACGCCAGTTGGGCGGCCCGGCGGCGCAGTTGCCGTGCCACAACCCACAGGGCGGCCAGCAGAACCGTCATGCGCAAACCGTCAGCGTGCGACTGGATGCCGAGCGCACCCGGCAACTGCTGCAACAGGCGCCCAGCGCTTACCGCACGCAGGTCAACGACCTGCTGCTGACGGCGCTGGCGCAGGTGATCTGCCGCTGGAGCGGGCAGCCATCGACGCTGATCCAGCTGGAAGGTCATGGCCGTGAAACCCTGTTTGACGACATCGACCTGACCCGTACCGTGGGCTGGTTCACCAGCGCTTATCCGCTGCGCCTTACGCCGGCACTGGCTGCCGACGCAGCGCCGGGTGACTCGATCAAGGCGATCAAGGAGCAACTGCGCCAGGTGCCGCACAAAGGCCTGGGTTATGGCGTGTTGCGCTACCTGGCCGACAGCGCCAGCAAGGCTGCCATGCAGGCGCTGCCGGTGGCACCGATCACCTTCAACTACCTTGGCCAGTTCGACCAGAGCTTCGCCAGCGATGCGTTGTTCCGCCCGCTGGAAGAGTCGGCGGGCGCGGCTCACGATCCGCATGCGCCGCTGCCCAACGAACTGAGCATCGACAGTCAGGTGTATGGCGGCGAACTGCTGCTGCGCTGGACCTTCAGTGCCGAGCGTTATCAACCTGCCGCCATCGAAGCGTTGGCGCAGGATTACCTGAACCAGTTGCAAGCGCTGATCGCCCACTGCCTGAGCGATGGCAGCGGCGGGCTGACGCCTTCGGACTTCCCGCTGGCCGAGCTGGATCAGGCGCAACTCGACGCGCTGCCGGTCCCGGCCATTCAGATAGAGGACGTCTATCCGCTGACCCCGATGCAGGAGGGCATGCTGTTGCACACCCTGCTGGAACCCGGTACCGGCCTGTATTACATGCAGGACCGCTACCGCATCAACAGCGCACTGGACCCGGAACGTTTTGCCCAGGCCTGGCAGGCGGTGATCGCCCGTCACGAAGCGCTGCGTGCCTCGTTCTGCTGGGACATCGGCGAAACCATGCTGCAGGTCATCCATAAACCGGGCCGCACGCCGATGGATTACCTGGACTGGCGCGACGTACCGGCAGACCAGCAAGAGCCGCGCTTGCAGGCCCTGCTCAAGTCCGAGCGCGAAGCCGGTTTCGATCTGCTCGATCAGCCACCGTTCCACCTGCGCCTGATCCGCGTCGACGAAGCGCGCTACTGGTTCATGATGAGCAACCACCACATCCTCATCGATGCCTGGTGCCGTTCGCTGCTGATGAATGACTTCTTCGACATTTACACCGCGCTGGGCGAAGGCCGCGAGGCGCAACTGACCCCGGCACCGCGCTATCGCGATTACATCGGCTGGCTGCAACGCCGTGGGCTGGTTCAGGCGCGTGACTGGTGGCGGCACAACCTGCGTGGTTTTGAACGGCCAACGCCGATCCCCAGCGACCGTCCGTTTCTGCGTGAACATGCGGGTGACAGCGGTGGCATGGTGGTGGGCGACTGTTACACCCGCCTTGATGAACGCGACGGCGCACAACTGCGCGAACTGGCCCAGCAGCATCAATTGACCGTCAACACCTTCGCTCAGGCGGCGTGGGCCTTGACCCTGCGGCGCATGAGCGGTGATCGCGACGTGGTGTTCGGCGTCACCGTGGCCGGTCGGCCGGTGGAACTGCCGCAGATGCAGCGCACCGTCGGGCTGTTCATCAACACCATTGCCCTGCGCGTCGGCATGCCGGGTGCAGACCAGCGCTGCACGGTTCGCCAGTGGCTGAGCCAGTTGCTCGACAGCAACATGCAGCTGCGCGAGTACGAGTACCTGCCGCTGGTGACCATTCAGGAAAACAGTGAACTGCCCAAGGGCCAGCCGCTGTTCGACAGCCTGTTCGTGTTCGAAAACGCGCCGGTGGAAGTCTCGGTGCTGGACCGCGCGCAGAGCCTCAACGCCACCTCGGATTCCGGCCGCACCCACACCAACTACCCGCTGACAGCGGTCTGCTATCCGGGTGATGACCTGGGCCTGCACCTGTCTTACGACCAGCGTTATTTCGACGAGTCCACTGTGCAGACCATGCTCGGTGAGTTCAAACGCCTGCTGCTGGCGCTGATCGAAGGTTTCCACGGCGACATGGCCGAGCTGGCGCTGGTCAGTGAGCAGGAGCGTACGTTCCTGATCGAGGGCTGCAACCAGAGCGAGCAGGCTTACCCGCTGGACAAGAGCTATGTCGAACTGTTTGAAGCGCAGGTTGACGCGCATCCCGAGCGCACGGCGGTCAGTTGCCTGACCCATGAAGTCAGCTACGCCGAGCTGAACATCGCCAGCAACCGATTGGGCCATGCGCTGATCAGTGCCGGCGTCGGCTTTGACCAGCCGGTGGCGTTGCTGGCCGAGCGCGGGCCTGAGTTGCTCGGCATGATCATCGGCAGCTTCAAGGCCGGTGCCGGTTACCTGCCGCTGGACCCGGCGCTGCCGAACTCGCGGCTGAGCGGCATCATCGCCCAGAGCCGCACGCCGGTGCTGGTTTGCAGTGCGCTGTGCGTGGAACAGGGTAGGGCGTTGCTTGATGCGCTGCCCGCGTCTGATCGCCCGCAGTTGCGGGTCTGGGAAGACGTGCAGCAGAGCCCGTTGGCGCAGCACAATCCGGGGCGTTACAGTGCGCCGGATAACCTGGCTTACGTGATCTTCACCTCAGGCTCCACCGGCCTGCCAAAAGGCGTGATGGTCGAACAGCGCGGCATGCTCAATAACCAGTTGAGCAAGGTGCCGTACCTGAACCTGAGCGACAGCGATGTGATCGCCCAGACCGCTTCGCAGAGTTTCGACATCTCGGTCTGGCAGTTCCTCGCCGCGCCGCTGTTCGGGGCGCGGGTGGACATTGTGCCGAACGACATCGCCCGTGACCCGCTGGCCCTGTTGGCGCATGTTCAGGCGCAGCGCATCAGCGTGCTGGAGAGCGTGCCGTCGCTGATTACCGGCCTGCTCGCCGAAGAACAGGCCACCCTCGACAGCCTGCGCTGGATGCTGCCGACCGGCGAAGCCCTGCCGCCCGAACTGGCCAGCCAGTGGCTGCAACGCTACCCGGCTATCGGTCTGGTGAACGCCTATGGTCCGGCTGAATGCTCCGATGACGTGGCGTTCTTCCGCGTCGATGCCGACTCGACACGCAGCGCGTATCTGCCGATCGGTTCGCCGACCGACAACAACCGCCTGTACCTGCTCGACGACGCGCTGGACCTTGTGCCGCTGGGCGCCGTCGGCGAGTTGTGCGTTGCCGGGGCCGGGGTGGGTCGCGGTTATGTCGCGGACCCATCGCGCACGGTGCCGGTGTTCGTGCCGCATCCGTTCGGTGCGCCGGGCGGACGTCTGTACCGCACCGGCGATCTGGCACGGCGGCGCAAGGACGGCGTGCTGGAATACGTCGGCCGGGTCGACCATCAGGTGAAAATTCGCGGCTATCGCATCGAGTTGGGCGAAATCGAAACCCGCTTGCTGGAGCATTCGGCAATCCGTGAATCGGTGGTGCTGGACATCGACGGCCCGCTGGGCAAAGTGCTGGCGGCGTATCTGGTGCCACACACTGCCCTGCAGGATCACGATGCGCTGCGAGACGCGCTTAAAGCTCACCTCAAGGCCAGCCTGCCGGACTACATGGTGCCTGCGCATCTGGTGATTCTGGACGCGATGCCACTGACGCCGAACGGCAAGCTCGACCGCAAGGCCCTGCCTGCGCCGGACGTCAGCCAGGCGCAGCAGGATTACCTCGCACCACAGACGGAAATGGAGCAACAACTGGCGACTATCTGGGCCGATGTGCTCAAGGTCGAACGTGTGGGCGTTACCGATAACTTCTTCGAACTGGGTGGGCATTCGTTGCTGGCTACTCAGGTCGTCACCCGTGCGCAGAAGCTGCTGCAACGTAACGTGCCGTTGCGGGCAATGTTTGAATTCAACACCGTTCAGGCGTTGGCCGGACATCTGGAGAGCCTTGGCGAAACGCAGGTCGACGAACAGAAATTCGACCGGCTTGCAGACTTGATGGCGGAGCTGGAAGGGTTCTGATCAGCCTCTGGTCGGCGTGCTGGCGCTGCGGATAAAAAACTCGTCACCGGGTGTAAATCCGCAGCGCGCTGGCGCGTTTTCAAGGGAAGAAACAAACGCCTGAACCGGCATGACCCACCGTCATGCATCAGGTCATTCAGCCAGCGTATTGAGGGTTGCACAGATGTCAGTCGCTACCAGGTTTATCGATGAGCCGTTGAACCGGATATCTCCGGCAGCGACCGAGACGCTCTATCAGTTCGACGAGTCGCCATTGCTGGCCCGGCAGAGCCGCCAGGAATCCAATGCGCGCAGCTACCCACGGCGTATCCCGCTGGCGCTCAAGCGCGCCAAGGGCATTCACGTCGAGGACGTCGAAGGGCGGCGTTTCATCGATTGCCTGGCCGGCGCGGGCACACTGGCGCTGGGGCATAACCATCCGGTGATCATCGAAGCAATCCAGCAAGTGATCAGCGATGAATTGCCACTGCACACCCTGGACCTCACCACACCGGTCAAAGACCGGTTCGTGCAGGACCTGTTCGGCCTGCTGCCGCAGGCGCTGGCCAGCGACGCGAAAATCCAGTTCTGCGGCCCGACCGGCACCGATGCGGTGGAAGCAGCGTTGAAACTGGTGCGTACCGCCACCGGGCGCAGCACCGTGTTGTCGTTCCAAGGCGGTTATCACGGCATGAGCCAGGGCGCGTTGAGCCTGATGGGCAGCCTGGGGCCGAAAAAACCGCTGGGTGCCTTGCTCAGCAGTGGTGTGCAGTTTTTGCCGTACCCCTACGATTACCGTTGCCCGTTCGGGCTGGGTGGCGAACAGGGCGTGCGCGCCAACCTGCATTACCTGGAAAACCTGCTGAATGACCCTGAAGCGGGCGTGCAGTTGCCGGCAGCGGTCATTCTTGAAGTGGTGCAAGGCGAGGGCGGGGTGATCCCTGCCGACCTCGACTGGCTGCGCGGTGTGCGGCGTATCACCGAAAAGGCCGGGGTGGCGCTGATCGTCGATGAAATCCAGAGCGGCTTTGCGCGCACCGGCAAGATGTTTGCCTTTGAGCACGCCGGGATCATTCCCGATGTGGTGGTACTGTCCAAAGCCATCGGCGGCAGCCTGCCGCTGGCGGTGGTGGTTTACCGTTCATGGCTCGACACCTGGCTGCCCGGCGCTCATGCCGGGACCTTCCGTGGCAACCAGATGGCGATGGCGACCGGTTCGGCGGTGATGCGCTATCTCCAGGAACACAATGTCTGTGAACACGCGACGGCGATGGGCGCTCGTCTGGTCGGTCATCTGCAATCGTTGCAGCGCGACTTCCCGCAACTGGGCGACATTCGCGGTCGCGGGCTGATGCTGGGTGTCGAACTGGTCGATCCGGCAGGGGCGCTCGATGCGCAAGGTCATCCACCGGTCTTTGCCCGTCTGGCCCCGCTGATCCAGCGCGAATGCCTCAAGCGCGGGCTGATTCTGGAACTGGGCGGCCGGCATGGCAGCGTGGTGCGCTTTCTGCCACCGCTGGTGATCACTGCCGAACAGATCGACGAAGTCGCCGCCCTCTTTGGCCGTGCCCTCAACGCCGCCGTCGCACAGCTTTAATTTTTCGACGTAGCAATACGTTCAATCCCTATAGCGGCTGCGAATTGGCGCAGCGGCACTGAACAATCACGGAGAGCAGCAATGACTTCAGTATTCGATCGGGAAGACATCGTCTTTCAAGTGGTGGTCAACCACGAAGAACAGTATTCGATCTGGCCCGACTACAAAGCCATCCCCAACGGCTGGCGCACCGTGGGCAAAAGCGGCTTCAAGAAAGAATGCCTGGCCTACATCGAAGACGTCTGGACCGACATGCGCCCCCTGAGCCTGCGCCAGAAAATGGAAGCACAGACGGCTTGATTGCCAGGTTGGCCTATCGTGCGACGCTCCGCGTCGCCATGCCGTTCTGGACGCTCCGCGTCCTCTTTGCGACGACACGCCCCCCTGAGCCTGCGCCAGAAAATGGAAGCACAGACGGCTTGATCGAGCGTGATACACAAGTCTTGTGGGAGCGAGCTTGCTCGCGAAGAGGCCGGTACAGCCTTGACTCTCGTGCGACGCAGAGCGTCTTGAACTGCATTCCTGCGTTGGAGCCTCTCACCCCTTGCCAGCCAGTGCCTTTACAATCCCCTGAATATCCCCCTGCAACTCCACCAGCGGATCAGCGCCATCGATCCCCAGCACCAGCAGCTTGCTGCCTGCCGCTTCAATCGCAGCCTTGACCGGCTCTGGCGGCTGACGATGATCCAGCACCAGCGCCACGTCGTTGTCCTTGAGGGTGGCGCTCAGCGTACTCAATGCCTCGGGCGTCCACTGTTCATCGGTCAGTACCTGGCTGTCGATCAGCTCCAGATTCAGCCCGCTGATCAAATAACCAAAGCGGTCCGACAGACTCACCACACTCAAATTGTCGGCACTGGCCAGCGCCGCTTCGCTGCTGGCGCTGAGCTTGAGCAACTGCTGCTTGAACGCCGCCAGATTGGCTTCGATCTTCGGCTTTGCACTCGGTGCCAAACGCACCAGGTCCGCTGCCAGCACATCCGCCATGCGCCCCATGTTGTTGCTCGCCAGCCACGGCTGGCTGTTCAGCCCGTCGGTGCCTTGACCCGGCTGCACGGCAATCCCCGGCAAACTGCCGTCCACCGGACGGGCCGCATCGATCTCGACGATGCGGATATTGCTGCGGCGAGCGTTGGGGTAGAGCGGGTCGTCGGCCCAGATGGAGCGCAAGCCGATCACCGCGTCGGCGCTGTTCGCCAGCCCGCGCAGGGCATCAGCGCCACGCCCGGTGAAGTACGCGGTCTGGCGCGAACCGGGCAGGTTGGCGGCCGCTGCGCGCTCCAGCGCCACGCCGCTGTCCTTGAGCAGCATCTCGCCCAGCCCATAGGTGATCGGCAGGCTGGCCAGCACCCGAACCGGTTGAGCGTTGTCGGTGTTGGCGTCGGC
Organism: Pseudomonas graminis; assembly: GCF_002093745.1. GTDB lineage: Bacteria > Pseudomonadota > Gammaproteobacteria > Pseudomonadales > Pseudomonadaceae > Aquipseudomonas. The sequence continues at coordinate 26,765 of NZ_MTSB01000026.1, forward strand.
GGCCTGCAGGCTGTTGCTGAACAGGCCCGTCATGGTCAGCGCCAGGGTCAAGGTACGTAAAGTAGGCATTTATCCAATATTCCCTTTCAGGCCGGGCAGTGTGCCGCGAGCGATGGCGGCCAGGGCGAAGGCAACGCCGGCCACCAGAATGATCGCCGCGCCAGACGGCACCGGCAGGTCGAAAATGATAGGCAGCAGAATGCCGCACAGGGTACTGACGGTCGCGATGGCCACCGAGATCCAGAAGAAGCCTTTCAGCGACTGGCTCAGCAGCCTGGCCGCTGCCGCCGGAATCACCAGCAGAGCACCGACCAGAATCGCGCCGATGACTTTCACCGCCGCGACGGTGATCAGCGTCACCAGAATCACGAACAGGTAGTCCAGCGTCTTCACCGCCACACCGCGCACCGCGGCCAGTTGCGGGTTGAAACTGGCCAGCATGATGCGGTTGTACAGGGGCAGGCTCAGGCCCATGACCAGCGAGCCGACGATCAGCAGCACCAGCAGGTCGTTGCCGTTGACGGTCAGGACCGAGCCGAACAGCACGTTCTCCAGAATGTGAACGTTGATCTTGCCGGCCAGCACCAGCAGCAGGCTCGCGCCCAGTGCCAGCGACACCGACAGGAACACACCGATCAGTGTGTCCGGTGCCAGCCCGGTGCGGTTGCGCAGGTAATTGAGGACGATGCCGAACAACAGGCAGTAACCGAACAGGGCGCCATACGGGCCGGTGTAGGGTTCTCCAAGCAGAATGCCGATGGCCACGCCGGTCAGCGCCGCATGGCCCACCGCTTCAGAGAAAAACGCAAAGCGCTTGACCACCACCAGCGTGCCCAGACCGCCCAGCACCGGGCCAATCAACAGCCCGGCCAGCAGGGCATTGACCACAAAGCCATAGGCCAGCGCTTCGGGCAGATAACCGGATGAAGCGAGGCCCTGAATGAACAGGCGAAACGTTTCGTAATCCATCACACAGCGCTCCCGTTAACGGCATCCGCGGTACGGGGATGGGCAGAAAACAGCGTCAACAGACGCTCCGGCGTCAGTGCCGTGGCGGCCGGCTCGTCGAACAGCACCCGGCGATTGAGCCCGGTCACCTGATCCGCCAGCCGTCGCACCGCGTCCAGATCGTGCTCGATCCACAGCACCGTGATGCCGCTGCGACGCCAGTCGCCGAGCAGACGCTCAAACACCTGAATGCCCGCTTCATCGAGCGCCGACATCGGCTCATCCAGCACCAGCAATTGCGGCGCCGGAATAAGCCCCTGCGCCAGCAGCACACGCTGCCGTTCGCCACCGGACAGCGCGCCCATGCGCCGCTTGCGCTTGTCTTGCATGCCGACCCGTTCCAGCGCTTCGCCAATCGCGGCCGCGTAGTGCTTCGACAAGCCCAGAAACGCCGGACGCCGCTGACACATCGCAGCCATGAAATCGTCGACGGTCATGGGCAGGCCGCGATCAAACTCCAGCGCCTGCGGCACGTAGCCCGTCAGGCCCGGCGCGGCAGGCCATTGCAGGCTGAGCTGGCCCTGATGCGGCGTCTGCCCGAGCAGGGTCTTGATCAGCGAGCTTTTGCCGCCGCCGTTCGGCCCGACCAGCGCGTGTACGCTGCCCGCGCGCACGTTGAAATGCACCCGGTCAAGAATCGTGGTGCGGCTCAGGGTCAGGCTCACCTGATTGAACGCGATGTCCGGCCCCTGGCTGACGATGTCGAGGTGCTGTGCAGCGGTCATGCGCCAGACTCCTGAATCGCCCGCACCACGGTGTCGAGGTTGCCGGCCATCTCCTTCTCGTACTTGTCAGCGGTGTATTCGCCGTAGGAAATGTGCGACAGCGGGTACAGCTTGACCCCGGATTCGCGCTGGATGGTATCGACATAGGTGGACGGGAAGTCCATCTCCGAGAAGATCACCTTCACGTCCAGTTCGCGCAGTTGGTCGATGGTCTTTTTCAACTGGCTGGGGCTGGGTTCGATGCCATGCGCCGGCTCCACTACGGCGGTCACTTCCAGGCCGAACTCGCGCAGCAGGTAGTCGTAGGCCGCATGCACCGTGGCCACGCGCAGGTCGGCGTTGGGGGCCTTGGTCAGTTTGGCCAGGGCGTCGGCGCGCATCTGCCGCAGGCGCTTGCCGTACGCACGGGCATTGGCGGTGTAGGTTTTGGCGTTGTCCGGGTCCAGCTTGCCCAGTTCGCGGGCAATGTTATTGACCTGGGCGATGGAGGCGCTGATCGACAGGAACGTGTGCGGGTTGACCACTTTGCCGGCGCCACGTGCTGCAACCCCGGTGGCGGCCAGCAGCGGTACGTCGGCGTTGGCTTCGATGGTCTTGATGTGCGGCGTTTCGCTGGCGGCGATCATGCGGTCGGCAAAATCGTCATGACCCACGCCGTTGAGCACGATCACGTCCAGCGAACCGATGCGCTTGATGTCCTCGGCGCGGGGTTCGTAGGCGTGCGGGTTGAAACCGGCCGGGATCAGCGGCACGACTTCGGCCTTGTCGCCGACGATGTTGCTCACGTAGCTGTAATACGGGTGCAGGGTGATGCCGATGCGCAGACGTTTGGCCGGGTCGGCGGCGTAGCTGGACGGGGCCAGCACGGCGGCAAACAGGCTCACCAGCAGAACGCGAAGGAAAGGGCGGCGTTTGAATGAAATAGGCATAGGCAAGCGGTCTTCTTTCAAAGGAGTGCGGAGTTTCAGTGCGAGCGCTGACGGGTCACGCCAGCATCGAATTGCGCAACGATTTGTTTCCAGCCTGCGTCGATCAAGGCCTTGTCGCCAAGGTCGCTGACAGAGGCTGCGGAGGCGCTGCGGTTGATCCAGATGTCGGGCTGCTCGCCACGGGATGAGTCGACGCGCATCAGAAACGACCCGGCGACGCTCTTCGCATGGCTCAAGCCCAGGTAGGACTGCTCGACCATTTGCCAGGCATGATCGCCACGGCTGACCGAACTGGCGTCCTGAGCAAACGGTGCAAAGCCTTCCTCACCCAGTTGCTGCGGGGTGATCGGCGTTTGCTGTTCTTCTGCCAGCAGGCGGATCTCATCCAGCGTTACACGCAGGTCGGCGTAGATGCCCTGTTCGGCAGCGGTCAGGTCGCGGCGGGCATCGAGTTGGTGGCTGGCGATGCTCTGCACATCCTGCGTTTCGCGGTGCAGGCTGACCACGCCGGCAGCGATGCCGAGGATCAGCAGGCACAGCAGCAGGACGTACAGGGTTTCATGCCCGGCACCGGCCGGACGGACGATTTGTCGGGTGGGCGCACTCATGGGGTCGGGATGTCCGCCTGATCGATTTCCACCACATGGCCGGGACCTGCGTCGAACAGCACGTAGAACTCGGAGGCCGGGCGCTTGAAGGTCACGGTCGAGTCCTCGCCCAGCTTGCCCGGCACCAGAATGGTTTCGTCGTAGCCGATCACATCGAGGGTCACGCCCGGCGCGCCGCTGCCGTCGGAAAACCCACCGGTGCAGCGGATCTGCTCGTTGTCGATCTGTTTGCATTCGCACATCGGGTTATGCGCCAGGGCGTTGCCGCTCAGGCCGATCAGGCACAGGGCACTGGCCGTCAGCCAACGCAGGGAAGGGCGGGCACTCATGGTTTGGCTCCTTGTTTTTTCAGCCACGCCACCGTAGTGGGCGAAGCCTGTTGCAGAGGGATGGAAGTCTGATGCACGGTGCCGTCCCAGCCTTCCAGGGTGATCCACAGTTCCGAGTCGGGGCTGGTGGTCTCGGGAATCTGCATGAACGCGCTCATGCGGTAGCCGCCGCCGAAGAAAATCACCCCGGCGGTGCGCAGGCTGCGCGGCTTGCCGATGCGCAGGTAGGTGGCTTTGACCCGGTCGATGCAGGCGTTGCACAGCGCCGCGTTGAAGCTTTTCATGTAACCCGACGGGCCGGACAGGCGCGGGGCTTCGTTGCGGTCTTCTGCGAGGCGCAGGCTCCACGGGCCGACCTGAATCTCGCCGACCTCGCGCTGGCCGAGGCCCTGATCGCCGCGATCCAGCGAGACGTCGGAGAAGTACTTGGGCATGAAGCCCAGCGGGATCAGCACCAGCAGCACGTTGATGTGGAAGCGCCACGTGTGCCAGAAACGGCTCAGCGACGATGCAGGTTGTGCGACAGCGACCTTGCTCACAGGCTGTTCTCCGGGGTGCGAGTCGCCAGTGGCGAAGTGTGTGTGTCCGGGGTGTACGCGGCGGGCCTGGTTTTGGCTTCACGCTTGAGGGCGTTAAGCGTCGCCAGCGCGGTGCGCTTGCTCCAGATCAACAGGCCGCTGAGGACCATCATGCTCAGCAACAGGCCGAAGAACGCCCAGATCAGCTTGATCCAGATGCCGCCGAAATCACCGGTGTGCAGCGGGCGCATGGATTCGGTGACGAACTCCAGCTTGTTGCGGTCCGACAGCAGGTGCGAGGCGGCTATTTCGCCGCTGTACGGGTTGATTTCGGCGGTCTGGAACATCAGCGGATACCAGCTGCGTCCACCCACTTGCATGTTGCTGTAGGCGTTGAAAGGCGGGGTGATGAAGCTCGCCTCAAGGCCCGGAATCCGCTCTTTGGCGATGGCCACGGCTTTTTCCAGGCTGATGGTCGGCGCGGGGCTGCCGTCGGCAGTCAGCGGCACGGCGCTGTGCGGGATGATCGACGCGACCTGGGATTTGCTGGAAATACTGATCTGGTTATCGCCAAGAATCGCCTGAATCAGAAACCAGGTGCCGGTGATGGAGATCACTGCGATGAACCAGATCGACCACACGCCGCTGAGCCGATGAATGTCGCCCCAGAAAATCCGCGGCCCCTGGCTGAAACGCACGGGTTTGAAAAAGCCGCGCCAGAATTTCTTGTAGACCACCAGCCCCGTCACCAGCGACGCCAGCAGCGGCAGGCCGAGAATCGACACCAGATACCAACCCCACGAGTAGCCATTGGTGAACGGCACCAGCCACCAGCCGTGCAGGGCACGGGTGAAGCGGCGGAAATCGAACGACGGCGTGAGGCCTTGAATCACGCCGTTGTACGGATTGACGTAGGCCGGCACCGAGCGGCCGTCCGGGTACGTCACGAACACGCTCAGGGCAAAGTAGTCGCCGTCAGGCTGCATGATCGTGCCGACGATCAGGTCCGGCTCGTTGCGTTCGATGGTGGCGCGAATCTGCTCGAAACTCATGCGTTGCGCGTCGTCGGAGGGACGGTTGTCACGCATCTCGGGGTTGGCCAGCCACATGATTTCCTTGCTGACCACGGCCAGCGTGCCGGTCACGCACACGATCAGCACGAAGAACCAGATGGGCAGGGCAAGCCAGCTGTGGACGAGAAACCAGATTTTTGAACGGGACTTCTTCGACATGGATAAACAATCTCGATTCACGATGTAGCGCCGGCAAGGCCGGGCTCTATGTTCTATTTACGTGCGGGTCTGTACGCGCGGGCGGTATAAAGCCTCGCATTCAGTTAAAGACGAATGAGAACGGGATTCCTGTAGGAATATTTTGCGTTTAAATGAAAAAAATTGTTTCAGAGGTGCCGGGGATGAAGCGCGGCGGGGTTGAAACGGCGTAAGGCGGCTAATTTTTCAACCGCGAAGTACGTTCAATCTGGACATGGGTGTTGCGCCAGACCGCAGGGGTCAGGGCGCTTTTGCCACCAAGGGAGAGACATCATGAGTCATGCGTTGAGTTTGGATATCCGGCCGCTGCTGGAGGGGGCGGGCAGTTTGCCGATGGTGGTGCAGGCGCCCGAGCCCGGTCTGGACTTGATGGAAGCGCTGGGCGAATTCAAACCACTGGTGGCCGACCACCTGTACAGCGCAGGCGGCATCCTGTTTCGCGGTTTCGAGGTCGGCGGTGCCGAAGCCTTTCGTGAGTTTGCCGCAGGCTTTGGTGATCCGCTGCTCAATTACGAATTCGGCTCCACCCCGCGCAGCAACGTGACCAAAGGGGTCTACACCTCCACCGAATACCCGGCACACCAGAGCATCCCGCTGCACAACGAACAGGCCTACACGCTGGATTGGCCAATGAAAATCTGGTTCTACAGCATGATCGCGGCGCAGACCGGCGGCGAAACGCCGATTGCCGACAGCCGCGAGATCTACCGGCGCATTCCGGCGCGCATCCGTGATCGTTTCATCGAAAAAAAGCTGATGTACGTACGCAACTACGGCAACGGGCTTGATGTGGAATGGAGCCAGGTGTTCAACACCGAAGATGAACGCGTGGTCGAGGCCTACTGCCGGGCACACCGCATCGAATGCGAGTGGAAAGACGACGGTGAACTGCGCACCCGGCAGATCTGCCAGGCCGTGTCCCGACATCCGGTGACCCAGGATACGGTCTGGTTCAATCAGGCGCACCTGTTCCACATCTCCAACCTGCAACCGGAAGTGCGCGAAACCTTGCTGGATGTCGTGGATGAGGAAGACCTGCCGCGCAACGTCTATTACGGCGACGGCTCGCCCCTCGAAGAAACCCTACTGGACGAGATTCGCGGCGTGCTCGACGCCTGCACCGTCAGCTTCCCGTGGCTGGAAAACGACGTGCTGATGCTCGACAACATGCTCACCGCCCACTCCCGCGCGCCGTTCACCGGCAAACGCAAAGTCGTGGTGGCCATGGCGCAAGGGCATTCGGATAAGTAGCTGTTTGCGGGTGCTTGTGCCAATGCTCGGTTTGTGGGAGCGGACTTGTCCGCGAAGGCTCTCGTTCAGTCGATGCATGTTGAAAGATGTACGGGCCCTTTCGCGAACAAGTTCGCTCCCACAAGATCTCAACTACCGTGCGATAAACGCCCACTCCCGAGCGCCGTTCACCGGCAAGCGCAAAGTAGTTGTTTGCGGGTGCTTGTGCCAATGCTCAGTTTGTGGGAGCGGACTTGCCCGCGAAGGCTCTCGTTCAGTCGATGCATGTTGAAAGATGTACCGGCCCTTTCGCGAACAAGATCTCAACTGCCGTGCGATAAACGCCCACTCCCGAGCGCCGTTCACCGGCAAACGCAAAGTCGTGGTGGCCATGGCGCAAGGGCATTCGGATAAGTAGCTGTTTGCGGGTGCTTGTGCCAATGCTCGGTTTGTGGGAGCGGACTTGTCCGCGAAGGCTCTGGTTCAGTCGATGCATGTTGAAAGATGTACCGGCCCTTTCGCGAACAAGGGCTCTGGTTCAGTCGATGCATGTTGAAAGATGTACCGGCCCTTTCGCGAACAAGTTCGCTCCCACAAGATCTCAACTGCCGTGCGATAAACGCCCACTCCCGAGCGCCGTTCACCGGCAAACGCAAAGTCGTGGTGGCCATGGCGCAAGGGCATTCGGATAAGTAGCTGTTTGCGGGTGCTTGTGCCAATGCTCGGTTTGTGGGAGCGGACTTGTCCGCGAAGGCTCTCGTTCAGTCGATGCATGTTGAAAGATGTACGGGCCCTTTCGCGAACAAGTTCGCTCCCACAAGATCTCATGCTCACCGCCCACTCCCGACGCTTTGCGTCCGATCTTGAGCGTGCGACGCAGAGCGTCACCCAAGGCATCCCCACGCTGGAGCGTGAGGCACGATGAGTGTCTAAATATTTCCCCGCCAATTCGTTCTTGTTGATACGACCCCGCCTGACGGTCAGCCCCATTCAGCAAGGATCCCGCCCATGAACCCCGAACATGCCCAGAAACTCGCTCGTCGTTTTGTCGAGTTACCCCTTGAAAAACGTCGCCTGTTTCTTGAAGGCATGCGCAAGGAAAACATGGATTTCGCGCTGTTCCCGATTCCGTCCTGTGAAGGGCTGGCCGAGCGCGACGGGTTGTCCTATGCCCAGCAGCGCATGTGGTTCCTCTGGCAACTGGACCCGCACAGCGCAGCCTACAACCTGCCGATGTCGGTGTGCCTGAACGGCCCGCTGGAGCTGCCGCTGCTGGAGCGGGCGTTCAGTGCGCTGGTCGAGCGTCATGAAAGCCTGCGCACCACCTTCGGTCAGGACGGCGACCGGGCGTTTCAACGTGTTGCGCCGCCCACTCCGGTAAACATCCGCCTCATAGACCTGAGCCTGCTGCCGCCCGAGCAGCGCTGGTCGAACGCGCGGCAGGCGATGGCCGAGCAGGCGGCGCAGACCTTCGACTTGCAGCGCGGGCCGTTGTTTACCGTGCAGGTGCTGCGCCTTGCCGAGCAGGAACATGTGCTGCTGCTCAACCTGCACCACATGATCACCGACGGCTGGTCGATGAACGTGTTGATCGACGAATGGCTGCGTGGTTACGACGCGCTGCTGGCCGGCAAGCCGCTGCCATTTCAGCCGTTGCTGGTGCAGTACCGCGATTACGCCGTCTGGCAACGCAGTTGGCTGGAGGCTGGTGAACAGGAGCGCCAGCTGGACTATTGGCGCAAGCACCTGGGTGAAGAGCATCCGGTACTCGAACTGCCCACAGACCGCCCGTACCCGGCATTGCCCAGCCACGACGGCGCGCGCCTGGAGCTGGCGCTGGCGCCCGAGCTGCTGCGCCACCTTAAATCCCTCGCGCAACGTCAAGGCGTGACCCTGTTCGTGGTGCTGCTGGCGACCTTCAAAAGCCTGCTGCACCGCTACAGCGGGCAGACCGATATCCGCGTCGGCGGGCTGATTGCCAACCGCACACGCAGTGAAACCGAAGGGTTGATCGGCTGCTTCATCAACACCCAGGTATTGCGCAGCGAAGTCACGGCGCAGACACGCTTTGTCGATTTGCTGCACACCGTGCGCGATGCCTCGACCGGCGCCCAGGCGCATCAGGAATTGCCGTTCGACGCGATCATCGACGCCTTGCAACCGGAGCGCAGCCAAAGCCACAACCCGTTGTTCCAGGTGATGTTCAACCATCAGCCGGTGGTGGCCGATCTGCTGGACAAACAACTGAGCGGTGGCCTGCGCGTGGCCAACCTGCCCGCCGAACAACAAGCACTGGCCCAGCGTTCACATGCCGCCGCCAGTGACCTGATGCTCGCCACCAGCGGAGAAGGCGAGCAACTGAACGCGGCCTTCACCTACGCCACCGATATTTTTGACGAATCGACCATCGCTCGTCTGGCCGCGCATTGGCGCAACCTGCTGACGTCGGTCTGCGCCGATCCGCTGCAAACCATCGCCGAGCTGTCGATGCTCTCGGCCGATGAGCGCACACACCTGCTGGATGTCGACAGCAGCACCCAAACCGACACCACAACCCCCGCGCATTGCCAGTTCGAAGCGCAAGTGCAGCGCACACCGGACGCCCTCGCGTTGATCCTTGCCGGCGAAGGCCATTCGCCGCGCCTGACCTACGCCGAGCTGAACGAGCGCAGCAACCGTCTGGCCTGGCAACTGCGCGAGCAGGGCGTTGGCCCTGACGTGCTGGTCGGCGTGGCGTTGGGCCGTTCGCTGGACATGCCGGTCGCGCTGCTGGCCGTGCTCAAGGCGGGCGGTGCCTACGTGCCGCTGGACCTCAGCGCGCCAAGCGACCGTTTGCGCCATGTGCTGCAAGACAGCGGCCTGAAACGGCTGCTGACCCACAGCGAACAGCGGCCGACGCTGCCTGAACTGGCTGGTATTCAGTGCTTGTGCATCGATCAGATGAACAGCGACGCCGCCAGCGCGCAAAACCTGAATGTCGCCGTTGCCCCGGCCAATCTGGCCTACGTGATCTACACCTCGGGTTCGACCGGCCGGCCAAAAGGCGTGGCGATCAGTCATGGCGCGCTGGCCGAATTCGTCAGCCTGGGCGCGGGCTACAGCGACCTGCGCGAAGGCGACCGGGTTCTGCAATTTGCGACTCAGAGCTTCGATGGCTTTGTCGAACAGTTCTACCCGCCGCTGTGCCGTGGCGCGGCGGTGGTGCTGCGTGACGAGCGTTTATGGGACAGCGCCACCTTCCATCAAGTCATTCTCGAACACGGTGTGACCCTGGCTGACTTGCCTGCGGCCTATTGGCTGACCCTGGCCCAGGATTTTGCCGACCGCCCGCCCGCGCATTACGGCGTGCTGCGGCAGGTTCACGTCGGCGGCGAGGCGATGGCCGTCGAAGGTCTGCGACTGTGGCACCAGGCAGGGCTCGGGCATGTGCGCCTGCTCAATACCTATGGCCCGACCGAAGTCACCGTGGTGTCGAGCCTCCACGATTGCAGCGCGCTGACCCCGGAACAGGTGTCCTGGCGCGGCGTGCCGATCGGCAAAGGCCTGGCGGGGCGTCGTTTGTACGTGCTCGACGATCAACTGAACCTGCTGCCGCAAGGTGCGGTGGGCGAGCTGTACATCGGCGGGCCGGGTCTGGCGCGGGGTTATCACGCCCAGCCGGGCCTGAGCGCCGAGCGTTTTGTGGCGGATCCATTCGTGGCAGGGCAACGTTTGTACCGCACCGGCGACCGTGCCCGACTGCGTGCTGATGGCGCCATCGAGTACATCGGCCGGGTTGATCATCAGGTGAAAATTCGCGGTTTCCGCATCGAACTGGGCGAAATCGAGTCGCGCCTGCAGCAATGCACGGGCGTTCGCGAGGCTGTGGTGCTGGCGGTTGCGCTGGCAGGCAGTAAGCAACTGGTTGCCTACGTGGTGCCGCAGGTCGCGGCGAACAGCGACGCCGAGCAACTGGCTGTGCGCCAGAGCATCAAGAGCCAACTGCAAGCCAGCCTGCCGGATTACATGGTGCCGACGCATGTGCTGCTGTTGGCAGACTTGCCACTCACGCCCAGCGGCAAACTGGACCGCAAGGCGTTGCCTGCGCCCGACTCAAGCCAGTTGCAGGCCCGTTATCGCGCGCCGCACAGCGAGGTGGAAATCTGCCTCGCGGCTGTCTGGCAGGAAGTCCTGCACGCGCAGCAGGTCGGGCTGGACGATCACTTCTTCGAGCTGGGCGGCCATTCGCTGCTCGCCGCGCAAGTCATCGCCCGAATCAAGACCCGGCTGGGCGTCAACCTGCCGCTGCGCGTGCTCTTCGAAAAACCGCTGCTGGGCGAACTCGCCGCCGAAGTGGCCCTGCTGACCGACAACACGACGGATAACGACTGGAGCGACATGGACCAGTTCATGGATTCACTGGAGGAATTTGGCGCATGACCGGGACCCCTGCTGCACGTATCGCGAAACGTTTTGTCGGCCTTTCGCTGGAACAACGCCAACAGTTTCTCGCCCGCCTGCGTCAGGACGGCAAGGATTTCAGCCTGTTGCCGGTGCCGGTCAGTCGTCATGATTTCAGCGCGATTCCGCTGTCGTTCGCCCAGCAGCGTCTGTTGTTTCTCTGGCAACTCGATCCACTGAGCGACGCCTACAAAATGACCACCGGCCTGCGGCTGAAGGGGATTTTGAACGAGCCGGCCTTGCGGCGCGCTTTCGATCACCTGATCGAGCGCCATGAGGTGCTGCGCACAGTGTTCCAGACCGATGGCGATCAGGCGTTGCAAGTGCTGCTGCACGACCAGACCATCGCGCTGGACAGCATTGACCTGTCGGCCTTGGCGGACAGCGAACGGCGTGACGCCGAACTGGCGCGGCAAGTGACTGCGCTCACCCGTCAGCCGTTCGACCTGCGCACAGGTCCGCTGCTGCGCGCGCACCTGTTCCGCCTCGCCAGCGATGAGCACGTGCTGGTGGTGAACATGCACCATATCGTCTCCGACGGCTGGTCGATGGACGTCATGATTCAGGAGTTTGTCCACTGTTATCAGGCGTATGTCGACGGTCGCGAACCGAGTCTGCCGGCGTTGCCGCTGCAGTATGCCGACTACGCCATCTGGCAGCGCCGCTGGCTGGAAGCGGGCGAGGGTGAGCGTCAGCTGGATTACTGGCGCAGCCAGCTGGGCGACGAACAACCGTTGCTGGACGCCGCGCAGGACTTTCCACGCCCGGTCACGCAAAGCTTTCAGGGCGAACACCTGCGCTTCGATTTCGGCGCCGAGCTGTCGCACCAGCTCAACGCCTTCGCCCGCACTCAGGGCGTGAGCCTGTTCATGCTGGTACTGGCGGGTTTTTCGCTGTTTTTGTCCCGCAAGGCCGGGCAGAGGGATATCCGTATCGGCGTGCCCAATGCCAACCGGGGTCGTGCGGAAACCGAAGGGTTGATCGGCTTCTTCATCAACACCCAAGTACTGCGCTGCCAGGTGGACGAGCGGCTGAGCTACCTCGATTTGCTGGCGCAGATTCGTGACACGTCGTTCGGCGCACAGGCGCATCAGGACGTGCCGTTCGAACAGCTTGTCGATCACCTCGCGCCGGAGCGCAGCCTGGGGCATAACCCGCTGTTCCAGGCCAAGTTCAATCAGAACGTGGTCCTCAAACAGAAGACGGCCCTCAAGCTGGCGGGGCTGGAGGTCAGTGAATACGCCTTTGAAAAGCAGGGCGCGCATTTCGATCTGGCACTGGACATTACCGACGACGGCACGCTGATCCACGGCGACATGACGTACGCCAGCGACCTGTATCGACGTGCGACCGTCGAGGGCTTCATTCCTGAGCTGCTTGATCTGTTTAAAACGCTGCTCAACGCGCCGAATGCGCCGCTGTTCAGCCTTGGCGCCTTGGCGGTCGAGCCGCCGCGCGACGTGCGCGAACCCGCCCCTCAGGTGCTGCAACTCTGGGACCGGCAGGTCGAAAGCCAGCCCGCTGCGCTGGCCGCCCGCTGCCTGGACAGCACCTTGACGACGCTGGAGCTGGATCAGGCTGCCAATCAACTGGCCCACCACCTGATCCGGCTGGGTCTGCGCGAAGGCCAGCCGGTCGCGGTATTGCTGGAGCGCTCGCTGGAATGGCTGACGGCGGTGCTGGCGATCTTCAAGGCCGGTGGCGTGTACATGCCGCTGGACGTCAAAGCGCCCGATGCGCGCCTGCAACAGATGCTGAGCAATGCCCGGGCCAACGTGCTGCTGTGTGCCGAAGGCGATGCGCGAGCGACTTCGCTGAACGTTGCTGGCTGTAAGGGCCTGGCCTGGACGCCTGCGCGGTGGCAAGACTTGCCGACCCACCGCCCCGAGACCCGATTGACAGCCAACTCGGCGGCTTACGTGATCCACACCTCCGGCTCCACCGGCCAGCCCAAAGGCGTACTGGTCAGTCAAGGAGCGCTGGCCAGTTATGTGCGTGGCCTGCTTGAACAGTTGCAACTGGCCCCCGAGGCGAGCATGGCGCTGGTTTCGACCATCGCCGCCGACCTCGGCCATACCGTGTTGTTTGGCGCGCTGTGTTCGGGGCGAACGCTGCATGTGCTGACCGAATCGCTGGGTTTTGACCCGGATGCCTTCGCCGCGTACATGGCTGTGCATCAGGTTGGCGTGTTGAAAATCGTGCCGGGTCATCTGGCCGCACTGCTACAGGCCGGTCAGCCTGCGGATGTATTGCCGCAGCACGCGCTGATCGTTGGCGGCGAAGCCTGTTCGCCAGCGCTGGTCGAGCAGGTCCGCCAGCTCAAGCCGGGCTGCCGGGTGATCAACCACTACGGCCCGAGCGAAACGACGGTTGGCGTGCTGACCTACGAGGTGCCTGCTTCATCTGAGGTGAGTGCGATCCCACAAGGTTTATATCTATCCGTCAAGGTGCCGGTCGGTGCGCCGTTGCCGGGGGCCAGCGTTTACGTGCTGGATGACGTGCTGAACCCGGTCGGCACTCAGGTCGCGGGCGAGCTGTACATTGGCGGCGACAGCGTCGCACTGGGCTACCTCGGCCAGCCTGCGCTGACCGCCGAGCGCTTCGTGCCGGACCCGTTTGCGCAGGATGGCGCACGGGTTTACCGCAGCGGCGACCGCATGCGGCGCACTCATCAAGGACTATTGGAATTCATTGGCCGCGCCGACGATCAGGTCAAGGTGCGCGGTTATCGCGTCGAGCCCGCTGAAGTGGTACGGGTGCTGCTGGGCCTGACGTCGGTCGCGGAAGCCAGCGTGCTGGCGTTGCCCGTTGACGAAGATGAATCCCGTCTGCAACTGGTGGCGTATTGCGTGGCGGCAGCCGGTGCGAGTCTCAATATCGAAAGCCTGCGCGAGCAACTGGCTGCACGCGTGCCCGATTACATGGTGCCGGCGCAGATTCTGCTGCTGGATAAACTGCCGCTGACCGCCAACGGCAAGCTCGACAAACGCGCCTTGCCGACACCGGGCGTGATCAAGCAGCGTTATACCGCGCCAGTGGGCGAGATCGAGGAAAAGCTCGCGGCTGTCTGGGCGGATGTCCTCAAGCTGGAACAGGTCGGCAGCACCGACAATTTCTTCGAGCTGGGCGGCGATTCGATCCTCAGCCTGCAAATCATCGCCCGCGCCAAGCGCCAGGGCATCAAGCTCAGCCCCAAGCAACTGTTCGAAAAACAGACCATCGGCCAACTGGCTTCGGTGGCCAGGCTGATCGAGAAAAAGCCTGGTGCGGCGGTGGAGCACGTCAGCGGTTCGCTGCCGCTGCTGCCGATTCAGGCGCGCTTCTTCGAACTGGACATTCCCGAGCGTCAGCACTGGAATCAGGCGCTGATGCTCAAGCCCCTGCAAACGCTGGAGGCAACTGATCTTCACGCTGCACTGACCGCGCTGATCGAACAGCACGACGCGCTGCGCCTTGGCTTCACGCAACACAACGGCCAGTGGCAAGCCAACTTTGGCGCGCTGAACACCCACGAGCTGCTGTGGGTTCACGAACTGGACAGCCCGGAACGCTTGACCGACCTGGCGAACGAAGCGCAACGCAGCCTGGACCTGAAAAACGGTCCGCTGTTGCGTGCAGTACTGGTCAACCTGCCGCAGGGCGAACAGCGTCTGTTGCTGGTGATTCACCATTTGGCGGTGGACGGCGTGTCATGGCGGGTGCTGCTGGAAGACCTGCAACAGGCCTACGCCGCGCTGGCAGCCGGTCAACCGCTCAAACTGGCAGCGAAAACCACGTCGCTCAAGGGTTGGGCCGAGCAATTGCAGCAGTACGCAAGCAGCGAAACGCTGACAGCCGAGCGTGATTACTGGCTGCACGCGTTACAGGGCGACGATCAGCCGCTGCCTCGCGACAAGCCCCAAGGCTCGATGCGCAACCGCGACGCGGCGCACGCGTCGTCGTGGTTGAGCAAGGACCTGACCCACAAACTGCTGAAAGTCGCGCCTGCCGCGTACCGGACACACGTGAACGACCTGCTGCTGACCGCGCTGGCGCAAGTGCTGTGCGAGTGGAGCCAGCAATCGTCAGTGCTGATCCAGCTGGAAGGGCATGGCCGCGAAGACCTGTTTGACGACACTGACCTCAGCCGTACCGTCGGCTGGTTCAGCAGCCTGTTCCCGGTACGCCTCACGCCGCAAATCGCGCCGGGTGCGAGCCTGTGCGGGATCAAGGAACAATTGCGTGCCGTGCCGAACAAAGGCATTGGTTACGGGGTATTGCGATATGCAGGTGAATCCGCTTTTGCGCAGCAACTGGCCGCGTTGCCACAGGCGCGAGTCACCTTCAATTATCTGGGCCAGTTCGACGGCAGCTTCAACGCACAACAAGGCGCGTTGTTTGTGCCGAGCGCCGAAAAAGCCGGCACTGCGCTGTGCGAAGACGGGCCGCTGGGCAACTGGCTGAGCCTCAACGGTCAGGTGTTCGACGGCCAGTTGCAACTGGACTGGACCTTCAGCCGCGAGGTGTATCAGGCCTCGACCATCGACACCCTGGCGCGCCGCTACGAGCAGGCGCTGACCACGCTGATCGAACACTGCATCGCCGGGCATCAGGGCGTCACGCCGTCGGACTTCCCGCTGGCGCGCCTGACTCAGCCGCAACTCGACAGCCTGCCGCTGGCTGCCGGCGAAATCGAAGACATCTACCCGCTGTCGCCGATGCAGCAGGGCATGCTGTTTCACTCGCTGTTCGACGAGGGCGCGGGCAATTACATCAACCAGATGCGGGTGAATATCAGCGGGCTGGATGTGCCGCGTTTCCAGAGCGCCTGGCAATCAGCGGTCAACCATCACGACGTATTGCGCAGCTGTTTTGTCAGCCAGAGTGAGCAGTCGCTGCAGGTGGTACTGCGTCAGGTGACGCTGCCGTTTGTCGAGCTGGATGCGCGAGGCAAGCCGCAAAGCTGGCTGGATGACTGGGCGCAGGCCGACCGTCAGCAAGGTTTCGATCTGGCGCACGGCCCGCTGTTGCGCCTGGCGGTGGTGCGCAGTGCCGATGACCGCTGGCACTTGATCTACACCAGCCACCACATCTTGATGGACGGCTGGAGCAGCTCGCGACTGTTGGGCGAAGTGCTGCAACGTTACAGCGGGCAGGCGCCGACGAAACAGGCAGGCCGCTATCGCGATTACATCCAGTGGTTGCAGGATCAGGACGCCGATGTCAGCGAACGTTTCTGGACCACAGAGCTGGCTGAACTGGACGAGCCGACCCGCTTGCTGCAAGCGTTCAAGTCTTCGCCACAGAGCGAGATGCCGTTACAAGGGCATGGCGATTACATTCAACTGATCGACGCCGATGGCACCCGCCGCTTGAGCGAGTTTGCCCGTGAGCAGCGCGTGACTCTCAATACGCTGGTGCAATCCGCCTGGCTGCTGTTGCTGCAACGCTACACTGGCCAGTCCAGCGTGACCTTTGGCGCGACGGTGGCCGGGCGTCCGGCTGAATTGCCGGGCGTCGAGGAGCAACTGGGTTTGTTCATCAACACCTTGCCGGTGATCGCCAGCCCGCGTTCGGAACAGACCGTCGGTGACTGGGTGCAGCAGGTGCAGGCGAAAAACATCGCCCTGCGCGAGCATGAACACACGCCGCTGTATGACCTCCAGCGCTGGGCGCGCCACAGCGGCGAGGCGTTGTTCGACACCATTCTGGTGTTCGAGAACTACCCGGTGTCCGAAGCCTTGCAGCGTGCGCCGGAGGGCCTGACCTTCAGCGACCTGCGCAATCAGGAACAGGCGCATTACCCGCTGACGCTGGTGGTCGAGGCCAACGACGTGTTGTCGGTGCGCTTCAGTTATGACCGGCAACATTTCAGCGCCGAAGGCATTCTGCAACTGGCGGCGCACTTTGATCACCTGCTGCAAAGCCTCGCTGCTTGCGCGACAGCGCGTCTGGGTGAGCTGGCATTGCCGACTGCCTGGACGCAAAGCGTGCGGCGTTATCCGAGCGAGCACTGCGCCCATCAGCGGATCGAGATTCAGGCTGAACGCACCCCGCAGGCCATTGCCCTGAGCTGGGGCACTGAGCAATTGAGCTATCAACAGCTCAACAGCCGCGCCAATCAGTTGGCCCACAAACTGCGCGAGCAGGGCGTCGGCCCGGAGGTGCGTGTAGGGCTGGCCGCCGAGCGCAGCCTGGACATGATGGTGGGCATGCTGGCGATCCTCAAGGCCGGTGGCGCCTACGTGCCGCTGGACCCGGATTACCCGCAGGATCGCCTGAGCTTTCTGATGCAGGACAGCGGTATCGAATGGTTGCTGACTCAGGCGAATGTGCTGAGTCGGTTGCCGATTCCAGCCCACGTTCAGACGCTGGACCTGGCTGATGCGCTGGACGATTACAGCACTGAAAACCCGATCCACCAGACCACGCCGGACAATCTGGCTTACGTGATCTACACCTCCGGTTCGACCGGCAAACCGAAAGGCACCTTGCTGGCTCATCACAACCTGATGCGCCTGTTTGCCGCCACGGACGACTGGTTCACATTCAGCGAAAAAGACGTCTGGACGCTGTTCCATTCCTTCGCTTTCGACTTCTCGGTGTGGGAGATTTTCGGCGCGCTGCTGCACGGTGGCCGACTGGTGATCGTGCCGCGTGACGTGACCCGTTCGCCAGAAGAGTTTCATGCGCTGCTGGTTGAACAGCGGGTAACGGTGCTCAACCAGACGCCGTCGGCGTTCAAGCAGTTGATGCACGTGGCCTGTGAGTCCACGTCGGCGCTATCGTTACAAAAAGTCATCTTCGGCGGCGAAGCACTGGACGTCGCCAGCCTGAAACCCTGGTTCGCACGTTTCGGCGATCAGACACCGCAACTGATCAACATGTACGGCATCACCGAAACCACCGTGCATGTGACGTACCGACCTATAAAGCAGGCCGACACGCAAAACCCGGCCAGCCCGATTGGCGAGGCGATCCCGGACCTGTCGTGGTACGTGCTGGACGCCGATTTCAACCCGGTCGCCCAGGGTTGCAGCGGCGAACTGCACATCGGTCATGCCGGGCTGGCGCGGGGTTATCACAACCGCGCGGCACTGACGGCTGAACGCTTTGTGCCGGACCCGTTTTCCAACGACGGCGGTCGTCTGTACCGCACCGGCGACCTCGCTCGCTATAAAACCGCAGGAAGCATCGAATACGCCGGGCGCATCGATCATCAGGTCAAGATCCGGGGCTTCCGTATCGAACTGGGCGAAATCGAAGCGCGGCTGCAAGCGCACCCGGCTGTGCGCGAAGTGATCGTGCTGGCCCTCGAAGGGCAGCTGGCGGCGTATCTGGTGCCGGCTCAGCCTGATCAGGATCCGCACGCCCTGCGCGAATCGCTGAAAGCCGAACTGCGCACCCATTTGCCGGATTACATGGTGCCGACCCACTTCATCGTCCTCGACAGTCTGCCCCTGACCGCCAATGGCAAGCTGGACCGCAAGGCCTTGCCTGCGCCGGATGCCGGGCAGTTGCAAGCGGACTACGTCGCGCCCCAAGGCGAGCTGGAAGTGCAGATCGCGGCGGTCTGGGCCGAGGTGCTCAAGGTCGAACAGGTCGGGCGCGGCGACAATTTCTTCGAACTTGGCGGCCATTCACTGCTGGCGGTGCAGATGCTGGTGCGGGTTCGCGAACAGTTGCAACGCGAGGTCAGCCTCAAGGACCTGTTCGAACAGCCGGTGCTGGCTGACTTCTGCGCCGCGCTTCAGGAAAAAAATGGCGAAAGTGACCATGCGCTGGACGAATTGACTAAATCACTGGAGGCACTCAAACGTTTATCAGCGGAGGAAATTGATAATTTGATCGCTTAGCAGGAGAGACCCCAGTGCAACAGTTGCTTGACTCCGTTAAATCGCTGTCCGCCCGTGAACGCAAGGCGCTGGCGATCCTGCTCAAGCGCCAGGGGGTGAATCTCTACGGGGTCACGCCGATTGCCAGACGAGAGACGCAGGCACCGTCGGCGCTCTCGTATGCGCAGCAGCGGCAATGGATCATCTGGCAACTGGAACCGCACAGCGCGGCTTACAACATTCCGCTGGCGCTGCGTCTGCACGGCATGCTGGATGTCGAGGCGCTACGGCGCAGTGTCGAACACCTGATCGAGCGGCACGAAACCCTGCGCACCACCTTCGAACAACAGGGTGACGAGGCGTTGCAGGTCGTGCATCCGGCGTCGTCGTTCAGGTTGAGCGTCGATCACCTGGCGGCTGGCGAAACGGTCGAGCGCTATGTGGATCAGGAAGTGCAGCGGCCCTTCGATCTGCAACACGGGCCGCTGTTGCGGGTCAGGCTGCTTGAGCTGAGCGAACAGCAGCACGTGCTGGTGCTGACCCAGCACCACATCGTCTCTGACGGCTGGTCGATGCCGATCATGGTCGACGAGCTGATGCAGTGCTATCAAGCCGCCACACTGGGACGCGAGGCCGAACTGGCGCCATTGCCGATCCAGTACGCCGACTACGCGATCTGGCAGCGCAACTGGCTGGAAATGGGCGAGCAGGAGCGCCAACTGGCTTACTGGAAACAGCAACTGGGCGATCAGCAGCCCGTTCTGGAACTGCCCACCGATCGACCACGCCCGGCGCTGCGCAGCTACGACGGTGCGCGCCTGAATATCGAACTGGACGCTGCACTGCTGAACACCCTCAAAGCACTGGCGCGGCAGCAGGGCGTCACCCTGTTCATGCTGTTGCTGGCGTCGTTGCAGACCTTGTTGCACCGCTACAGCGGCCAGGCCGACATACGCGTCGGCGTGCCGGTCGCCAACCGCACCCGCAGCGAAACTCAAGGCCTGATCGGCTTCTTCGTCAACACGCAGGTGCTCAAGGCCGAGTTTGCTGCGCAGACCACCGTGGCCGAGTTGCTGCAACAGGTCAAACACACTGCGGTGCAGGCTCAGGCCCATCAGGACCTGCCGTTCGAGCAACTGGTCGAGGCCTTGCAGCCGCAGCGCGACCTCAGTCGCAGCCCGCTGTTTCAGGTGGCTTATAACCACCAGAACGAAGGCCGCAATGAGGCCCGCGAACTGGCCGGTCTGCGCCTGGACTATCAGGTATCGGACAAACACACCGCGCAGTTCGACCTGACCCTGGACACCTGTGAACGCGAGAGCGGCCTGGCGGCCTCGCTGACCTACAACACTGACCTGTTCGACGCCGCAACCATCGCGCGCATGGCCGGGCATTGGCGCAACCTGCTGACCGGCATGAGCCACGATGCCAATCAGCGCATCGCCGACCTGCCATTGTTGAGCGTTGAAGAGCGGCAGAACACCCTGCGCGACTGGAACCAGAAGCTGGCGGTCTACCCGAGTGAGCAGTGCGCCCATCAGCGGATCGAGATTCAGGCTGAACGCACCCCGCAGGCCATTGCCCTGAGCTGGGGCACTGAGCAATTGAGCTATCAACAGCTCAACAGCCGCGCCAATCAGTTGGCCCACAAACTGCGCGAGCAGGGCGTCGGCCCGGAGGTGCGTGTAGGGCTGGCCGCCGAGCGCAGCCTGGACATGATGGTGGGCATGCTGGCGATCCTCAAGGCCGGTGGCGCCTACGTGCCGCTGGACCCGGATTACCCGCAGGATCGCCTGAGCTTTCTGATGCAGGACAGCGGTATCGAATGGTTGCTGACTCAGGCGAATGTGCTGAGTCGGTTGCCGATTCCAGCCCACGTTCAGACGCTGGACCTGGCTGATGCGCTGGACGATTACAGCACTGAAAACCCGATCCACCAGACCACGCCGGACAATCTGGCTTACGTGATCTACACCTCCGGTTCGACCGGCAAACCGAAAGGCACCTTGCTGGCTCATCACAACCTGATGCGCCTGTTTGCCGCCACGGACGACTGGTTCACATTCAGCGAAAAAGACGTCTGGACGCTGTTCCATTCCTTCGCTTTCGACTTCTCGGTGTGGGAGATTTTCGGCGCGCTGCTGCACGGTGGCCGACTGGTGATCGTGCCGCGTGACGTGACCCGTTCGCCAGAAGAGTTTCATGCGCTGCTGGTTGAACAGCGGGTAACGGTGCTCAACCAGACGCCGTCGGCGTTCAAGCAGTTGATGCACGTGGCCTGTGAGTCCACGTCGGCGCTATCGTTACAAAAAGTCATCTTCGGCGGCGAAGCACTGGACGTCGCCAGCCTGAAACCCTGGTTCGCACGTTTCGGCGATCAGACACCGCAACTGATCAACATGTACGGCATCACCGAAACCACCGTGCATGTGACGTACCGACCTATAAAGCAGGCCGACACGCAAAACCCGGCCAGCCCGATTGGCGAGGCGATCCCGGACCTGTCGTGGTACGTGCTGGACGCCGATTTCAACCCGGTCGCCCAGGGTTGCAGCGGCGAACTGCACATCGGTCATGCCGGGCTGGCGCGGGGTTATCACAACCGCGCGGCACTGACGGCTGAACGCTTTGTGCCGGACCCGTTTTCCAACGACGGCGGTCGTCTGTACCGCACCGGCGACCTCGCTCGCTATAAAACCGCAGGAAGCATCGAATACGCCGGGCGCATCGATCATCAGGTCAAGATCCGGGGCTTCCGTATCGAACTGGGCGAAATCGAAGCGCGGCTGCAAGCGCACCCGGCTGTGCGCGAAGTGATCGTGCTGGCCCTCGAAGGGCAGCTGGCGGCGTATCTGGTGCCGGCTCAGCCTGATCAGGATCCGCACGCCCTGCGCGAATCGCTGAAAGCCGAACTGCGCACCCATTTGCCGGATTACATGGTGCCGACCCACTTCATCGTCCTCGACAGTCTGCCCCTGACCGCCAATGGCAAGCTGGACCGCAAGGCCTTGCCTGCGCCGGATGCCAGCCAGTTGCAGGTGGCCCATATCGCCCCGCAAGGTGAGCTGGAGCAGCAACTGGCGGCGATCTGGGCCGATGTGCTGAACATCGAGCAAGTCGGGCGCAGCGACAATTTCTTCGAACTTGGCGGCCACTCACTGCTGGCCACGCAAGTGATCTCGCGTATCCGTCAGCAACTGGACGTCGAGCTGTCGTTGCGCGACCTGTTTGAAGCGCGTGATCTGGCGGCTTTCGCGCAGGCGGCGGATGCAGGGCAGGGCAACCATGCGCCACGCTTTATCAAGGCCGACCGTAGTCAGCCGCTGGGCCTGTCCTACGCGCAGCAGCGCCAATGGTTCCTCTGGCAGCTCGATCCGGAAAGCACGGCTTACATTATTCCTGCGGCCCTGCGCCTGAGCGGCTCGCTGGACATTGCCGCGTTGGAGCACAGTTTCAGCGCGCTGATTGCCCGTCACGAAACCCTGCGCACCACCTTCCGCCAGCAAGGCGAACAGGCGGTGCAGATCATCCATGCGCCGCGCGCCTTGACCTTGACGGTCGAATCCGTGCCTGCCGGCCAGACCCTTGAAGCCTGCGTGCAGCAGGAAATGCAACGCCCGTTCGATCTGGAACAGGGTCCGCTGTTGCGGGTTCGCCTGTTGAATCTGGCTGCTGACGAACACGTGCTGATCCTGACTCAACACCACATCGTCTCCGATGGCTGGTCGATGCCGATCATGGTCGATGAACTGGTGCGCCTGTACGAAGGCTACAGCCAGGGCCGCGAAGTGCGGCTCGCTGAATTGAACATGCAATACGCCGACTACGCGCTGTGGCAGCGCAGCTGGATGGACGCCGGGGAGCAGGCGCGGCAACTGCAGTACTGGACGCAGCAACTGGGCGACCAGCAGCCGATTCTGGAGTTGCCCGCCGACCACCCACGCCCGGTCGTGCAAAGCCATGCCGGTGCGCGATTGGCGGTCGAGCTTGCGCCTGCGCTGATCGATGATTTGAAACAGGTCGCGCGGCAGCAGGGCGTCACCCTGTTCATGCTGCTGCTGGCGTCGTTCCAGATCTTGCTGCATCGCCACAGCGGCCAGCCTGACATTCGTGTCGGCGTGCCGATTGCCAACCGCACCCGCGCAGAAACCGAAGGCTTGATCGGCTTCTTCGTCAACACCCAAGTGCTGCGCGCCGGGTTTGACCTGCACACCACCTTCAGCGAACTGCTGCAACAGGTCAAACACACCGCGCTGCAAGCCCAGGCGCATCAGGAGCTGCCGTTCGAGCAACTGGTCGAAGCCTTGCAGCCGCAACGTAGCCTCAGCCACAGCCCGCTGTTCCAGGTGATGTTCAACCACCAGAGCCAGGCCAGCGCCGAGGTCCGCGCATTGCCCGGTTTGCAGGTCGAAGCGCTGGTGTCGGAGCGCTACCCGGCGCAGTTCGATCTGACCCTGAACACCGCCGAGCATGACGGCGGCCTCAGCGCAGGCCTGACGTACGCCACTGCGCTGTTCGAGCGCAGCACCGTCGAACGCATGGCCGGGCACTGGCTCGCGTTGTTGCAGGCCATTTGCGCCAATGTCAGCCAGCGCATTGCCGACGTGCCGATGCTTGGCACTGCTGAACAAAAACAGATTGTTCGCGACTGGAATGCCACGGCCGCCGACTTCCCGCACGAACACTGCCTGCACAGCCTGATCGAGGCCCAGGTACTGGCCACGCCGGAGGCCCCGGCGCTGATTTTTGCGGCTGAACAACTCAGCTATGCGCAACTCAACGCCCGCGCCAATCAGCTCGCCCATCGCTTGCGTGAAGCGGGTG
>NZ_MTSB01000027.1 GCF_002093745.1 Pseudomonas graminis
GGATGAGTAGAGGTAGATGGGTGCGTGGGAGCGGACTTGTCCGCGAAGAGGCCCGACCTGCCGCCCACATTCGTTGCTTGATAATCAGTCTTCGTGGACAAGTCCACTCCCACGGCAGCAGATGAGTGGAGGTAGATGAGTGCGTGGGAGCGGACTTGTCCGCGAAGAGGCCCGACCTGCCGCCCACATTCGTTGTTTGATAATCAGTATTCGTGGACAAGTCCACTCCCACGGCAGCAGATGAGTGGAGGTAGATGGTGCGTGGGAGCGGACTTGTCCGCGAAGAGGCCCGGCCTGCCGCCCACATTCGTTGCTTGATAATCAGCCTTCGTGGACAAGTCCACTCCCACGGCAGCAGATGAGTGGAGGTAGATGAGTGCGTGGGAGCGGACTTGTCCGCGAAGAGGCCCGGCCTGCCGCCCACTAATGCCCGCACGATCATCGCGTCTCAATATTGAGTAAATAATCTATTTCTGAATTTGTGGCATAGGGCTACTATCTGGGCGGCACTTTGGCCGGGCTTTTGCTCCTGTAAGGCCCGACACCGACGGGGCTTTCCTGTCGTCATGGATTTCAAAAGGACGTGTTTGATGCCCACTGCCCCTCGTTTTCTTGAGCATTACCGTAAGGCCGACCGGATCATGCTGGGCCTGATCTGGCTGTTGTTTGTGTACGCGCTGGGGCTGGCGTTCTGGTTCGACACGTTCACCCAGGCTGTCGTGGTCGGCGGCGGCACCGCGTTGGTGCTGACCGGGTTGTATCGCGCCATCGGCGGCACCCGATTGATGCGTTGCTGTGTCGGCATCGGGCTGATGGTCATGGCCGGGCTGCATATCAATCAGGCCCACGGGATGATCGAAATACACTTCGGCATCTTCGTGTTCCTGGCTGTGCTGACGTTCTACCGCGACTGGCTGCCGATTCTGGTCGCCGCCGTCACCATCGCCATTCACCACGTCGGTTTCCATGCCCTGCAACATGCGGGCTTCCCGGTCTACGTGATGCACCACGGCGGCGGCTGGAGCATGGTGATCGTGCATGCGGTGTACGTGGTCGTCGAGAGCGCGATTCTGGTCTACCTGGCCGTGCAGAATCAGGCCGAGGCGGTCGAGAACCAGGACATGCTGGATCGCATGCTGGCCACCACCAATCAGTTTTCCCCTGATAGTCAGGCCCATGAGCATTCGGGCAAGCATGTCTCGCTGGCGCAGCGTTTCGAGCAGTTTCTGGCGCAGATCACCGGCCTTGTCGACGGCGTGGTACGCGACACGCGCGGGCTCGGGGAGCTGGGTCATGACCTCGCCAAAGCCAGCGGCACGCTGGAAACCGGCGCGCAGCATCAGTTGAGCGAGATCGCCCGCATGACGGGCGCCATGCAGCGCATGGGCGATGCCATGAACGATATTTCCGGTCATGTCGCGCAGGCCGTGCAGCGTGCCGGTGACGCCAGCGATCAGGTGGCCCACGGACGCGACAGTGTCGAACGGGCGCAGAGCGAAATCACTCAGCTTGCCGCGCGCATCAACACCACCGATGAAACCGTGCAGGCGCTTGCCAATCAGTCAGAGCAGATCGGCAAAGTGCTGGACGTGATCGGCAGTATTGCCGAACAGACCAACCTGTTGGCGCTCAACGCTGCGATTGAGGCCGCTCGCGCAGGCGAGCAGGGCCGGGGCTTTGCGGTGGTGGCCGACGAGGTGCGCAACCTGGCGCAGCGCACGGCGTCGTCCACCAAAGAGATCCAGATCATCATCGAAGACCTGCAAACGGGCAGCCGTCAGGCCGCCACGGCCATGAGCGACAGCCTGCAAGGCGTGGGTCGATGTGTGGAGAACAGTCAGCGAGCGTCGGAATCCCTGCGCTCGGTGGGTGAAGGCATCGGTCATATCACCCAGCTCAACGGCCTGATCGCCACGACCACCGAGCAACAGGCCGCCGCCAGCCGCGAAATTGCCGATCAGTTGCGCTCGGTGCAGACCATTGCCGAACACACCGCTGCCAACATCGGTGTACTCGCGACCAGCAGCCAAAGCCTGTCGCCTTTGGCCATACGCCTGGAAGCGCTGGGCCAGAGCTTCCACGCGTAGTTTTCGAACTCAGGCAAACACCAGCCCCGACGAGCGCAGCAGTTCCTGAGTGTAGGCCTGCTGCGGCGCGGCGAAGATCTCGCGGGACGGGCCTTGTTCAACCACCTTGCCGTCTTTGATCACGATCAGGTCATGGGCCAGCGCGTGAACCACCGCCAGGTCATGACTGATGAACAGGTACGTCAGGCCATGACGAATCTGCAGGTCACGCAACAGCGCAACGATCTGCTTTTGCACCGTGCGGTCGAGCGCCGATGTCGGCTCGTCCAGCAGGATCAAGTCCGGTTCAAGCACCAGCGCCCGTGCGATGGAAATACGCTGGCGCTGGCCACCGGAAAACTCATGTGGATAACGATGCCGGGTCGCCGGGTCGAGCCCTACTTCCTGCAACACGCGGATCACCGTTTGCTCACGCTCTTTCGGGGTGCCGATTTTGTGTGTCACCAGCCCTTCGGCAATGATCTGTTCCACGGTCATGCGCGGGCTGAGGCTGCCGAACGGGTCCTGAAACACCACCTGCAACTGGCGGCGCAACGGGCGCATCAGGTGCTGGCTGTGCAGGCTCAGTTCCTTGGTGCCGAAACGGATGCTGCCCTCTGAATCCACCAGCCGCAAAATCGCCTGGCCCAAGGTCGATTTGCCCGAGCCGGACTCGCCGACAATGCCCAGTGTCTTGCCCTTGAGCAGCTCGAAACTCACGCCGTCCACCGCCTTCACATACTGCGGCTCGCGCTGGAACCAGGCTTTGCCCAGTGGGAACCAGACCTTCAGGTCCTGCACCGACAACAGCGTGTTGCTGTGCGTGGAGGGCACGGGTTCGCCGTCCGGTTCGGCGTTGATCAGCAGGCGGCTGTAAGGGTGTTGCGGGCTGTTGAACAGCGTCTGGCAATCAGCCTGCTCGACGATCTCGCCCTCACGCATCACGCAGACCCGCTGGGCGATGCGGCGCACCAGGTTGAGGTCGTGGCTGATCAGCAGCAGCGACATGTTCAAGCGCTGTTGCAGGGATTTGAGCAGCTCCAGAATCTTCACCTGCACCGTCACGTCCAGCGCGGTGGTCGGCTCGTCGGCGATCAACAGGTCAGGCTCGTTGGCCAGCGCCATCGCGATCATGACGCGTTGGCGTTGCCCGCCTGACAACTGATGCGGGTAAGCCCTGAGTCGCGACAACGGGTCGCGAATGCCGACCAGCTCCAGCAGCTCCAGCGTTCTGCTCAGCGCGGCTTTGCCCTTCAGGCCTTTGTGGGTCAGGAGGATCTCGCCAATCTGCTTTTCGACCGTGTGCAGCGGGTTCAGCGAGCTCATCGGCTCCTGAAAAATCATCGCCACCCGGTTGCCGCGCAGGCTGCGCAATTGCTTGTCGCTGGCGGTGACCAGGTCCAGCCCGTCGTAACGGATCGAGCCTTGCGTGCTGACCGTTTTCGCGGGCAGCAAACGCAGGATCGAATGCGCGGTCACCGATTTACCGGAACCGGATTCACCGACCAGCGCCAGGCATTCCCCTCGGCGTATGTCGAGGCTGACGCCATGCACCACTTCGTGGCCGTTGAAGGCGACCCGCAGGTCGCGAATTTCAATCAGGTTGTCTTGCATGTCAGCTCCGAGGATCAAACGCGTCGCGGCAGGCTTCGCCGATGAACACCAGCAGCGAAAGGATCAAGGCCAGCACCACGAACGCGGTCAGGCCCAGCCAGGGCGCTTGCAGGTTGCGCTTGGCTTCCCCGATCAGTTCGCCCAGCGAAGCGCTGCCGGCAGGCATGCCGAAGCCGAGAAAGTCCAGCGCAGTAAGCGTGGCGATGGCGCCGGTGATGATGAACGGCAGGTAGGTCAGGGTGCTGGTCATCGCGTTGGGCAGAATGTGCCGCCACATCAGCGCGGCATCGGTCAGGCCCAGTGCGCGTGCCGCTTTGACGTATTCCAGATTGCGCCCGCGCAGGAACTCGGCACGCACCACGTCCACCAGTGACAGCCAGGAGAACAGCGCCATGATGCCCAGCAACCACCAGAAATTCGGGGATACAAAACCGGACAGAATGATCAGCAGGTACAGCACTGGCAAACCCGACCAGATTTCCTGAACCCGCTGGCCGATCAGGTCGGTCATGCCGCCGTAATAGCCCTGAATCGCCCCGGCACAGACACCAATCACCGTGCTGATGACGGTCAGCAGCAGGGCAAACAGAATGGAAATCCGCGCCCCGAACAGCACCCGTGCGAGCACATCGCGCGCCTGTTCGTCGGTGCCCAGCCAGTTGATGCCATCCGGCGGGCTGGGGGACGGCGCGTCCAGGTCGTAGTTGATGGTGTCGTAGCTGAACGGGATCGGCGCGAACAGCATCCAGCCATTTTTCGCGGCGATCAGCTTGCGCACGTAGTCGCTGGCATAGTCCGGTTCGAAGGGCAGTTCACCGCCGAAATCGGTTTCCATGTAGGTGTGCAGCACCGGGTAATACATCTGGCCGTCGTAGCGGATCAGCAGCGGTTTGTCGTTGGCGATCAGCTCGCCGCACAGGCACACCAGCATCAGGGCGATGAAGATCCACAGCGACCACCAGCCACGCCGGTTGGCCTTGAACAGGTCGAAACGTCGCCGGGTCTGGGGAGAGAACTCGAACATCAGGCGCTCCTCGCGGAAAAGTCGATACGCGGGTCGACCAGCGTGTAGCACAGATCGCCGATCAGTTTGATCAGCAGGCCGAACAGCGT
Organism: Pseudomonas graminis; assembly: GCF_002093745.1. GTDB lineage: Bacteria > Pseudomonadota > Gammaproteobacteria > Pseudomonadales > Pseudomonadaceae > Aquipseudomonas. The sequence goes on from NZ_MTSB01000027.1 coordinate 4,794, forward strand.
GAACAGGAACAGCGTGCCGAACACGATGGGGTAGTCCCGCGAGACCGCTGCCTCGTAACTCATGCGGCCCAGGCCGTCGAGGCCGAAGATGGTTTCGATCAGCAGCGAACCGGCGAAGAACACTTCAATCAGGGCCTGCGGAATGCCGGCGATGACCAGCAACATGGCGTTGCGAAACACATGGCCGTACAGCACGCGATGCTCGGTCAGGCCCTTGGCCCGCGCCGTGACCACGTACTGGCGGCTGATTTCGTTGAGGAAGCTGTTTTTGGTCAGGATGGTCAGCGTGGCAAACCCGCCGATCACCAGCGCGCTGACCGGCAGCACCAGGTGCCACAGATAGTCCTTCACCTTGCCCCAGGTGCTCAGGCTGTCGGCGTTTTCCGAGAACAGCCCCTGCGCCGGAAACCAGCTCAGGTAGCTGCCGCCGGCAAACACCACAATCAACAGGATGGCGAACAGAAACGCGGGGGTGGCGTAGCCGATGATCACCAGCGTGCTGCTCCAGACATCGAACGCACTGCCGTGCCGTACCGCTTTGCGAATGCCCAGCGGAATGGAAATCAGGTAGGTGATCAACGTTGCCCAAAGCCCGAGTGACAGCGACACCGGGAGCTTCTGCGCAATCAGTTCGGTGACGGGCGCACCGCGGAAGAAGCTGGTGCCGAAGTCCAGTTGCGCGTAGTTCTTGAGCATCAGCCAGAGCCGCTCATGCATCGGTTTGTCGAAACCGTAATGCTCCTTGATCTGTTCGATCAGCGCCGGGTCCAGCCCGCGCGTGCTGCGGCTGGCGGTGCCGGTCGCGGCCACTTCACCCCCGCCGCCGCCCACCCCGTTGGGGCTGAAGCCCTGAATGCGGGCGATGGCCTGCTCGACCGGTCCGCCGGGGGCGGCCTGCACGATCAGGAAGTTCACAATCAGAATCGCCAGCAGCGTGGGAATGATCAGCAGCAGGCGTCGAATCACGTAAGCCAGCATCTCAATGCTCCTTCACAGCGGTGGTCTTGCCGGCAAGCGCAGCGGCCTGAGCGTTGGTCAGTGGCGTCGGGCTGATTTGCCACCAGCTTTCCAGGCCCACGTCGTAGATCGGTGCGACATCAGGCATGCCGAAGCGATTGGCGAACACCAGCGGTATGCCTTTGGAGTAGTAGTTGGGAATCATGTAGTAGCCCCATTGCAGGACCCGATCCAGCGCCTTGGCGTAGAGCACCATGTCGTTGCGCGTGTTGGCACTCACCAGCCCGTCGATCAACGTGTCCACCGCCGGGTTGCGCAGCACTATTGCGTTGGAACTGCCGACTTCGGTGGCGCTTTGCGAGCCGTACAGGTTGTACAGTTCGCGGCCCGGTGAAATCAGCGGGTTACCGTTTTTTGGCAGGTTGACCACGATCATGTCGTAGTCACGGGCGTTGAGCCGGTTGATGTACTGCGCCGAATCGATGCGCAGGAACTCCAGGGTGATACCGATCTGCGCGAGGGTGCGTTTGAACGGCAGAATCAGGCGGTCGAAACCGCCCTGGCCATCGATGAAACTGAACACCATCGGCTCGCCCGCTGCATTGACCAGCTTGTTGTCTTTCGGATGCCAGCCGGCATCGGCGAGCAGCTTGAGGGCCTGCAATTGTTTGTCACGGATGTAACCGCTGCCGTCAGTCTTAGGTGGCTGATACACGGTGGTGAACACCTCGTCAGGCACCTGGCCGCGTAACGGCTCGAGAATCTTCAGTTCGGCGGGCGTCGGCAGCTCGATGGCGGCCATGTCGCTCTTCGGAAAGTAGCTTTGCTCGCGCACATAGAAATTGCGCATGACCCGCCGGTTGATCCAGTCGAAATCCCACAGCAGCGACAACGCTTCACGCACGCGTCGGTCCTTGAAGACCGGCTTGTCGAGGTTGAACACAAACCCTTGCGCGGCGACCGGGCGCTGCTGGGCGAGGATGCGTTTTTGCAGACGCCCGTCGTCAATAGCCGGGCCGCTGTAGCCGACCACGAAGCCGGACGAGGAATACTCGCGGTTGTAATCAAAGGTTCCGGCCTGGAGCAACTGGCGGGCAATTTCCGTGTCGCCGTAGTAGTTCACTGTCAGGGTGTCGAAGTTGTATAGCCCACGGCTGACCGGTAGGTCCTTGCCCCACCAGTCCTTGACCCGTTCGAAGGTTACGCTGCGCCCGGCATCGACCTTGGCGACCCGATAAGGCCCGTTGCCCAGCGGCGGCTCGAAACCACCGCCGTTGGCGAAGTCGCGATTCTTCCACCAGTGTTCCGGCAGGATGTGCAGGCTGGCAATGTCCAGCGCCAGCATGCGGTTGAGGGTGTTCTTGAAGTCGAAACGAATCTGTCGCGGCCCTTCGACGGTCACCGCTTTGACGTCAGCGAACATGGGCCGATAGCTGAAGCTGGCTTTGGTGGTCATCAGCTCGAAGGTGTAGCGCACGTCTTCTGCGGTGACGGGTGTGCCGTCCTCGAAACGTGCCTTGGGGTTGAGGAAAAAACGAACCCACAGACCGTCCGGGTCCATCTCCATTTTTTCTGCGATCAACCCGTAAACGGTGTACGGCTCATCCAGCGAGCGGTAGGCCAGCGGCGAGTACACCCAGGTGTCGACCTCCCTCACGTTGATGCCCTGATCGACATAAGGGTTGAGGTAGTTGAACTGACCGATTTCTTCCGCCGAACGGGTCAGCGAACCGCCTTTGGGGGCGTTCGGGTTGACGTAGTCGAAGTGCTGGAAGCCAGCCGGGTATTTCGGTGCCTCGCCATAGACAGTCAAGGCGTGGGTCGGCGCGGCCTGCGTGACCTGCCAGCAACTGCACAGCGCAACACCCAGAATCAGGCGCCGCAACAAACGGGTAAGACGCAACATGATGGGGCTTTCCTCGTACGCACTGAATGACGCTGAGCCGCGAAAAAGCCCCCGGCCGGGGAAGGTGGATGAAACCTGGGCCGGAGGGGGCGAGCTCGCAATCTGGCGTGGCCCACGGAGCGTGTATGGGCCACTCCGTCACACTCAGAAGTGGTAAGTCGCGCGTGCGAACAGGGTGCGGCCCAGCGGGTCGGCATAACGAGGGTCATAGCCGGACTGGAAGTTGTAGGCCTGGTTGGAGAACGGCGGGGTACGGTCGAACATGTTGCGCACACCGGCATCGATATCCAGCACCTTGTCGAAGGTGTGGCCGACCGACATGTCCCACAGCGCATACGACGCGACGCGGGCATTGGTGGTGCGGTCGTAGTCGTTGTAACCGCTGGTGAACCGGTTGGTGAGGGAGGCGCGGGTGTCACCCAGTGCCCAGGTGCCGGTCAGGACGTGTTTCCAGCGCGCGATCACGCCGTCGCCCTGGAAGTCGCCGACCTTGTCGGTGTACGGGCCGTCGATGATGTTCTGGAAGTCATAACGGGTCACGTAAGTGCCGGTCATGCCCAGGCCGAACTGTCCGTATGGCGTGTTCGGAAAGCGATAGTCGAGGGTGACGTCGACACCGCTGGTCTTGACGATGCCCAGGTTGGCGTTGCCGGTCACGATGTTGGCAATCGAACCGTCGGCGGCGCGCACGTAGCGGTCAGCGTAAGTGTTCGGGTCATCGAACACGGTCGACTCAGGGAACGCCTGGATCTGGTTGGAAATGTGAATCCACCAGAAATCCAGCCCCATCGACAGGTTGTTGACCGGCTGATAGACGAAGCCCAGCGTCATGTTGCGGGCTTTTTCCGGGGCCAGTTCGGTGTTGCCTCCACCATTGTTGAGGAACTGCTGCTGGCAATCACGACCGGCGTTACCACCCGGCTGGACGACGCCACCGGCACACAGAATCGGGTCGTTGTAATAGCCCTGAGTGAAGGTCGTACTGCGCGGGGCATACAGTTCATAGAGCGACGGCGCGCGGAAGCCTTCGCTGTAGGCACCACGGACCACCAGTTGTTTGAACGGCTGGTAGCGGAACGAGTATTTCGGGTTGGTGGTGCTGCCGAAGTCGCTGTATTTGTCGTGACGAACGGCGGCGGTCAGTTCAAGGCTGTCCAGTACAGGAACGTTCAGTTCAGCGTATTCCGCCTTGACACTCCTGTCGCCTTCGACGCTGCCTGCTGCATCTGCGCCCAAGCTGCTGATGTCGTTGACGTAGGCTTCGTACGCCTGATGCATTTTCTCTTTGCGGTATTCGCCGCCCAGCGCAATGCCGGCAGGGCCTGCGCCGAACCAGTCACCGATTTCCCGGCTGATACGTGCATCGAGCCCGGCTACCCGTCCTACAGCGCTGGAGTACTGGCCGTGGTATTCGTTGGCGTCGATCAGCGCCTGACCGGCAGCGGTTTGCGGGCCGAACGGGTTAAGGGTGCCATTGGCCAGGCCATTGAGCATTGCAGCGTCACTGACATACCCGTTGGTGAGCGATGACAGGACTTTGTTCTGGTTGTAGGAGGCACCGACGTTGTAGTCCCAGCCACCCACCAGTCCGTCGAAATTCAGCAGAAAACGCTGGCTGGTGTTCTGGTCACTGGACCCGCGTGGCCCGGCCGCTGTTTCTCGCCAGGCCGTGTTGATGGGTTGGGTCGAGTCGAGGGTGAAATCGGTCGGTGCCGGAGTAATACCGTTGCCGGGATAAAAAGGCGACGAGGGGTCGAGAGACAGGCCGGTGAGGGGCGCTGGACCGATATCGGTGTGGTTGTTGTTACGGGCCCAGAAGTATTCGAGGCTGACGTTATGATCGTCCGCCAGCTTGCCGGTGGCCTTGCCGAAAAACGAGGTCTTTTCGGTTTGCGGGATTAGGTCGATGTATTCGCGAGTGCTGAATCGGCAGATGCCGTTGCTGGCGATCAGGTTAGGGCCGCCGCAGTTTCTGCCCAGCGGGTTTGCTGAATTGTCGCCCTGAAAATAATTGCCTGGATAGGCCGTACCAGAGGTCTGGTTGAGGCCACGTCCCGGTACGTAATCCTTGGCAAACGAACGGTCATTGGCGTCCAGATTCTGCTGCTTGTTGTAGTTGAAGACGCCCATGACGTTGAAGCGGTCTTCTTCCAGATCACCGAAGCCCCAGCTGGCGCTCATGTCCTTGGTCGCACCGCCGCCGCTGGCAGTCGGCGTCTCGCCGCCCAGGGTCAGGCTGCCATCGGTCAGGGATTTCTTGGTGATGAAGTTGATCACACCACCGATGGCGTCGGTGCCATACAGCGCCGAGGCACCGTCACGCAGCACTTCCACGCGGTCGATGGCAGCGAACGGGATCATGTTCAGGTCGATGGCGCTGCCGTTGGGCGTACCGACACCGGACAACGCATTGTTGGCCAGGCGTCGGCCATTGAGCAGGACCAGCGTCTTGTTCGCGCCGATGCCGCGCATGTCGGCGAAGGAAGCGCCGCCGGTTCCGGCTCCGACCGAGCCTGCGCTGTTGTTGATCGACTGGCTGCCGGTGATGCGCTGGACCATTTCCTGGGTGGTGGTCACGCCCTGTTTCTTCAGGTCGTCGGCGCGCAGGATGGTGATGGGCACTGCGGTTTCGGCGTCGACCCGGCGGATCGCCGAACCGGTCACTTCAACGCGTTGCAATTGAGTCGTGGCAGGCACAACCGCTGCACTGGAGGACACGGCTGAACCGCTTGTGTCCGCCTCGACGGCGTCTGCCGCCTGGGCACCGCTCATGCCCATCGCCAATGCACAGAGCAAGGCACGTGGATGACGCCGGACCGCGAGGGCCAGTGGTTTGAGGGTGCAACCGGGAAGATTCATCAGCATGGTTAGTTCCGACTTGATCCAGACATTTATTGAAATGGCCTTGTGAGCCCTCTGTTCCCGACGCGGTTGTGCCGAGCGGGTATTCCACTTCTCTTTTTCCAGCAAGCCGCTCCCCTCCAGGGGCTTTTCGGCCCACGGACGACCGCATTCACGGGAGTCGGGTCAGACGGCTTCGCGGGGCGAAGCCATCAAATCAATCGCGCGTCATTTCGCCGTCATGACGGATATCTTCGTGATGCCGGAGCGCTCGATGGACGCCATCGCCTTGGCCACCTGGCCGTAGTTCACGGCGGTGTCGGCCTGCAACTGGACGCGGATTTCCGGGTCCTTGGCCTTTTCGTCCTGCAGGCTTTTCTCCAGCAACTCCGGAGCAATTTCCGATTTGGCGAGGTAGAACTTGCCGTCCTGATCCACGCTGACCACCACCGGATTCTTCTTCTCGGCAGGCGCGACCGCGTCGGTTTTGGGCAGGTTGACCTTGATCGCATTGGTCATCAGCGGCGTGGTGACGATGAACACCACCAGCAGCACGAGCATCACGTCCACCAGCGGCGTGACGTTCATTTCGCTGAGCACTTCATCGTTGTCTTGAGTGGAGAACGACATTAGCTGGCCTCCCGAACGGCATGGCCATTCTTGCTGGCGATGGGCTGACGCGTGACGGCGAAGGCGCTGCGCTGGGCGAGGGCATCGAAGTCGTGGGCGAAGTCATCCATGTCAGCCACGGCGAGTTTGAGGCGGCGCAGGAAGAAGTTGTAGATCAGCACCGCGGGTACGGCGACGGCGATGCCCACGCCGGTCGCAACCAGTGCGTGACCGATGGGGCCGGCGACGGCTTCAAGGCTGGCCGAGCCGGTCACGCCGATGCTTTGCAGCGCTTCCATGATGCCCCAGACCGTACCGAACAGGCCGATAAAGGGCGCGGTGGAGCCGATACTGGCGAGAATCGCCTGACCGCTCTCCAGCGAACGACGCTCCTTCTGAATCTGCTGGCGCAAGTTGCGCTCCAGACGGTCGGAGCGGTTGATGGTGTGGGCCAGTTGTTGAGTGGTGCGCGGCGCGTCATCCACCGCCATTGCCTCGAAACCGCTATTGGCGATGCGGGCCAGCGCGCCGGGGTATTGCGCGGCATGCTCGGCCGCGGTGAGCAGGTCCGGCGCGCTCCAGAAGGCCTTGGTGAACTGTTTGTTCTGGGACTTCTGGCGGACGTACTGTGCCGACTTGATCAGCAACAGTGCCCAACTCAGTACGGAAAAAAGAACCAGCGCCCAAAGCACGGCGGGGACGATCAAGGAAGAGAGCGATGCGTTCATGGTTTAAACCTCACCAGCTTTAATTGAATTGTCGGTTGTCATGCGCCAGGTCATTCCGGCAGCTTGAAGTCGATGGTCTGCGTCGCGAAGCCTTCTATCGGCGTATCGCCACGCTTGGCCGGGATAAATTTCCAGTTGCGCACGGCTTCAACGGCTGCTTCGTCCAGTACCGGTTTGCCGCTGGATTTGGTCACCTCGACAGCGCCAGCGCGGCCGTTTGGCAGCACCTTGATGCGCAGTACCACGCGGCCTTCCCAACTGCGGCGCAAGGCCAGCCCCGGGTATTCCGGCGGCGGATTGCCCAGGCTGGCGAGCCCGGAAACGGCCGCGCTTTCCTTGGCCGGAGCCGGTGGCGCAGCAGGGGCCGGAGGCGCGGGCGCAGGTGTTGGCGGCGCAGGCGGACTCGGTGCAGCAACAGGCGTGGGTGCCGGCGGCGTCGGCTTTTTCACTGGCTCAGGTTTCTTGACCGGTTTGGGCTTCTCGACCTTCGGTTTCTCTATCGGCTTGGGTGGCGGCTCCACGGCGTCCGGGTCCTCGACCGGCTGCTCCGGCTCGGGTGGCGGCGGCGGGGGAGGCGGCGGTGGTGGCTCAGGCGGCGGCGGTTCCGGCGCGGGCGGTGTCGGGCTGGTCAGCTCGATGGTCATTTCCGGAACTTGCGGTGCAACTTCAGGCAGCTCGGGCTGGGCGGTTTGCATGTACCACCAGATCACACCGTGAATAAGGACCGACGCAGCAATCAATACCATGACGTGTGGCGTGTTCAGGCCGCCGGGGCGTGACGTATTGGGTTTGAAAGGAATGCCCTGCCACGCCGTCGACGTCATATCGGGCGGTGGACCGGGCACTGCTTTCATTATGACCGCATCATTCATTAACGCTCCCTCGGGTAGTTAAAGGGCAATAAGAGTCCGTTCGAACAGTGCGTGACTGTTCGAATGCTGGCTATCCGCACATTAATCAGGTGCATGACACCATTGAGTCTGTGCGCAGGCACAGGCTCAAACAGGGGCGCGCTATATATTAGGGTGTTCGCATAACGGGTCCTTGTTTCTTATCGTTATGTACGCGCACGTACAGTGGTGTTCCTGAAGGGATACATTACAACTGCTGTTGCAACCGCTGTGCCAGAACGCTCAAGCGCTGGCGCTTATTTAATGTGCGTGTCGCATCCCTATAACTATTTACCGAATGCAGCTTTTGTTGCGTTAACACCTGACATCTTGACGGGCCGTTGAACTAATGTTGAGGGTGAGAACAGTCCCTCTGCTCATTCAGACGACGTGTAAGGGCGTGACTTGCAAGTCACTTTTCGGGATGCACCAATAAAGTATGGGGGTGATCACGTTGGTGCGTGAGTTGGTTATTCGCTCAAAAAAAGACACTCCTGATACGGGCGGTGGAAAAAGCACTGAAATAAAAGCCCTCTAAGGAGGAAGGCCAAGAGACGCAAGTCCAAATAAAAAGTGTCCGACAATACCGATCTGTTAGTTGCCAGAACGGTCAGGCAAACAGACGGCTTGCTCTAAGGGCACGCGCAGGTGTCCACGGTCCTGATTGATCAATCAGAACGTCCAGAGGCCGGTGCGGATCGGTTTACGTAAAAAAGTGCCGGGCGTTCAAAAAGTCGACGACAGTCACCGCAAAGGGTGAGGCCGCCGGACAGGTCGTGCCGACGTCAACCGTTCGCTCGATGGCAGGTCGTCGGTGAAGCTCGGGTGTGAAACGGGACTCGTTTGGCACAGCTAGATTCCTTTCCTGGCGAGGCGTAAGACTTGTGATCTGCCGCCTGCACTGTTAGTGGACGCTGGGGCGTCCGGAAACTGCACGTTGGTGCGTATAAGCACCCCTTACCTGCAGCGAGCACCATGGGTTGATGGCACGACCGTTCCACAAGAAAGAACTGTGCCAATGTGTGTCTTTTTGTATCCGGGGAAGTACATTTTCATGTATTCGACGCCAAAGGGCCGGCGAGGCGGCCTCGTCAGCCTGAGGTTCGGCGATGTGAGGGGGCAGGAAAAGGGCGCCAGCGAGCCTGGCTAACGAGGGTGAGCGCCCTTGTTCAGGGCGCCCAGGTGCGAGGGGTTACGACGTCTTTAAAGCTGCTCCAGTGCCTGCATCCGGACTTGAAACCCGTTAGGTGCCAGGATTTTTTGCCAGCCGATGTATTTGAATTGTGCGTCAGGGTTGATCCAGTCGCCGCTGTTCACGCCGTGGGTTCCCTTGATCGCGAATTTTTTCACGGACCCACAAGGGCCGTTGAACCTGGCGGCCGTCGTATAAATAACGTAAGGCTCCACGTACTGAGTCGCCCGAAGGTACTTGCCGCACTGTTGGTCGACGTTGATCAGCATCGACTTCACCTTGGCGTCCCCGAGCATGTCGTCATACATTTTCACGAACGTGATATTCCCCACGTCCTTGAAGCCCATTGATCGGGCCTGCTTGTATTCAGGCGAGTTCTGATGAGTGATCAGATCGGCTTTTTCTTGCTTCTTGTTTTCAATGGCCTCGGCGGCGGCCAGAGTGGCGTTGGCCTGCTTGCGCCATGCGTCTGCTTTCGCGAACGTGGCATTGCACCGGGCGAGTTCCTCTGCGCTCACGCCCATCTCGGCGGGGGTGTAATTGTCAGCGCTGAGTGAGTAGTAAGTAATATTAAGTGAGTTGATGACTTGGCGTGGCTCCGGTGGGTCTTTTTTCGCTTCCAGAAAATCCACGGCCTCTTGCGTTGCTTTGCAATGCGCGATGTAGAGGCTGTAAGGGGAATACGCATCATGTTTGTCAGACTCCGTGTACGGCTTGGCAACGCCAACGGGACTGACAGCGCTCGTCACTAGCGCGAGGAGAATACACTTGGCTGAAGGTGCAAGGGGCATGACGTATTCCTTTAGAGTTAAACCTGATCCGTAAGCATCACCTGGCCGCGCCAAGTGGTGCCACTATAGCGACATCGCCCCATTGTTGCCTTTTCTCATTGCAACGTTGAGCGCTACCAGAACGCAGCTGGCGCGCTGAGTGCTTTGCTGAACACTTCAATGGCACGCTCGACATCCGCCTGCGTGGTGTAGCGCCCAAGGCTGACCCGTACGCTGGCGAGCGCCTTCGCGGAATCCATCCCCAAGGCAAGCAGCACATGGGAAGGTGCATTGCTCGCCGAGTTGCACGCGGACGTCGAGGACAACGCCAGGCTGTGTGACAACTGCGCGCTGCTGAAGCCGCTGCGGGTGATGCACAGGTTGAGGGTATGCGGGATGCGCTGGTTCGGACAGCCGTTGAGTTGCACGTCCGGCAGGGCCAGCAGCCCTTCACGCAGATGACTGCTCAACGCTTCAATGCGGCGATTTTCAGCCTCGGCCTGACTGATTGCCAGCGCAAAGGCTGTGCCCATGCCGACGATCTGATGGGTTGCCAGCGTGCCCGAGCGAAAGCCCCCTTCGTGCCCGCCGCCGTGGATCTGCGCCTGGAGCAATGAATGAGCGCGTGGCCCTACGTACAGTGCGCCGATGCCTTTGGGGCCGTACGCCTTGTGTGCGGAAAATGACATCAGGTCCACGGCCAGATTCGCCAGATCGACCTTTACCTTGCCGACCGCCTGCGCAGCGTCCACATGAAACAGCGCCCCGTGTTCGCGCACCAGTGCCCCGATGCTGGCGATATCGGTCAGGGTTCCCAGCTCGTTATTCACCAGCATCAGCGATACCAGCAGTGTGTCTTCACGCAGGGCAGCCTCAACCGCCTGGGGCTGGATGAGGCCTTTGGCGTCTGGCTTCAACCAGGTGACCGGAAAGCCCTGACGTTCCAGCGTGCTGACGGTGTCGAGCACGGCTTTGTGTTCCAGCACGCTGGTGATGATGTGCCGACGTTTCGCGCTGCTGTCATGGGCAATGCCCTTGATTGCCAGGTTATTGGACTCGGTGGCACCTGAGGTCCAGACCACCGAGTCAGCAGATGCGCCCACCGCGTCCGCCACCTGACGTCGTGCCTGCTCGACGGCCTGACGCGCAACCTGGCCATAACCGTGCCCGCTGGAGGCCGGATTACCGAAATGCCCATCGCGGCCCATGCAGGCAATCATGGCTTCGATGACCTGCTCGTCGACAGGCGTGGTGGCGGCGTAATCCAGATAGAGCGCAGTTGAGGTCATGGGCAAATTCACTTCGTGATCGAGTCAGAATCAGGGGGTGGCGTTGAAAGGCCGATTGCAGGAAAGATTACGGGTGCGTAGGGGAAATTTTTTTGATATTTGCTCGGGTATCCAAGCTGAATGTGAAAAATTATTCTATTTGGCTTGGATTTATACGATTAAAAATTCTAGGATGCAGAGCCAGGCACTGAATCTCGTTCCTCACGCTCCGCGTGGGCATGCAGTTCTGGACGCTCTGCGTCCGATCCTGGATGTATTGAGTAGTACACATTTGTGACGCAGAGCGTCACGACAGGCATTCCCGCGCAGAGTGTGAGGAACGATCAGTGCAGGACGACAGGAAACCACACATGGACAAGTTCGACCGGGCAATCCTCGACATCCTGCAAACCGACTGCACGCGCTCCGTCGCAGACATCGCCGAGCGCATAGGCCTGGGCAGCACGGCGTGCTGGCGCCGGATCCAGAAGCTGGAAGAGGCAGGCATCATCGACCGCCGTGTCGCACTGCTCAATCCTCAGCGACTGAACGTGTCGGTCAGCGTCTTCGCCGCCATTCGCACCAACCAGCACAACGCCGCCTGGCTTGAACAGTTCCATGCCGCCGTCGGTGAATTGCCCGAGGTCGTCGAGTGCTACCGCATGGCCGGTGACACTGACTACATGTTGCGCATCGTGGTGGCCGACATCGCCGGGTACGACGCTGTCTACAAACAGTTGATCAGTATTCCCGGCATCAGCGACGTAAGCTCCAGCTTTGCGATGGAACAGATCAAATTCACCACCGGCTTGCCGCTGCAATATGCGTCGTTTGGCGGGTAAGCGCCGCGACGCTCGTCAGTTGAATCGAACCCTCAGCCCTGCGCCACGTCCACTTTCTTTCGCACATGAAACAGGTGGCTGACATGACAACCGATCCCATCCTCACCAAGAGCGTACCCAAAGAAGACCCTGCCAGCGCCGTGCTGGGTCAGTACGACCGCGAAGCCGACCCTGTTCTGGCCATGAACTCGAACAGGCCTGGCGTCGGTTCGGAACAGGGCGATGAGGTGAAGAAGCGTACCGAGAGCGAAGAGGCTTACGAGGACGACGAGCCGGAAGTGTATTCGGACGACCCGGACATCGTGGCGGACGAAGGCGGGGGTGTTTCGCCGGGGTGAAACCAGGCCTTGCCTGCCCCGCTGAACCCTGAGACAGCCTGTCCGGCGGCGCCTCTCCCCCCCCTGAGGCCCGCGCCGCCCGACCGCTTCCATCCCGCCCCATAGCGTTGTAACCAGCGCCCGCCTCTTACTCTTTTTTCAGCGTATTAATGGTTTTTTAGTTATATAAGCGCTCAACTATCAAGAAAGGCTTAGTGCTGCCGATAGGTTCAGAGATCTCCGAAGTCGATTGTAGCGAATGGATTGTTCAATGTTTAACGTCCTGTTGGGGGTTCATGGAGTGGGCTCAGGCGTTACGGCGTTACATCATCTTTTGGCTAATAAGGGATGCTGTAGCGTTGGCACAGGAATTGGATGGCTATTTTTGTAGTCCGATGAGCGATTCATAACAGCGGGGGCAAACCCGCGTGTGGATGATCGCTTCTAGCATGGCAGGGCTGCTGGGTAGCGCTGACCATTTAACGATGATGGATAATCAATGAACCTGATAAATCGCACCAGTTTCGCTACAAAACTCATGGCTGCGTTCATCGCATGCGCACTGATCACGCTGGCTGTAGGCGGCCTGGGCATGCTCGGTATCAGCCGGTTGTCCTCCGCGCTGGAGCTGACGTTCTCGAATAACCTGGTCTCGGTGGCCAACACAAACGAGACCATGACCGCACTGACCACGCATAACCGCGGCCTCTATCGTTTGCTCGATGCCCGGGACAAGCCGACTGCAGAAAAAATGCGCCAGAGTATCAATGGCGAACTGGAGCGTGCTCAGAAAGTCTATGCCGTCTACCGTTCTACTCCGCTGGAAGATGACGAGCGCGCCGCCGGTGATCAGTACGACGCTGTGATGCCTGGCTATATCGCGGCAACCCAGAAGGTCTTCGACCTGCAACAAGCGGGCAATCTGGAAGACGCCCGCAGTCGACTCAACGAACTGGCAGACGGTGACTTCAATAAAGCCCGTGGCTACCTCCAGACCATGATCAACTCCAACAAACGCCAGATCAAAGACGGCGCAGAGGCGGCTGACAAACTGCAAAGCACGTCGGTCACGATGTTGACCGTCGGCATCGTCATCGCTTTTCTGGTGGCGATCATGCTGGGGATCCTGATCACCCGCATGATTACCGGGCCGTTGAAAACGGCAATTGAAGTGGCACAGCGTATCGCCGCAGGTGATTTGACGCAGGCTGTTTCCAGCACCCGAGGCGACGAAGCAGGGCACTTGCTCAATGCGATCGGCACCATGCAGGGCAGCTTGAAACGGACGATCCAGGAGATTTCCAGTGCGTCTGATCAGCTCGCGTCCGCAGCTGAAGAGCTTGGCGCGGTCACTGAAGAAAGTACACGCGGCCTCACGCGGCAAAATGACGAGATTCAACAGGCGGCCACGGCGGTCAATGAAATGACCGCTGCCGTAGAAGAGGTGGCCCGCAACGCAGTGTCCACGTCGGATGTGTCCAAAACCCTGGCAAACGATGCCGTTGATGGCCGTGGGCGAGTGGATGAAACGGTCAAGGGCATCGGCACGATGGTCACCGAGATCACTGATTCCACAGGGTCTGTCACAACGCTCGCTGGCCACGTCCGGGATATCAGCAAAGTGCTGGAGGTCATCCGCAGCATCGCGGAGCAGACCAACCTGCTCGCACTCAACGCTGCCATTGAAGCCGCACGGGCGGGCGAACAAGGTCGAGGCTTTGCAGTGGTGGCCGACGAGGTCCGCGCGCTTGCTCACCGGACTCAGGCATCCACAGTCGAAATCGAAGGCATGATCGGTACGGTGCAATCCGGTGCCGACGGTGCGGTCGCTGCCATGAGCAAAAGCCTGGCGACGGCCACGAGCACCCAGCAGTTGGCTCAGCGCGCAGGCGCCGCACTGGAAAAAATCACCGGCGGGGTGGGGACCATCAACGAGCGCAACATGGTGATTGCGTCCGCTTCCGAAGAGCAGGCCCAGGTTGCACGCGAAGTGGATCGCAACCTGGTCAACATTCAGGAGCTTAGTGCGCAAACCGCGGCAGGCGCCAATCAGACGAGTGCATCCAGTCAGGAATTGTCGCGTCTGGCCACGTCGTTCAACACGATGGTGGCGCAGTTCAAGCTCTGACGCCTCGATAAGGTGTTTCCCGTGGGGGGAACACCGGTTTCCCATGTTCAACAAGGCCTGACCTTTACAGGGAACGGTATCTGGACTGCCTGGCTGCGGTTTTATGATCTCGCCGGATGGAGCTGAGTTGCCCATGCCGCGAGTGCAGTGAAATGATAAATATAATAAAAAGTTCTTTATAGATATCAGCTGGTTATCGGAATTAAAAGCCCCCGAACAGCGCATCAAGCCATTCATTTATTAAAACAGGCGCAGGACGTGCCACACTGATGATGCCTAAGTGGCATCATTGTTGCGTGGAATGAAGTCGCTAGCTGTCGCATTACTAAAAATACCCATAAGCACGCCAGGGAAAGGCTCGTTCGCAGGACTCACATCATGTTCAGCAAGCTCAGTATCTCGCAAAAGCTTTACTTCAGTTTTGTCGCTATCGTCGTGCTGATAGCCGTGTTGGTGGCAAGTGCCTACAGGGGGTTTGAGCAGGTCGAAGGCGCGACTAACAATAATGTTCACTCCTATCAGGTGCTGAGCGAAGCGCAGTCAGCGCTTGGCCAGCTCATCAATATAGAAACCGGTATGCGAGGCTTCGTCATTTCCTCCAAGGAAGCTTTTCTGGAGCCGTTGATCAGCGGCCAGAAACGCTTTTCCGAGGACTTTGACTCGCTCAAGCGCTTGACGGCGGACAATCCAGAGCAACAGCGACGCCTGGATAAGCTTGGCGAAATCCAGAGGCGCTGGCTTGACGAAGACATCAACCCGATCCTCGCCATGCGCAGGGACCTGACCGCGCGTAACGTAGCCGATGACGAACTGGACAGCCGCATTACGTCGGGCGCGGACAAAGCCAAGATGGACGCCATGCGTGCTGCCGTGGCCGAGATCACTGCTGCCGAGAACGAGTTGCTGGTAACCAGAAGCAAAGAGATGGTGGACGCCAAACATCTCGCCCTGATGATATTGATTTACGGCGGCCTTGCTGCGGCGCTGCTCTCTGTCATTCTGGCCACAGCACTGGGGCGCAGCACCACCGCGCGTCTGCAATTGGCGATTGATGCTGCCACTGCGATTGCCAACGGCAAACTGGACACCGTGATCGACACCAGCAGCCATGACGAGCTGCCCAAAGCCTTTGATCGCATGCAGAACCGCCTGCGTGAAATGATTCAACAGATCAGCCAGGCCGCCAATCAACTGGTGGTTGCCGTGCAGCAAATTTCCGGAGCGTCCGAGCAGCTTTCCGGTGCTATTCAAGAGCAATCCACGTCGGCTTCGATGATGGCCGCCACTATTGAAGAATTGACCGTCAGCATTCACCACGTCTCTGAAAACGCCGATGAAGCCCATCAGCTCGCCAGCCGCTCGGGGCAGCAGTCCAAAGACGGCGCACAGGTGATCGAAAATACCCTGTCGAGCATGAACGGCATCGCCAAAACCGTGCAACTCTCATCGACTCAGGTTGCGGGCCTTGGCCAGCATTCCGAACATATCTCGTCGATTATCAGCGTGATTCAAGGCATTGCCGATCAGACCAACCTGCTGGCGCTCAACGCTGCCATCGAAGCGGCACGTGCCGGCGAACAAGGCCGCGGATTTGCTGTTGTTGCCGACGAGGTGCGCTTGCTGGCGCAGAACACCGGCAAGTCGACCAAAGAGATCGCCGGCATGATCGAGAAAATCCAGGCGGGTGTTCGGGAAACGGTCGAAAGCATGCGCAGTGGCGTTCTGGAAGTGAATCAGGGCGTCGAGATGGCCGGGACTGCGGGTCAGGCCATCATCGAAATCCGTGACAGTTCAAACAAGGTACTGCACGTGGTGGATCAGATTTCCTTTGCGCTGCGCGAGCAGACGGCGGCCAGTCAGGACGTAGCGCGCAATGTGGAACGTTCGGCGCAGATGTCCGAACAGAACAACACGTCGGTCCAGGAACTGCTCAAGACCAGCGGTGGCTTGAAAAGCCTCGCCATCAGCCTGCAACAGGAAGTGAGCAAGTTTCAGTTGTAGGGCTTGCCACGTTTACCGCGCTCGCCCCTTGATCAGGGGCGAGAAGCGATCTCGTCCAGATGGTTCAGCAGATCCAGCGGATCTTCATAAACCCGCAAGGCACCTGCCCGCTCAAGCTCGCCGATGTCATACCCCCCCGAAAGCAGGCCCACACCCGTTGCCTTGCAACGCCGCGCCGCCAACATGTCCCAGATGGCATCGCCAATCACCAGACACTCGTCGATAGGCGCGTCTATTTTCTGCGCCGCCGCCAGAAACAGATCCGGATCAGGCTTGCCGTAACTCACGTCATCGCGCGTCACGATATTGATCGTGTTGATGTCCAGTTCCAGCGCCTTCAGATTGATCGTCGCCGTATCAATCCCGCCACTGGTCGCGATGCACCACTTGAGGTTCTCTTTGTCGAGCGTCTCAAGTAACTCGACGGCACCCGGCAGCGCAATGATCTGCCCCTGAAGCCGCTCGTACGCCTGAGCGTGCTTTTCGCTGAGGCGCTCGGCTTGCTCGTCGGTGATGCTCATGCCGGTTTCACGCGACAACGACTTCAACATCAGCCCGCCGCTCATACCGATCTTGCGATGGATACGCCACATCGCGAGCGGGATGTTCTCTGCGTCCAGTGCTTCTTTCCAGGCCGCGACGTTTTGGTAGACGCTGTCGGTCAGCGTGCCGTCGAGGTCGAATATGAAGGAGGTTTGGGGTCTCATAGGGTTACTCTTTTTGAATGCGGATTGACCGTCTGGCAAGGTCCGGAGCCTTGTGCGTGACACCTGCGCGTTTGTGTCTGAAATACAGCGATCAGGTGTGAAGCGAGGCTTCAAATACGGCGTTGCCAGATGGAAGGAATAGGGCTGGGTTTTGCGGTCACCAGCTTTCGAGTGCCTGGTGGGGTGGGGGTTCGATCTTTCGGGCGGGAGGGCAAGTGGGGTGCAGGCAATCTTGATGACCATCATGGGAGTGCTGTGTGTGACGGCACGCGTCACAGATCAGCGCCACACGGTCGTTGAGATTATTGTTCCCTACGCTCCGGCGTGGGAATGCAGTTCTCGACGCTCTGCGTCGCAAAAGGACGCGCCGTGCCGCTCGCCTCTGTTTCCAGATACTCTTCCACAAGCGCCCGCACTCGCTCCGCGTCATCGGCTGTCACCGGGTTGTAGACGATCATTGAGAGATCCGGGCGACCATCGACGGCAAAGCCTGAATATTCCAGCTCGATGAGCCCGTGAGCCGGGTGCCGCAGACGTTTGGTTCCTTCGCCCTGAAGACGAACATCGTTATCACGCCACAGCGCAGCAAAATCGGGGCTGAGGATACACAGCTCATCGGCAAGTCTGCTGACTTCGGAGGCCGCGCCGGCGCGTATGGCGTCTGCTCTGAACGCGGCGACGATAAAACGCGCGACGGCCTCCCAATCATCCTGTTTGGCACGCGTGCCCGGGTTGCAAAACATCAGGCGCAGAATATTGCGCTGTCCCACCGGCAGTAGGCTGTAGTCAGTAAACACTGCCGCTGCAGCGTTGTTCCAGGCCAGCACATCCCACGTCGCCGTTTTGATAAACGCGGGGCTGAACGCAAGGGTATCCAGAACGCGTTGCAAGCGCGGCGACACGCCTTCGGGTGCGCGGTAGACCGCCTCGGGAAGATGACCGAAGGCGAGCATGAACAAGTGCTCCCGCTCGGGTTCGGTCATCACAAGGCTTTGAGCAATCCTGTTCAACACCTGAGCGGAGGGTGCGCCACCGCGGCCTTGTTCCAGCCACGTGTACCAAGTGGCGCTTATATTGGCGCGGTGTGCAACTTCCTCTCGGCGCAAGCCTGGCGTGCGTCGACGGGTGTTGGAAAACCCCAGGCTCGCCGGGTCCAGTCGAGCTCGACAATCTTTCAAATACGTTCCCAGCGGATTGGCCATGTTGATCCTGTTGGTTTTTATACCCTGATAACGTCACGTCTTTTACCGGATAAACGTTACGCGCACTCTGCTGACTTCAGCAAAGAGAGATTTGAGCATGCGCGTATTTCTTACCGGTTCAACGGGATTTATTGGTGCTCAGGTAGCACGAGAGCTTATTGATGCAGGCCATCAGGTGCTGGGGCTGACACGCTCGGCTGGCGGTGCTCGCGCGCTGCGGGCTATCGGGGCTGAGCCACATCACGGGGACATCGAAGACCTGTCCAGCCTCCAACGCGGAGCCGAGAACTGCGATGCCGTCATTCACACGGCGTTTGATCACCACTTCGCCAACTTCGTTGCCAACTGCCAGAAAGACTCTCGCGTCATTGCCGCCTTGGGAGCCGCTCTGGAAGGTTCTGAGCGCCCGTTGATTATCACCTCCAGCACGGCGATGGGCTCGTCCGCGCCAGGGCACGCCGCTGACGAAGATCACTTCAACCCCGACCATCCCAACCCCCGCGTCGCCTCGGAACTGGCCGGACAGGCGATGTTGCAACGCGGGGTTAATGTAGTGGCCATGCGGCTCTCGCAGATTCACAACCCGGTCAAGCAAGGTCTGGTTACCGAACTCATCAAGCAGGCACGAGAAAAAGGCGTCTCTGCCTATATCGATGAAGGCCTCAATCAGTGGTCCGCTGCCCACCTTGAAGATACCGCGCACTTGTATCGCCTTGCCTTGGAAAAGCATCAGCCAGGTGCTCGCTACCACGCGACTGCTGAATCGGGCATCGCGTTTCGCCTCATTGCTGAGGCCATTGGGGAGGGGCTGGGCTTGCCTATCGTTTCGGTGTCATCACACGAGGCCGCTGCGAGCTTTGGGTGGCTGTCGACGTTTGTGGGTAAGGACATGAGCAGCCTCAGCAACAAGACCCAGGAACGCTTGGGTTGGCAGCCAAGCGGGCCGGGTTTGATTACGGACTTGAAGAACTGTCTTAAAGGGTAATGTTTGTTTTTTGCACTTGCCGGTTCAGGAACGGAATCAGCGGCGCTTCTCGTCTATCTGGTTTGCCAGTTCAAGGTAGCGCTTCCCTTCTGCAACGAGCTGGGCGTCGGTCGCGGCCAGTTGAGCAAGCGCTTCGGCCATGTTGTCTTGGCAACCCTGGTGGTGGCACTCAAGTTCTTTCTCGTCACTGGGATTAACATTTATCGCATGGGTATACAGCCTCTCGCCGTTCCGCTTCCAGTCCACTCGCCACTGAGTGGCAGGTACGTCTGACGGACCGTGAAAATAACGTATCTCTCCGTGATAGTGCATCAGTTGCCCATTGAAGAATGTCCATGTATCACTTTTAACGGGCACTTCATCTTCGATGGCTCGCGCTACGTCCGTTTCCGCCGAGAGCTCAATCTGTACCAGAGGGCCGTTTCGCGACAGCATAAAGAGGGTGCCCTCTGGGAAATTGTAGTGCTTTAGCCCGTACCATCGCGGCAAGCTGGCGGGCACCGCGATTGGACCTGTTCGGTGCTCGCCATACATGATGGAAAGCCCCCAAGGGACCTGATTGTCGCTGACGCTGGAAGGCAGGCGCCCGGACTCAGCAAATTCCGTCGATGCCTGAAGCCGCTTCGTCATGTTTTTGGCCAGTTGACCAGGCCACTCCAGCACCCTGTTTCCCTGTGTTCCGCTCAAGCTGGCGCGCACGGTCGTCACCGCAACCGGATCGCCGCGGTCCATCAAGCTTCCTGGCGTGGGGACGCCCAGATCGACCAGTTGATAAGCGGGTGTATCTCGTTTTGACGGCGCCAGCCAGAAGCTCAATGGTTGTTCGCGATACTTGGCAAAAAGCCGCTGGCTTGATGATGTCATGTCCTTTTTCCACTGCTTGAACAGTGGGTCACGCCATAGCACCTGCGCAGGCGCCTGAACTTCGGCGCGGTCAAAGCGATAATGCGGAGCGGGCTCCTCTGGCAACTCGAAACGCAACTTCAGCGGCTGACCCGCCGCACTTTGCACAACCTGCCCCCGCACGGTTACCTCGCGTTCCAGTACCGACGTTTTGGTCTCGAAATGCGGGTTCGGAATACAGGCGACACCGACCATGCAACTGAAAAGCTTCAGATGCGACCGGGTTTCCTGTGTTTCTCCCTCAATCTTTTCTGCGGGCAAGTAGTACGCGGTCAGTTCGGCCTTGCTCCATACCTCGGGCCACAATGCGTTTTGTGTGGCTTCATCCAGGTAGGCCATTGAGCTGTCCGCGAACTCCAGATCCAGATGAAGAGGTTCTGCGTGCAATGGCGTGACGGCTGACGCAAACAGCGCCGCAACCGTGAACAAACGAGCGATTGCGGCTCGAATGACAGTGATGTCTTGAGAGAGGACAGTGTTGATTGGCATATTCCCTGATGCGATAAGGCGGTGAATCCGAACGCTTGTTGAGCGCGTTGAAGATCGCGTTTTTATCTGAAAGCGCCTATGAGGATATGGTCAGGCGACCACATCCTCAAACAGTCTTTATTTAGGGCTTGGGCCAAAACGGTTGGGGCCAGGGTGGCCTTCTTGAATCAGGAACACGAGGTTGGCAATCGGGACCAGCAGCCACCAGCCACTGCGATCCGTGTCGTGCAGCCTGCGAACACCCACTGCAATGCCCGGGACCAAGACGGCCAGGGAGTAAAGGTTAGTGAGTATGCCGCCATCGCCAAAGAGTCCGCCGACAAAGCCGATGACCATCGAGATCAAAACGTTGAACAGAAAAAACATCCAGTATTCTTTTCGGCGTGCCCGACCGGTAAAGACGGCGTATTTTTTCAGAACTTCAAAATACCAGTTCCCTGAAGGCGGGGTGTCGGCAGTAGCACCGGCGGGCGAAATGACCAACTGCGGTGCCCCGCAGTGCGGACAAGCGGCAGCGTCTTCATTAATTTCCTTTGCACAACCACGACAAAATACCATTTCATTCTTCCCTAAATCAGTTAACGATTAATCCTAGAAATATCAGTAGCGACACGGCTGATAAAACAGTGCCCGCAATCGCTATCCCGTTGCCGGGTTTCTTTTTGTTGATGCTGATGATGCCCAGAACAAGCCCGGCGATGGAAAACATGCCGAGCCCGACGATGGTATCCAGGTCCCACTCACCGTCGTCAAACAGCGCCAACGTACAGACGATGCTCAAGACCAGAGAGACGATAGCCATCCAGGGAGACCCTGCGTCGCCTGGCGGTTTCACAGGTGTTGCACTGACTTGGCTGGCACCACATTGCGGGCAGCTCAGTGCTGTTTCATGTATTTCCTTCGCACAACCACGACAGAAGACCATCGCCATTATATTTCCCTATATCAAATAGCGTGTACGCCACAAGCAGGCATTTAGACACCACGAAATTCTGAGGTAAAACGTAGGCATTGCCAAGAATTAAACTATTTATTTATGAAAATTGGCGACTGTGCGACGTTTTTGAGGGGGCGAGGTGTTTATTTTGACTGTGGCCGTAGGCATCGTTTTTTCAGTAGGGGGCTGTGTAAGGGGCTGCGAATGTTTGCAGGTTAATGCACAGAGCGGTGTAACAGTACTTTTGCTGAAAGGCTTTAAGTTGCTTCGTAATAGTTGTGCCAGATGCCACATAACATTTCGACCAGGCACACCTCGGCTGTTTGAAGGGCTCAGTACCTAAAACGCAATGTTATTGAGTTCAGTCGCCCCCAAGGAAAACGTCTGATCTGTACGCATTCCGATAAACTGGCCAGCAGTTTAAAGTCATGATCTCACTGACCTGCATCGAGAGATGCCTAGCTCACCCGGTCGATGCCTAAGAACGCATACCCATCCAGATTACGGCCTCAGTCCATGCAGTCACCACCGGTGCCAGCACCCGGAACCAAGGATCGCGCACATCAATCTGAGCGGCCGAGTGGTCATGATGGTGCTGTTCTTCCTCCACAATTGAAGTAATAGCCGCCACCGCCTGAAGATCGACACCGTCCAGCACTTCAAGTTGATGGGCCAGGTGCTTGAGCACCACACTTTCAACCGCCACGGTCGTCGCAACAATAGCTTTGCGGCCGCAGATACCCGTCACCAAACCCAATACCAAGCCGCCGATCCCACAAAGCCAGTAACTGCGGCAGCGTGGAAAACTGCGACGTTGCAGCTCTTCCTTAAAAACCGTCCGATGACGTCGCTCGTGGGAGAGAAACTCCTTGAGCTCATCCACCATGCCCGGAACGAAAAGCCGGGCCATAAGTAGCTGCCCGCTGTATATACAGATCGCACCATGCTCGCCCGCATGGTCAACCTTCATCATGCGATTGCCGAGGTCTTCGACCTTGGCCGTATCGAAGCGGGCGTTCACGTTGAGGTTTCGTGTTCAAAGGCTTTGGTCATTGGGCATATCCTTGCTCTTGGCGCTGGTAGCGTGCTTAGGGTCATACGGCAGCGAGTTTACAGGGCAGGACATAGACCAAAAAGAAGCCCCGCCGCGCCAGTGCCCCAGCGCCTGGCAGCGCATTCATCAATAGCCAGAAACAGAAAAGCCCGGCGAACCGGGCTTTCTGAAACCGAGCAGTGCTTATTTAGCCGTTTTCAACTTGATCACATCACCAGAGACGGTGGTGGTATAGCCGTTCAGGACCCAGGCCCAGAACCACTTTTCCTGCACTTGGGTATTGATCAGCGCATCGCCGCCCTTGGCCTGGATGGCGCTATTCTGCGCGCGAACGAAACGGTCGTTCTGACGAATCGGGATCAGACCAAACAGCATCAGGCCGGTGGCGCTTGCTTCACTGTGGCCAACGACGGTGTACTGATTGCTGTCGTATTGCTGAGTTTTCATCGGGGTGCCGGTGCAACCCGCCAGAACCAGACCACACACTGCAGCAGCGACGACTTTGCTAAATGACTTCAAGATAAAACTCCATGGAAAACCCCGGATCCACGTCTCGGGCGGCGGTACTTTACTCGCCGGGGTAGCGCTTGAGGTATTTTTTTACAATTGCGTGACGGTGCCCCCACAGCCAACCATGACGGTGCTCCGCGCCAAAGACTGCCTCGCCCTCTGACGCTCGCGTGCGTATGATCGCAATCTGCCACTAACTCACAGGGATCGATCATGGCTAAGCACGAAATAAACCTCACGTTGCACACCAAGGTAGTGCAGCGAAAGGACGTTGAAATCGAGGTGCGGAAAGACGATGCGAAGCTTGGAGAGCTGCTGATCAGCCAAGGAACCATTGACTGGAAGCCGCGTGGTGCTCAACACAAGCTAAAGCTCAGTTGGACGCAGTTCGCAGAGCTGATGGCCAAGCACGGGCGAAGAGTCAACGACTGACATCCGATACGCACTCTATTAAGCAAAAAAGCCACGCCGGGGCATCGCCCGGCGACCAAGCTGATCTGCGCAAACGATGCCGTTATGTACTGGCCGACAAGAGCCATAGCAGCCAGGTTTTGCGTCAACACTGCGACCGCTACGGCATGCAGCGCAAGATGCATCGAGAGCCTCGACCCGGACTGCCTCGGCTGTTTGACAGGCGTCAGTACAAGAAACTTCCACTTTTCACAAAAAATAATTGAGGTATTCATTGCCATTGACTGAATTCTCAATATTTTCCCTGCCCGAAATTTGGTGAACAAGTTGTGTAATGTGGGCTATTTATTTTAAACATTGAGCTGGCCAAAGGTGTTCCATGCTGCACGGGTTTTTGATATGTCCGGGTGCCTACGCTTGAATAAACGCGGCGCGCGTGCCGCAAAATTGGATGTTCAGCGCAAATTTACTCGTGTTTTCATATGAAGCTAAGTTGTACATTTTTTGGTGTGTACATGGTTTAAGGAAGTAAACGCTTTTCCATGAAGATCGCCGGGTAGCATAATTTTGCTATGTTAACAACTGTGCGATCTGACAGGGATTCAGTTTTTCGTTGCTTGTTAATGTCTGCATCGAAAGCGTTAGCCGTTATGGTTAGGACGAAATTTTGATAAGGGATTAAATCGTGATTGTCGAGCGAAAATTTGCTGAGTTCATTGCAAGGTACGATGATGTTCATCAAGCGTACTGGGAAAATATGCTTACTGAAGAAGGCCTTGAACTGTGGCATGAGGAGCGTCTCAAGGAAGTACTGAGTCATGTGAAAACTCAATCCGTTTTTTACAGCAACCATTTTAAGAATATCAATGTGGGAAATATCACACTGTCGAGCCTTTCTTCTTTGCCCTTTACCACCAAGGATGATCTGAGAGCAGCGATGCTGGATATCTTATCCGGTACGCTGGAAGACAGTGTTTACTATTATGAAACTACTGGTACGACCGGTCCTGCGACACCTTGTCCACGAGATAAGAAAGAAAGTTATGCAAGCAACAAACAATTGTCCATGGCTTACAAAGCCGTGCTAGAAAAACATTTCCCTGGAAAAAAGACTGTTGTAGGCATTATGGGCCCCACTGAAGTTCATTCTTTTGGTGATACCCTAGGCGACGTCTGTCATCAGTTGGGTGTTTGCAGTGCGAAAATTTGGCCGCACTCGCCGGTCATTGGTTATCCAAAGACACTTCAGTTGATGCAAGACTTGAAAATTGGGATTATTGCTTCCGCTCCAGGTTTACTGTTGGCGCTGGCCAAAGAAGCCGAGCGACTGGGCTTCAATCCGCGCGAAGACTTTCATCTGCGCGCGTTCATGATGAGTGGCGAACTCTGTACCCCAGCCCTTAAGAATAATTTGTACAGTCTCTGGGGCTGTGAGGTTTATAACAGTTTGTACGGCTCGCAAGAGGCTATGATTATTGCTGCCGCCAATACCAGTGACCAGTTGATGCCCCACCGGCTTAATTACATTATTGAAGTGTTGGACCCGGAAACGGGTGAAACTATCGGTGGCAGTGGAGAGGGTGAGTTATGCGTCACGATGCTAATTGACGGAGTGAAACCCTTGATTCGCTATCGTACCGGTGACCTAGTCGCCATTCAAAAAAC
The DNA here is from genome assembly GCF_002093745.1 of Pseudomonas graminis. Classification (GTDB taxonomy): domain Bacteria; phylum Pseudomonadota; class Gammaproteobacteria; order Pseudomonadales; family Pseudomonadaceae; genus Aquipseudomonas. The sequence goes on from NZ_MTSB01000027.1 coordinate 30,106, forward strand.
GGCGGAAAAGCCTATTGCATTTGCGCGAACAATGAAGGTGGTCGGGCGAGTAAAAGATACCATGACCCTTAACGGGAAAGCTTTCACCGCCGGCTATATTGAGCAGGCCTTGCTTGAGGGCGTCGAGCAGTGCTTGGGCTATCAGATCTTCATCAACTGCGTTAACGGTAGGGACACAGTATTAGCCAAAATGGAGATGTCCAAATTTTATCTGGGGGACCGCAGTCAATTAACTTTAGTTATACGTGAGCGCATGAGTGGTCGCCTGGAAGTCGATACAACAATCATGGTGGTCGATGACCTTGACGATCATGTGAACCTAGGTAGCTGGTTCAGTTGGAAGGAAGCGCGGATTATTGATAAGCGCGGCCGGTAAGAGAGCGTATATATGGGCACGTCCGTGCGAGTAATTTCATCAAGAAACGAGCTTTTTAAAAAAGTATGCGCACTGAGATTGCAATACATTGGTGATAATCCCGCCAGTGAAGATTTTTTTGCAGACATTGAGGAATTACGCGACGCCTGTTCGTACCATATGGTCTATCTGGATAGAGGCGAGGTTGTAGGAGCTATTCGTATTACTCCACTAGGACATGGCATGAGTTTTATCGAGCGTGTTATTAATGTGGGTAAATACTTTCCTTATCCAATGGACTCTTTTGATGCCAATCGACTGGTTTTAGATGAGCGGTACAGAGGCGGTATGCACTTAAAAAGATTTCTTTTGAAAACTGCCATTTGGTTGAAGGCTAATACATCATTTCGGTACATATCAGCGTTGTGCCGAGGTCGGTTGGTTATCCTGTATGTGAATATTGGGGGAGTCGTTCTGGCTGATAATCTCACGTGGGGGAGTCGTCAAGCAATACGTGATTACAGTTTGGTGTTCTTGGAGCTAGATACCGTTTTTAATACTATAAAAGGAAAATTGGCTTATGGATGATTTCTTCGAAGAACTAGATGCCATTGTCGAAGATGGCTGGGCAAAAATCAAAAAAGGCAATTATTGGAGGCACAGTCTTGAGCAGCCGATCACTGTCGAGCTCTATCAGCAGGTGATGCTCCAGGTGTATCACTACACACGGTTCAACTCTATCAATCAGGCCGCCTGTGCATTTAGTGCAGCTCCAGATCAGACAGCGCTACTGCGATTCGTCTACAAACATGCGCTTGAAGAGCTTGGTCACGAGAAAATGGTTATTCGTGATTTGGACTCGATCGGAGCCTTACCTGCATCTTTACCCGAACCACTTGCCCCTACTCAGGCCTTGGTCGCTTATCTGAATGATGTCGCCATTCGCTTGGGGCCAATTGCTCGTTTGGGATACAGTTATTGGGCAGAAGAGGTGTATGACCACATTCAACCAATTCTGAACAAGTTTCGCCTGGATCTAGGTCTTAATGATGAACAGATGACATTCTTCGTTGCTCATTCGGTCATTGATGAAAAACATTCTGAAGAAGTGCGCTTGGCTATACAGCGCTCCGTGAGAACCGATGAAGAGCGAGCACTGATCAAGAGCGTTGCAAGAGTAACGCTATACCTTACGGGCCAACTGCTGGAGGAGTCACTTCTGGAGTATGAGCGCCTTGCTGAGGTTCCATTGTCCAAGGCGTGTTGAGCAAATGAAGCTGATTGTCATTGTCGGGTCAAACCGTACACACGGTGTCAGCAGCCGGGTGGTGTCCTTAATTCGGCGTCACCTGGAAGGACGCGCCTCAGTGGAAGAACTCTGGCTTCGCGATTATCGTATCGATTATTGCGATGCTGATAATGCCTGTGTCCTTACCGATTGCTCTTTGCCTGACGACGTTGCTGTGATTGTTGATGAGATGGTTAAGGCAGATGCAATCCTTTACCTTCCGGTGATGCACGCTTATGGAACCAATAGCCGTTTTCAAGCTTTTTTGGAGCGGGTGGGATATGGGTTCTTGCGTCCGAGAGATAGACCATTGCGAGACAAGCTTGCAGCGGTAGCGGTAGTCGGACGCCGATATGGTCACACCGCGGTATTTGGTCAAGTTGTACTCAATATCCTCCTCAACAAAATGGTTTTGGTTGGCTCGGGTTTTCCGGCGACATTCAATACACAACTGATTCAGGATCCGGAGGCGGAGCTGGCACTGCAGGAAACTCTGGATCGTCTAGTGGAGCATTATCAGAAATTAAAAGATCGACTCCATCGCGGTGCCGAGCGTCTACGCTTGCTTAAACAAGTCCAATTTCAGACAGGGTGATAGGTAAATGTCTATACGAGATTCATTGATAGCTGTACTGGTTGCGTTTCTGTGGGGAGCACAAGTGACAGCAGTTAAAGTCGGCGGACAAGAACTTCCGCCACTTCTGATGGTCGCCATGCGCTTCGCTTTGATGGCGGTTTTATTAGTGCCTTTTTGCGGAGTTCCCAAGCGCAACGAATTAATAAAAATCTTCTACATCGCATCAATAACCGGAGCGCTACATTTTGGATTGCTGTACTGCGGTATTTCGCAAGTGGATGCTTCGACTTCTGCCATCGCTTACCAGCTGGCGACGCCCTTCACTCTTATGCTGGGATTCGCTGTTCTAGGAGAGCGCATCACATTGCCCGCGGCGGTAGGTATCTTTATGTCGCTGCTTGGCGTACTCATGGTGTTCGGTGGAGTAGGGAAAGGCGGCGCGATCTCAGGAATATTACTGGTGATTGCTGCCGCTTTTGTATTCGCCGTGGGCACGCTGCTCACCAAGCGCTGGGGGCCTTTTAACCCACTGGCGCTAAGTGCCTGGACCGCGTTGATTGCCGCACCAGAGTTGTTTATTGTCTCTGCAGCAGTCGAGGGACCCGTGTGGGGCTCTGTCTTTACAGCCAGTCTGACAGCATGGGCTGCGATGTTATATACCGCGCTCAGCGGTGGTTTAATTGGGTTTGGTCTATGGTACTGGCTCTTGAGTCGATACCCTGTTCAGCGTCTGACACCGTTTCTGTTATTGGTACCCGTCTTTGCAGTCGCGGTGAGCCAGCTCCTCCTGAATGAAGGATTGTCGATAAACCTTATCATTGGCGGCGTGACGGTTATGGCCGGTGTTGGAATTTGCCAGATACGTATTCTGCCTAGAAAGGCTTTCGCGAGTAATACTTCTGCTGACTGACTAACAAGCGTGATGATAGGATTCTCATGAATTGGCCATGCCAGTTGTTATTGTTCGTAATGCGTCAGCAGAACAGGCTGCGTTATAAGTTAAAATTTCAGCGCTGGAGAACGGACGGTTATGAAATTGCTTACTTGTACTCATGTAGCCGCAATGCCGGACCTACCTTAGTATTTCTTCACGGATTGGGAGCTAGCAAGGATCAGTGGGGCCCACAAATTTATTCGCTGGTGGACACCTATAATTGTCTTTTTCTAGATCTACCAGGTGAGGGAGAATCTTCGTTCGATAGTTCACATAGCTATAGTGCTGCAGCTCAGGTGGAGCGATTGAAGGTTTTTCTTGATGCGCAGCGTTGTAAAAGTGTTGCGTTGATCGGCAGTTCCATCGGTGCCTGTATCGCTTGTCTTTACGCTGCTACTTTTCCTAAAGATGTCTCCCACCTGATCGCGATGGCGCCGGCCGGATTACCTACTTCGAATCCGAGCCCGACGATGATCAAATTCATCGAGTCTGGTCGGCATCCTTTTGCCTATCGTACTGTCGGCGAAATGCAGAGCTTTTGGAATCTTGCCTTCACTCGACCGCCTAGAGTTCCGATGTTTCTGGCCAAAGCTCTGGCTAAGAAGGGGGCGCTTCGTTACTCAAAAATCGTGAAAATACTGGAGGACTTCAAAGTCGCAGGGTTATATCCGCTTGAAGTGCCGCTTGCTGACATTCAGGCCCTGACCCTGATTGTGTGGGGACGCGACGATCAAATTTTTGATATTTCTTGTATGAAAAAGATCAGTACCGACCTGCCACAGGCAAGTATATGCATCATTGACGGTGCTGGGCACGTTCCATACCTAGAGCGCGGCGAGCAGACCGTCACAACCATTCGACAGTTTATCCCAGGACAGCAGTTTTCCACGACCAGTGAGTAGCATTTGAAAAGTATTAAAATGATTTCCACAGTACCTGTCTATGGACACGCGAAGTCTCAATGTATTACGGACTATCAGTTCTGAGTGGTTTTCATGGGAGCGATATGCTTTCTGCTTATCCTGTCTTTTTATTTCTAAAAGCAATATCGGGTGTCGTTAACTTAGCAGCTATGGGGGGCGTGCTGCTTGTTCTGTCATGCATCCAGAAATGTGATTTAAACAGCTGCCCAAGGCTGTAGGAAGTTTCGGAAATTTTTATAAGAAAATTCTTATTCGCCGTTGATGCCAGAAAGCTTTGTTCCGTTTTTGATACAAGACGTTGCGTGATTTGATCTGCTCGCATGGCGCTTTCGGATTAACTGTGTAGGTCGCTAGGTAATTAAGGAGTTTTTATGAGTAGGATGGCTATGGCCGTGAGTGTGCAATTGCACACTGAACATTTTAAATGTGATGCGCTAGCGTTGTATAAAATAGCTTTAGATGCCTTGGGTCCAAGCAGCACATTTATTCTTGAGTCCTTATCGGGCCCCAGTCGCGACCGTAAAGCAACTATTGTAGGAATGAATCCTCTACTGTCAGTGAGCGTGCATGAGTCGTATGCAGAGCTAAAGGGGAGCGAGATTCTGATGGATCATTTAAGATCTTCCCTGTTAGAGCAGAGAATTGTTTTGGACGCGAGTCAGCGTGTCTGGATTGATACCAGTGATGCAGTATGGGATTTACTGCGTGCATTGCAAGCTTCTTTTGATATCCCACGCCAAGCTAACCCAAGCCTCGCCTTTTTTGGTTATCTATCTTATGACAGTGTCCGATTTGTTGAGACAATCCCGGAACTCGCTCAGCGGACTAATGACCACCCTATTATCGCCCTCACTGTTTTTCAGACGCTGGTATATTTCCACGCAAATCAGACTGTAGAAGTGATGGTCAACAATTGCTCGCTGTGGAAGTCCCGTAGTACTGAGGAGTACGTCGCGCTGCTGGCTGACGCTGCAAGCAGGCCGTACACTGACGAGCCCATCTTCTACCCTTCGATTACCGTTGTTCGCGATACCGTAGAAAAAGCGCAGTTTCTCGGCTGGGTTGATAAGGCGCTAGAGCACATTCACCAAGGCGATATCTATCAGATCCAGCTGGGCCATGAAGTGGAGGTCACTACACCAGTCAAACCCTTCGACGTGTATCGGGCACTGCGTAAAAACAATCCATCACCCTATATGTACTTGGCCAATCTAGGCGGAGTCGACCTAATCGGTGCAAGCCCCGAACTATTTGTTCGAATCAAGGATGAGCTGATTGAGATGAGGCCTATCGCTGGGACCGTGGGTAAAAAACCCGGTGTGCCCTCCAGCGAATTAATCTTGAGCATGACACGCTCTGAAAAAGAGCGTGCTGAGCATCTGATGCTGGTTGACCTATGCAGAAACGATATCGGTCGTGTTTGCCAGCCGGGATCACTGGAGGTTGACGAACTGATGTTGGTTGAGGAGTACTCGCATCTTTATCACATGGTCTCTAACGTACGCGGTATATTGCGAACAGGTTTTGATGCTTTCGATGTTATCAAAGCGACGTTTCCTGCCGGCACGATGACGGGGGCGCCTAAAATTCGTGCGATGCAAATTATCGAAAGTACGGAAAAAAATCGACGCGGTATATATGCGGGGGCAGTAGGTCTGATTGGGTTCGACGGCAGCATCAATACGGCTTTGTGTATTCGATCTGCCGTACATAAGGAGGGGACGTATTACTTAAGGGCTTCTGCAGGCGTCGTTGCTGATTCTGTGCCAGACAAAGAATGGACAGAAACCTTCTACAAAATGGGCTCTGTCTATCGCGCGGTAACTGGAAAGGAAATGTTGCAATGAAGGTCTTTCTGGTAGACGCCTATGACAGCTTCGTATTTATCATCAGCCAGTACCTTGAGCAGTTAGGTCTGGAAACTCACGTAGCGCGCAATGACCTTCCAGATTTGATAAAAGAGATTGAAGCGTACTCGCCGGATTTTTGCGTACTGGGACCTGGGCCCGGTCATCCACAGGATACAGGTTATATAGAGTTAATTCAGCACTTCAAGGGGCGCATGCCTATATTGGGCGTTTGCCTTGGGCACCAGGCTATTGGTCTTGCTTTTGGCGGTGCGGTAATTCGGGCTGACCATGTCATGCATGGAAAGATCAGTACAATAAAAAACGACGGCCAAGGCGTTTACGCCCATACAGTCAGTAGGCTTTTTAAAGCTACGCGCTATCACTCATTAATTATTGACGATAAAAATTTTCCTGGTGTACTGAGGATCACATCTACCTCAAACGATGATGGGTACATCATGGGGGTCCGTCACATTGAGTACCCGATTGAAGGCGTTCAGTTTCATCCTGAAAGCATTTTGACTGAGGACGGCCTTGGGATATTCAAAAGCTTTATAGAAAAGTACTGCCATGATCAATGACTGAAAAAACAGAGGCGGGCTGCTGAGCTAAGGCTCGTCGTCGCGGTTTTATCGCATAAAAATCTTTTAGAAAGAAAGGACATTGTCGTGGTTTGCTTCTACAACAAAATAAAAAAAGAAGTTTTCCCTGGGGCCAGTTTTTCAGAAGTGCTGGAAGACTTCTCTGGTTTGGCGAAAAGCTCACACCGTCGTGATTGGGAAAGTCATTTACGAAAGGTGTTATGTAGGCTTGGTTGCAAAACCTACTTGCTTAGCATGACGGGCCCTGCGGCCAATGATATTTCTGAGCGGATTATAACGACTTATCCCAATGATTGGCTCAAGCGTTACAACGATGAGGGCTTTATTCAAATAGATCCGATAGTCAGGCATTGCCGTCGTCACTTTGTGCCACTTTTTTGGGGGGCTGCAAGAAGACGAGCACGAGGTAGATCAAAGGAGTTCTGGTCAGCCCGCGAGCGCTATGACCTTTCACAAGGCGTCAGCATTCCGCTGCGCTACCGAGGAATGGCCGGGTCATTCAATGTTGCTAACCCTATGGCCTCTGATGAAGACTTTAGTGATGGGGTTATTGCACCCTTGGGTGTGTTGTTCATTCTGATACCCTTTCTTTTGGAAGGCTCACAAAAATACTTGAAAGAACCCGGGGAGCAGCTCTGCAGCCTGACCCTGAGAGAGGCTGAAGTGCTGAAATGGTCAGGAGCAGGTAAAACGACGTGGGAGATAAGCCGAATTCTTGGCTGCTCGGAACGAACCGTCAATTTTCATATTGCCAATGCGAGTAGAAAGCTGGGATCTTCAAATCGTTTGCAGGCGGTTGGTGTTGCGCTGGTGCAAGACCTGATTTCACTTTAGCTAACGGGGACGTGTTCACTACTGTTTAGAGGTTGCTACGGTGCTGGACGGTCCCTCTCAATGTGTCCAGTGCAAACTTGGTCTTCGGTGTATTTAAGCTATATGACATGTTTCAGTGCGGAGGGGGTATTTTTACATTTAAAATCTTTACGTCTGTTAATGTAACCTTGCAGCAAAAAGCTGCATCATGTTGTAAGGTGCGTTTAATGCTCACTTTGATTAAAGGATCTGTTTGTTATGAAGCTTGTGGACTGGGCAAACTTGAGAGACATTTACAAACGAAGTCGCAGACAGCCTAATAAGCTACTGTTTAAGCGCGAAAATGCCAGAAAATTATGGCCAATGTGGGCTGCAGCAGCCTCAACCTTGCTACTCTGTTTGTTTGCAGGTTGGGGCATCAAGGATCAGACGCTGATTCCCTACGCTTATGCAGCGATGCTTCCATGGGCGGTAATTCTTTATGTTACGCGTATTAAAGCGCTTCGTACGGTTTACCCTCGTGAATTTGCTGATCATGCCATTGATCGTCAATCATCACTGGGCAAAGAAAACATTCTTTGCTATGCATTCTTCTTAAATGCAGTGCGCAGCGAAGGTTACACACCTTCGACGCTTAGAAAGTTGTCCGCATACTCGGATCTGACTTGTAAACCCGCACGGCCGGGGTTAGCTCAGAATCTTGGTTTTGCTTCCTTCATCGCCTTTATGATTGCACTCAGTACCGAAGTCATCAAAGCGACCCCTCTTTTTACAAATGGTAAGGGCTGGGTCCTTTTGCTGATGGGCATCGGTGGAGTATTTCTTTACTGGCTGATCTTGGACGGCATACACAGTGTGGCTTACGAGAGGGCTTGGGTGAAACGCTACCTCGACATGGCTGCTAGTGATCTAGAGTAGACGCTACATGCACCTATACTCGCCAGATCGACTTCGAATGTAGCGGCACTTTTAGTACGGCAGCAAGCTCGCCCTCTGCTGGTTTTTTTTGGTCAGCGGGTTGCTTTCAAATACCGAGACTAGTTCAGAGCTTAGCTGCTTTTGCCAGTCAGACAATGTTCTTATCAAAAACAAAAAAGCCCGCACAAGGCGGGCTTTCGGAGTACTTCGTAGACTGTCCACAATTCAGGACACGTCTAAACCAAAAATATGGTGCACCAGGCGGGATTCGAACCCACGACCCCTGCCTTCGGAGGGCAGTACTCTATCCAGCTGAGCTACTGGTGCAGCGCGGGCGCCATGATACTCACATGGGTACGGGGCGTCCAGTTGCGGGCGGTCTGTAAAGTGAATCATGCGCTGCCTGTGTGGCGAGCTGGTGCCGATCAGCGCTTCATCGGCGCTGAACCTGCGCATTCACCCGCTTCCGACCGCTCCCTTCGTGGTGCATGATGCACTCAATACCACCCAAGCCAGACCGTTCTCACCGAGGGCATCTTATCAATCAGTTCAAAAGCATCGAGCGCGGCCCGTGCCGCGTTCTTGTCTCCGGGGCCAGCATCGCGGGTTGTGCCGTTGCCTGGTGGCTGGCGCAGCGCGATTGCGACGTCACTGTTGTCGAGCAGGCTTCTGTGTTCCGGGACGGTGGGCAGAACGTGGACGTGAGAGGCGCTGCCCGGGACGTCTTGCGTTTGATGGGGCTGGAGCAGGCGGTGAAGGACCTCAACACCGGCGAGACCGGGATTGCGTGGGTGGATGAGGACAACCGCACAGCGGCGCGCATTGATCTGTCCGGTCTGGAGAGCGATGGGCCGACGGCTGAGCTTGAAGTGCTGCGCGGTGACCTTGCCCGGCTGCTTTATGAGGCTTCGTCTGCCGACGCGTTCTATCGCTTTGGTGATCGCATCGTCTCGGTCGAGCGCGATGAGGCAGGGGTGTCCGTTACGTTCGACAGCGGTGGCGTGGAGCGTTTTGACCTGTTGATCATCGCGGAAGGTGTCGGCTCGCACACCCGGGAGCTGGTGTTCCCCGGTGAGAACCAGCCTCGCAGAATGGACTTGGCGAGCGCGTTCTTTACCGTGCCCCGTGCGCCGACGGACAGCCAGACGGCGCGTTGGTACAACGCGGTGGGCGGTCGCAGTGCAGGTGTGCGTCCGGATAACCGCGGGACGACGCGGGCGTTCTTTAATGTGCAGGGCCGAAGCCACCTTGCGGTCGGTAACCAGGTTGCCGAGCAGAAGGCGTTTCTTCGGGCGTCTTTCGAAGGCGCGGGTTGGGAAGTACCGCGTTTGCTGGCGGGGATGGAAGCCGCCGAGGACTTCTGGTTCGATGATCTGCGTCAGGTGAAGATGGATCGCTGGTCGAACGGCCCTGTGGTGTTGCTGGGCGATGCGGCCTGGTGTGTCACGCCGCTGGGCGGGGTCGGAGCGTCGCTGGCACTCATTGGTGCGTATGTGCTGGCTGGCGAACTCACCAGAACGGACTCTATTGCCGAGGCGCTTGGCGCGTATGAGTACGTGTTGCGCCCGGTGGTGAAGAAATCGCAGAGTGTGCCCAAGATCGTTCCGCGTCTGGTCCATCCCCGCAGTCTCACGGGGGTGAAAATCCTGCGCGCGGTGCAGCGAATGGTTGCAACCCCCTTCATCAGCAAGCGTGCAGCCAAGGCGCTGACTCCGGCGGTGCAGGCCTTCACGCTTCCGGACTATAGATAGAGGTGTGGCCCCACGTTAAGCCCGAATTCCCCGCATCGTCGGGAGAATGACCGGTGGGGCCGACGCCGCTTTTACGCTAATCCCAAAACTCCATAGCCTTTAGTGCCGTTCTTTTTTTCGAACGCCCTATTGTCCTTTACCCCCGCAATGCCTAGGATTCGTTTGAGATTTCAAACGCTCTTGTTCGGTCTTCCTGCTTTCATGCGTTGCGCATCGCTGGAACCGATGGAATGTTTTCCTGACGATGGCTTCCAAACGGGGTGCATCGATATTCAATTGTTCGCGCCGCCTTCTGTGCGGTGCTGTTTAGGAGGCCGACATGCAGCTTAAAGATTCCACCCTGTTCCGCCAGCAAGCCTACATCAATGGCCAGTGGCTGAACGCGGACGGTGGTCAGTCGATCAAGGTCAACAACCCTGCCAACAACGAGATCCTCGGCACCGTGCCGAAAATGGGCGCAGCCGAGACGCGCCGGGCGATTGAGGCGGCTGACAAGGCGCTGCCGGCCTGGCGCGCGCTGACCGCCAAAGAGCGTGGCAGCAAGCTGCGCCGCTGGTTCGAGTTGATGATCGAAAACCAGGACGACCTGGGCCTGTTGATGACCCTGGAGCAGGGCAAGCCGCTGGCCGAGGCCAAGGGCGAGATTGCTTACGCCGCCTCCTTTATCGAGTGGTTCGCAGAAGAAGCCAAGCGCGTCTATGGCGACGTGATCCCCGGTCACCAGCCGGACAAGCGTTTGATCGTGCTCAAGCAGCCGATTGGTGTGACAGCGGCGATTACCCCGTGGAACTTCCCGGCGGCGATGATCACCCGCAAGGCCGGTCCTGCGCTGGCGGCGGGTTGCACAATGGTGCTCAAGCCTGCGTCGCAAACGCCGTTTTCGGCACTGGCGCTGGCTGAACTGGCCGAGCGTGCGGGTATCCCGGCTGGCGTGTTCAGCGTGGTAACGGGCAGTGCGGGCGATATCGGCAGCGAGCTGACTGGCAACCCTATCGTGCGCAAGCTGTCCTTCACCGGCTCGACCGAGATTGGTCGCCAGTTGATGGCTGAGTGCGCCAAGGACATCAAGAAGGTCTCGCTGGAACTGGGCGGCAACGCGCCTTTCATCGTGTTTGACGATGCCGACCTCGACAAGGCGGTCGAAGGCGCGATGATCTCCAAGTACCGCAACAACGGTCAGACCTGCGTTTGCGCCAACCGCATCTACGTGCAGGACGCGGTGTATGACGCGTTCGCCGAGAAGCTCAAGGCAGCGGTGGGCAAGCTGAAGATCGGTAACGGTCTTGAAGACGGCATCACCACAGGCCCGCTGATTGATGACAAGGCCGTGGCCAAGGTCAAGGAACACATCGCCGATGCGGTCAGCAAAGGCGCAACCGTGCTGACCGGTGGCAACAGTTTGGAAGGCTCGTTCTTCGAACCGACTATTCTGGTCAACGTGTCGAAAGACGCTGCGGTCGCCAAAGAAGAAACCTTTGGTCCGCTGGCGCCGTTGTTCCGCTTCAAGGACGAGGCTGAAGTGATCGCGATGGCTAACGACACCGAGTTCGGCCTGGCGTCGTACTTCTATGCTCAGAACATGAGCCGCGTGTTCCGTGTGGCCGAGGCGCTGGAATATGGCATGGTGGGTATCAACACCGGCCTGATCTCCAACGAACTGGCACCGTTCGGCGGTATCAAGTCGTCGGGCCTGGGCCGTGAAGGGTCCAAGTACGGCATCGAAGATTATCTGGAAATCAAATACCTCTGCCTGTCGGTCTGACGGACGCCGGGGTATTGCAGCCGATGGCGCGCGAGAGCGACGTGTCATCGGTTTTTTGCGGCATCGCAGTTTCTTGGCGGCCTGAAGGCTGCAGCAGTCGATCATCGTATGCTGCCGCAGTTGATCCGGCCCGCTTGATCCTTGAACCACGCCGACCGATGAGCGGCGAATGAGGAATACATGAGCAAGACTAACGACTCCCTGATGCAACGCCGCCACGCCGCTGTCCCGCGTGGCGTTGGGCAAATCCACCCGATCTTCGCTGCTTCGGCGAAGAACGCTACCGTTACCGACGTGGAAGGTCGTGAATTCATCGACTTCGCGGGCGGTATTGCGGTGCTGAACACCGGTCACCTGCACCCGAAAATCATCGCCGCGGTGCAAGAGCAACTGACCAAGCTGAGCCATACCTGCTTCCAGGTGCTGGCTTACGAGCCGTACGTCGAGCTGTGCGAAAAGATCAACGCCCGGGTGCCGGGTGATTTCGACAAGAAAACCCTGCTGGTGACCACCGGTTCCGAAGCGGTGGAAAACGCCGTCAAGATCGCCCGTGCTGCCACGGGCCGTGCCGGCGTAATCGCGTTCACCGGCGCTTACCACGGTCGCACCATGATGACATTGGGGCTGACCGGCAAGGTGGTGCCTTACTCGGCCGGCATGGGCCTGATGCCGGGCGGTATTTTCCGCGCGCTGTACCCGTGCGAGCTGCATGGCGTGAGCGTTGACGATTCCATCGCCAGCATCGAGCGCATCTTCAAGAACGACGCCGAACCCAAGGACATCGCTGCCATCATCATCGAGCCGGTTCAGGGTGAGGGTGGTTTCTACGTGGCGCCGAAGGCGTTCATGCTGCGTCTGCGCGAGCTGTGCGACAAGCACGGCATCCTGCTGATCGCTGACGAAGTGCAGACCGGCGCGGGTCGTACCGGCACGTTCTTCGCGATGGAGCAGATGGGCGTGTCTGCCGACCTGACCACGTTCGCCAAGTCCATCGCAGGCGGTTTCCCGCTGGCGGGTGTGTGCGGCAAGGCTGAATACATGGACGCCATCGCGCCTGGCGGCCTGGGTGGCACCTATGCCGGCAGCCCGGTGGCGTGCGCGGCGGCACTGGCGGTTCTGGATATCTTCGAAGAGGAGCACCTGCTGGAGCGCTGCAACGCTGTGGGCGAGCGTCTGGTGACGTCCCTCAAGGCGATGCAGGCCAAGTACCCGGTCATCGGTGAAGTGCGCGCGTTGGGCGCGATGATCGCGGTTGAGCTGTTCGAAGGCGGTGACTCGCACAAGCCTAACGCTGCGGCGGTGGCTCAGGTGGTCGTCAAGGCCCGCGACAAGGGCCTGATTCTGCTGTCGTGCGGCACGTACGGCAACGTGTTGCGTGTGCTTGTACCGCTGACTGCCGAAGATGAATTGCTGAACCGCGGTCTGGCCATTCTCGACGAGTGCTTTGCTGAAATCGCATGAAAAAGTGTGAAGTCATGAATTGATTAATTTATGACCAAACAGACAAAAAAAGCCCGTTTCGACGGGTTTTTTTTGGTCTGGAGCAAGGTATTTCGCTCTTTTGGCTATATCCGGACGATTGCATTGGCTAAGGTGGGCGCATCGACATCGGAGAGTCATGATGACTGCTGTAGTTTTACCCGCCGTACCTCGCGTACTGATTGCCGAGTCTGATCCGTGGGTGCGCGAGACGCTCAGCGACCTGGTACTGGGCGTGCGCGGGGATGTCGAGCTGGAGATGTGTACCGACGGCAAGCAGGCCGTCGAATGGATGAAAAAGCAACTGCCGGATCTGGTCATCGCTGCGCGCGAGCTGCCGGGCGTGGACGGGTTGAGCCTGCTGCGCGGCGTGCGCAACCTGCGTCGTCAGCCTGTCATTCCGTTCATCCTGATCAGCAACCGCAATGACAGCGCCAGTGTGCGTGAAGTCCTGCCACTGGCCCCGACGGCCTACCTGACCAAGCCGCTGAACACCGAGGGGTTGCGCCAGCGCCTTGAAAGCCTGTTGCTGGAGCATCGCGCCGCGGCTCCGGGCGAAGTGCCCGCGCTGACGCCAGGCCTGACGCTGACCAAGTTCCTCGACAAGCGCCGAGACGTGGCCGATGGTGCGCCGCTGTATGTCGATGTGGCAACGGCGGTGAAGCTCAGCCAGACACCGAACGGCATCGACGCGGTGTTGCTTGAGCAAGAGCTGCGCAACGATCCCCACATCACAGCGGTGCTGATCGCCGCCGCCAACAGCGCCGCGCAGCACTTGGGCAAACCTGTTCAGACGATGGCCGGAGCGCTGGCCATTCTGGGGCCGGTGCAGGGCGCGAACATCGCGTCGGGGCTGGCTAAAAAGCGCATGGCGGTGCTGACCAATGACGCGCTGCTGGCGCAGGCTCATGAGTTCTGGTCGATGTCGCAACGTACTGCCGATTACGCCCGTATTCTGGGCGGCATGCTGGAGCTGGATGTCGAGCGCTGCTTCTGCGCCGGGCTGCTGCAATCGCTGGGCGACCTGGCGGTATTGGGTTGCCTGCAGGAATGGCTGCTGGCCGGTGGCGAGTTGAACGAGCAGGTGATCAAGCAATCACTGGAGCAATATTCGGCGGCGTTCGGCTCCGCGCTGCGCACCCGCTGGCGTCTGCCGCTGGAGCTGCGTGAGCTGATCGCTGCGGTGTATCAGTACAACACCGGCATCTTCACGCGCGAAGTCCTGGCGATGAACCTGGCGGGGCAAATGGCGCGTCTGGGCGAGGAAGAGAGTGTCACCACACTGGTCAAGACCAAGTCGGCCAAGTTGCTGAAGCTGAGCGTGGGTGACTTGCAGCGCTTGCGCAAGAAATTGACCGGCGTGACTGATCCGAGCCTGCTGAGACCGCTCCCGGTCGAGCCTGAGACTGCTGCTGAAACAGTTGAGGAAGAAGAGCCCGATCTGCTGGACCTGACGCCGGAAGCGCCTGTCGAGCAACCCGCGGCGATTGAGGACCCGGGTGATGCAGTTCAGGATGTGCCCAAGAGCTGACACCGTTGCGGGTCGGGCAGAAGGTGTGTTGATCACGCAGAGTCAGGATCGGACGCAGAGCGTCCAGAACGGCATGCCCACGCGGAGCATGGGCACGATAGGCGTTCTTCCGATCACCTCTCGTTCCTCACGCGGCCATTGTTATGTTTAGGTCCTGAGATGCCCGTAGATCGGCTTCTGCCCGGAGGGCGTGGGAGCTTCAGGAGGTTACGACGGCTGCGAAGCGGCCCCAAACCTGCTACTTGGGGTGTGTCTGATGCACCGAAGTGCCGGGTTTTACTGCCGGTTCCCGGCAGATCGCGGACAAGTCCGCTCCCACACTTATGTTTAGGTCCAGAGATGCTCGTAGGTCGGGCTTCTGCCCAGAGGGCGTGGGAGCTTCAGGAGGTTACGACGGCTGCGATGGGCTGCGAAGCGGCCCCAAACCTGCTGCCTCGGGTGTGTCTGATGCCCCGGGGTGCCGGGTTTTGCTGCCGGTTCCCGGCAGATCGCGGACAAGTCCGCTCCCACACGAGCGGAGTGTCGACCGGGCACGATGATCATCTTCAGACAGCTCTCGTTCCTCACGCGGCCATTGTTATGTTTAGGTCCTGAGATGCCCGTAGATCGGCTTCTGCCCGGAGGGCGTGGGAGCTTCAGGAGGTTACGACGGCTGCGATGGGCTGCGAAGCGGCCCCAAACCTGCTGCCTCGGGTGTGTCTGATGCCCCGGGGTGCCGGGTTTTGCTGCCGGTTCCCGGCAGATCGCGGACAAGTCCGCTCCCACAC
>NZ_MTSB01000028.1 GCF_002093745.1 Pseudomonas graminis
TACGTCGCACTTTGCGTCGCCAGTGCCATCGTGGTTGAAAAGCACATCTAAAGCACCACACGAGGGTTGTGCAGTGTCAGTTAAACCAAGGTCAGCCCTTGACTATCGTGCCGGCGCTCCGCGTCGGTATGCAGTTCGTGACGCTCTGCGTCACACAGCGGTTTTGCGGTGTCAGTGGTATTTGCGTCTGACCCAGGTCTCCTTTGCGCCCTTACGGCGCCCTACTTTGAAAGACCAAAGTAGGCAAAGTCTCAGCTCCGTTTCCGGCCCGACTTCGTCGGGTTCCTTCGCCCTGACACTGATCCGGCGGTCGCCGCAACGGGCCATCCATGGCCCGGTGCGGCTTGCTCGGCGTCCTGCCGAGCATCCCCCGGATCAGCGTCAGCGCTCAGCCGTCACTTACGTCGCACTTTGCGTCGCCAGTGCCATCGTGGTTGAAAAGCACATCTAAAGCATTTTCGCGAGGCGTCAC
Source organism: Pseudomonas graminis (assembly GCF_002093745.1). Classification (GTDB taxonomy): domain Bacteria; phylum Pseudomonadota; class Gammaproteobacteria; order Pseudomonadales; family Pseudomonadaceae; genus Aquipseudomonas. The sequence goes on from NZ_MTSB01000028.1 coordinate 473, forward strand.
GCGGAGGTTGTGCGGTGTCAGTTAAAGCAAGGTCAGCACCTGATTATCGTGCCGACGCTCCGCGTCGGTATGCAGTTCGTGACGCTCTGCGTCACACGGCGATTCTGCGGCGTCAGTGGTATTTGCGTCTGACTCAGGTCACGTTTGCGCCCTTACGGCGCCTTACTTTGAGGGATCAAAGCAAGCAAAATCCTGGCTCCGTTTCCGGCCCGACTTCGTCGGGTTCCTTCGCCCTGCCACTGATCCGGCGGTCGCCGCAACGGGCCATCCATGGCCCGGTGCGGCTTGCTCGGCGTCCTGCCGAGCATCCCCCGGATCAGCGTCAGCGCTCAGCCGTCACTTACGTCGCACTCTGCGTCGTCACGGCCATCGTGGTTGAAAAGCACATCTAAAGCATTGTCGCGAGGCGTCACGCGGAGGTTGTGCGATATCAGTTGAAGCAAGGTCAGCCCCTGACTATCGTGCCGACGCTCCGCGTGGGCATGCAGTTCGTGACGCTCTGCGTCACACAGCGACTCTGCGATGTCAGTGGTATTTGCGTCTGACTCAAACGCCCTTCGGCGCGCGTTGAACACAGCGTTCGCGGCGGTCGTCCACGCGTTCGGCGAACCAGGCGGTGGTGAGGTTGCGGGTGATTTTCGGGCTTTTCAGGGTGATACCGGGCAGGATGGCCCTTGGCAAAGGCTTGCCTGCCGACGTATCGGCCAGGGCGAACACTTTGCGGTACAGATCAGTCTCCTCGAATTCGAGCGTGTCGCCTTGCTTGAGCTGATTCCATATCTGCGACTTGTTCATGCCCAACCGGTCCGCCAAGGTGCGCACTGCCAGTTCGGTGGAGCCGGGTGACGTGGAGTCGAAGCGGATCAGGTCGCCATCAAGCGCCAGTTCGATGCCGGTCGCCCGGCTCACTGCATTCTGAAACGCAGCGTTACGGCTGGCGTACCAACCGGCGTTGAAGTCGGCGAAACGATACAGCGTCTGGGTGTAGTTCACCGGGTAGCCCAGCAAATGAGCGATACCGAAATACATGCCGCCACGGCGGGTAAACACTTCTCGCCGGATCGAACCGTCGACCGTGTAGGGGTAATCCTCGGCATGTTTTTCGGCGAACGCGATGCTGACCTGCATCGGCCCACCGGTCTTGACCGGGTTGAAGTTGCCGAACAGAACCTGCCCCAACGGCACCATGCCGATGAAGTCATCAAAAATGGCGCTCAGGTCTTTCTCGGTACGGGCTGAATCGAGCCGCTTGCCGTAGGTCTTGCCATCCGGCGAACGCACCCGCAGCGCTGTGGCGATCAGGGCATTGGGAATATGCAGCCGCGCAGCGCGCCGGTCGATTTCGGCGCGAGCGATACGGCCCATGTTTGGCACCGCCGGATCGACCTGAAAGGTGGACTCCTGCTCGGTCACCGCCAGCACGGCACACAGGTTTTCGGTGGTCATCGGGATTTTCTGTGCGGCGAACGCGGCATGAATATCCGTCGCCCATGCTTGCCGGTCACTGACAGTGGCCGGCATCAGCCGCACGATCTGCGCACGCGCCTGCTGGGGGCTCAGTTCGGGTTCCTGAACGCGCGAGGTACCGCAACCCGCCAGTACCAACAGGCCAGCGCTCATCATGAGCCATTTATACACGCTTCGATTCACTCCATGACTCCCGACCATTTGCGCTTCAGAGCACATTTACTTCAAAAGACTGACCAGTCAATCCTCGCACTGAGCTTTTCCAGTGCTGCCATACCGACAAGGGAGTTGCCAGCCGCGTTCAACTCCGGAGACCACACACAAACCGAAAAACGCTCCGGCACGATCGCCACGATCCCGCCGCCTACCCCGCTCTTGCCCGGCAGGCCGACGCGATAGGCAAAATTGCCCGCTTCGTCGTAGAGGCCGCTGGTGGCCATGATCGAATTGACCTGAGTGGCCTGGCGGGCGCTGAGGATCTGCTCGCCACTGTGGGCGCAAAAACCTTGATTGGCCAGAAACCCGAACGCTCGCGCCAGATCGATGCAGTTCATGCTCAGCGCGCAATGGTGAAAATAGCTGCGCAGCACGTCTTCCACATCGCCATGGAAATTGTCGAAGGACTTCATCAGATAAGCAGCCGCCGCGTTGCGCGAACGGTGTTGGTATTCGGACTCGGCCACCCTGGAGTCGGAGGTGATCGACCGGTTGCCGCACAGACGGCGCACAAAATCGCGCATTGACAGCGATGGCGCGGCAAAACGCGCCTGATTGATGTCGCAGATCACCAGCGCACCGGCATTGATGAACGGGTTGCGCGGCCTGCCCCGCTCGAACTCCAGCTGCACCAGCGAGTTGAACGGCTGACCGGAAGGTTCATGGCCAAGACGTTGCCAGATGTCTTCGCCGGAATGGCCGATGGCCTGAACCAGGCTGAACACCTTGGAAATGCTCTGAATCGAAAATTGCGTCTCGGCGTCACCGGCGCTGAACACCTGACCGTCGTTGCCATACACCGCGATGCCCAACTGATCAGGCCGGACCCCGCCCAGTGCAGGAATATAGTCGGCGACCTTGCCCTGACCGAGCAAAGGTCTTACTTCATCGAGGATTTCGTTCAGCAGGTCTTGCATGTAGGCGCCCCTTGTTTTGGGTGCGCACACTACACCAACCCTCGGCGCCTCGCATCACTGCAGTGACTCAGTCCCGGTAATCGGTGCCGTTGCGCTCCAGCTCGCGAATCAGCGCGTTCCAGTGCCGCGCAACGCCCGGGCCATGCCCGTCCTTGATGACTTTGGCCTGTTCTTCGACCCTGGCGATGACTTCACGGGGCGGAAACACCAGCTCGGCATTGCCCGCCGACTGAGCGGCTATCTGAATGTTGCAGGCGTATTCCAGGGAATGAAGCTGCTGAAAGGCATGTTCGACACTGACGCCGCCGGTCAGCAACCCGTGGTTGCGCAGGATCATCACGCTCTTGTCACCCAGGTCGGCCACCAGCCGTTCGCGCTCGCTCAAGTCCAGCGCGATGCCTTCATAGCCGTGATAAGCCACGCGCCCGGAGAAGGCGATGGCGTGTTGGGAAATCGGCAGCAGTCCGTCCCTCTGTGCCGACACCGCAATACCGTCACGGGTGTGGGTGTGCAACACCGCCTGGAGGTCATGACGCGCCGCATGAATCGCGCTGTGAATCACGTAACCGGCATAGTTGATGCCCAGGCCGGTCGGGTCATCCACAATCGTGCCGTCGATATCGACTTTCACCAGATTGGACGCCGTGATTTCATCAAACAGCAGGCCAAAGGCATTGATCAGAAAATGCTCGTCCGGCCCTGGCACCCGTGCCGAGAAATGCGTGTAGATGTGGTCAGTCCAGCGCTTGAGCGCCGCCAGACGATACGCCGCTGCCAGCTTGACCCGGACCTCCCATTCCTGTGGCGAAACCCGGTCGCGTACATTGCCACCCACTGACGATGTGGCATCTGGCTGGATCGGCAAAGCGCTGACGTTGCTCATGGTGCTGCTCCTGAAAGACTGCAAACGATCAGCAAGACTAGGCGCATCAGGCATCAATTAAAAATCACATTTACTTCTAAGCTAATTATAAAAATAAAGAATATTAGACAGCCGGTTTTCGCTGGTTTGGCGCACTGACCAAGCGCGCTATGTTTATGCTTTAACGTTATTTAAAAAATATTTTATAGAGCGATATGCTCCAGAAAACCCCGTGTTCTTACTGGAGCTGCGCATGTCAAAACCCTTCCTGTTTCTTCCCCGTTCGAGCCGCCTGGCAGCAGCCATCGGTCTGGGGGCCGCGTTGTTGACCGGCACGCTGATCGCGCCCGCTGCCGCACAGGCTGAAGGCGAAATTCGCATTGCTGAACAGTTCGGCATCGTCTATCTGCTGCTCAACGTGGTGCGCGATCAACGACTGATCGAGAAACATGGCAAGGAAGAGGGGCTGGAGATCAAGGTGGACTGGACTCAGTTGTCCGGCGGCTCGGCGGTCAATGATGCGCTGCTGTCAGGCTCCATCGACATTGCCGGTGCCGGGGTTGGCCCGTTGCTGACCATCTGGGACCGTACTCACGGCAAGCAGAACGTCAAAGCGGTCGCATCACTGGGTAACTTCCCGTATTACCTGGTGAGCAACAACCCCACTGTCAAAACCATTGCCGACTTTACCGAAAAGGACCGCATTGCCGTGCCGGCGGTCAGTGTTTCAGTGCAATCGCGCTACCTGCAGTTCGCCGCCGCCAGGCTTTGGGGCGACAAGGAATACGCACGGCTGGACAAGTACACCCTGAGCCTGCCGCACCCGGACGCCGCCGCCAGCCTGATTGCCGGCGGGACCGAATTGACCGGGCATTTTTCCAACCCGCCGTATCAGGACCAGGAACTGAAAAATCCCGACGTGCATGTCGTGCTCAATACCTACGACCTGCTCGGCCCTAACTCACCCACCGTGCTGTTCGCCACCGAGAAATTTCGTGACGAGAACCCGAAGACCTACAAGGCGTTCATTGAAGCGCTGAGCGAGGCTGAAGCCTTCGTCAGCAAGGACATTGGTGCCGCAGCCGACACCTACCTGCGCGTCACTCAGGCGAAGATTGACCGCGCCGAGCTGCTGAAGATCATTGACCAGCCAGCGTTCCAGTTCACTATCACGCCGAAGAACACCTACCCGCTGGCCGAGTTCCTGTACCGCGTCGGCGCGATCAAGAACAAACCGGCGTCGTGGAAGGATTACTTCTTTCAGGATGCCACCCCGTTGCAGGGCAGTTGAGCGCTCACAATTACCCTCATACACAACGGCCGTTCACACGCGCTGCGCTCGGCGTTATAGACAAGCCTGGATGACGGGCCGCCTGCAGGGCGTGGGAGCGAACCAGGCGGATCGCCGCCCCGGTCGCTCCCACGGCCTTCGGCCAGCATCAAGAGCGGACGTGTGTAGAACGCAAAGTAGCGGCACGAGCGTCAGCGGCAAATCAAATTACCAGTTATACGTCACCTTCCCGTAGTAAAACGCGCCGCTATACCCGTAAGGCGAGAAGGTGCTGTACGCCAGGTTGCCGCCGCTGGACGAGAATTCGTTGAGCTTCTCGGGGTATTTGTCGGTGACGTTGTCGCCACCGAGGGTGAAGACCCAGTTCTTGAGCGTGTAGTCCGCCGCAAGGTCCAGCAACCAGGCAGCGCTGAAGGTCTGGTCGTTGACCTTGTCGGCCTGGTAGCTGGTGAACTCGCCATAGCGAACCAGATTGGAATGCAGGGCCCAGTGACCGAAGGTGAGGTCGTTACCCAGCGTCAGCTTGTGCTGCGGCGTGGTGTCGCCCAGCAGGCCGATGCGTTCCCTGCGGTCAACACGGACCAGGTTTACCCCCAACTGATCGAGAATCGCCGGGTTGGCTTTCACGTCGGTGACCTTGGTGTGATTGTAGTTGTAGCCCACCGTGCTGTTCCAGCGCACGCCGTTGTCGAACTGATAGCGATAGCTGGCAACCAGATCGACGCCGTCGGTGCTGGTGTCCGTCGCGTTGGTGAAGTAACGCGCGCTGGTGTAGTTGATATCGCCCACGCCATTGCTGCGCAGGTAGTTGATGGCGGTGTTGTTGAGGACCAGGTTGGAGGACAGCGAGACACGGTCCTGAATGTCGATGCGATAAACATCAGCGGTCACGGTCAGGCTGTCCAGCGGCTGGAGCACCAGACCCAGGCTGTAGTTGCGCGACTTCTCGGGCTTGAGGTCTTCGGCCCCCAACAGCTGCGCGACATGACTGCCGGCCGGAAATGTGCCCGCTTCCTGGACCGTGTTGCCAATCAGTTGTGACGAGGTGAACGTGAAATTCTGCTGCGCCAGCGACGGCGCGCGGAAGCCGGTCGACACACTGCCTCGCAAGGCCACCTGCGGGGTGAAGTCATATCGCGCCGAGAGCGAGCCGCTGACGTTGGAGCCGAAATCGCTGTAGTCCTCATGGCGGACAGCCGCCGACACACCCAGTTTTTCGGTCAGGTTGGTCTCGACGTCCAGATACTGGGCGAAGTTGTGTCGCGAGTAACTGCCTGCATCGGCAGCGCGAAAGCCACCCAGCCCGGAACTGCCAGTCTGAAAATACGACTCCGCCTGCCCCGCCTCGATCTGATAACCCTGACGCAGGTATTCCGCACCAAAGGCGACCGACACCGGATAAGGCAGCCACGTGGCGTTGAACTCCCGCGACAGGTCCAGGCTCAGCTGTTTCTGGTCGTTGGTCAGCGTGCCGTTATCGAACGAGCGCGGTGTGTTCAGGCCCAGTGACGTGTTGATGGTTTTGGTGCGCAGCGCATACGTGTTTTTTCCATAGTTGGCGGACAGGTCGTAATGCCAGTCATCCAGCAGTTCACCGCGCAGTCCGACGACCAGCGAAGTGTCTTCAAGCGTGCCGTTGATCAGCGGTAAATAACCGTTCGGGTAAATCGCCGCGATGTTGTTCGACGCATTGCTCGGTCGATAAAACGCGGCCGTTTCACCACGGCGCTTGCTGTAACCCCCGAAGCTGTAGAACTCCGCCGCCTCGTTGAAGCTGTATTCGGCGTTGTATTGCAGTTTGCCTTCATGGGTTTGCGGCTCTCCCTGGCGAAACACCTGCTGGCCGTAAGTCGTGGAACCTATGCTGGAAGCACGAAAATCATCACCGGCCCGGTTGGTGTAGTCGTTGTTGGCGCCCTCGCCCGAAAGGTTCAGCGTGCCGTTGTCACCCAACGCGAAGCCGGTATTGCCGGACACCTGCCGCTGAATCCCGTCGCCCTTCTTGTACTGGCCGTACTTGCTGGAAATCGACCCACCGTGATCCGCACTCTTGAGGATGATATTGATCACCCCGGCAATCGCATCGGACCCGTAACGCGCCGAAGCACCGTCACGCAGCACTTCGATGTGGTCGATAGCCGACAGTGGAATAGCGTTCAGGTCAGCCGGAGCCGAGCCGCGCCCGACGGCTCCGCCCAGGTTGACGAAGGCTGAGGTGTGGCGGCGCTTACCGTTGACCAGCACCAGCACCTGATCCGGCGACAGGCCCCGCAATTGTGCCGGGCGGGTCAGCTCTGCACCGTCGACCAGGCTGGGCCGTGGAAAGTTGATCGACGGGATCAGGCGCGCGAGCACGGTGCCCAGTTCGCTGGAGCCTGAACTGCGCAGGCTGTCACCGGAAATCACATCGATGGGCGACAACGACGCACTGGCTGTGCGCTCCTGCGCGCGGGTGCCGGTCACGATTACCGTGCCCAGAGTAGACGCGCCCGGGTTGTTGCGATCATCGGCTGTATCTGCAGCGTAAGCACTCGCGCTGATACCCGCGACGCTCAGCAAATTGGCTGAGCACATCGCCGTGGCCAGCACGTTCTGTTTGAAATTCCCCATACCGCTACCCCTTGAAAATCCCTGAGCCAGAAGCGTCTGTTCTGGTGACAACGAGCGATCCGTGCGGCGGACGGTGGCGATCATTACAGTGTTTGATTAATGGTCCGGTAGTCCGATGCTTTATAGCTTAATAACATTGATTAAAAGATTTAAATACTGATAAAGCATAAGCATCTGCATTTGTGTCACGCCGGAAACATCCATGAAAACCAAATAAAAAAAGGCCGCACCTGCCTGAGGATGCGGCCCGAAACGGTTAAGGCTGATGGAATCAAAAACCGGTTATTTAGCGGTGATCACCGACAATTTGGTGATCCCGGCACGCTCGATGGAAGCCATCGCCCGCGCCACTTCGCCGTAGTTCACACCGTTGTCGGCCTGCAGTTGCACGCGCACATCCGGGGCTTTCTCCCTGGCGGCCTTGAGGTGGGTCTCCAGCAGGTCGGGCCAGGTTTCATCCTTGTTGATGAACAGCTTGCCCTGCCCGTCGATACTGACCACCAGCGGGTCTTTCTGCTCGACCGGTGCGACCGACTCAGTCTTGGGCAGGTTGATCGGGATCGAGTTGGTCAGCAGCGGCGCGGTGACGATAAACACCACCAGCAGCACCAGCATCACGTCCACCAACGGCGTGACGTTGATCTCGCTCAGCACTTCGTCCGTGTCTTGTGTGGAAAAAGCCATCTCAGGACGCCTCCTTCACTTTCTGACCTGTCTGGCCGTTTGCAGCGCCGGACTTCAAGACAGGATGAAGCAGGACGCGGAACGCGCTCTTCTGCGCCAGGCTGTAGAAGTCATGAGCGAAGTCATCCAGATCGGCAGCCGTCAGTTTCAGGCGACGCAAAAAGTAGTTATAAACCAGCACAGCAGGCACCGCGACGGCGATACCGACACCGGTTGCCACCAGCGCCGCACCAATCGGACCGGCGACTGTTTCCAGACTTGCAGAGCCAGCGGCGCTGATCCCCTTGAGGGCCGACATGATGCCCCAGACCGTACCGAACAGGCCGATGAAGGGCGAAGTGCTGCCGATGCTCGCAAGAATCGCCAGACCGGTTTCCAGCGAACGGCGCTCACGGACGATCTGTTGGCGCAAGGCACGCTCAAGACGGTCCTGATGGTTGATCGACTGGCTGAGGTCGTTGGCCTGCGCGCCGTCCGGCACCTGAATGGCGGCGTAGCCGGCCAGCGCGACACGGGCAGCAGCGCCCGGTTGTTCGTGAGCCAGTTGCGCGGCGGAATCCAGGCTCGATGCCGCCCAGAACTGCTTGTGAAACGCGCGATCCTGCGCTTTGAGGCGTGAGAACTGCACGCCCTTCAGCAACGCAAGCGCCCAGGTGGCAACGGAGAAGATCACCAGCAGCCAGATGACCGCGTGTTCGATGGATTCAAAAGGCGAAGCAAGTAGGTTCATGGCGCAGCTCTCTTTATGAACGAAGTCTGAACAAGGCGTTGGGTGTGTCGCGATGCGCCTTTGGTTCAGGTAGCTCGCCGGGTCAATCGAATGTCGTGGTTATTGGATCTTGAACGCTTATTTGATCTTGAATGCTTACTTGATCTTGAAATCAATGGGCACGCTGACCCAGCCATCCTGAGCAACATCGCCCTGTTTGGCGGGCACGAAGCTCCAGCGTTTTACCGCAGCCAGCGCTGCGTCATCCAGCTGATCGCGGCCGCTGCTTTTCTGTATCTGAATCTCGCCGGGCTTGCCGCTGGCCAATACATGAACGCGCAACAGCACCGTGCCCTCCCAGCCACGCCGCATGGCCAGCGACGGGTATTCCGGTGCCGGATTGTGCAGGTAGCCCGCGCTGGCCGACGCCGGGGTGACCGGTTTGGGCGCAGGCGGTGCCGCTGGCGCGGGTGCAGCGACAGGTGCGGGCACTGCAGGTGTCGGCGGCGGCTCGACCGGTTTGGCCACAGGCTTCACGACGGGTTTGAGCACCGGTTTGGGCGGCTGAGGCCTGGGTTTGGGAACCGGCTTGGGCGGTGGCGGCTTGACGGCCAGTTCGTCCTCGACCGGAGGCGGCGGCTCGACCACCGGCTGCACAACCGGCTCGGGCGGTGGCGGCGGCGTTTCCACCACGGGTGGCGAAGGCTGGGAAAATTCAATGGTCATCGGCGGAATTTCCGGCGGCACGACCGGCAATACGGGTGTCGGGTTCTGACTCAGCCAGTAAATAACCGCGCCGTGGAACACCAGCGCCAACGCGCCAAGCAGAATGGCTTCACGCAGCCCGAGGATGGGTTTAGGGGTGCTGTGCAACCGCGATAACGCCAGAGGTCCACGAAAAGGACGCCCCAGATCGACCAGATCGCTGCTCGGCGTCTGGCACCAGCGCACATCATGCGCACTGGCGGCGGCCTGGACATTGCCCATTGATACACTCCTGCATTTTCATGATAAAAATCCAGGTTCTGTTGGTATCAGTCACCTTTCCAAAGTTGATGTGGCAAGGCGATCATGGCTGAAAGAGGCTTGTTCCTGAAAAGAATATTTGGTTAGCCGGTTAGATCAATAGTGAATATAAGGACTTGGCTGGTGAGGACGAGCGCGGTCCGGGAGAACGCTATCGTGCCGACGCTCGGCACTCGACTTGAGCGCGGCGCGTACCAGCCAACACATCAATGACCGCTGTGGTCCCCATGTCCGCTATGCGCGTCGCTGGTCAGCGATCTGGCAACTGCGGTGACCTCAATGGATTCCTTCACGCCCTTGGCGTCCTCCACGGTCAGGGTCAGCGGCACCTTGTCGCCCTCTTTGACCTGCGCCGCCAGGTCCATGAACATGACGTGGTAGCCGTTGGCATCGAACACCACCGGCTTGCCCGCCGGCAGTTCGACCGAGGTAACGCGTTGCATGCTCATCACATCGTCTTTCATGCTCATCTGGTGGATCTGCACGATTTTGGCAACGGGCGAAGCGACGTCCACCAGTGTGCTGTCGGTGCTGGACGTGATCTTCATGAACGCGCCTGTGGCAGATTGGCCCGGCACAGTGGCACGCACCCAGGCATCGTCAACGATGGTGTCGGCCAGCACCTGAGCGCTCAGGCCCAACAGCGAAAGGGTCAGCAATAGCGGCTTTACGGCGTTACGGATCAGAACGGTCATCAGCATACTTCCATCAAAGTGAGCAGATCTTCAGTGCATTGTTGAGCGGACAGCCGGTGCGCCAGGCCCAGACGCAACACGCCGCGGGTGTCATAGACATAACTGGTGGACGTGTGGGAGATGGTGTACGTATCACCCAGCGGGACCTTTTCAAAGAACACGCCGAACTCTTTTGCCGTCGCGGCTGTTTCTTCAAGGGTTCCGGACAGGGCGATGAAGGTCGGATCGAACGCCTTCACGTAGGCGTTTACGACTTCGGGCGTGTCACGCTCCGGGTCCAGAGTGATGAACACCACCTGAAGGGTCTTGCCCTCCTCGCCCATGAGTTTTCTGATTTGCGCGGCACGCGCCAGTGTCGTGGGGCAGATGGCCGGGCATTGGGTGAAGCCGAAAAAGATCATCGGCATCAGGCCGCGGAAGCTCGACAGCGTCTTGACGTTGCCTTGCGGATCCTTGAGACGGAAATTTCGCCCGAGGATCTCGTTGCTCATGTCCTTGCCGTGCTTGAACGGCAGTGCGTTGGCGTTGCCACAGCCAGCCAGCAGGCCGAGGCTCAGCAACGAGAGGCCTGTGACCACCTCGCGGCGGGTCAGATGTTGCGTCATGTCGTACGTCCCCTGGAGGGTAAGGCGCGTGGGTTCGGACAAATTCAAAGGCGGCGAATTTACCACTCAAGGGCCGTCGGGAATACCGACAATCCTGTATCAAACCATGAGCAGACGCGCAAACGTTGTGCTCATGGGCCGCGATGGGGTGTGCGACAAAACAGCGCAGGCGGTTGAACAATCTTCACGCGGTCACCGGGCCGCAGCGCCCTGCAGGAAAAATTCGATCAACAGTGCCCCCATCCCGGCGCGCGCCACACGACCGCGGCGTTCAGCGTCGACCAGCCCGGAAAGCAGCGACGCGAAGGTCTCTGTAAGGACGGTGGCGCCGATGTCGATCCGGAACAGGCCTTCGCGCTGCCCCCGTAGAAAAAACGCATCGAGCGCATCCGAGTAAGGCAACCAGCGGCGACCGCCGGCGTTTTCGTCGAGCGAATCCGGGCGCCACTGGAACACCAGAAAGACCAGCATTTCGCGGTGCATGAGGTGGTTGTCCACCAGCCGCTGAAACGCTTCGAGCGGCGGAGCGTGCTTCAGGTCCGCGTCGGCAACCATCTGATTCATCAGGTCCGAGGCATGATTGAGCAGCATTTCCACAAGGTTGGCACGGGTACCGCAGAACCGGTTGAGGGTTGCCTTGCTGACGCCGGCAGCCTGAGCGATATCCTTGAGCGTACCGTTGGAATGGTCAACCAGCGCAACGGCCAGGGCCTTCAGAAGTTTGTCGTCAGCGGCGGTTAATTCCATTGGGTGCGTTTTCAACTCGTATAAGTGGCAGGCGGCGCATTGTGCAGAAAATAGCCGCGTTCTCAAAGCCCATACACAATTAGTCACTAAAGTCTCATATGAGTCAATATTGACTCACCACCTGACAACAGTGGATCATGCGCGGCTTTAGCGTCTAACGGGCTGCGGCCGGGTGAATGATGAGTAATTTCAGCGATTGGCGTGTCCTGCCTGCAATAGCCATGCTGGCCGCCTTCGGCCTTGTCGGTTGCGAGCAGAAACCGCCTCAGGATCATGCCGCCGCTGCGGCCCCCAAAGAAGTGGAAACGTTCACGGTGAAGACCGAATCGTTCACCGTGGTCGACGAATTGCCCGGCCGTATCGAACCGGTGCGTGTGGCCCAGGTACGTGCCCGGGTGGCCGGTATCGTGCTGACCCGCAACTTCGAAGAAGGCGCTGATGTGAAAGCGGGTGCAGTGCTGTTTCAGATCGATCCGGCGCCGTTCAAAGCGGCGCTGTCCAAGGCTCAGGGTGATCTTGCCCGGACCGAAGCGACGCTCTTCGAGACTCAGGCCACCGTCAAGCGTTACGAGTCGCTGGTGGAAATCGAAGCGGTCAGCCGCCAGACCTTCGACACCGCCCGCTCCGCACTGCAGAACGCCGTCGCCGCTAAAAAATCGGCTCAGGCTGACGTGGAGACGGCCAGGCTGAACCTGGGCTACGCCACGGTCAAAGCACCGATTTCGGGTCGTATCGGTCGCGCGATGGTCACCGAAGGCGCGCTGGTCGGTCAGGGCGAGACGACACTGCTGGCGACGATTCAGCAGTTGGACCCGGTCTATGCCGACTTCACTCAGCCCGTGGCTGAAGCGCTGCAGATGCGCGCGGCCATTCAGGAAGGCCGTTTGCCCAAGGGCGGCGAAGGTGCGTTGTCGCTAAGCGTCGACGGCACCGACTACCAAAGCACCGGGACCCTGCTGTTTACCGACGTTGCAGTAGACCGGACCACCGGCCAGGTTTCGTTGCGCGCACGCTTCGCTAACCCGAAAGGCGTTTTGTTGCCGGGCATGTATGTGCGCGTGCGCACGCCTCAGCGGGTCGATGCCAACGCCATGTTGATTCCTCAGCGTGCCATTCGGCGCGCCAGCGACGGTGCAGCGCACGTGCTGGTGATCGGACAGGATGGCGCGGTCCAGGCCAGACCCGTCAAGACAGGCACCATGCAGGACTCGCGCTGGCAGATCACCGAAGGCCTCAAGGCAGGCGAGCAGGTCATTGTCGGCAACAGCAGCGGGCTGAATCCGGGTGACAAGGTCGTTGCCAAATCGCCGTCCGCCCAGCCGCAGACCAGCGCCCAATAACGCCGCTTCAGTGCGATCGAGGATCACTGTTCATGTCTCTGTTCTTTATCAAGCGGCCCAATTTTGCCTGGGTGCTGGCGTTGTTCATTCTGCTGGCAGGCCTGATGGCCCTGCCCGCCTTGCCCGTGGCGCAATACCCTGACGTGGCGCCGCCACAGATGACCATCACGGCCACCTACCCCGGCGCCTCCGCCAAAGTACTGGTCGATTCGGTGACCAGTGTCATCGAGGACGAGCTCAACGGTGCCAAGGGCATGCTGTATTACGAGTCGACCAGCAACTCGACCGGCAGCGCCGAAATCAATGTCACGTTCGTGCCCGGCACCAACCCGGACATGGCGCAGGTCGAAGTCCAGAACCGTATCAAGAAAGCCGAAGCGCGCCTGCCGCAGACCGTGCTCAGCCAGGGTTTGCAGGTCGAACAGGCGAGCTCCGGTTTCCTGTTGATCTTCACCCTGAACTACACGGGCGATTCGGCCAACAAGGACACGGTCGCGCTGGCGGACTACGCGGCACGTAACGTCAATAACGAGATCAGTCGGGTAAACGGTGTCGGCAGGCTGCAGTTCTTCGCCGCCGAAGCCGCCATGCGGGTCTGGATCGACCCGCAGAAGCTAGTAGGTTTCGGGCTGTCCATCGATGACGTGAACACCGCGATTCGCGCGCAGAACGTTCAGGTGCCCGCCGGCAGTTTCGGCAGCAGCCCTGGCACGTCGTTGCAGGAATTGACCGCCACCCTGGCGGTCAAGGGCACACTGGACAACCCCGAGGAGTTCGGGCGAATTGTCCTGCGGGCCAACGAAGACGGCTCTGCGGTGTATCTTTCGGACGTCGCACGGGTTGCGATCGGCAGTCAGGATTACAGTTTCGAATCGCGCCTGAACGGCGAACGTGCCGTGGCCGGTGCCGTCCAGCTGTCGCCGGGCGCCAACGCCATCGAGACCGCCAGGGCGGTCAAGCAGCGCCTGACCGAGCTGTCCGTCAACTTTCCGGAGGGGGTCGAATTTTCGATCCCTTATGACACCTCGCGTTTCGTCGATGTGGCCATCGACAAGGTGATTTACACCCTGATCGAAGCGATGGTGCTGGTGTTTCTGGTCATGTACCTGTTCCTGCAGAACATCCGCTACACACTGATCCCGACCATTGTGGTGCCGGTCTGCCTGGCCGGTACGCTGGCAATCATGTACCTGATGGGCTTCTCGGTGAACATGATGACCATGTTCGGCATGGTGCTGGCCATCGGCATTCTGGTGGACGATGCCATTGTGGTGGTCGAGAACGTCGAGCGGATCATGGCCGAAGAAGGGCTGTCTCCCGCTGCGGCGACCGTCAAGGCGATGCAGCAGGTGTCCGGTGCGATTTTCGGCATTACCCTGGTGCTGGCTGCGGTTTTTCTGCCGTTGGCGTTCATGGGCGGTTCGGTCGGGGTGATCTACCAGCAGTTTTCGCTTTCGCTGGCCGTGTCGATTCTGTTCTCGGGTTTCCTGGCCCTGACCTTTACCCCGGCCCTGTGCGCTACGTTGCTCAAGCCGATCCCCGCCGGGCACCATGAGAAGCGCGGTTTCTTTGGCGGCTTCAATCGTCTGTTCGGCACATTCACAGACCGCTACGAGCGCGTCAGTTCCAGCATGATCAAGCGCGCCGGTCGCTACATGTTGCTGTACGTGGGCATTGTCGGTTTGCTGGGCTTTTTCTATCTGCGGTTGCCGGAATCCTTCGTGCCGGTGGAAGACCAGGGTTATCTGATCATCGACGTGCAACTGCCCCCCGGCGCGACCCGAGCGCGTACCGACGTCACGGCGCAGTTGCTGGAAAACTACATGTTGTCCCGTGAGGCCACGAGCGCGGTGACCATGCTGCTGGGGTTCAGCTTCTCAGGCATGGGCGAAAACGCCGGCCTCGCGTTTCCGACCCTCAAAGACTGGTCGGAACGAGGCGACGGTCAATCAGCCGCCGAAGAAGCGGCCGCGTTCAATCAGCATTTTGCCGGCCTCAGCGACGGTACGGTAATGGCCGTTACACCACCGCCCATCGAGGGTCTGGGCACCTCCGGCGGTTTTGCGTTGCGCTTGCAGGACCGCGCCGGCCTGGGCCGCGAAGCCCTGCTTGCCGCGCGCGACGAGCTGCTGGCCAAGGCAAACGGCAACCCGAAGATTCTCTACGCCATGATGGAAGGTCTGGCCGAAGCGCCGCAGTTGCGCCTGAACATCGACCGCGAGAAAGCCCGCGCCCTGGGGGTCAGCTTCGAATCAATCAGCAACGCCCTTGCCACTGCGTTCGGCTCCTCGGTCATCAGCGATTTCGCCAACGCCGGGCGTCAGCAGCGGGTCGTGGTGCAGGCCGAGCAGAGTTCGCGAATGACGCCGGAAAGCGTGCTCAAGCTGTACGTGCCCAACAGCAGTGGCACGCTGGTGCCGCTGAGCGCTTTTGTCTCGACGCACTGGGAAGAAGGCCCGGTGCAGATCGCCCGCTACAACGGCTACCCGGCGTTCCGGATCGCAGGTGATGCGCCGCCCGGTGTCAGCACCGGCGAGGCGATGGCAGAGATCGAACGTATCGTCTCCGCTCTGCCTGCGGGCATTGGCTACGAATGGACCGGCCTGTCGTATCAGGAAAAAGTCGCCAGCGGTCAGGCAACCGGGCTGTTCGCGCTCGCGTTGGTGGTGGTGTTTCTGCTGTTGGTCGCGCTCTACGAGAGCTGGGCGATTCCGCTGGTGGTGATGCTCATCGTACCGGTTGGCGCGCTGGGCTCGGTCCTCGCCGTGACGGCGGTGGGCATGCCGAATGATGTCTATTTCAAGGTCGGGCTGATCACCATCATCGGGCTGGCGGCGAAAAACGCGATTCTCATCGTGGAGTTCGCCAAGGAGCTGTGGGATCAGGGCCACTCGCTGCGTGATGCCGCACTTCAGGCTGCGCGGCTGCGCTTTCGGCCGATCGTCATGACGTCACTGGCCTTCATCCTCGGCGTCGTTCCGCTGACCCTGGCCACCGGCGCAGGTGCTGCAAGCCAGCGCGCCATCGGCACCGGCGTGATTGGTGGCATGCTCAGCGCCACGTTGCTGGGGGTGGTTCTGGTGCCGATCTTCTTCGTATGGGTGCTGACGGTGCTGCGCCGCAAGCCTCATACAGCGCAACAGACTGCTGACGCCGACAAGCAATAGACCCGGTTCAGCCGACAATCCGGCGGGGCTCAACCCCGTCGGCCCCTTCTACTCCGGCCCGGACTGCTGATTGCGCAGCACCTTGACGCGGCTCCAGGCCGGCACCGTGCTGACGGCAATCTCCGAGGCGGCGTTGACGCGATTGCGACCCTGCGACTTGGCGGCGTAAAGCGCCCGGTCGGCGAGTTCGATCAGGCCTCGCTGGTCGAGTTGCCGATCATTGCCCATAAACGTGGCCACCCCCAGACTGACCGTGACAATCCCGAACGGGCTGTCGGGGTGCTCGATCTGCCTGTCGCGGATGGCGTGCAGAATATTTTCCGCAACCAGACGGGCGCTGGCTTCATCGGTGCCGGGCAACACCACCGCAATCTCTTCCCCACCGTAACGGGCGGCGACATCCGCAGGTCGACGGATACACTGTTCGACCAGCCGGGCAAGCATGACCAGACACTCGTCACCGGCCAGATGGCCGTAATGATCGTTGTAACGTTTGAAATGATCGGCATCGATCAGAATCAATGACAGCGTGTTGCGCTCACGCCGGGCGCGCTTGAATTCAGCGTCCAGAAACTGATCGAAACGCCTGCGATTGGCCAGCCCCGTGAGTTTGTCTTCGGACGCAATCAATTCAAGGTGCTGATTCAACTGGATAAGGGCAGCCTGGGAACCCAGCAACTGATCTTCTGCGCGTATACGGCTGTGAATATGGCCCAGCAGGCGCAGACCCAGCGCGACCACCAGCCCGAGCAACACCAGCATCACCAGAATGGATTGTTTGGTCTGCCCCATCCAGTCAAGCATGGCCTCCTTCTGCCCCAGTGCAACCACGGTCACAATCGGGTACACATCACTGCGTTTGAAGGCATAAAACCGCGATACGCCATCAATTCTGGAGACAAAACGGGTGGTGCCGGAAGGCGAGTCGAGTTCGGAGGTAAAAATAGGCGTCGACGAGAGGTCGCGGCCGATTTCTTCGTCCAGATGCGGATACCGCACGCGCAGTTGCCCGGAGGTCGAGGTCAGGCTGATGACGCCGGTTTTTCCGATCTGAATGCCTGAGTAGAATTTCAGCAGATGCTCGACGCCGATCGTCACGACCATCAGCCCGGCAAAACTCGAATCGGGGTGTTCGATGCGCCGACTGACCGATATCACCCACTCTCCCGAAGCGCGACTGCGTATGGTCGGCCCGATGTAGGGTGCCTTGCCGGGCGTATGAAGGTGACGCTGAAAAAACTCGCGCTGTGCGCTGTTGATGCCTACCGCCTTGGGGTTGCTTGAAAAAATGCAGACACCGTTGGCATCGTACAGCGAGACGGTATCGACCTGCGGCAGCGCGCCCATTTCACGCGCGATGACCGACCTCAGGCGTTCGACCTGATCAGGTCCGAAACCGTCCTTTTCGACACGCTCCGTCAGGCCGATCAACATCAGCTCGCTTTGCTTGAAAATACCGTCTGTGTAAGTGCTCAGCGCCCCAGCCAGATTCACCGTGCTGGTCTGGATGTTATCCAGCGTGTTGCGGCGCGCGGTCCATGCCTGCCAAGCCATCAACATCACCACGCAGACACACACCACGAGGATCAGCCACGACGCAAGCCGAAGGTCGCGTTTCAAAACTTGCCTCCACAACAGGTGAGAACCAGTGCATCTGGTTTTCTGGAAACCGGACCTGATCGCTCAGGGACCTTCGACAACCCTTTTGCTATCAACTGCCGTTGTCGGCAGGCGCTTTGCCCTGCCTGAACGCCTGGCGCCAGACAAAAGCATGCCGGGCAGTGGCATCATAATGCCACGTACCGATACCTGTGGGTTGTTTGGGGTTCAACTTACGCAGTCAGTCACACACTGGATCACAGCGGTGCCAGATTTTCTGGAGGGGCCGTGAGCGAAACCCGCTCACGGCATCAAGGCGGGAGGGTCAGTGCATCAGGCGATGGCGGCGACAGGCTTGCGTTGTGTGGCGGCCTCCAGTTCACGCACCAGTGGCAGCACATGTTCACCAAAATAAGCCACTTCTTCCTGAAAATGCAGGAACGCGGACAGCACCAGGTCCACGCCGACAGACTTGAGCGCGACAATGCGCTCGGCAATCTGACGCGGCGTGCCGATCAGGTTGGTCTTGAAACCATCGTTGTATTGCACCAGGTCCTGGAAGGTCGATTTGGCCCAATTGCCCTCGCCTTCCGGGCTGGCCTTGCCCGCCTGTTTCGCGGCATCTCCAAAGGCATTGACCGCTTCGGGATCAGCCTTGTCGATGATTTCCGCCAGTACGGCACGGGCCTCTTCTTCGGTGTCGCGGGCGATGATGAAGGCATTCACGCCGATTTTCACCGAATGGCCGTTTACAGCAGCTTTGGCCCGAATGTCATCGACCTGAGCTTTTATGCCTTCAAGAGAATTGCCATTGGTGAAATACCAGTCAGACACGCGTGCTGCCATGTCACGCGCAGCCCGCGAGCTGCCACCCTGAAAGATTTCCGGGTGGGGGCGCTGAATCGGCTTGGGCTTGAGGGTGTAGTCGTGGAACCGGTAGAAGTCACCCTTGAACGTGAAATTATCGGTGGTCCAGATACCCTTGAGGGCACGGATAAATTCTTCAGAGCGGCGATAACGTTCGTCGTGCTCCAGCCACGGCTCGCCGATGGCCTGGAACTCGCCTTTGAACCAGCCACTGACGATGTTGACCGCCACACGCCCGGCAGTCAGCTGATCAATGGTCGCCAGTTGCTTGGCCGCGACCGACGGTGTCCACGGCCCCGGCAAAATAGCGGCAATGACCTTGAGTTTTTCGGTGGCGGCAAGCAGTGCGTGGCTGAACGCGACCGACTCATGCTGAAACTCGGCGCCATAACCGGCCGTGAAACGGATCTGCGTCAGGGCGTATTCAAACCCGGAGCGCTCGGCAATCTGTGCCAGCGTGCGGTTGTAATCAATGGTCCAACTGGTGCGTTGCTCGATCTTGCTGACGACCAGCCCACCGCTGACGTTCGGCACCCAGTACGCAAATTTGATCGCTGATTGGCTCATATCGGCACTCCTCTGACGGCAGGTTTCCCGAGCGGGGTAATCGATCGGGCTTGCCATTTTCAAGAGCAGCAACCGTGCCAGAGGAATAACTCACGGTAGATCAATGAGTTGAAACGCTTGCCGCCGCGCGTCAACTGTCCGTCTACCGGCAAGCTGTCGGACGGCTGTTGGCACAGCAACAGTGCGTGACGGCGAGCACTGTCGATCCGTCGCGCTGACCCGCCGGACGACCCGACGAAAGGCCGCCCGTAGTGGCTATTCAGAACCTCATCGCAGGAGTAGATTTCGGATCCAATGAAGTCTCATTCATCCGCAGGAGCACCGATGAAGTTCAATGCCTGGTTCCTGGCCTTTTTGATCCCTCCCCTGGCTGCCCATGCCGAGGGAAAAGCGATTCACGTTCCCCTGGATGTTGCCGGCCAGCACGCACTGGTGGAAAAAAGCGGAAGTGCGGACCTGCGCGTGGTGGTCACTCGCCGAGAAGGCCTGCTCGGCGTGATCTACTCCAAGCGCCTCTACAATTGTGAAAAACACCTGGTGAATCTGGTCGGCACCGGCTCGACACTGGAGATCATGGAGCAGGCTCATGCGGTCAGCGGCATGGGGCCAATCATCCGAGACTCCACGGACGACTACATCGGCTCCGAGGCCTGCAGCTGACCGAAGCGGTAACCCTCTCGCTACTCGCTACACCCACTTGATCATTTTCTTGAAAGCGCCCTGTATGAGGCGCTTTTTTCGTTGTTGCGTGATGGGAATTGCGCCTGCTTTGCCGCCTGCAAAAAAGACTTGCGCCAAGAGTATTACGGTATACCATCAGACAGGAAATCATTCTCTACGCCGGTCGATCAAGCAGGCGCCACGATTTAAGCGAGGTAAGTGTCATGAAGTTTTCGTTGTTCGCGCACATGGAGCGCTGGGATGAAAGTGTCAGTCATCGCCAGCTTTTCGAGGACCTGACCGAACTGACGCTGATGGCCGAAGCAGGTGGCTTCAGTACGGTATGGATCGGCGAACACCACGCGATGGAATACACCATCTCGCCAAGTCCGATGCCGCTGCTGGCCTATCTGGCTGCCAAGACCACGCGTATTCATCTGGGCGCAGGCACTATCATTGCGCCCTTCTGGCATCCCTTGCGGGTAGCCGGTGAATGCGCCTTGCTGGATGTGATCAGCAACGGACGGATGGAAGTCGGCCTGGCTCGGGGCGCCTATCAAGTGGAATTCGACCGGATGGCGGGCGGCATGCCGGCCTCGGAAGGCGGCAAGGCGCTGCGCGAGATGGTCCCGGTGGTTCGTGCCCTCTGGCAAGGCGATTACGCTCACGACGGCGATATCTGGAAATTCCCCACCTCGACCTGCGTGCCCAAACCGATCAACACGCCACCGATGTGGATCGCGGCCCGTGATCCGGACTCGCACAATTTCGCGGTGCAGAATGGTTGCAACGTGATGGTCACGCCGCTGATGAAAGGCGACGAGGAAGTGGTCGACCTGAAGAACAAGTTCGAAGCAGCACTGGCCAACAACCCCGACGTGCCGCGCCCGCAGTTGATGGTTCTGCGCCACACTCACGTGCATGCTGCGGACAACCCTGAAGGCTGGAAAACGGGGGCCACCGCCATCGCGAAGTTCTACCGCACCTTTGACGCGTGGTTTGGCAATAAACAGACGCCCGTGAACGGTTTTCTCGCGCCCAGCCCTGAAGAAAAGTTCAAGGATCGCCCGGAGTTCGAGCTGGACAACATTCGCAAGAACACCATGATCGGCACCCCGGAAGAGATCATCCCGCGCATTCGTTATTACCAGGAACTGGGTGTCGACGAGTTCAGCTTCTGGTGCGACAACAGCCTGCCGCACGCCGAGAAAAAGAAGTCGCTTGAGTTGTTTATCAAGCATGTGGTGCCGGCGTTTCGTTGAGTGTACGGGGTGTCTGAGGAGCTCTGAAAAGGGCTGCACAGCCCCTGACTATCGTGCCGACGCTCCGCGTGGGCATGCAGTTCTGGACACTCTGCGTCCTCTGTGTGGCGCTCCGCGTCACACAAGGGTTCTGCGATGTCAGATAGATTTACATAAGACTCATGTCAGCTTTGCGCCCTTACGGCGCCCTGCTTTGAGGGTCCAAAGCAGGCAAAGTCCCAGCTCCGTTTCCGGCCCGACTTCGTCGGGTTCCTTCGGTTGAAAAGCACATCTAAAGCATTATCGCGGAGCGTCACACGGCGGCTCTACGGTTTCAGTTGAGCCAAGGTCAGCCCCTGATTATCGTGCCGACGCTCCGCGTGGGCATGCAGTTCTGGACGCTCTGCGCCCTCTGTGTGGCGCTCCGCGTCACACAAGGGTTCTGCGATGTCAGATAGATTCACATAAGACCCAGGTCACCTTTGCGCCCTCACCGCGCCCTGCTTTGAGGGACCAAAGTAGGCAGTCGCTGCAACCACGGGTAAGGCACAACGTTGTGGCGCATTGGAAATCTTTGACGCGAAGCCTCATGAAATGCGTGCCCATTAACATTACGATCAATACCCCGACCCCGAACCCGGTATCCACGACGTCCCGGCCAGAGGCACACGCGCCATCGCGGCGGATTCTACCGTCAGCGCCACCAGATCTTCCGGGTCGAGGTTGTGCAGGTGTGATTTGCCGCAGGCGCGGGCCATGGTCTGGGCTTCGAGGACCAGCACACGCAGGTAGTTGGCCAGACGCCGCCCGCCTTCGACCGGGTCGAGGCGCTTGGACAGTTCAGGGTCTTGCGTGGTGATGCCCGCCGGGTCACGGCCGTTCTGCCAGTCGTCGTAGAAACCGGCCGCCGAGCCGATCTTTTTCAGCTCTTCGTCCAGACGCGGGTGGTTGTCGCCGAGCGCGATCAACGCAGCGGTACCGATGGCCACTGCATCCGCGCCCAGCGCCATCGCCTTGGCGACGTCGGCACCGTTGCGAATCCCTCCGGAGACGATCAATTGCACTTTGCGGTGCATGCCCATTTCCTGCAGCGCCTGAACCGCCTGCGGGATGGCGGGCAGAATCGGGATGCCGACGTGTTCGATGAACACTTCCTGAGTCGCCGCCGTACCGCCCTGCATGCCGTCGAGCACGATCACGTCTGCGCCGGCTTTCACCGCCAGCTTGACGTCGTAATACGGACGGCTGGCACCGATCTTAACGTAGATCGGCTTTTCCCAATCGGTGATTTCCCGAATTTCGGCAATCTTGATCGCCAGGTCGTCCGGGCCGGTCCAGTCCGGGTGACGGCACGCCGACCTTTGATCGACGCCGACCGGCAGTGTGCGCATGCCGGCCACACGCTCGGTCACTTTCATGCCCAGTAACATGCCGCCACCGCCCGGTTTGGCGCCCTGCCCCAGGACGATTTCGATGGCATCCGCCTTGCGCAGGTCGTCGGGGTTCATGCCATAACGTGATGGCAGGTACTGATAGACCAGATGCTGCGACTGACCACGCTCTTCAGGGGTCATGCCGCCGTCGCCGGTGGTGGTGCTGGTGCCTGCGATCGTCGCACCACGGCCCAGCGCTTCTTTGGCGTTGGCCGACAACGCGCCGAAACTCATGCCGGCGATGGTCACCGGAATTTTCAGGTACAGCGGCTTCTTGGCAAAACGGTTGCCAAGCACCACGTCAGTCCCGCACTTCTCGCGATAGCCTTCCAGCGGGTAGCGCGAGACGCTTGCACCGAGCAGCAGCAGGTCGTCGAAATGCGGCAGTTTGCGTTTGGTGCCGCCGCCGCGAATATCGTAGATACCGGTTTCCGCCGCGCGCTGGATTTCCTGAATGGTCAGGCGATCAAAGGTGGCCGACTCGCGCAGGACTGGAGCTGGTTTGTGGCTGATGGGTTCGCTCATGGTAGTGCTCCTGGATCAGTACGCGGAGGCGTTGTCGACTTTGAAGTTGTAGAGCTGACGGGCCGAGCCGTAGCGCTTGAAATCTGCAGCGTTCTCATTGAAGCCTGCGCGACTGAGCAACTCCTGCAACTCGTGCAGATGCTCCTCGCGCATCTCCTTGGCGACGCAGTCCGAACCCAGCGATTCAACTTTGCCTTTGACGTAGATCCGCGTTTCGTAAAGCGAGTCGCCCAGCGCATCGCCGGCGTCACCACACACCACCAGCCGACCGGCCTGGCCCATGAAGCAGCTCATGTGGCCGATGCTGCCGCCCACCACAATGTCGATGCCTTTCATGGAAATGCCGCAACGGGCACCGGCATCGCCCTCGATGACCAGCAAGCCGCCGTGTGCCGTAGCGCCTGCGGCCTGCGAAGCGCTGCCCTTGACCCGCACGGCACCGGACATCATGTTTTCCGCGCAACCGACGCCGACATTGCCATGCACGGTGATGGAGGCTTTCTGGTTCATACCGGCGCAGTAATAACCCGCGTGGCCCTGAATATCGATGGAGATGGCTTCGTTGACGCCGACCGCCAGGTTATGCGCGCCGTCGGGATGGGTCACTCGCCATTCGCGCTCCTGCAAGTCCTTGACCTGATCGTGCAGGGCCTGGTTGAGGTCGCGCACGGTAGCGCTGGAAAGGTCGACAGTTTTCATGGGCGTGTTCCCTCGGCTGGCTCGCGTTCCCAGATGTACATGGTGGCCGGGATCGGCTCCCAGACCCTGGCGCTTTCAATGCCCGGCAGGCTGGACAGCGCCTGATATTCCGAGGCCATCGCAACGTAATCATCGGTTTCAGCGAGAATGGCCGGCTTGCAGGCAATCGGGTCACGAATCACCGCAAAACCGTTGCGCGTACCGATGGCGAAGGTGAAGAAGCCGTCGAGGTCTTCCAGCGATTTGTCGAGTGCCTGCTTGAGCGTGTCACCCTGTTGCAGACGCCAGGCCAGGTAACCCGCCGCCACTTCCGTGTCGTTGTCGGTCTCGAACTGAATGCCTTCACGACGCAGGTTCTGGCGCAAACGGAAGTGATTGGACAACGAACCGTTATGGACCAGGCACAAGTCAGAGCCGGTGGAAAACGGATGGCTGCCTTCCAGGGTCACAGCGCTTTCAGTGGCCATGCGGGTGTGGCCAATAATGTGGCTGCCCTTCATGGACGCCAGACCGAAGCGCGCGGAAATCTCCTTCGGCAGGCCCATGCCCTTGAGAATCTCGATGCTCTGCCCGGCGCTCATGATGCGCACGTCGGGGGCCAGTTCGGCCAGCGCGGCACGCACTGACGCCTCTTGCGCCTGAATCTTCAGCACCACGGCGCTGGCGTTCTGAAACCAGTCCAGCGGTGCATCCATTTTGCTTTTCAGCGCCACGATCAGCGCGTTGAAATCGTATTGTTCAGTGGTGGCCTGCAAGGTCAGCTTGACCCAGCCATCCGCGACTTCATCGCCATAAATCGCAAAACCGGCGCTGTCCGGACCACGGTCCGTCATGGCTTCGAGCATCGGCTCGAACAACTTGCCGAGCTGCGATTCCAGCGCCGGGTTTTTCAGGTACAAACCAACGATTCCGCACATAGCCTCACCCTTTGGTAGCGACAGGTTTTTAGCAGCACGCTAAAAGCCAGTCGCCTGGACAGAGAAATTAAATACGCTGCATGCCTGCTCTTGCTTGCCGCTGTTCTAAAAGAATTCGATATACCGCTTCACTTCCCAGTCGCTCACATGGCGGCTGTATTCCACCCATTCCATACGTTTGAGGCGGATGAATTCGCCCACGATTTCCTCGCCCAGTACTTCGGCAAACAGCGGGTCGGCTTGCAGCGCATCGCACGCCTCTTTGAGCGACTGCGGCAGGGTCTTGATGCCCCGAGCGGCGATCTCTTCCAGGCTCAACTTGTATAAGTTCTCGTTGCAGACGTGGTCGATTTCCAGTTGACGGTCGATACCGTCCAGCCCCGCGGCGATGATCGCGGCGCTGACCAGATACGGATTGCAACCGGCATCGGGCAGGCGGAATTCCAGGCGGCCATAAGGCACACGCACCATCGCTGAACGGTTATTGGCACCGAACGCGATGAACGCCGGAGCCCAGGTCGCACCAGACAGCGAATTGCCGACCACCAGCCGCTTGTAGGAGTTGACAGTGGGCGCTGCAAAGGCACACAACGCGGGGCCGTGAGCCAGCAAACCTGCGGCGAAGTGATAGGCCATTTTCGACAGGCCCATGCCACTCGGGTCGCTGGCGTCGTGGAACAGGTTCTTGCTGCTCGCGCTGGCAATCGACAAGTGGAAGTGCATACCGTTACCTGCACGCTTGGGATCGGGCTTGGGCATGAACGAGCAGATCATGCCCATGTCATTGGCGATCTCGCCGGCGGCCATGCGGAAGAAGGTAAAGCGGTCGGCCGACTCCATCGCTTCACTGTAGGTGTAATTGATTTCGAACTGGCCATTGGCGTCTTCATGGTCAATCTGATAAATGTCGAAACCCACCGGCTGCAAGGCTTCGGTCAGGCGTTCGAGAAACTCCCGCGAGCGCGACAGCCCTTTGTAGTCGTAGCAGGGTTTGTCGAGGTTATCGCTGGCATCGACCATTTGCAGACTGCCTGCGGCGTCGCGCTTGAACAGGCTGAACTCGGGCTCCAGCCCGGTATTCAGGGTCCAGCCACGCTGACTGAGGCGTTCAACCTGCTTTTGCAACACATAACGGCTGTCGTAAGGCCAGGGTTTGCCTTCCACATGGCCGATGCACACCACTCGCCCGTAACCCGGCTGCCACGGCACCGGCGTCAACGAAGACAGATCGCCCTTGGCCATGAAGTCCGGCCCGTGGGGTTCCATGCCCATGCCGCAGATGGCGAAGCCGGCGAAACCCGCACCGTCTTCAGCGACCATTTCCAGGCCAGTGACTGGAACCGACTTGGTCTTGGACGAACCATGAATATCCACGAACTGAGCCAGCACGTACTTGATGCCGTGCTGTTCAATCAGACGCTGTGTTTCGGGTGGCAACATGGGACGTGTCTCCTGGCATAAGCACATCGTTTCAGGGAGGGACCACTGTTTCACTGCCTGCCGCTTTTTATTCCGAACAGGAAATTTACTTTCCTTTTAGGAATGCAAAGCGCTTGCCAATCTGACCGGCTAAACATCGTGGACGCGCTGGAACTGTTAATCTGGCTGTCTGCAAGGGCTGTTTATGTGGGAAGCTGGTTTCTTTCAGGGAAAAATTCGGAACGCCAGCTAGAGTGAGAGTATTGAAACGCACATTCCCAGTGCGAAATAAAAATTATTGAACGGAAACCGTGCAAAACCGATGAACAGGCCGACCGAACCCCATCCCAAATTGAAGCTCGAGCAATACCTGGGCATTCAGATCAAACGCCAGCGCCAGGCGCAGGAATTGAAACTGGCCGATGTCGCGCGTATCGCCGGTATCAGTCAGGGCATGTTGAGCAAGATCGAAAACGCGCAGGTCTCGACCAGCCTCGATAACCTCAGCCGTCTGTGCGACGTGCTGGGCATGCCGATGTCAAAACTGTTCAGTCAGTACGATCAGCAAGGCAGCAGCGCGCTGCTGGTCAAGGCGGACGAGGGGCTTGAGGTGGTCAGGCGCGGGACGGAGAAAGGTCATACCTATCACCTGCTCAACCACACCCGTGGGCCGAAGAAGAGTTTCGAGGCGTACATGGTGACGATGGATGATGCCAGCGAGGAGTTTCCGACGTTCTCGCATCCCGGCACCGAGTTTCTGCACCTGCTGGAGGGCGAACTGATCTACCGTCACGGCAATCAGTTGTACCCGATGCAGGCCGGTGACAGCCTGACCTTTGATGGCGATATCCCACACGGTCCAGAGCAACTGGTGCAGGTGCCGATCAAGCTGCTGTCGATCATGAACTACGGTGCGCAGGGGGATTGAAATCAGGCGGGAGGCGGCACACCTGTCGGTGTGCCGCCCGTACAACCGTTACAGGTATTTCAACCAGCTGATGTCGCGGCGACGCGCCTTGAGTGCAGAGAACCAGCGCACGGCCGGAAACAGCACGACGGCCAGCACGACCGAGGCCAGCCAGACGCCCCACATGTGGTCAAAGCCGAAGTATTTGCCCTGATTCGCGCCCCAGATTGCCAATGCAATCAGGTACAGAACCTTTAGCGCATACAGGTGCAGCAGATAGAAAAACATCGGCGCTGAACCCAGTACCACCAACGGCCGCAACCATCTTTTCTCCTGGCTGCGCTCGAACCCGATCAGCAACAGCATGCCAATCCCCAGCGTCAGGCTGATGAACAACAGCGAGGGCGGGTACTTGGTGATGTTGAAAAAACTCATGACGGTTTGCACGCCGGTTTCGCCGACGCTCCACGGTTTTTCACCGTAGCCGTTGATCATGCGCAGTACCACGAAACCCGACAATGCGCCCAGCCCACAGGCCCACAGGTTGGCCCGACGTTTTGCCGCGTCAAAACCCGCGACAAACCAGGGGCCGGCAGCGTAGCCCAGCGCGATGATGCCGATCCACGGCAACAGTGGATAGGAAGTGCGCAAGCGCAGGTTATCGGACACTTCAAGCCAGCCCCGATCATGCAGAATGGCCCACGGAACGTGCATCGCCGACTCGACACCGAAGTGCAGCGTGTCCAGCAGGTTGTGTCCGGCAATGATCACCCCGCCGATGACCACCAGCGCCCAGCGTGGCAGGAACACCATCGCCGACAAGGCCACCATGCTCAGGCCGATGGCCCAGATCACTTGCAGGTAGATGACGGTCGGCGGGAACTCGAAGGTCCAGGCGAAGCTCACCAGAGTGAACTCCAGCGCAATCAGAAACAGCCCGCGCTTGAGCAGAAACGCCGAGACGTCACGTTTGCCTTGATACTTTTCGCCGTACAGGTAGGCCGAAAGCCCGGTCAACAACACGAACAGCGGCGCACACAAATGCGCCAGGGTGCGGCTGAAAAACAAGTCGGGCTCGGTGGTTGCGACATCCATCGGGTCCAGCACCTGACGGTGCAGAAAGAACGTTTCCCGTACATGGTCCAGCAACATGAAAAGAATAATCAGCCCGCGCAGAGCATCGATCGAGCGCAAGCGGGACGCCGGCGCCCGTGTGGGTTGAACAACTGTTGTCATGAAAAATCCAGGTCCGTGGTTGGGTTTGCCAGGTGTTGCGTTTTACTCGGGCGCATCAGAACTCGTTCTGCAGGGCCTTGTAGCCGCGCACCAGATCAATGTTGGTGTGCGCCACGTCTTCGGAAAATTCCGAAGCCGAAATGCTGACCGGCGGAAATTGCGAGAGATCGGTATTCGCCCCGATCCGGGTGGTGGACGGCACGTAAAAGTTCTCTGGCAAATCACGGCCATCGACCACCGAGTTGTGGCGCACCACACTGCCGTTGCCGACCTTGCAGTTGAACACCACGCTGTTGAAGCCGATGAACACGCGATCACCGACCATGCAAGGTCCATGCACGATGGACCGGTGGGCAATCGAGGTGAACTCGCCGATGGTCACCGCAGCGCCGGACTTCGAGTGGATGACCACGCCATCCTGAATGTTGGAGTTGGCCCCGATGATGATCGGTTCCATGTCGCCGCTGGCATCGACTTCGTCGGCGCGGATGACCGCATAAGGGCCAACGAAGACGTTGTCCTTGATGATCACTTTGCCGCAGATGATCGCGGTTTTATCGATGTAGGCGGACTCGGCGATAACCGGCAGATGGCCGGACGGATTTTTACGGATCACGGTGTAAGCCTCAGGACAGGTAGTTGGAAGTCTGCGCGGCTGCATCATGGGGATGCAGGCTTTCGAAGTGGCGCACGCTGACGCTGGAGGCTGCATAGCGGCCCTCCAGCGCCTGTTGAATCTTGCGCGCGGCGTCCTCGACATACATCAGGTTCTGGCCATTGAGCCGGGCGAAAGCCTGCTCGTCAGCCCGTTTGACGGCCGTCTGAACCGGTGTGCCCAACGCTTGCTCGACAGCATCGATCAGCGTCATCAGGCCCAATTCAGTGGCGTGCTCCGCCACCCTCACCTGGACCGTCGCCACGCTGCGCTGACTGTGCGGCGTGGCATACGACGCATGCTCTCGCAGCCAGGCGGCCACCAGCATCGGATCGACAAACGACTGCCTGCCGAAGCGCGCCGTAAACGCCTCCTCCAGCAGTTGTCGAGACAGCGCAGCCGAGCACGGGCACGTCGACGAATAAGTGATGTCCGCTGACACGTCGAGGCACAAACGCCCCGCTCGCCAGATGGCATCAAGCTTTACCGGATAGGATTTCCAGCCGCTGAGCCCTTCGGTAACCAGCGCCGGGCGACGGCACAGCAGGTTGAAGGTGAGCGTGATGCGTGCGCCGCTGGAGTGGCAATCGAGGTGGCTCTCGACCATTGCTTCCAGCAGCGCTGACAAGGTATCGGGCGTCAGTACCTGATGCTCGGCAAAACCGTCGAGCAACCGGTAGAGCCGCGACATGTGGATGCCCTTGACGCTGGGGTCGGTCAGATCGACCTGTAAGTCCGCGTAGGCATGAACCGGGTGTGCAGCACCCGGCTCACCCAGCATCAGCGGCACTTCGACGCCTTGCATACCGACCCAGTCGAGTGCAATCAGGGCCGAGGACACTTCCGTCAGGGCAACATCTGGGAGGGGGCTGTTCATTCTACGGTCGTCTCGCTGGAGAACTTCGCCGCAGGGGGCGAAGCATGAGGTGGGCGGCCGGGAAAATGCAGAACGCATACCGCTTATTCGTTACACTATAACATCATAACGACGATACCTATCAACTCGGCGTGTGCTGCAACGTGCCCAGCATTCAGCGTAATCGCCAGGCGGACGCCAGCGGTTCAGGTCTTTGCCAGCTCTTCGATCAGAAAATCGCGAAATGCCGCGACCGCTGCCGGCAGCGTGCGCCCTGCCATGCTCTGCAGCTCGATACGCCGAGCCTTCATGCCTTCATCACTGATCGGCAGCGATTTGAGTTGTTTTTCATGCACACGCTTGTCGAGGGTCATTTCACTGGACAGGCTGATGCCACCCTCTTCGCTCACAAATCGCAGCAACGCACCGATGTAATTGCTGGTCAGCACCGGGTCGAACATCAGGCCTTGTACGCCACAGCAGATATCGAATAACTGACGCAGCGTTGTGTCGGTGTTGGTCAGGGCGATGGCGTACGGCTGCAGTTCGGCAAGCGCGACTTCCGTGCGTGATGCCAGCGGGTGATTGTGGCTGACCACCGCGCAGATGGCGCCGCTGTGAATGTGTTCGACCTTGATTTCATTTTGCGGCGTCAGGCTGAAGGTCAGGCACAGGTCGGCATCGCCCGAGCGCACCCGTTCGGTGGCCTGGGCCGGGGCGCAGACTTCCATCGAGAAATGAATGCCTTGATAGAGCCGCCGAAAACGCGCGATGCACTGCGGCAGAAAATCCAGCGCAAAACCTTCCGAGCAGGCAATGCGCACATGGCCGCGCTGCAAGCCTTGCAACTCGGTGATTTCCAGCACCACTTGCTCGGCCTCCAACTGGGATTTGCGCGCATAGGCCGCCAGACGGATACCCGCTTCGCTAAGCATCATGCCTCGCGCCTGACGCTCGAACAGCAGCGCATCCAGCTCCCGCTCCAGCTTGCTGATCTGCCGGCTGACCGCCGACGATGCGACGTTGAGCCGGATTGACGCCTCGCTGATCGACCCGCAACGCGCCACTTCGAGGAAGTAGCGCAAGGCGGTGGACTGCACGCCATAGAGTTGCATGAGTACTCCCGCGTTGCCTTTTCGGCAATGAAAGATTCGAAATATTGTGCTTGTGGCATTGATACGCTTTGCCTAGAGTCGTGTCGAGGCCCGCTAATCGATCAGAAGAGAATTCGACCAAAAGAACATTCGATCAGAAGAACAACCACGGCCTCACAGGAAACGCCTCTTCTCGCATTTGCGACCCACTGCCCTTTGATACATCCACTTTGCCTTTTGGAGACGACGGCATGGGAATCAAGGGTTTCGCTCGCAGCATCGCGCTATTGAGCCTGTTCAGCAGTTTTTCCGCCCTGGCCGGCAAGGCCGACGATACGCTGGTCTATGCCTCTGACAGCGAACCGGAAAACATCAGCCCCTATCACAACGATTTGCGCGAAGGCGTGATTCTCGGTCGCCTGATCTGGGACAACCTGGTCTATCGCAACCCCGACAGCGGTCAGTACGAACCCATGCTGGCCACCCGCTGGAAACAGGTTGACGACACCACTATCGATTTCCAGCTGCGCGAAGGCGTGAAGTTTCACAACGGCGACCCGTTCACCGCTGATGACGTGGTGTTCACGCTCAATTATGTGGTGTCGCCCGAGTCCAAGGTGGTCACGGTACAGAACGTCGACTGGATCAAGAGCGCTGAAAAGCTCGGTGACTACAGCGTACGCCTGCACCTGAAAAAGCCCTTCCCGCCTGCGCTGGAATACCTGTCCAACGCCGTGCCGATGTTTCCGAAAAAGTATTTCGAACAGGTCGGAATGGCCGGGTTCAGCCGCAAACCGATCGGCACCGGGCCTTACAAGGTCACGGCCATCGCCACCGGCGAAGGCGTGAAAATGGACAAGAACCCGGATTACTTCAAGGACAGCCCGCAAGGCCAGCCGAAGATCGCCCACATCAACTTTCGGGTGATCGCCGACGCCGAAACCCGCCTGGCCGAGCTGATGACCGGTGGCATCGACTGGACCTGGCGCGTGGCCCCCGATCAGGCGGAAAACCTCAAGGCCATGCCCAATCTGGTGGTGACCAGTGGCGCGACCATGCGTATCGGCTTTCTGATTCTCGACGCACGCGGCACCTCCAGCGCCGACTCGCCGATGAAACACCTCAAAGTGCGTCAGGCGATCAACCACGCGATCAACCGCGACGGCCTCGCCTCGCAATTGGTCGGCGGCGAAAGCAAGCCCCTGCAAGTGGCCTGTTACCCCGGCCAGTTCGGCTGTGACACCACAGCGGCCACGGTTTACAACTACGACCCGGCCAAGGCCAAGTCGCTGCTTGCCGAAGCCGGTTACCCGAATGGTTTTGAAACCGAAATCTTTGCCTACCGGGACCGCGATTACGTGGAAGCCATCATCGGCAACCTGCGCGCCGTCGGCATCAATGCCAAGCTGCGCTACCTGAAGTACGCCGCCCTGCGTGACCAGCAACGCGGCGGCAAGGTGCCGATGTCTTTCCAGGCCTGGGGCTCGTTCTCGATCCTCGACACATCGGCCTCCGCCGGGACCTGGTTCAAGGGCAACCCGGACGACAACATCAAGGACCCGCAAGTCCAGGGCTGGCTGCAGACCGCAGACAACGCGCTGGACCCGCGGGTGCGCAAGGACAACTACCGCAAGGCCCTGCAGCGCATCAGCGAGCAGGCGTACTGGGCACCGTTGTTCAACTACTCGATGAACTACGCCTACGTCTCGGACCTGAACTTCAAACCCTACCCGGACGAGCTTCCACGTTTCGCGTTGTCGAGCTGGAAATAAGGCTGTTCGCGACGTCAATCGGCCCGACCGGCTGCGAGGTCAATGACAGGCCTCGCAGCGTCGTCAGCCCACCGTTCCCCCTCGGACACAAGGTCACTTGCCATGTTCGGATTTCTCTTGCGCCGCCTCGGCATTGCCCTGTGCGTGGCGATTACCGTGTCGGTGATCAGCTTTTCCCTGTTGCACCTCTCCGGCGACCTGGCCACCGCCATTGGCGGGCCGGAAGCCAGCAGCGAACAGATCGAACAGATCCGTGTGCAGTACGGCCTCAACAAGCCGTTGGTCACGCAGTATTTCGAATGGCTGGCCGACGTGCTGCGCCTTGATCTGGGCGATTCGTTCTTCTTTCAGGAATCGGTCTACAACCTGATCGCCTCGCGCCTGTCGATCACCCTCGGGCTGGGGGCAATGGCCCTGAGCATTGCCCTGCTGATCGCCATTCCGCTGGGTGTGCTGGCCGCGGTGAAACGCGATACCTGGGTGGATCGGCTGGCGTTGAGTATTGCGGTGCTGGGTCAGGCGATGCCGAGTTTCTGGTTCGCGCTGATGCTGATCGTGGTGTTCTCGGTCACCTTGAAATGGCTGCCGGTGTCGGGCAACTCGACCTGGGCGCATTTCGTCATGCCCGCCATTGCGCTGGGCTATTACGCCACACCGGCAATCATGCGCCTGACCCGCGCCGGCATGCTCGACGTGCTCAATTCCGATTACATCCGCACGGCACGCGCCAAGGGCCTGCGCCCTGCCACGGTGCTGTTCAAACACGCACTGCGCAATGCGCTGATTCCTGTGGTGGCATTGGCCGCCGTGGAATTCGGTTTCATGCTTGGC
Source organism: Pseudomonas graminis (assembly GCF_002093745.1). GTDB lineage: Bacteria > Pseudomonadota > Gammaproteobacteria > Pseudomonadales > Pseudomonadaceae > Aquipseudomonas. Next base: position 34,087 of record NZ_MTSB01000028.1, read on the forward strand.
GGCTCGGTGGTCATCGAAACGGTCTTCTCGCTGCAAGGCATCGGTCAACTGGCCTGGGATGCGATTGCCCGTGACGACTTTCCGGTGGTGCAGGCGGTCGTGCTGTTGATCGCGGTGATCTACATCGTCCTCACGCTGCTGGCCGACGTGCTCAACGCACTGCTCGACCCGCGCATCCGCGTGAAATAGGAGGCTTCATGAGCGCAACCACCTCATCGCCGCTGGTGATCAAGGATTACCAGCCTCCGGCACCAAGCGTCTGGCGCACCCTGCGCAGCAGCTTTGCCCATCGCGGCTTTGCCATCGGCGCAGTGCTGCTGTTGATCATCCTGTTCGGCGCACTGTTCGCCCCTTGGCTCGCACCATACGACCCGTACAGCCAGGACGTGATGCTGCGCATGAAACCCCCGGTATGGATGGCCAATGGCACATGGGAGTACATGCTGGGCACTGACAAGCTGGGCCGCGATTACCTGTCGCGCCTGCTGTACGGCGCGCGCATTTCATTGTTCATCGGCTTTTCGGCGGCGCTGATCTCCGGCGTCATCGGCACCATCATGGGCCTGCTGGCAGGTTATTTTGGCGGCAAGACCGACGCTCTGATCAGCTACCTGATCACCACGCGCCTGGCGATGCCCGTGGTCATGATTGCCTTGGCTTCCGCGTCGTTGATCGGTGGTTCGCTGAAGGTCGTGATCATTCTGCTGGGCTGCCTGCTCTGGGACCGGTTTGCCGTCGTGGTGCGGGCCGCTGTGCAGCAGATTCGCGACGCTGAATACGTCGCCTCGGCCCAGGCACTGGGCTGTTCGACGCTGCGCATTCTGGCCAGTGAAATCCTGCCCAATCTGGTCGGCGCGCTGATCGTCGTCGCTACGCTGGAGATGGCTCACGCGATTCTTCTGGAATCAGCGCTGTCGTTCCTAGGGGTCGGCGTGCAGCCACCCATTCCGTCCTGGGGCCTGATGATCGCCGAAGGCAAACCGTACATGTTCTTTTCCCCGTGGGTCATTGCGATTCCCGGTGTCGCACTGATGGTGCTGGTGTTGGGCATCAATCTGGTTGGCGATGGCCTGCGCGACCTGATCCTGCCCGAAGGGCGCAACTGACAGAGGAGATCCGCACATGGCGTTGTTGCATGTTGAAAACCTGCGTGTCGAGATCCCGTTGGGACAACACACGCTCCACGCAGTGCGCGGCCTGGACTTTCAGGTCGAGCGCGGCGAAATGCTGTGCATTGTCGGGGAGTCGGGTTGCGGCAAATCCCTGACCTCGCTGGCGCTCATGGACCTGCTGCCGCGCAAGGCGCGACGCACGGCGACAACGTTGAGCCTGGACGGCATCGACATGCTGACCCAGAGCGAACGGCAGATGTGCGACCTGCGGGGCAATCGTCTGGCGATGATCTTTCAGGAACCCATGACCTCGCTGAACCCGGCCTACAGCATTGGCGATCAGCTCAGTGAAGTGTTGACCCGGCACCGCAAGGTGTCGCGCAAGGAGGCCTTGCAGCGTGCGGCGCAGATGCTGGAGAAAGTCGGTATCAGCAACGCCAGCGAACGCCTGCGCCAGTACCCGCATCAATTGTCGGGCGGGCTGCGTCAGCGGGTAATCATCGCCATGGCACTGATGTGCGAGCCGGACGTGATCATCGCCGACGAGCCGACCACCGCGCTGGACGTGACCATTCAGGCGCAGATCCTGCGCCTGATCCGCGACATCCAGAAAGAGTTCGGCCTGGCGGTGATTTTCATCACCCACGACTTGGGCCTGGTGGCGCGCATTGCTGACCGGGTGGCGGTGATGTACGCCGGGCAGATCGTCGAAACCGCCCCGGCGGTCGAGCTGTTCGAAAACCCGCAGCACCCGTACACACGCGGGCTGCTGGCCAGCATTCCGATCCCCGGGCGCACCCAGCCGGGCCAACCGCTCGGCTCGATTCCAGGCCTGGTGCCCAGCCTGGTCGGCGAGCAACACGGCTGCGCCTTCCGCAACCGTTGCCCGCAGGCGATTGCGGCCTGCGCCGAGGATGTCCCGCCGATTCACAGCCACACCCACATGACCCGCTGCCTGTTTGCCTCAGCGGGTGCTGAACCTGTGTTGCTCCGAGAGGGCATGACGTCATGAACCATCAAGCCCTGAACACCAACAGCAAAAAAGACATTGCGCTCGAGCTGTGCGACATCCGCCGCGAATTCAACATCAGCCGGGGCTTTTTCAAACCCGATGCCACCCTGAAAGCCGTCGATGGTGTATCGCTGCGCCTGATGCGCGGCGAAACCCTCGGGCTGGTCGGCGAATCCGGTTGCGGCAAAAGCACCCTGGCCAAGATGTTGCTCGGCCTGCTCGCGCCCAGCAGCGGCGATGTGCTGGTCAATGGCAAGCACCTGGCCGGCACTGACCGCAAGGAAATGGCGCGGCGCATCCAGCCGATCTTTCAGGACCCTTATTCCTCACTGAACCCGCGCAAGACCCTGCGCGAAATCGTCACCCTGCCGCTGATCGTGCATGGCATCGGCACCAACGCCGAGCGCCGCCAGCGTGTCGAAGCAATGATGGACGTGGTCGGCCTGCCGAAGCGAGTCATCGACAGTTACCCCAGCCAGCTTTCCGGTGGCCAGCGTCAGCGCGTGGCGATTGCCCGGGCGCTGGTGATGCGCCCCGACGTGTTGATCTGCGACGAGCCGACCTCGGCGCTGGACGTGTCGGTGCAGGCGCAGATTCTCAATCTGTTACAGGACCTCAAACAGGAGTTCGGCCTGACCTACCTGCTGATCAGCCATAACCTGGCGGTCATCGAGCATCTGGCCGACCGGGTAGCGGTGATGTACCTGGGCCGCATCGTCGAAGAGCGCAGCCGCGAATCGTTGTTTGCCAGGCCGGGCCACCCTTACACCCAGGCGCTGCTGGACTCGGTACTGACCCCTGACCCGCACCTGGGCATTCCCGACCTGGGCCTGCATGGCACCTTCCCCAACCCCATGTCACCGCCGTCCGGCTGTGCTTTCCATCCACGCTGCCCCGGTTGCATGGCGGTGTGCAAGGAACACTCTCCGGCCACTGGCCGCGTGGAAGGCGGCACTGTCCGTTGCCACTTGCGCGACACCTCAAAACCCCTGGAGCTGATGCCCTCATGAGTAGCCGTTCGCATGCCATCGAAAACGCCACCGAGCAGTTCGACAACGGCACCTTTTTCGCCTTGCTCGGCGGCAGCGTTGCGTACCCGACCCAAAGCCAGGAGGCCGCGAGCCTGCCGGAGCTTTATCGTTATCTGAACGAATTCATCACGCCGCACGTCGAGCGGCTCGGTTTCAGCGTCAAGGTGTATGACAACCCGGTCGCCGGGCGCGGGCCTTTGATGATCGCAACACGCCTTGAGGACGCCGCCTTGCCGACCCTGCTGAGCTACGGTCATGGCGACGTGGTGCGCGGCTACGACGCACAGTGGCAGTCAGGTTTGTCCCCGTGGAAAGTGACAGAACGCGGTGATCGCTGGTATGGCCGCGGCACGGCGGACAACAAGGGCCAGCACCTGATCAACCTGACCGCCCTCGAACAGACCCTGAAAGCGCGCGACGGCCAGTTGGGCTTCAACGTCAAACTGCTGCTGGAAATGGGCGAAGAAGACGGGTCGCCCGGCCTCAGCGCATTTTGTCAGGCGCATGCCCAAGAGCTGGCCGCAGACATTTTCATCGCCTCCGACGGCCCGCGTCTGGCGGCCTCACGCCCTACCCTGTTTCTTGGCTCGCGCGGAGTGTTCAATTTCGAACTGACGGTAAACCTGCGTGAAGGCGCTCACCACTCTGGCAACTGGGGCGGGCTGCTGGCCAACCCCGGCATCATACTGGCCAATGCCATCGCCAGCCTGGTGGATGAGCACGGTCGGGTAAAAGTCGCGGGCCTCATGCCCTCTGCCATTCCTGACGCAGTCAAGGCAGCACTGGCAGACATCGAGGTCGGTGGCGGCCCCGGCGACCCGGACATTGACCCGAATTGGGGACACCCGGCGCTGTCGCTCAGCGAAAAAGTCTTCGGCTGGAACACCCTCGACATTCTCGCGTTCAAGACCGGCAATCCGGACGCGCCCGTGCATGCGATCCCCGGCAAGGCCCATGCGCTGTGCCACATCCGCTTCGTGGTGGACAGCGATTACAACGCCTTTATTCCCGCGGTACGCGCGCACTTGGATGCCCACGGTTTTACTCAGGTCGAGGTCCGGCAGACGCGCATGGACGTGATGCACGCCACGCGCCTGTCCCCGGACAGCCCGTGGGTCGGCTGGGCGCTGGCATCGCTGGCCGCGACCACCGGCAAGAAGCCGGCACTGCTGCCGAACCTGGGCGGCTCACTGCCCAACGATGTATTCGCTGAAGTACTGGGCCTGCCGACGGTCTGGGTGCCCCACTCGTACCCGGCGTGCTCGCAACATGCACCCGACGAGCATTTGCTGGCGCCAGTGGTCAAAGAGAGCCTGCAAATCATGGCCGGGCTGTTCTGGGACCTTGGAACTGACGGCGCACGGCTGACCCGCGAGCACCGGGCACAGGAGTTGAGTGAATGAATGACGCACAACGGCAGGCAACCGACTGGCTGAGCGGGCAGTACGAGGCGATGGAGGCGCTGTTGCAGCGCCTGGTCGACACCGACTCCAACAGTTACGACAAGGCCGGCGTCGATGCCGTCGGCGACCTGCTCGCCGCGCAACTTGAGGCCGACGGGATCAATATCGAACGTATTCCCGTTGAGGGGTTTGGCGATGTGCTGTTGGCTGAAGTGCCCGGCGGCCCTGGCAAGCCGGTATTGCTGCTCGGTCATCGCGACACAGTATTCCCGAAAGGCACGACGACAACGCGCGGCTACTCAAAAGACGAGATAAAAGACAGCGCACTGGCTTATGGCCCCGGCGTGGCGGACATGAAAGGCGGACTGGTGCTGAACTGCTTCGCGCTCAAGGCGCTGAAACGCCTGGGGCCGCTGCCGTTTCCGGTGCAGATTCTGTACACCGGCGACGAAGAAATCGGTTCCGCCAGTGCCCGTGCTCACATCGAAAAGTACGCCCGCCAGGCTCGTGCGGTGCTCAACCCTGAACCGGGGCGCGCCAGCGGCAACGTGGTCAGCGCCCGCAAAGGCGGTGCAACGCTGATCATCGAAGTCAGCGGCCGTGCGGCGCATTCGGGGGTGAATCACGCCGATGGCGCCAGTGCCATTCAGGCCTTGGCGCATAAGGTGATCAAACTGCATGCGTTGACGGATTATGCAGCGGGCATCACCACCAACGTCGGGCTGATCTCGGGCGGCACCTCCAGCAACACGGTTGCACCCAGCGCCACGGCAAAGCTCGATGTACGCTTTATCGAGCTCAGGCAGTGGGATGAAATTCTCTCGGCCGTCCAGGCCATCGTCGCCGAAGAGGAGCTGCCCGGCACCTCCGCCAGACTGCTCGAAGCCACGACCTTCCTGCCGATGGAAGCCCGGCACAGCACCGAACTGCTGAAGATCTATCAGGGCCTCGCGCAGGAACTGGGCTTCAGCGTGGAAGGCGAATTCACCGGCGGCTGCGCCGACTCGGGCTTCACCGCCAGCCTTGGCATCCCGACGCTGTGCGGCCTCGGCCCGGTGGGCGGCAAGGTGCATACCGACCGAGAGTATCTGGAGCTGGACACCCTGGTACCCAGAGGCCAGGCGCTGGTGGCGACGATACTGGCGTTGGGGGATTCTTGAAAAGACTGCCCGCTTGATGCGTTCGGCACGGAGAAAAGGGCGCGCCGCAGAGGTGTCACGCAGAGCGTCACGAACGGCATGCCGACGCGGAGCATCGGCACGATAATCAGCGCGCACGCCCGAACACCTCTCGTTCCTCACGCTCCAGCGTGGGAATGCAGCTCTGGACGCTCTGCGTCTGCCCTTTAGCGCAAGCTTCACTGGATGCACGCCAACGCCGAGCATCAGCAAGATAGCCAGTCTGATTTGTCCATTTCGCGGAGAAACACCCCATGCAAAATACATCCGAACTGCTCGGCAAATCCGCCACTGAATTACGGGCATTGATCGGTAACAAACAGCTTTCGCCAGTGGAATTGCTCGACGCCTGTATCGAGCGCATTGAAAGCCTGAATCCAAAAATCAACGCCTTCGCCGCGACCTGCTTCGAGCGCGCCCGAGACGAGGCTGTAGCCGCCGAAAAAGCGGTCCTGCAAGGCAAACCGCTGGGTTTGCTGCACGGCTTGCCCATCGGCATCAAGGACCTCGAAGAGACTGCCGGGGTCCTGACCACCTACGGCTCGCCACTGTTTCGCGACAACATACCCGCCCAGGACAACCTCTTCGTGGCGCGACTGCGCGCGGCCGGGGCGATCATGGTCGGCAAGACCAATGTTCCGGAACTGGGTGCGGGTGCCAACACCCGCAACGTGGTGTGGGGCGCGACCGGCAACCCGTTCAATCCCGCACTGAATGCAGGCGGTTCCTCAGGTGGCTCGGCCGCCGCGCTGGCGGTGGACATGGTGCCGTTGTGCAGCGGTTCGGACACCGGTGGCTCGCTGCGCATTCCCGCCGCGCTGTGCGGCATCGTCGGCCTGCGCCCTTCCCCGGGTCTGGTGCCGAGCGAACGCAAGAAACTGGGCTGGACGCCGATTTCCGTGGTCGGCCCGATGGGCCGCAACGTCGCCGACACCCTGCTGCAACTGCGCGCCAGCGCCGGATTAGGGCAGTCTGATCCATTGAGCTATGCCATTGCCGATGACGAGTTTGCGCCGCGCCCGGTCGACCTCAGCCAATTGCGGGTCGGCTACAGCGAGGATTTCGGCACGTGCGCGGTGGACACCCAACTCCGCGCGGTCTTCCGGGAAAAGATCAGCGCCCTGAAGCCGCTGTTCAAGTCCTGCGAAGCCATCAACCTGAACCTCGGCAGCGCCCACCGCACCTTCGACGTACTGCGCGCCGAAGCCTTCGTCGCCGGTCTGCAGGACGCTCACGACCGCGACCCGGACGCGCTGGGACCCAACACCCGCGCCAACTTCGAAATGGGCGCGGCAATGTCGTTGCAAGACTGCGTCAAGGCACACGGCGAGCAGAGCCGGATTTTTCGCGGTTTCCAGAAGCAATTCGACCACTACGACCTGATCCTGGCGCCCACCACGCCAGTCTCACCCTTCCCGTGGAGCGAGCTGTACCTGCGCGAAGTCAACGGCGTACCTCTGGACAATTACTACCGCTGGCTGGCGCTGTGCTACACCATTACCCTGACCACCAACCCCGCACTGTCCCTGCCTTGCGGCACCGACCATAACGGCATGCCCTTCGGGCTACAGGTGATCGGCGGGTTCCGGGGCGACGCAAAACTGCTGGCCTGCGCCGAGGCGCTTGAACACGCCACGGCAAATGATCCGCATTTGTCCCGGCCACGCCCGGACCTGCAGAAACTGCTCACGTCAGCGGTCGACCTGACGCACATCGTGACCCATCCCCCGGTTTATGGTGGGTCGGAGGGCGGTAAGCCGGAGGTGGGGGCAATGTGAGGGCATGAACAGATGGCAGATGGTGTGTGACGAAGATCGTACGCTCAGAAAAGCGTGTCGCACTTCAATTTTTGAGCAATCACTTACGAGGTTTCAGCACGTTCTAAAAATAAAAAAAGTAATATATTTCAAAGCATTAGATCCTTGAAGATTTCGCAAGCGACGTTTGATAACCATTTGACATCATTGCCTACAGCTATCTGCATCTAGAAATATGGCACTTTCAGCAACGAACAAAGCATGCGTTGGTGTTGACCCGCTGGGCCGACATCCGCGCGTACCGCAGTCCCACGGTTCAAGGATAGAGACACGGGAATAACTTCTCTTCAAGGACAGAGATGAATAAATGGATATTTTAGCTGACGTCCCAAGGTGGGACGACATCGAGCGCACGCTTGAAGACAAATTCAGCCACCTGAACCAGTCTTTCGATGAAGGCTGGGAAAGCGCTTCCGATGGTTGGAACGGCTTCACTCGACGAGTGAGCAACGAGGCCACCTTGGCCTTCGGTAGTATTGGCGGAAACCGCATCGAATCGGTCAAGCTGGCAATGGCCAAGTCCTACCCGATCATCCAGCTCAGCCTGATGCGCAAGTGGGCTTCCATTGATATCGCGGAAATACTTCCTGTCTTGCTGCAACTGGTCAAAGAGGTCGCCATGATCATGGGCGGCAGCGTGGCCGTCGGGACTCTCGTTGGTGGCGCTGTCGGATCTCTTGCATTCGGGGCAGGCGCTTTACCAGGGGCCATGGTCGGTGGCGGCGTAGGCG
>NZ_MTSB01000029.1 GCF_002093745.1 Pseudomonas graminis
GCCTCGCGAAAATGCTTTAGATGTGCTTTTCAACCACGATGGCACTGGCGACGCAGAGTGCGACGTAAGTGACGGCTGAGCGCTGACGCTGATCCGGGGGATGCTCGGCAGGACGCCGAGCAAGCCGCACCGGGCCATGGATGGCCCGTTGCGGCGACCGCCGGATCAGTGTCAGGGCGAAGGAACCCGACGAAGTCGGGCCGGAAACGGAGCCAGGATTTTGCTTACTTTGATCCCTCAAAGTAAGGCGCCGTAAGGGCGCAAACGTGACCTGAGTCAGACGCAAATACCACTGACATCGCAAAACCGCTGTGTGACGCGGAGCGTCACGAACTGCATACCGACGCGGAGCGTCGGCACGATAGTCAGAGTCAGACGCAAATACCACTGACACCGCAAAACCGCTGTGTGACGCGGAGCGTCACGAACTGCATGCCGACGCGGAGCGTCGGCACGATAATCAGCGTCAGACGCAAATACCACTGACACCGCAAAACCGCTGTGTAACGCACAGCGTCACGAAAGGCGCCTCACCGTCATCGCATCCCGCTCACCCTCGAAAAACGTATCCAGCACCTCCTGAAATACCGGCCGGTCAGGCGCAGCGATGGCGAACAGCGTCATACTCGAGTGCAACTTCATATCATCCGGCGAACCGAACATCTGCCGCGCCGTACGTCCCACCTGAGGCACAATAATACTCGCGCACTGCTCCAGACGCGTTCCGAGCAGCGGGTGTTGCAGGTAGGCGCGGGCTTCATCCAGATCGCTGATGGCGTAACGTTGCGCCATATCACTATGGCCCAGCCCCTGAATCTGCGGAAACACGAACCACATCCAGTGACTGCGCTTGTGTCCCGCCTCAAGCTCGGTCAACACCTGTTGGAACACCAACTGCTGAGCGTTGACAAAGCGTTGCAGGTTGTAAGCATCGTTCATGATGACCGTCCTGTTTTTTAACGAACCTGTGGTCGTATGATGGCCGCCCGGCACGGGGGTTCGACCTGTCTCCAGAGTTTTTGCGTATGCCCGTCTTCAAACGCTTCACCCTTTTCATGCAACAAGCCTTGCGGGCCATGCACCTGGTCTGGACCACTTCCCGCGGCTTGTCCGTCGGACTGATTCTGGCGACGCTCGTTGCTGGCCTGTTGCCCGCACTGGCCGCCTGGTTGGGGCAGCGCATCGTCGACGCTGTCGTCGCCGCGATGCAGTTGCATGCCAGCGCTGGCGAAGCGCCTCTGTGGCCAGTGTTGCGCTACGTACTGTTCGAGGCCGGCGTACTGGCGCTGCTGGCCGGCGCGCAACGGGCGTTATCGGTGCAACAGGCGTTGCTGCGAGTGTTGCTGGGGCAGAAGGTCAACACGTTGATTCTGGAGAAGGCCCAGACATTGTCGCTGTCGCAGTTCGAAGACTCGGAGTTCTACGACAAGCTGGTGCGAGTCCGGCGTGAGGCTTCGACCCGTCCGCTGGCGCTCGTGACCAAATCGCTGGGCTTGCTGCAAAATTTCATTTCGCTGATCAGCTTTGCCGTGCTGTTGGTGCATTTCTCGCCGTGGGCGTTGCTGATTCTGGTGGTGGGGGCGTTGCCGGTGTTCTTCGCTGAGGCGCACTTTTCCGGTGATGCGTTTCGCCTGTTTACCCGCCGTGCCCCGGAAACCCGTCGGCAGAACTACATTGAAACGCTGCTTTCCCACGAAGGCTATATCAAGGAGGTCAAGCTGTTCGGCTTCGCGCCGCTGCTGCTTCAGCGCTATCGCGAGACTTTCGAGCGGCTGTATGCCGAAGACCGCCGCCTGACCCTGCGCCGTGATGGCTGGGGCTTTCTGCTGGGCCTGCTGGGCACGGCTTCGTTCTATCTGGCGTATGCCTGGGTGGTGATCGATGCGGTACACGGGCGGATCACCCTTGGTCAGATGACCATGTACCTGGTGCTGTTCAAGCAGGGGCAGGCGGCGGTCAGCAGCAGCCTCAGCGCGATCAGCGGTTTGTATGAGGACGGTCTGTACCTGGCCGATCTGTACGTATACCTCAGCCAGCCGGTCTCGCCACCGACCGGCAGCCTGACGCAGGGCGCGTTGCCCGGTGACGGCATGCGTTTCGAAAATGTGAGCTTCACCTACCCAGGCACCAGCCGCCCGGCGCTGGAACACATCGACTTGCACCTGGCCCCCGGCCGCAGCGTGGCGCTGGTGGGCGAAAACGGTTCCGGCAAGACCACCCTGATCAAGCTGCTGACACGCCTGTATCGACCCGATCAAGGCCGGATCCTGCTGGATGGCAGCGACTTGCAGGAATGGGACGAAAATGCGCTGCGCTCGCGGGTCGGCGTGATCTTTCAGGACTTCATCCGCTATCAGTTTCTGGTCGGCGAAAACCTCGGCGTCGGCGACACCCACGCGTTCCACGATGAAAACCGTTGGCGCGAAGCGGCAGCGCAGGGCATGGCTGCGCAGTTCATCGAGCAGCTCGACAAGGGCTACGCCACGCAATTGGGCCGCTGGTTCGCAGGCGGACAAGAGCTGTCTGGCGGGCAATGGCAAAAGATTGCCTTGTCACGTGCCTACATGCGTCGCGACGCCGACATCCTGATTCTCGACGAGCCGACTGCTGCGCTGGATGCGGGCGCGGAAGCGGCCGTGTTCGACCATTTCCGCGAATACGCCAAGGGCCGTATGACGCTGCTGATTTCCCATCGTTTTTCCAGCGTGCGCAATGCCGAGCACATTGTGGTGCTGGAGCACGGGCGGGTGCTGGAACGCGGTGATCATGACAGCCTGATTGCCGCCGCCGGGCGGTATGCCGCGCTGTTCGATCTTCAGGCGCAGGGTTATCGCTAAATAAAAAATGTTGCAGTGAGTGACCAGTCGGCGTTTTATGGGGACCCTGTTTCACGTCGTATTTTTTGAATCAAACGGAGACATCGATGCAATTTCGTAAATTGGGCAAAACCGACCTGTCGGTCAGCGCGATCTGCCTGGGCACCATGACCTGGGGCGAGCAGAACACCCAGGATGAAGCATTCGAACAGATTCGTATGGCCAAAGACGCCAGGGTCAACTTCCTCGACACCGCCGAAATGTACCCGGTGCCGCCGCGCGGCGAGACCTACACCAAGACCGAAAGCATCATCGGCGAGTACTTCAAGAAGTACGGCGACCGCAGTGACTGGGTGCTGGCCAGCAAAGTGGCCGGCCCTGGCCGCATGGACCATATTCGCGATGGCAATCCACGCCTGGACCGCAAGAACATCACCGCAGCGCTGGAGGCCAGCCTCAAGCGCCTGAACACCGATTACCTGGACCTGTACCAGTTGCACTGGCCGGACCGCAAGACCAACTTCTTCGGTGTGCTGGGCTATACCCATGACCCGGATGATCAGGCCGTCGACATCGAAGAAACCCTGTCGGTGCTGGGTGATCTGGTCAAGGCAGGCAAGGTTCGCCATATCGGGCTGTCCAACGAAACGCCGTGGGGCACCCAGCGCTTTCTGCAGCTTGCCGAAAGCCTTGATCTGCCGCGTGCGGTGTCGATCCAGAACCCCTACAACCTGCTCAACCGCACCTTTGAAGTCGGTCTGGCAGAAATCGCCATTCGCGAACAGATCGGCTTGCTGGCGTACTCGCCTCTGGCGTTTGGTGTGCTGGCCGGCAAGTACCTCAACGGCGCTCGCCCGGCCGATGGACGCCTGACCCTGTTTGAGCGTTTTCAGCGTTACAACAACCCGCAGGCCGTCAGCGCGACCGAAAAATATGTCGCGCTGGCCCGCGAGCATGGCCTGGACCCTTCGCAAATGGCACTGGCGTACGTCACCAGTCGCCCGTTCGTGACCAGCAACATCATCGGCGCCACCAGGCTGGATCAACTAGAGATCAACCTGCAAAGCATCGACTTCACGCTGTCCGACGAGGTGATCGCCGGCATCGAGGCCATTCATACCTCGCAACCCAATCCGGCGCCGTAACCTGAACCATGAATAAGCTGCACTGAACTTCTTTTCAGCCTCGCCAGTCAGCACTAATACGCTTACTCCGAGGCTGAATTCGATGCACATCTCACTCAAGCAACAAGTCGCAATCGTCACCGGAGCCAGTTCCGGTCTGGGGGCCGGTGCCGCAAGGGCGCTGGCCGATGCCGGTGCCGCCGTGGTCATCAACTACAACTCCAAGGCTGAGCCTGCCGAAAAGCTGGCCGAAGACATTCGTGCTGCGGGCGGCCGCGCCCTGGCTGTCGGGGCCGACGTGTCGAAAGAGGAAGATGTCGAGCGGATGTTTGCCCAGACCATCGAGCACTTCGGTGCGCTGGATATTCTGGTTGCCAATTCCGGGCTGCAAAAAGACGCTTCCATCGTCGACATGAGCCTGGACGACTGGAACACCGTCATCAACGTCAACCTGACCGGCCAGTTTCTTTGTGCTCGCGCGGCGTTGCGGCAATTCATCAAGCAAGGCATGCGCCCTGACGTATCGCGGGCGATGGGCAAGATCATTCACATGAGTTCGGTCCATCAGTTGATTCCCTGGGCCGGCCACGTCAATTACGCGGCGTCCAAGGGGGGTGTCGATCTGCTGATGCGCAGCATCGCCCAGGAAGTCGGCGAACTGAAGATTCGGGTCAACAGTGTTGCGCCGGGCGCCATTCGCACGCCGATCAACGCCGACGCCCGCAAAGGCGATGCCGAAAAGGAGATGCTCAAGCTGATTCCCTACGGTCGCATCGGTGAGCCGGAAGATGTCGCCAACGCAGTCCTGTGGCTGGCGTCCGACGCGTCGGATTATGTTCACGGCACCACGCTGTTCATCGACGGTGGCATGACCCTCTATCCGGAGTTCCGTGGCAATGGCTGACTTTCCGCAAGAGGCGCAGAACCGAATCGAGAATCACGGCATCATCGGCGACATGCGCAGTGCCGCGCTGATCGCCGACACGGGCAGTATCGACTTCTGCTGCTGGCCGGATTTCGACAGCCCGTCGATCTTCACCGCGCTGCTGGACACCCCGAACGCCGGGATTTTCCAGCTGGCGCCGGATTTGCCTGACGCGCGCCGTTTGCAGATTTATCTGCCTGACACCAATGTGCTGCAAACCCGCTGGATTTCCGAGCAGGCAGTCGTGGAAGTGACCGATCTGATGCCGATTGGCGAAGATCAGGACGACCTGCCCCGCATCGTACGACGTGTCCAGGTGCGTTTTGGCGAGGCGACGATTCGCATGCGCTGCCGGGTGCGGATGGATTACAGCCGTGCCGACACTGCCGCGCGTCTTGACGGCCAAGACGTCTGTTTCGAAGCCGAAGGGCAACCGGGCATGCGCTTGTCGGCGGCGACGCCGTTGCAGCTGGATAAGAACGACGCTGTGGCTGAGTTTCACATGCAGAAAGGCCAGACCATCGAGTTCATTCTGGGCGGTGTCGACGACCCGAATGTGGCGGCAGGCAAGTGTTCGCGTTACTTCGACGATACCCTGACGTTCTGGCGGCGCTGGGCCGGGCAGTCGCAATACAAAGGCCGCTGGCGTGAAATGGTCACCCGTTCGGCGCTGGCGCTCAAGTTGCTGACCTCCCGCAAGCACGGCGGCATCGTCGCAGCGGCCACGTTCGGTCTGCCTGAAACCGAGGGCGGCGAGCGTAACTGGGATTACCGGTACACCTGGATCCGCGACGCATCGTTCACCGTTTATGCGTTCATGCGCCTGGGTTACACCGATGAAGCCAATGCGTTCATGGGCTGGGTGCGTGAGCGGCTGGATGAGTGCTGCGAACAGACCGAAAAACTCGGCATTCTGTATGCCCTCGACGGCCATGCAGAACTGCCCGAAGAGCACCTTGATCATTTGTCCGGTTACGGCGGCGCCCAGCCGGTGCGGATCGGCAACGAAGCGTACACGCAGGTACAGCTGGATATATACGGCGAACTGATGGACGCCGTTTACCTGGCCAACAAGTACGGGGACGCGATCTCCCACGACGGCTGGAAACACGTGGTGCGCCAGGTCGATTACGTGTGCGAGCACTGGAACGACCGCGACGTGGGCATCTGGGAAATGCGCGGTGGCGATCAGCATTTTCTGCACTCGCGGCTAATGTGCTGGGTGGCGCTCGACCGGGCGCTGCGCCTGGCCTTCAAGCGTTCGCTGTCCGGGCCGTTCGAGCGCTGGAACAAGGTGCGCGAAGAGATCCAGAACGACATCTGGGAAAACTTCTGGAACGAAGAGCTGGGGCACTTCGTGCAGCACAAGGGCAGTCGAAATCTGGATGCGTCCATGCTGTTGATGCCGCTGGTGCGCTTTGTCGGCGCCAACGATCCCAAGTGGCTGGCGACGCTGGACGCCATCGAAGCGGCGCTGGTGCGCGACGGGATGGTCTTCCGCTATCGCAACGACGACGATCATGATGACGGCCTGGAGGGTGAAGAGGGCGCCTTCGTGGCCTGTTCGTTCTGGTACGTCGAATGCCTGGCCCGGGCCGGGCGGGTCGAGCAGGCGCATCTGGAGTTCGAGCAACTGTTGCGTTACGCCAACCCGCTGGGGCTGTATGCCGAAGAGTTCGACAGCCATGCCCGTCATCTGGGCAATACACCACAGGCCTTGAGCCATCTGGCGCTGATCAGCGCGGCCAGTTTTCTGGACCGCAAGCTGGGCGGCGGGCAGGCGCTCTGGCAGCCTTGAGTGCAGTGAACGTGGATGAATGAGCGCTGCACATCCTCCGTATTCGGGTCACTGGCGGCGTAAAACGTGCCCCGGCGCCTGTTCTTCCAGCGGGTCATCATTCGCCCAGGAGGGCGGATGATTGGCTGGCGAGCGATGGACGCTGGTCGTGCAAAGAGAAAAAAGAGGGAATTTTTCGGCAACAGTTCGTGTCACCTATACTCAAGCCACTGCTGAAAAAGGATCAGGCTTTCAATGGCACTTCCAAAGCATTACCGCATTGATTATCTGTTAAACGGTTCGTTCAAGAGCTTTTACATACGCACCGAGAACATGGATAACGCAGAGGCGTGGCACCACGCGAGTGTGGATGCAGGCCTCGCACGTATTCCTAAATACCGACTGGAGAAGGTTCAGCGCGTCTCCAAACCCTACGCTGAACACTTCGGTGTCACTGACGTGGAGTGGGCTCAGGCCTGAGCCACTCCACGGTTTATTGTCACCGCTTTATGTCAGCGGTGGGTTATCTGCTCCAGCGCCAGGTTGCGTGTGCGCGGTCCGAAACGACCGATCGTGATGATCACGATCAACATGCTGCTGACGATAAATGCCAGCACCCCCGGCGTGCCGAAATGGTCGAGAAAGATGCCGACCAGCAGGCTGCTGAACACGGTGGACAGGCGACTGAACGAGTAGCAAAAGCCGACCGCCCGGGCGCGGATGTTCGTCGGAAACAGCTCACCCTGATACGAGTGGTAACTGAAGCTCAGCCATGCGTTGCAGAACGTGATCATGATCCCGCAGAAGATTAATCCGACTGCACTGGTCTGAAACGCGAACAGGCTACCGAAAATCATTGCGCCCAGCGCCGAGCCCACGATCTGCCATTTGTTTTCAAACCTATTGGCAAACTTCACGAACAGCAACGGGCCCAGTGGATACGCCAGCGTAATGACAAATGCATATCCCAGGCTGTGGGTGACACTGACGCCTTGACCGGTCAGCAGGGCGGGCAGCCAGTTGCCGAAACCAAAAAAGCCTATTGCCTGGAAAATGTGAAACACCACCAGCATCAGTGCGCGACGGCGGTAAGGTGGTTGCCACATATCGGCAAAGCGTCCCTTGCCCTCGACTGCAACGATTTCCGGCTCTGGTTGGTCTAGCGGTTTGCCATGCTGTTTCGCGCAGCGTGCTTCAAGGGTGTCCATGATCCGTTCGGCTTCATCGAAGCGACCCTGTTGCGCCAGCCAGCGTGGCGACTCGGGGAGCGCGGAGCGCAGCCACCAGACAAACAGCGCGAACACGGCGCTGCTGATGACCACCCAGCGCCAGCCGGAAAAGCCGAACGGGTCTTGCGGCACCAGCCACCACGACATCAGTGCGACACAGGGCACCGACAAAAACTGGATGAAAAATGCGAAAGCGAAGGCTGAACTGCGGATGCGTTTGGGTACCAGTTCTGACAGATACGTGTCGATGGTCACCAGTTCGACCCCAAGACCAATGCCCACCACGAAGCGCATGCCTATCACGCCCAGCGCAGAAGTTTGCAGGCCCATGATCACGGTGGCAACGGTGTACCAGATCAGCGCAAAAGTAAAAATCGCACGGCGACCGAAACGATCGGCGATCGGGCTAAGCAGGCTGGCACCGAAGAACAGACCGAGAAAAGTGGCCGAGGCAAAGGCTGCTTGATCAGAGAAGCCGAACAGGCCCTGACTGCCGGTGGCGAAGATGCCCTCGCGGATCAGACCCGGGCTGATATACGCAGTCTGAAACAGATCATAAAGCTCGAAAAATCCGGCGATGGACAGTAGCGCGACCAGTCGCCAGATGCCCGCAACCGCAGGCAATCTGTCGATGCGCGCCGATATATAAGCTGCACGCAACGGTTCATTCGCAGCAGTGCCCGTCTGTTGGGAAGGATTCATCAGTGGCCATCCTGAGTTCTTGTTGGAGACTGGATGGTACGCCTTACACTTGGCAATGATTAGCGTCGAGTGCGTTTATCAGCTGTTTGTGGATGAATAATTGTTTAGTTTGCAGCATTGTTGAGTATTTATTTCACTTCAGCTTGAGTGGTGGCAAATTATTGGGTTGTCTGTCACCTAGGCAGATCAGACGGCAGGCACGCAATACAGTCCGCAATCTCAGCCCTGGTGTCTGGCATGTCATCTGTCGGATCACCGAATCATGGGCGTCAACGCCAGGATCCTCCGCTACGCTGAACTCAAGGGTATGCGCAGCATTGGAAGTTGAATCCGCACGGCGGCGATAGCGTGCGTCGTTCGAGATGGCATTACCTGAGACAGCGTTGATAGTTGAACTTAATGACAAGGATGTTGATATGTTGAACTTTAAGAAAAAGACGGGTTTGGTCTGTGCTTCATTGTGTCTGTGTTTTCCGCTCATGGCCTCGGCCGCCAGCTTTCAGGACACCAAAGTCACCGTAAAGTTAGATGGGAATGTCGTGAGTAACATGGATGTCCCGGGTCACACTGAGCAAATTAGTAGTTTCTCTATCCACCGGTCATCCCGGTACAGTGGTGGCCATATTGCTTATGCAGGAAATATTGATAACCACCCGGTCAATACACCTTATACCATCACGCGCGTGCCGCCCCAATCCGCACAGGCAGGGTCTTATCTGGATACCCTTGTCATAATTCAAGGTGTCTCCAAGAATGGTGCTCGAAGTAAGTCATGGAGCAATCAACCCTGACAGTGCGGGTGGCTGCCGCTTTTCTGAAGGGGCTAAAGGTATCTTTAAGCGTTCTTGATACTTGGGCAGCGTGACTTTCGTTGTGACGGTTGTAAAAATTGCAGCCAGGCAGATACGGACGTTAAGCCGGTCATTTGACGTGCAATGATCGGCTTATCAAGTTGGACAACCTATCGGAATGATTGGGCCGCTGACTCGTTCTGAGACGGAATTTCCGCAAGAACCCGGAAAGAATACATCCTTCCTGTCACAGAAAAGACCGGGTTGATTTCAGCTTACATGTATCAACATGTGTCGCAAAACCTTAGGATGAGGTTCTTCATTCTTTTGCCGACGGGTTCCCGTGACGTACAAACTGCCCAACACAGCTACCGCTCCGTTTTGCCCATCGGCGACCAGTGATAGCGTTGTCATCCCGCCCAATGCGTCGCTGCTGCGCAAAATGATGTTATTCGTCGGCCCCGGGTTGCTGATATCCATCGGCTACATGGACCCCGGCAATTGGGCGACGGCCATTGAGGCAGGCTCGCGTTTCGGTTATGCATTGCTGTTTGTGGTGGTGTTGGCCAGCTTGTCGGGCATGGTGCTGCAAAATCTCTGCTCGCGTCTGGGCATCGCTACCGGTCGTGATCTGGCGCAGTTGTCTGCCGCTCGCTACAGCCGTAACGTTGCCAAAGGCCAGTGGCTGCTGGCAGAGCTGTCGATCATCGCCACCGATCTGGCAGAAGTGCTGGGCGCTGCCTTGGCGTTTCACCTGCTGCTGGGCGTTTCCATCACCACCGGCGTGGCGCTGACCGCTTTCGATACGCTGATCGTGCTGGCCTTGCAAGGTGCCAACTTTCGACGCCTCGAAGCCATTGTGCTGGGGCTGATTGCGACCATCGCCAGTTGCTTCGCCGTCGAACTGATTCTGATCAAGCCGTTCTGGCCGGATGTCTTTGCCGGGCTGAAACCCAGTTGGGATGTACTGAGCAGTCAGGAACCGCTGTACATCGCCATCGGCATTCTCGGTGCCACGGTCATGCCGCATAACCTTTATCTGCACTCTTCGGTGGTGCAGACCCGGGTCAACGGTACGGACGTCGCCAGCAAGGCCAGTGCCATTCGTTATGCGCGACTGGACACCATCGGTTCGTTGAGCCTGGCGCTGCTGATCAACGCCGCGATTCTGATCCTCGCTGCCGCGGCGTTTCACAAGACCGGCCACACTGAGGTGGTCGAGATTCAGGACGCCTATCACCTGCTGGACCCGCTGGTGGGTGGCGCCATCGCCAGCGTGCTGTTCGGCGTTGCGTTGCTGGCGGCAGGGCAGAGTTCGACGTTTACCGGCACCATCGCCGGGCAAGTGGTGCTGGAAGGCTTTCTGCAGGCAAAAATCCCCTGCTGGCAGCGCCGCCTCATCACCCGTGCGCTCGCGTTGATCCCGGCCTTGATCGGGGTGATCTGGCTGGGAGACGGTTCGGTGGGCAAGATGCTGGTGCTCAGCCAGGTGGTATTGAGCCTGCAACTGCCGTTTGCGCTATGGCCGCTCATTCGCTTCACCAGTGATCCGCAACTGATGGGGCCGTTCGTGAACAGTCGGCTGGTCAAAACAGTGGCATGGGGGTTGTTTGGCCTGATCTCGGCGGCCAATCTGGCGCTGATGTGGTTCTGGATCAGCTGAACTCGGCCGAATTCAGCGACTCTCAACCCTGACATCAACGTCAGTCCTGGGGAGCCCGGAGATGAACACGAACCGTGACAATGGAGCAGTGTTCGAAACTGATTTGCCTGCCCGTCTGGACCGTTTGCCGTGGGGGCGTTTTCATACCTTGCTGGTCGTGGCGTTGGGCATTACCTGGCTGCTCGACGGTCTGGAAGTGACCCTCGCCGGTTCGGTCGCAGGGGCCTTGAAGGCCAGCCCGGCACTCAATCTCAGCAACAGTGACATCGGCCTTGCGGGTGCCGCTTATATCGCCGGTGCCGTGCTGGGCGCGCTGTTCTTTGGCTGGCTGGCCGACCGTCTCGGGCGTCGCAAGCTGTTCTTCATCACCCTCCTGCTGTACGTCGGCGCTACCGCTGCGACGGCGTTTTCCTTCAGTTTCTGGAGTTTCATGCTGTTCCGGTTTCTGACTGGCATGGGCATCGGCGGCGAATACACGGCAATCAACTCCACCATCCAGGAATTCACACCGGCCCGTTACCGTGGCTGGGTCGACCTGACCATCAACGGCACGTTCTGGCTGGGTGCGGCGTTGGGGGCAATCGGCTCGATTGTGTTGCTCGATCCGCAGTGGCTGGGCGCGGAACTGGGCTGGCGTCTGTGCTTCGGAATTGGCGCGGTGTTGGGGCTGCTGGTGCTGTTGATGCGTTTGTGGCTTCCGGAAAGCCCGCGCTGGCTGTTGATTCACGGCCAGACAGCAGAAGCGACAAGGATCGTCGAACAGATCGAGGCGGATTTGCAGCGTCAGGGCCATACGTTGCCCGCTGCCGAAGGCAAGCCGTTGCGTCTGCATGTGCGCGACCATACCCCGCTCGGTGAAGTCGCCCGAACGCTGCTGGTGACCTTCCGGCAGCGCTCGCTGGTCGGCCTCACACTGCTGACGGCTCAAGCGTTTTTCTACAACGCGATCTTCTTCACCTACGCCTTGGTGCTGACCGACTTTTATGGCGTGCCTGCCGAGCGGGTAGGCTGGTATGTGCTGCCGCTGGCGCTGGGTAACTTTTGCGGGCCGCTGCTGCTCGGCAGGCTGTTCGACGTGATCGGACGGCGGATCATGATCAGCCTGACGTACGGCGTGTCCGGGGTGTTATTGGCCATCAGCGGTTACCTGTTTCAGCAGGGGCTGCTGGACGTGACCCAGCAGGCCATCGCTTGGATGGTAATTTTCTTCTTTGCTTCGGCGGCGGCCAGTTCGGCTTACCTGACTGTGGCCGAAACCTTCCCGCTGGAAATCCGTGCTTTGGCGATTGCGGTGTTTTATGCGTTCGGTACGGGCTTGGGCGGGATGATCGGGCCGACGCTGTTTGGTGAGCTGATCGACACCGGCGAGCGCAGCAATGTGCTGATTGGCTATCTGATCGGGGCGGGGTTGATGCTGCTGGCGGCGTTAGTGCAGTCTGTCTGGGGAGTAGCTGCCGAACGCAAATCGCTGGAGGAAGTGGCGAGGCCGCTGTCGCACGCCGGAGACCGGTAGGCCGTCAGCTGAACACGCCGCGAAGGCCGTCTACTGATGCGCGCAAACCGACGATCCGCTCGCTGACTTCTCGGGCTTCGTGCGGGCGAGACGTACGTTCAAGGTACAACAGGTGCCCGGCCATGTTGGCCGAGACGCGTTCAAGGTCGTCGGCGGTGCGCTGTACGTAGGCCTGGATGTCTTTCAACTGCTCGATCTGCACGGATGTTCCCCAGTAGGTCGCATCCGAGCGCACTAGCTTGATAAATGGGCGGCTCCATTGAGCCTGCCCACACAATTTGTCGGCAACCTGAATAGATTTCTTTAATGCCTGGCTTAAATAAATTTATCAGGCAGCAGCGGCCCCGCTAATCTTCATCGTGTTCGTCCTGTTCCGTGTAGGAATCCAGCAACTCGGCCAGGGCCAGGGTGCGGTCCAGCCCGCTTCGGCTGGACATGATGTCAGCGACTGCTTGCGTGGCGGCGACTCTGGCCGCTTCGCGCTCGGCATCGGTGTTATTGGGCGTGGCAGCTTGCGCAGCCTCAATAATCGATTGCTCAAAGGTATTCATGATGCTCGCTCTTGGGGTTCAGGTAGCTGTGATACCGAGAAAGATGAATTGTTTCAAGGGCGATCAGTCACCTTCGTAGGGAAATTCCTCAAGTGTTTGCATCAGCGCAACGCCTTGAGGCCCTTGCATGTTGTCCAGCACCCAGCAACTGTTGGCATTTTTGGTCAGCAGCAGACGTGTCGTCTGGCTGGTGACCGGCTGCTGAGGCGCGTCCTTGTAACCCAGGTTGTAGGTCATCTCGACCACCGCCTGCTTATCGGAATTGGACACCAGCTTCCAGTCGATCGGCTTTTGCACGTCCCCTTCCTGTGCGTCGGTCCACGGGTTGGCGCTGACCGCACACTGATCACCGTTCTGACAGGCCCAGTCTTTCTTCAGCAGGCTCAATAAGGGCTTGGACAGGTAGTCGGCGCTGCCTTTGCCATTCGCGTAAAAATCCTGATGCTTTTCATAGATCCAGCGTGCGGTGTCAACCGGGCTTGCGGCGGGGCAGGCGGCGTGCGCGGTGGATGACAGCAGGCAGGCGAAGGCGATGGCAACGGTTCTGGACATGGAACAGGCTCGCAGAGAAGGTGGCAGAGATATTACAGGCAGATGCCACTTCATTTGTAAGCCATGCGGACAAAAAAGCAACGGTTTTACGCTGTGCGCCAGACGGTCAGATCAATGACGCGGTATCCAGGGCGATTTCTTTCAATGTAACGAGGGACTCTTAACGGATGCAGCAGAGCGGCGCGCATCATGCAGAGTGTCTCTCCGGCATTCTCAGGCGAAACGTGAGAAGCCGGAGACAGAAGCGTTTTACTTCTTGACCGGTACGATGTCCATGATGTTGCCATTGACCTTCTGGAACCGCACGTACTTGTCGTTGATCTTCACCCATTCGCTTTCCTTGGCCGGCTCCTCAAGGCCCTTGCTTTTCCAGTCCTTGACCTCGAGATCGCTGCGGCGGTACTTCTCCGGTACGCGGGAACCCAATTCCAGTTCATGCATGTTGTCCTTGGACTCGGTCACTTTCGGGTCTGGCGTCTCTGCTGCGTGAACCGGCAGGGTGACGGCGGAAAAACAGCCGAGCAAGGTCATGCAGGCGATCAGCGATTTGGTATTCATGTGAAGACTCCCAGTCTTAGGTATCAGGCGGCGGCTTAATGCCTGTCGTCATGACTGGGACCTTCACCGTTTGAAATCATTCGATCGGGTTTGCAGTGGCTCAGTCCTGCAGCGCCTCGGCGACGGTTACCGACAGCGGTGTCGTAGGGCGACCGATCAGGCGGCTCAACTGACGGCTGTCGTCGAACAACGCGCCTTTGGCGGCGGCTGCGTCGGAATCGGCCAGCAGCTGTGCCACGAAATCGGGCAGACCGGCTTGAATCAACGCCGCTTCAAACTCCGGTTGCGGCAGGTTGATGTAAGGCAGGGTTTTGCCCGCCTGCCTGGACAGCTCGGCAGCGAATTCAGTAAGGGTGTAAGACGCGTCGCCCGCCAGTTCGTAAACGCGACCTGTCTGATGCTCTTCAGCGGTCAGCAGCACAGCCGCCGCCTCAGCGTAATCAAGGCGCGAAGCCGAGCTGATGCGGCCTTCGTCGGCGCTGCCCATCACCGCGCCATGCGCCAGCGCTCCCGGCACGCCCGCTGTGTAATTCTCGGTGTACCAGCCATTGCGCAGCAGGGCGAACGGCACGCCGCTGGCGCGCAAGTAGTCCTCGGTCTCACGATGCTCTTTGGCCAGGCCCAGTGCCGAGGTGTCAGCATGCAAGACGCTGGTGTAAGCGAGCAGACCGGCGCCGGCGCGCCTGGCGGCATCGATCACGGCCTGATGCTGCGCAAAGCGCTGGCCTATTTCGCTGGATGAAATCAGCAATACCTTGTCGGCCCCGGCAAACGCGTGGTCCAGAGTCGACGGTTGCGAATAGTCGGCGTGCCGCACCTGAACGCCTTGCGCCGACAGATCGGCAGCCTTTTCCGGGCTGCGCACCGCAGCGATGATCTGCCCGGCAGGGACGCGAGCGAGCAGTTGCTCAATGACGAGGCGGCCAAGCTGGCCAGTGGCACCGGTAACAACGATCATGGCATGAGTCCTTGAATCAGGTTGAAAGGAAGTGCCAGCATAGTCATGATGCTTACCTTTCGTAAGTACGTACAAAAAGGTAAGTGTCATGCCAGAATCTGCCGCTCGTTCATCGTCTGAAACGGTCGAGTCCATGCTGGCCTTCGTGCGCCAGGGGCATGTGCTGGCCTCTGACTGCCCGTCAAGGGTTGTGCTCAACCACGTTTGCAGCCGGTGGGGCGTGTTGGTGCTGGTGGTGCTGCGGGGCGGTGTGCATCGCTTCAGCGAAGTGCGGCGCAAGATCGGCGGGGTCAGCGAGAAAATGCTGGCACAGACCCTTCAGCATCTGGAACAGGACGGCTTCGTCAGCCGCAAATCGCTGCCCGTGGTTCCGCCGCATGTCGAGTATCGATTGACGCCGATGGGGGAAGAAGTTGCCCTGCAGGTTGAAACCCTGGCCACCTGGATCGAGACCAATCTGCCGCGCATCATGCAGGCCCGCGAAGCGTCAGCCGAGGCCCGTACGACGCCGGCCTGAGGCATTTCTGACAGATTTTTCATCTGGCGATCGTCGGCGTAACTGCCTGTCGTCAGCCGCTTCTTGCTATGGTGCGCGCCCGAATATTCATTTACACGTTCAGTTGCACCGATTGCCCTTCATCGAGAAGCTGTAGAAATGCCCAATCCGATTCCCCTGAAAGACCACGAGAAAGAGACGCGGCTGGTCAACCAGCGGCTGATTGCCTGCGCCGTGCTGGTCGGGCTGCTGGCAGCCTGCCTGGTAGCGAGAATGTACTTCCTGCAGGTCACCGAGTTCGACTATCACTCGACCATCTCTGAAAACAACCGCGTCCATGTGCTGCCGATCCCGCCTGAGCGCGGTTTGATCTTCGACCGCAATGGCGAGGTGCTGGCTGACAACCGCCCCAGTTTCAACCTGACCCTGACCCGCGAGCGGGCCGGTGACTGGCACAAGGTGATCGATGAACTGATGACCCTGCTGGAGCTGCCTGATGAAGACCGGATTCTGTTCGACAAGGAGCTGAAACAGGTCCGGCACCCGTTCGAACCCGCGACCCTTCTGTATGAACTGACCGAAGAGCAGATCGCCGTATTGGCGGTCAATCAATACCTGTTGCCGGGCGTGGATGTGGCCGCGCAGTTCGTACGTCACTACCCGCTGGGCGCGCATTTTGCCCACTCGATTGGCTACGTCGGGCGCATCAACGAAAAGGAAGCGGCCCACCTCGACAACGAGTATCGCGGCACCCAATCCATCGGCAAGACGGGCGTCGAACGCTTTTACGAGTCCGAGCTGCACGGCCACGTCGGCTATGAAGAAGTCGAGACCAACGCCCAGGGGCGCGTGTTGCGGGTTTTGAAACACACCGACCCGGTGCCTGGCAAGAACATCACCCTGACCCTGGATGCGCATCTTCAGGCGGCAGCGGAAGAGGCGTTGGGTGATCGTCGCGGTTCGGTGGTGGCGCTGGACCCGGAAACGGGCGAAGTGCTGGCGATGGTCAGTAAGCCGAGCTTCGACCCCAACCTGTTCGTGACCGGCATCAGTTTCAAGCAATATGCCGCGTTGCGCGATTCCATCGACCGGCCGCTGTTCAACCGCGTTCTGCGCGGCCTGTATGCACCAGGCTCGACGGTCAAACCGGAAGTCGCAATTGCGGGTCTCGACAGCGGGGTGGTCAGCGCGTCCACCAAAGTCTTCGACCCCGGTTATTTCCAGCTGCCGGACTTCGATCACAAGTACCGCAACTGGAACCACAGCGGTGACGGCTGGGTGGACATGGACACCGCGATCATGCGTTCCAACGACACCTACTTCTACACCTTGGCGCACAAATTGGGCATCGACCGTCTGCACGACTACATGACCATGTTCGGCATTGGCCAAAAAGTCTCGCTGGACATGTTCGAAGAGTCCGCCGGCCTGATGCCGTCCCGTGAGTGGAAGCGTGCTACGCGCCGCCAGGCCTGGTTCCCGGGTGAAACGGTGATCCTCGGCATCGGTCAGGGTTACATGCAGGTCACGCCGCTGCAACTGGCCCAGGCCACGTCGCTGATCGCCAGTAAAGGCGTCTGGCACCGTCCGCACCTGGCGATGGAAGTGGGCCACGTAGCGCCAGTGGACGAGCACCCGATGCCGAACATCGTGCTGCGTGATCCTAACGACTGGAATCAGGTCAACACCGGCATGCAGATGGTCATGCACGACCCGCGCGGCATCGCCCGCGATGCCGCCAAGGGCGCGCAGTACCGGATCGCCGGCAAAAGCGGCACTGCGCAGGTGGTGGCGATCAAGCAGGGCGAACGCTACAACCGCCTCAAGACCCTTGAGCGAAATCGCGACAACGCTTTGTTCGTCGGTTTTGCCCCGGCCGATCATCCGAAGATCGTGGTGTCGGTCACCATCGAGAACGGCGAGGCGGGCGGCCGGGTTGCAGGTCCGGTGGTGCGGGAGATTCTCGATGCCTGGCTGCTGGACAGCGACGGCAAGCTGAAACCGCAATACGCCGTGCCCACCAAGGCGACGGGCAACCCGCACGCCTGAGCCGTGCCCTCGCAAGCGGCCTGACTGAGCCCTGAACAGGGCTCAGGTTTTCTGAACTGTCGAGAATCCATTGGGTCGACCACAACAGGCGTGGCAGAGCGCTGCGCGTGTCTTTCTGAACCCTTTATTGCCTCGACAAGGAACCCCTAATGTCCAAGACCATTGCCGATCATCTTGCGCAAACCCTCGCAGCGGCAGGCGTTTCCCACATCTGGGGGGTGTCCGGTGACAGCCTCAACGGCCTGACCGACAGCCTGGAACGCATCGATTCGATTCGCTGGATGCACACCCGTCATGAAGAAGTGGCGGCTTTTGCCGCCGGAGCCCAGGCAGCGTCCAGCGGCAAGCTGGCGGTGTGCGCAGGCAGTTGCGGGCCAGGCAACCTGCATTTGATCAACGGTCTTTATGATTGCCACCGCAACCGCGTGCCGGTGCTGGCGATTGCTGCGCATATTCCGTCCTCGGAGATCGGCCTGGACTATTTTCAGGAAACCCATCCACAGGAACTGTTCAAGGAGTGCAGCCACTTCGTTGAACTGGTCAGCAACCCCGAGCAGTTCCCCCGTGTGCTGGAGCGCGCCATGCGTGCGGCCATCAGCCAGAAGGGCGTGGCGGTCATCGTGTTGCCCGGTGACGTTGCGCTCAGCGATGCACCCGATGTGCCGGCCAAATGGATCGAAGCCACGCCGCCTACGGTGGTCCCGGCCGACAACGATTTGCAGTCCATGGCCGACATGCTCAACGGTTCCAAGGCTGTCACCTTGCTGTGCGGTGCAGGCTGCGAAGGCGCTCACGAGCAGGTCCTGGCGCTGGCCGACAAACTGGGCGCGCCGATTGTCCACGCGCTGCGCGGCAAGCAGCACGTCGAGTACGACAACCCGTTCGACGTCGGCATGACCGGTCTGATCGGCTTCAGCTCCGGCTATCACGCCATGCTTTCCTGCGACACGCTGGTGATCCTCGGCAGCAGCTTTCCGTACCGTAATTTCTACCCAGAAAAGGCCGACATCATTCAGGTCGACCTTGATCCGACACAATTGGGCCGACGCACGCCTGTGGCGCTTGGTCTGGTGGGCGGGGTGCGCGAAACACTGGAAGCGCTGTTGCCCAGACTCACGCCGCACATGGATCGTCGTTTCCTCGACAAAGCCCTCAAGCACTACGCCAAGGCCCGCGAAGCGCTGGACGAGTTGGCCACGTCGACACCGGATGGCACACCGATTCACCCGCAGTACCTCACCCGACTGGTCGACGAGCACGCCGACGCCGATGCGATCTTCACGGTCGATGTTGGCACGCCAACGCTGTGGGCCGCGCGCTATCTGCACATGAACGGTAAACGCAGCCTGCTGGGTTCGTTCAATCATGGCTCGATGGCCAATGCTCTGCCGCAGGCGCTCGGTGCCAAGGCTGAACACCCGGATCGTCAGGTCGTTGCCTTGTGCGGTGACGGTGGGCTGTCGATGCTGCTGGGTGATCTGTTGAGCATTCGCCAGCTGAACCTGCCGATCAAAATGGTGGTGTTCAATAACAGTTCTCTGGGCTTCGTCGACATGGAAATGAAAGCCAGCGGTTACGTGCCACATGGCACCGATCTGCACGAGACTAACTTCGCCGGTATCGCCTTGGGCGCGGGCATTCTAGGTTTGCGCGTAGAAAATGCCGAAGAGCTGCCCGCAGCGCTGCGCAAGGCGTTCGATCACCCCGGCCCGGTGTTGATCGACGTGGTTACCGCCAAGCAGGAACTGGGCATCCCGCCGAAAATCAAACTGGCGCAGGCCAAAGGTTTCAGCCTGTACATGATGCGCGCGATCATGAGCGGGCGGGGCAGTGAAGTGCTGGAACTGGCCAAGACCAATTTGCGTTAATCGTTCTCGGGCGTTGCAACGGCGGGGCGGTCAGACGGGTGATTGACCCCGTCGTTGGTTTTCACCTGCCCCAGATCGAAAGGATTCACACCTTCCAGGCAGGCGACGTTGTAACCATATTCATTGGGGTTGGAACGTCGCTGATGGTGGGTGTAGATCCCGCACCTGCCGCAAAAATAATGTTCGGCGGTACGCGTATTGAATTGATACAGCTTGAGCACACTCTGCCCGCGAATCACCCGAATCCCGTCCTTCGTCACGGAAGCAACAATTGCACCTCTGCGTCTGCACAGAGAGCAGTCACAGCGTCGCGGATCGACAATGCCATTCGGCAAATCCAGCTCCAACACGATCGCACCGCAATGGCACGAGGCCTGATGGACGGTTTTGATATCTGTTGATCCGACTTTCTTGATCATAAGGATTCCTTGTGCGTGTTATCAGCCCGCGTAAATGAAAATAATGTGGCGGTACTTCAAATTAAAGCAGACCGGTCGGTAAAGCTTGGCACCTCACAGCCGAAACAGTTGGACGGAAGCAAGACCGGCTACGGTAGGCTGATTACTGAATCATCTCTGGTTATCAAAAAACGTCAATAAATACAGAACGTCAGGCCAAAGATCGGTTTTATAGAAAGTCTGCAAGTCATGAGGTCTGCCATGCTTAAAAATGCTCCTTTGAGTATTAAATTACTGCTTATTTTGATGTTCCCGCTGCTGGGCTTTCTGGCTTTTGCAGGTCTCTTTGTGGCCGACAAAAGCGAAACGCTCGGCGAGAACAGTCGGGCGGTCACGGCCACCCACGCAGCACGAAAACTGAGTGATGTGGTGACCACCCTCCAGCGCGAGCGCGGTGCCAGCGGTGTGTTTCTGGGCAGTGGCGGCAAATCCATGCAGGATAAGCTCAAGACGTTTCGCCAGGAAACAGACAAGGCGATAAGCGAGATGCGTGCGCAATCGACCGACGATATTCCGGGCACGTCAAGCGTGTTGCGAGCATTTGAAGAGGTGATTGCATTGCGCCTCAAGGTGGATGCGCTGGCGATCAACAACACCGAGTCCGGCACCCGTTTCACCGACATCATCAAAACGCTCATCGGGTATAACTACTCGCTGGAAGCCAGCATTGAAGACCCGCAAATATTGCGCGCACTGAGCTCCCTCAATCAGTTCGTGGACATGAAAGAGCGCGCAGGCCGCGAACGTGTCTTGCTTGGCCTGGCCTTCAACCAGAACCGCTTCGATGCCGCATTGCTGTCGCGCTTCAGCCGTAACCTGGGTGAGTTCTCCGGTTATTTCGAAGCCTTTCAGCGCTGGGCGCCGGAGGTGTTCAAAAGCAAACTGACCGCTGTTCTGCAACTGCCAGGGTCTCTGGAAGTGGCACGTTTGCAGCGTCTGGGTTTTGATACCCCGCTGGGCGACCCGCTCAACATCAAGCCGGAAGACTGGTTCAACCTGTCCACCGACCGCATTGACCAGATGGCCAAGGTCGAAACGGAGTTGGGTCAGACCGTCGTTGGCCTGGCGGGTGCTGCGCGAAGCAGCGCTGAAAGCAGCCTGTACGTGGCAATCGGCATCGTTATCGCAATGCTGGTCTCGGTGTTGTGGCTGGCGTCGGTGATCATTCGCAACATCAAGATCGCCGTGGTCGATGTAAACCGCACATTGATTGCATTGTCGACCCGCGATCTGACCGCCAGAACCCGTTACGCCGGCAAGGACGAGTTTGGTGAGATCTCACGCAACCTGGACAACATGGCGCAACAGATCAGCGAGGTCATCCGCGAAATCGGCAGCGCTACGGCGCAGGTTGCCACGGCTGCGGAACAGTCCTCGGCCGTCGCATTGCAGACCAGCCAGAACGTGGCACAGCAGCGTCAGGGCACGGACCAGGTGGCCACAGCCATCAGCCAGATGAGCTCGACGGTCAAGGACGTTGCACGCAGCACCACCGATGCGTCGGAAATGTCGCAACGGGTCAATGCCAGCACAATGCAGGGCAAGGCTGAAATCGAAAACACCATCAGCCTGATTCAGGGGCTTTCGCTTCAGGCTGAGCAGACCTCGCAGATCATCAGTGAGCTCAAGGGCGAAAGCAATTCCATTTCCTCGGTCCTCGATGTCATCCGCGGTGTTGCCGACCAGACCAACCTGCTGGCGCTCAACGCTGCCATCGAGGCTGCACGTGCAGGCGAGCAGGGCCGAGGCTTCGCGGTGGTCGCGGATGAAGTGCGCAATCTGGCCAAAAAGACGCAGGACTCCACCGTCAGTATTCAGCAGATGATCGCCAACCTGCAGACCGGCTCCGAACGTGCTGCCGCGTCCATGCAGGAAACGCTGGGCAAAGCGCAGGCGGGTGCCAGTAACGTCGTGCGTGCGGGCGAATTGCTGGAAGAAATTGCCGAAGGCATCGCCAGCATCAGCGACCGCAATATCCAGGTGGCCTCGGCCGCTGAAGAGCAAAGCGTGGTCGCCGAAGAAATCCACCGCAGCGTCCACGACATCAACGCGCTGGTCATCCAGGTCAGCGCCGGTGCCGAGCAGACCGCCGTGACCAGCCGTGAACTGGCTCGACTGGCTGAACAGCAGCAGGGACTGGTGGGTCGATTCAAGGTGAGCTGACCGTAACGGCTTGTACTGATGTTCAAAGGCCTGGGAGCGCGAGCTTTCAGGCCTTTTTTATTGCAGCTGCCTGCATCCGCCCGTGACCATTCAGTCAGTTTTTCACGTAACTGCCGGTCATACATACGGTTATGTAGTGAGTAAAAATATTCACTACATAATCGTTGACGTACCTGTTTCCCTTTTGCATTATGCAGCTGTCTCCCTGATCGGGAGCGCAGCAAAGTGGTACTGAACAGGCTCGGCAAGCCGTCGAGATGTTCCTGGATGTAGGCTGCCCACAAGGCAGATTGATGGAGCTGAACTGGCATCGTCGTCGACAGGGGCGAGAAGCTGGCGAAATGTCCTCATGATGCTTGTAACGGATCGATTGATGATCCTGGGCCGGGTCTTTGGGTTTCGTGACTTCTTTTCTCTGCGCTGATGCCGTTGTGTAGCGGCTTTTCATCAAGGCTACCTGCATGTCCTTGAGGGCCGGAACTGTCTTCGACAAGCACGCCACCGTGTTTCGTGGATGAACGTCCGGCGCATGAACTTGATGCATCAACTATTGAACGGCCTGCGAGCGAAGGAGCATCACCATGAATATCAATACTCAACCGACTATCGATGAACTGGCTCGTCTGTTTGCCATGCGCAAGGATACGCTGGACAACCACATTGTCTGGATTGCCGATTCGGGCGAAGTCCATCTCGACGCCATGTCGCCTTACACCCAGGAAAGCGAATTCCGTGATGCGCATCCGCACATGCGCCTTGCGCTGAAAATGTTCCGCCGGGGGCAGGGGTATGTGGGCAAAAAGGCTGCCGCGGATCGCACGTTCATGGACAACACGCTGCAAGCGCTGAAAAGTGAATGGCAAACGGCGCGGCGGCAGGCTCATTCTCAGGTCGCCTGAACCTGAGGCCCGTCTTGCGTTGGATCTTGCAGTCCGTCACCGAGGTTCATCGGTGACGGACTTTTTCATGTGCAACGTTGATCAGCGCAGCGGCGACGCGGGGCCTATGAGTTGTACAAAGCGATTTTGGTGGTATAGATTCCGGCCATGAGTCTGCACTCTCGACTCTTCTCATTCCTGACCTGCCACCGCTACCGTGGCAGCGCTCAATCAGAGGTTTCCGATGCGTGCATCACGATGGTTATGGCTGGTGATCCTGCTCAGCGCAAACGCTTCGGCGGATTGGCGTGAGGCGTTGCCCAACGCCCAGGTCGTCGGCGGCGGAGACCTCAGCCTGTTCGGGTTTCGCATCTACACCGCCAGGCTGCTGAGCCCCGTCAAACCCTTTGTTGCCGATGCGCCGCTGGCCCTTGAACTGACTTATCACCGTGCCATTGATCGGGAAGATCTGGTCGATGCCAGCATCGATGAGATCAAGCGTATTTCAGGGCCATCCGTCACTGACGGGCAGTTGACTCAATGGCGCGAGCAAATGAACCAGTCATTTGTCGATGTCCAGCCGGGCATGAAGATCACGGGTGTCTACTTGCCCGGTCGCGAAGCGCGTTTCTATGTCGGCGACAAACTCCAGCATGTGGTGCCCGACAGCCGGTTTGCCAAGGCATTCTTTTCAATCTGGCTTGATCCGAAAACCCGTAACCCCGAACTTCGCGAGCAGTTGCTCGGCAGTACCGGCTCATGACCCATCAAGGAGGACGTATGCTGAAAAAGTGGATGTTGATGCTGTGTATGGGCCTTGCGCTGAGCGGCTGCGGTGGTGTGCCGGTGACTCACTACAGCCAGGAAACGCCGAAGCTGGATCTGCGCAAGTATTTCACCGGGCGCGTCGAAGCCTGGGGAATGTTTCAGAAGCGCTCAGGCGAAGTCGTCAAGCGTTTCACCGTCGTCATTGATGGCCACAGCGAAGGCGAAGTGCTGGTCATGCACGAAGCGTTCAGCTACAGCGACGGCACGAAACAGGTCCGCGAATGGCGCTTGCGCCCTGACGGCCCGGGCCGCTGGAAGGGGACCGCAGGCGATGTGGTCGGCGAGGCTTACGGCGAAGTGTCGGGCAACAGCTTCCACTGGAATTACGTGCTCAGGCTGCCGGTGGACGGCACGGAATATGACGTCAGTCTGGATGACTGGATGTACCTGATCGATGAGCAGACCCTGGCGAATCGCTCATCCATGACCAAGCTGGGCGTGGAAGTCGGGCAGATCACGCTGTTCTTTCGCAAGCCCGGCAAATAACCGGACGCACAGACAGGGCGCGCTGATCAGCCGCCCGTCATGTTCATGAAGCGCACCACCTGAACACCATCGTCATGGGTGAAGTTGTGGCTCCACGGCTTCAACTGCATGGCGTCGACGATGGCTTTCTCCAGCTTCTGCGGCTGGCCGGGGTTGGCGCGCAGAACCGACTTCAAGTCCACTGAGTGCTCATTGCCCAGGCACAGCAGCAGGCGGCCCTCAACGGTCAAGCGCACGCGGTTACAGGTGCCGCAGAAGTTATGGCTATGCGGAGAGATGAAGCCGATGCGAATGCCCGGCGCTTCCGCCACTCGCCAGTAACGTGAAGGGCCTTGAGTCGAGTCGGTGGAGGGCATCAAGGTGTAGCGTTCGCCGATCCGCTCGCGGACCTGATCGCTCGAGTAAAAGGATTCGGCGCGACTGTGCTCGCTGATGACGCCCAGCGGCATTTCTTCAATGAACGAGATATCAAGGTGGCGATCAATGGCAAACGCCACCAGATCGTTGATCTCATCGTCGTTGCGACCGTGCATCACCACACAATTGAGTTTGGTGTGTACAAACCCGGCGGCATTGGCAGCGTCGATTCCGGCAATCACCTTGTGCAGGTCACCGGTACGCGTCAGTTCGCGAAAGCGCTGTGGGTCGAGGCTGTCCAGGCTGATGTTCAAGCGCGTAACGCCAGCCTTGAACAGCGGCGCGGCGAGTTTGTCGAGCTGCGAGCCGTTGGTGGTCATGCACAATTCGCGCAGGCCGGGCAGGGCGGCGATTCGCTCACAAAGCCCTACCACACCGGCACGCACCAGCGGTTCACCCCCGGTGAGGCGAATTTTCCGGGTGCCCAGCGCGACGAAGCGCTCGGCCACCTGAAGGATTTCTTCGAGCGACAGAATCTGTTGCCGAGGCAGAAACGTCATCTCTTCGGCCATGCAATACACGCAGCGGAAATCGCACCGGTCGGTGACCGACATGCGCAGATAATCGACTTTGCGTGCAAAGCGGTCCATCAGGACGGGTTCTGACATTTCACCTTCTAACTGTTTGATAAAACTGCATTCCGTTTGGAGGCCAGGGTTTAACAGGCGTTCAGGACTTTTGCACACTGAATGCGGTGTTGCGCTGGCGTACAGGCTGGCAGAGTGCCTTGATCACGCTTCATATTAGCCATAGAAGCCCAGGTTGCACAGTCTGGATCCCCGCCACGCTAACCGAGTCGAAATGCCGCAGTCCAATTGCTTGTTCCGATACGCTCATCGACCTGCTCTATGGCCAGCGCCTGGCTTGTCCTTATCTCTCAGGGTTGGCTGAAGCGCTGCGCTCATAACGCTCCAGCAGCGGTTGAATGCTGATGCCGTGCAGAAGGATGCTGAGTGCCACCACCGACAGCGTCATGCCGATCACAACGTGCCCGACATCGTCGGCCAGGCCGTGGGACAGGGCAAAGCACAAGTAATAGAGGCTGCCGATACCGCGAATGCCGAACCAGCCAACCAGTGCTTTCTGTTTCGGGTTGAGCAGACGCCGACTGATCAGCAGCCAGACACTCACCGGGCGGATAACGCAAAACAGTGCCAGCCCCAGACCGATGGCGCGCCAGTCCCAGTAGGTTGCCAGTGCCGCGCCCAGCAGGGTGATCAGCAGCACTTCCATTGCGCGTTCCACCAGACTGCCGAACACCAGCATGTCGCCCATCATCACGCCAGCCGCCAGTTGTGAATCGCTCAGGTCATTGGTGTCGGCCACAGTGCCTTTTTCGAGAGAAGCTGTCATGTGCCCGAGCACCGGCTGCGCCACGTGCTCTGAAGGCAGGTCCGAGCAGGTTGCACGGACCTCGGCCTGGCGCAAGCCAAACCCTGCGGCGAATACCGATAGAAAGCCGAAGGCTCCCACGCTCTGGGCGAACACATACGCCAGCGCGATAAGCGCCAAGGCCAGAAAGTCGTTGGGCGAGGTGGTGCTGTCAGCATTTTTCACGCGCAGGAAGATCATCAGATGCCCGACGCCTCGTCCCATGCCATAGCCGATCAAAAGCCCGGCGGGAACTGCCCAGATCAGGTCCTTGAG
The DNA here is from genome assembly GCF_002093745.1 of Pseudomonas graminis. Lineage (GTDB taxonomy): Bacteria > Pseudomonadota > Gammaproteobacteria > Pseudomonadales > Pseudomonadaceae > Aquipseudomonas. Next base: position 26,450 of record NZ_MTSB01000029.1, read on the forward strand.
CAGCCAGTCCTGCACCCAGTTGGCCATTCCTCCGCCAGAGGTCAGGTAGAGCAGGGCAAAGATCACGAAGGGAAATGCCGTGCCATCGTTGAGCCCGGCCTCGCCCGACAGGCCAAAACGCAGCCGATCCTGATCCTGCGCGCTGTTGACCTGCACCATTCCCGCCAGGACCGGATCGGTTGGCGACAGCATGGCACCGAGCAGCAGCGACACGCCCCAGTCGATACCGAACAGGTAGTGCGCGGCAACACTCACCCCGGCAATCGTTGCCAGCATCACCGGCCCGGCCAGCCAGTAAGCCGAATGCCAGGCCTTGCCGCTCAGCGGCAGGCGCAACTTGATACCCGTGCCGAACAATGAGAACAGCACGGCCACCTCGGTAAGGCGCTCCAGCCACTCGCGGGATTCGTTGAAATCCAGATCGACGATATCGAGCCCCATCGGGCCGATACCGAAGCCGAACGCCAGGCAGACGGCGGATGTCGTCACCGGCATCCAGCGCAGATAGGAAGAGGTCAGTGCCAGCAGCATTAACAACACGCCGAGCACGCCCATGCAGACCATAAAACTCATAGAGAAAGAACCACCGTTGAATGCGCCCCGAGAAGAGGGCGTAACGGTGGGACTGCGCTATGCAGTAATAAGTTGAAATAATTTGCCGTGCGGTAATGAATGCATGGATTTTTAGTTTTGTGACCTTGCCGCTGGCGGATGACGTTCTACCAGCGGGCAGCTCCGGACCTGCTAGCGCTCGATGCTGCGGCTCCAGCGGGCGTTCCACTCGGGCCGGATCTGATTGACCTGATCCCAATCGATGGTCACCGCCGTTTCCAGGTATTTTTCCATGGCCTCGACCTGCGCACGGGTCTTGTCGGTGGTCGGGGTTTTCGGGTTGGACGGGATCTGGTCACCGAACTCCAGAGCAGGCGCCTGAGCCTCGGGCGTGAGCAAGTAGGCCGCCAGTTTCTGGGCCAGTTCCGGCTGGTTGTTGTTGGCGATTGCGCATTCAGCCACGTTCAGCACGACGCCACCTTCCTTGGGCGACGCGTATTCCACCGGCACGCCCTTGATCTTCAACGCGGTGACTTGCGTCGGCGTCAATGGAAACAACGCGGCTTCGTCGGTCTGCACCATTTCGGAAATCTTCGCCGAGCTGGCGATGTATTCCAGCACGTTGGGGCCGATGGTTTTTGGCCAGGCCTTGAAGCCAGGCTCGACGTCTTTCTCGCTGCCGCCCTGAATACGGTTGAACATCAGAAAGCCATGCAGGCCGAACGTCGAAGAGGCCAGTGACTGGAACACGACCTTGTCCTTGAAGCGCTTGTCGGCCAGGTCCATCCATGACGTCGGTGTACTCCAGCCTTTCTCCTTGAACATCCGGGTGTTGTAGGCCAGGCCCGTCACCCCCAGGCTGACTGCCGCTGCCTGCTCCTTGATTTTTGCCTTGGCCGGCAGCTCGGCAAGGCTGTCGCTGGGTTGCAGGGTGTCGCACAAACCCATTGAAATAGCCCGGTACATGATGCCGTCGTCCAGAAAGATGACGTGCATCTGCGGGTTGTCCTTGCTGGCCTGAACCTTGGCCAGGATGTCGGCCGACGTGCCCGGCACAATCACGACCTTGACGTTGTTGGCCTTTTCAAACGCAGGCAGCACCTGGTCGGCGTAGAGCCGCTCCATCGTTCCACCGTTCATGCCCAGATACAGCGTGGGTTCAGCCTGGACCGGCATGGACGCAAGTAGCGCTGCGAAGGGCACGCATGACAGGCCGCTGAGGGCGAGAGGTTTGATACTTTTCATAGGGACGATCTTCCTCTGTGCAATGGGATGGCGTTTGGAGCGAGTTCGGCAGTTTCTTGAACGCGGGCTGGTCGGAAGCGACCGATGGAAAAGGCATCGAGCGAAATGGATGAAGCGCCGTGGCAGACCCATTCGGCCAGCGCTTCGCCAGCCGCAGGACCGATCTGAAAGCCGGCTCCGGCAAAGCCGAAACCGTGCAACAGGCCCGGCTGAGTCAGGCTCGGACCCAGTACCGGTTCACGGTCCGGCAGATAGCCTTCGGTGCCGCTCCAGGTACGAATGGCCTGGGCGCCGGCGAGCGGCGGGTAGAGTTCGACGGCGTTACGCAGAATGTCCAGCAACGCGGCCTGACCCGGTCTGGCGCGGGCAGGGTCAAGTGCAAAACCCTGCCCGCCGCCCAGCACGCAGTTGCCGCGTGCCACTTGCCGGGCATAGATACCGCCGCCTTCGACGCCTGTGCTGACGTCCATGAACATGGGCAGCGGTTCGGTCACCAGCATCGCGGGATGCCCGGAATACATCGGCACCGGCTCGTTGAAGTGCGCTGCCAGCTTCCCGGCCCAGGCCCCGGCGCAGTTAAGCAGCCAGGGGGCTCGCAGTGCCAGGCCATTGGCCGTTTTGACGGTAAAGACATCGGCATCATGGCTGACGTCTGTCACGGCCGCCTGTTCGATAATCTGCGCACCTGCCTGGCGAGCGGCGCGGGCAAAGGCCGGTGATACCAGACGCGGATTGGCGTGCCCGTCATCGGCGCACAGGGACGCACCGACCGCGACATCGCCCGCCCAGGGATAACGCGCGCGCAGTTGCTCGCGGTCAAGCAATTGCAGGTCCAGACCAAACCCCTGACTGGCTTCGGCGTAGGCGCGCAAGGCGTTCATGTCCTGCTCGCTGCGCGCCAGCTTGAGGTGACCGGAACGCTGGTATTCGCCGTCGATGCCGATCAGTTCACGCAGGCCTCCCCATATCTGGTGCGCCCGCTGCGACAACGGCAACTGCGAGAGTGGCCTGCCTTGACGTCGCACGCCGCCATAATTGACGCCGCTGGAGTGCGAGCCGCAAAAGTCGCGCTCCAGCAGAGTGACGCGCTTGCCGTTGCGGGCCAGCGCCAAGGCTGCCGACGCGCCGACAATACCGCCGCCGATGATAATCGCGTCTGCTTCAATCGCTGCGCTCATGATTGCGGCTCCCCTGAAGGTGCCTGCACGCCGAACGGCAGCGGCTTGATGGGCGCCTGGCCGCGCAGGCGACCGACCTGATCCACCGGGCGTCCGCTTTCGTGGGCGATCAATTCCGCTGCTGCCAACCCGCACATCCGGCCCTGGCAGCGGCCCATGCCGATCCGGCAAATGGCCTTGACTCGATTGATCTCCCAATGACCGTCCTGAACGGTGCTGCGGATGTCACCTGCCGTCACCTCTTCACAGCGGCAGACTACGGTTTCATCCGGCACGTTTGCGGCCCACTTCTCGGGGAACGGGAACGCCGTTTCCAGCCCGTGACGAAAGTGTTCGATGCGTTGCAGGCTCATTTTCAAATCGCTCACCCGCACGGCGTCCACCCCGATGCCGCAATCCTGCAGCAGGGCGAGCGCGGCAAGCTCACCGGCCATTTCAGCAGCGTCTGCGCCCATGATTCCGGCGCCGTCGCCTGCCAGATACACACCTGATACGCTGCTGCGCCCGCAATCATCGCGGCCGGGCAGCCAGGCGCGGTTCAACTGACTCCAGGCGAATTCACAGCCCAGCAGGTCTGCCAGTTGGGTCTCGCTGCGCAGCGCGTGTGCAAACGCCACGGCATCGCACACCAGTTGGCCCGCTTGGCCGTTGCGCTCCCAATGGATGCCGGCGACTCGTTGTTTGCCCACGATGCGTGAGAGGGTGGCAGCTTGATGCACCGGAATGCCTCGGGCAGACAACCACGCCCGGTAATACAGGCCTTTAGCGAGCGTCGCTGGCTGGCCGAGCAGCGCAGGCAGCGCCTTGCACTGGGCCGAGAACGGCGCGCTGTCCAGCACCGCCACGACGTTCGCGCCGGCCTTGGCATACTGATAAGCCACCAGGTACAACAGCGGCCCGCTGCCGCAGAACACCACGCCCTCGCCAATGGCGCAGCCCTGATATTTGAGGGCGACCTGCGCCGCGCCCAGGCTGTACACGCCGGGCAGTGTCCAGCCGGGTACGGGCAGCACCCGGTCGGTAGCCCCTGTGGCGACAATCAACCGGGTAAAGTCGACGGTGCCGGCTGTGCCGTTCTGCAAGGTGTCGAGCCGATTGTCTTCGGCGTTCCAGACCAGCGTTTGCGGTCGATAGTCGATCTGCGTGGCCAACGCATCAAGCGTTTGATGGACGGCAACCGCCTTGCCACGCTCGAAACCGTAAAGCGCTTTGGCCGAACGCTTGAAGTTTTCCGGCTGGCGACGATAGACCTGACCGCCGCCGCGCAAACCTTCATCGATCAGGCAGGCTCTGATACCGTGGGCCAGAAGGGTCTGCGCAGCGCGAATGCCTGCCGGGCCTGCGCCGATAATGGCAACCTTGTCATTGCTCATAGGCACCGCCCCGGTTCGCGAATCACAGCGTGACCGGCCTCCAGCAAGGTTGAGCAGGCGCGCACTCGCTGGCCGTCGCCCAGCCTGACCCAGCAATCCTGACAGGCGCCCATCATGCAGAATCCTGCACGCGGTTCGGCGCTGAAATCGCTGCCGCGCAGGTGTTCACTTTCGGTCAGTACCGCCGTCAGCAAGGTGTCGCCCAACAGACCACTGGCCGGTTGGCCATCAAGGGTGAAAGAGAGCACCGGGCGGTCGCGTTCGACCAGTCTTTTCAGCAGAGGCATAACGTCAACCCTCCGGGTTAGTGTTTGCCGACCAGCACACGGTCCAGCCCGTAGACCCGGTCGAGCAGGATCATGGTGGCGGCCGTCAGGGCGATGACCAGGGCCGACACTGCGGCCATCATCGGGTCAATGGATTCAGTGGCGTAGACGTACATGCGCACCGGCAGGGTCTGGGTGGCGGGCGAGGTCACGAAGATCGACAGCGTGACTTCATCGAAGCTGTTGATGAACGCCAGCAACCAGCCGCCCGCCACACCGGGCAAAATCATGGGCAGGGTGATCTGGCGAAACAGCGTGAACCGGTTTGCCCCCAACGACTCGGCGGCGTGTTCGGCACTGCGGTCGATGCCGATGGCCGCCGCCAGTACCAGGCGCAGCACGTAGGGCGTGATCACCAGCACGTGAGCGAAAATCAGCCAGGTGAAACTGCCGTTCACCCCCATCAGCGCAAACAGGCGCAGCATGGCCACCCCCAGCACCAGATGCGGAATGATGATGGGCGACAAGAACAGCGCGTTGAAAAAGTTGCGGCCCGGGAAGGTGTGCCGGGTGATTGCCAGCGCGGCAGGCACCGCAATCAGCGTCGCCAGGGTCGCCGACACAAAGGCCAGCATCAGGCTGTTATAAAACGAATCGATAAAATCGGCCCGCTCGAACACCGCCTTGAACCAGCGCAGCGAAAAGTCAGTGGTGGGCAGGCTCAGGGTGTTTTCCGGGGTGAAGGCCACCAGGCACACCACGACCAGCGGGGCCATCATGAAAATCACTACCAATGCATGAAACGACAGGGCCAAAGGACCGTTCTTGGACATGGATCATTCCCCCAGGGTTTTCTTGTAACGGCCTTCGATCATGCGGTTCCAGGACAGCATCACCAGCAGATTGACCAGCAGCAGCGCCACTGCCAGGGTTGCGCCCATCGGCCAGTTCAGTTCCGAGAGGTATTGGTCGTAGATCACGGTGGCAACCATTTTCAGGCGGCGACCGCCCAGCAGGCCGGGAATGGCGAAAGAGCTGGCGGCCAGCCCGAAGACGATCAGCGAGCCGGACAGCACGCCGGGCATGACCTGCGGCAGAACGATCAGGCGCATGACTTTCGCCTGGCTGGCACCCAGCGACAGCGCGGCCTGTTCAGCGGTGGGGTCGAGTTTCTGCAAAGAAGTCCAGACCGGAATGATCATGAACGGCAACATCACATGCACCAGCGCGATGATCACCGCAAAGGGGGTGTACAGCAGTTTCACGGGGCGACCGCCCATGAACTGGATGGCCTGATTGATCAAGCCGTCTGCGCCCAGCAGCAGGCTCCAGCCAAAGGCCCGGACGACCACCGAAATCAGCAGCGGCGTGAGGATCAGAATCAGGAAAATCGAGCGCCACGGCGTGCCCATGCGGCTCAGGATGTAGGCTTCCGGTACGCCGATCAGCACACAGAGCAGGGTCACGAGAGCACTGATCCAGAAGGTGCGCAGGAAGATTTCATAGAAATACGAGTCAGTGATCACGGCCGTGTAATTGGCCAGCGTGTAGCTGTCGCTTTTCACCCCGACCTGATAATCAAAGACGTTGAACGACAGTAGCAGCGTCAGCCCCAGCGGCAGTACCAGCAAGCCGATGTACAGCGCCAGTGCTGGCGCCGACAGCCAATAGCCGCGCCGGCCCTGACGCATTTCAGTCATCAGGCTCATGCGCGCACCTCGTCGGCGTCCAGCACGCGCAGCAACTCGCTCGGCCAGTCCATACCGACCGCTGCGCCTTCTTCCAGCGGGGCTTGACCATCGTTGCGACGGACCACGGTGATTTCGCCGATGCCGGTCTGAATGCGATACAGCCACTGGCTGCCGAGAAAGTAGCGGATGACGATGCGCCCGGACAGACGGCCGCAGCCCGGCGCGACAAGGTCGATTTTCTCCGGACGCAGGCTCAGGGTCAGTGCGCCGTCGCCGGGCAACTGGCGAATCTGCGGGCAGCCGCTGCTGTCCAGATCGCCCTGCAACATATTGGCCTTGCCCACGAAGCCCGAGATGAAGCGGGTGCGGGGGTGTTCGTAGAGCGTGTATGGCTCATCGATCTGAGTGATGCGTCCCGCCTGCATGACCACCACCCGGTCACTGATCGACAGGGCTTCGGCCTGATCGTGAGTCACCATGAGTGTGGTGATGCCGACTTCATTCTGAATGCGGCGAATTTCGAACTGCATTTCTTCGCGCAGGTTGGCGTCCAGATTGGACAACGGTTCATCAAGCAGCAACACCGGTGGCTCGATCACCAGCGCCCTGGCCAGCGCGACCCGTTGCCGCTGCCCACCGGACAGCTCACGTGGATAGCGTTCCGCATGCTGATCGAGTCGAACCAGCTTCAGCACTTTGCTCACCCGCACCTTGAGGTCCGCTTCAGGAACCTTGCGCATACGCAGGCCGAACGCCACGTTATTGGCCACGGTCATGTGCGGAAACAGCGCGTAGCTTTGGAACACCACGCCCAGGCCCCGGCTGCTGGGTTTGGCGTGGGTGATGTCGCGGCCGTCGAGCACAATGCGTCCGTCGCTGACGTCAACGAAACCGGCGATCATTTGCAGGGTAGTGGTTTTGCCGCAGCCGGAAGGGCCGAGCAGTGAAACGAATTCGCCCTTGTCCACCGCCAGGTGAGTGGCGACCACGGCGTCTATTGAACCGTAGCGTTTGGAGAGACCTTCGAGCTGCAGAAATGCCATGCCTGCTTCCACCTTTGTGCGTGCGAGCCGTGGCGCGCGTTTGTCTGGGCAGATGCGAAATGAAGTCATGCCATTCTGTGGACGTTGGCGCTCGCTCTGAGTCGGCTGCCGATGATTGTTCAAATCGCCCCTGTGGACTGAGAGTAGGACGAAGGCTAGGATGCGCTCAACAGGGAATTTCACTGAACAACATATTTATTCAGATAAATTCATTGAATGAATAAAAATAGAGATTTAATTGTGAAAGATTCCACTGATCGAAATTCAGGTGCTGCCGAGGTTGGCGTGGGGGCTGTATCCCGGCTGTTCGCTCTGCTTCGTTGCCTTGGCGAATGCGATGAAGGCGGTGAGCGCGTCACGCAACTGGCGCAACGTGTCGGCTTGTCGCAACCCACCACGCACCGTTTGCTGCGCAGCCTGATGGACGAAGGCATGGTCGAACAGGATGCGCTCAGCAAGCGCTACCGCCTGAGCATCGAGTTCTTTGTGCTGGCGGCGCGCGCAGGCAACACCGGCAACTTGCGCGACCTCGTGCGGCCCAGCCTGCTGCGCCTGTCTGCTTCGCTGGGCGACTCGCTGTTTCTGCTGGCGCGCAGCGGTTTTGATGCCATCTGCCTGGACCGCAGTGAAGGTCCGTACCCGATCCGCACCTTCACCGGCGATATTGGTGGCCGTGTGGCGTTGGGCGTGGGGCAGGGCAGCCTGGCGATTCTCGCATTTCTGCCCGAGGACGAGCGGGAAACGGTGATTGCCTACAACTTGCCACGGCTCAAGGATTTTCATCTGTACGACGAAGTGTTTTTGCGCTCCGAGGTCGACAACGTGCGCCGCCTCGGCTACGCGGGCCGCAACACCGGTGCGCTGCCAGGCATGGCCGGGCTGGCGGTACCGATTCTGGACCGTAGCGGTCGTGCAGTGGCGGCGCTCAGCGTGGCGACGATCAGCGACCGTCTGGGACCTGATCGGCTGATGACGGTGGTCGAGTTGCTCAAGCGCGAGGCGGCGACCATCAGCGCTCGAATCAACCCGTTTGACCCGTCGTTGCGGCGGCCCAGTCAGGTCTTTGGGCAGGTGGATTGAAGCGTTGTCCCGAGCGATCCTGGACCGCTTACGCCCATCCCGTCCGGCTCAACCCTTCGGCCTTAAACACCAGCGCCTTCAGGCCGCCGTCAACGCGGTCGTCCGGGAACTCCGGAGGATTTTCCAGGCGTTGCTGGAAACGCAGGCAGGGCGCTTCGATTGCAGTGTGCTCGATCAGAAAGTCCGGGCCTGTCGCGGGGTCGTTCATGCAAGCCAGCACCAAGCCGTCTTCTTCCAGCAACTCCGGCAGGCGGCGCAATACGCGCTGATAGTCCTTATCAAGCATGAAGCTGCCTTTCTGGAAGGAAGGCGGGTCAATGATGATCAGGTCGTAAGGCCCCGAGCGAGTCACCTTGGCCCACGACTTGAACAGGTCGTGCCCCAGAAACGTCACGCGACCGAGGTCGTGGTCGTTGAGGCGATGGTTCTCGCGACCGCGATTCAGCGCAGCGCGGGCCATGTCCAGATTCACCACGTGGTCCGCACCGCCGGCAAGGGCGGCGACCGAGAAGCCACAGGTGTAGGCGAACAGGTTCAGAATGCGCTTGCCCCTGGCCTGTGCCCGCACCCAGTCACGCCCGTAGCGCATGTCCAGAAACAGGCCGCTGTTCTGCTTCTTGCCAAAATCGACCTTGTAGCGCAAACCGTTTTCGGTGATCACCCATTCGTCCATGACCTCGCCAGTCAGCCACTGTGTGGTGCTTTGCGGCAGATAACGGTGCTGCAGCAGTAAGGTGTGAGCCTGGCTTTGCCGCCACTGAGGCGTGTCGATCAGCCCGGTGAGCACGTGCCTCAGTGCTTCCAGCTCGTCCGGTTGCGGTTCCTTGAACACACAGACCAGCACCACGCCCTGCATCCAGTCCACAGTGACGTGTTCCAGCCCTGGCCACACACGGCCACGGCCGTGAAACAGGCGGCGGGTTTCATCGGGAACGTTGCTCAACGCGTCGAGCAGGTGCTGTTGCAAAATGCTTAGTGCTTCAGGGGTCATGACAGCGGTCGGTTGTGAAAGGCGGCGTATGGTAAACGTATTTCAGCGAATGGGAATCTCAGCGTTCAGCGGGGCATGTAGCGGCGTTGCCAGCGATGAGGGATTTTCAATGACACCAGGCCCAGGATCGCCGACAGGCTGCCACTGACCAGCAAGGCATTCAGCCCAAGACGTTGTTCAAGGATTGCGCCGATCACCGCGCCAATGAACATGCCGATCCAGGGGATCAATTGAATGCGCCAGCCATCCCGGCGCTCTCCCAGCATCCAGCGGCCCAGACCGCGCCCGAAGCGTGACAGCGCGCCTGTGACGTAAGTCAGGCCGACCGGCAGTCCGTTGACCTGCTCGACAGCCGCGTTGAGCATGCCCATCGCCAGAATCGCCCAGATCAGGGCCAGTATGTTGTTTGCCAAGGGCCATGCCGCAGCGGCGCACAGCAGCGTGGCAATACTCAGCAGCAAAGGCAGGGCGCGTCGGCCGCCTAGTCGGGCAACAATGACGCCCAGCGCGTTGCCGCTGATGAACGCGAAGATGGCCAGCGTCAGTCGGGCGGTCACGTTCATATCGCCGTCACTGATCGCGACCGCGAGGCGGGTGGTATTACCGCTCATGAACGAGACGAAATCCCCGGTCGCCATGAAGCCGATCGCATCCGTCATGCCTGCCAGCACGGAAAGGCTGGCCGCCAGCGCCATGCCGACCCGGCCACGCCACTTCTGCATATGCAGGTGCCTGGGGCTGGCGCTGACGTTGGTGGGCGATGGCAGCATCAAAGGTCCTCGGGACCGGTGGAAGCGCGTCGTGTCGGTGGTTTCAGCAGGTCATAGCGGTTTGGCACGTACTATTCTTTTTGCCCTGACCTCATCAGCGTAGGCTTTGAGCTGGTCGGCGTCGCTATACAGCCGATTGACCATCTGCAGAATGGCCGTGACGTCCACGTCTTTCATTTGCGAAGCAAGCTTGAGGATTTCTTCTGCCGTACTTTCGAGATTCGTTGCGGTGCCTTTCAAGTGCTTTTTCAGCTCTTGAGTCGACTTATTGAGCGCCATACGTGTTCCTGTGCGAAGACCTGAAATGCCATGCCCGGAGCATGGCTTTTTCCGCGATAACAAGCAATCGGGCTTATGCCTTGTCAGGGTTATCGGCGTGATCCCGGTCAGGTTTAACCGAATGTCAGGCATTCAGTCGTCGCGGGTCAGCACTTCCAGCAGTTCTATTTCGAACGTCAGGTCGGAGCCGGGCGTGATGTGCGCGCCCATCGCTCTGTCGCCATAGGCCAGGTGTGCCGGCACGAACAGTGTGCGCTTGCCCCCCACCTTCATGCCCATCAGGCCCAGGTCCCAGCCTTTGATGACGCGTCCGGTGCCGATCACGCACTGAAACGGCTTGCCACGTTCATGCGAGGAATCGAACACCGTGCCGTCTTTCAGCGTGCCGGTGTAATGGGTGGTGATCAGCGCGCCCTTGACCACTTCCTTGCCATCGCCAGGGTGCAGATCGGTGACCTGTAATTCAATGCTCATTGCCGGTTATCCCGTGAAGATGACAGGGGGGTTTTCTCGCAGAAATCGTACCCTGTGACAAGCCGCCAGAACGAAAACGGGGAAGCGCTCGCTTCCCCGTCCGGACGTCACACTGTCGTGCTCAGAGGTTTTGCGAGCTGACGATCATTGCCTGAGCGATGTTTTCTTTCTGTGCCAGCGTGAAGCCGTCCCAGATGTTGGTCTTGGCGTAGTAACCGAGGCCTGCCAGGCAGTAGAGGCTGAGGGTCAGAACAATGGCAATCGACACAAAAGTCCAGCGGCCTTCGTCTTCGTGCTCCCGTGTGAAGCTGCGGGAGTAGTTGTCCTCTGCGCTGCGAAAGAGCAGCGCCGAAGACAGGCGTTTGAACCACTGGAACAGATGAACGACAACAATGCGCAGCATGGGGATATCACCTCAAAGGTTAAGAAAACGGTTTGCCGTGATGCCGGAGCGGGCATCGGGGCACAAAACCTGAAAACGAAAAAAGCCCGTCTATGACGGGCTTTCTTTTTATGATTCTGATCAGGCGGGCAGTGCAGGGCGATGTGTGGCGCTTCGCAAAAGGCACGGCGTGTGTCTGACGTTATGGACACATTTTAAAACAAATAAGCTGCATCATTCTACCCGCAGCCTGCCGTTGTCAGACAGCTGGTCGTGTCTGGAGGTGTGACAAAACGTCGCCCCGCGCGCGTTGGCGCTGCGTTATGAACAGGCTGACCGGTCAAGTCTTGTAATACTTCTTCAGCGCGCGAAACATCTGTGTGTATTGTACGATCAGCGCCCGTATTGATTTTCAGGACCGTATGAATACCCTCCAGGAGCCTCCGAGTTGTCCTCCGTTTATCGCCTATGGTTGTCCGGTGATCCCCCTTTCACCGAGCAGGCCGCTTCATCTCCGCACTGAGTCATCCAGCCTCTTGAACTGTTTCGACCCCGTCAGACCTTCGCGTCCGGACGTTGCAACGCCATGTTTGACGGTTCGCGATCACGTCTGGTCTACAGTGACCCATGCCACTCTCTGTCATTTTTCTCGTGAGGCTGCATAACTACCATGGAATGGATCGCTGACCCCACGGCATGGCTTGGCCTGCTGACCCTCATCGTGCTGGAGCTGGTGCTGGGTATCGATAACCTGGTGTTTATTGCCATCCTGGCCGACAAACTGCCGCCAGAACAACGCGACAAAGCGCGCGTCATCGGCCTGTCGCTGGCATTGATCATGCGCCTCGGCCTGTTGGCGAGCATTTCCTGGATGGTGACGCTGACTGAGCCGTTGTTCGAGGTATTCGACAAAACCTTCTCCGGGCGTGACCTGATCATGCTGTTCGGCGGTGTGTTCCTGCTGTTCAAGGCCACCATGGAATTGCATGAACGACTGGAAGGCCATGTCGCCCAGCGCGCCGGTAACGCGGGCTACGCGTTGTTCTGGCCCATCGTGGCGCAGATCGTGGTGCTCGATGCCGTGTTCTCGCTGGATGCCGTGATCACAGCGGTCGGTATGGTCGAACACCTGTCGGTGATGATGATCGCGGTGATTTTCTCCATCGGTCTGATGATGATTGCCAGCAAGCCGCTGACCAAATTCGTCAACAGCCGCCCGACGGTGATCATGCTCTGTCTGGGCTTCCTGATGATGATCGGTTTCAGCCTGACCGCCGAAGGCCTGGGTTTCCATATTCCCAAGGGTTATCTGTATGCGGCCATCGGCTTCTCGATCCTTATCGAGGTGTTCAACCAGATCGCTCGCAAGCGCAGCAAGAAGTCGGCGCACGGTCACTTGCCACGCCGTGAGCGTGCTGCTCATGCGGTGATGCGCCTGTTGGGCGGTCGCCGGCTGGAGTCTGGCGATGTCGATGAAGAAATCACCGACATGCTTGAAGGCGAAAGCAACGAGCCGGTATTCGATCGTCGCGAGCGTGTGATGATCAGCGGCGTGCTGCAACTGGCAGAGCGGCAGATTCGCACGGTGATGACACCGAGGGCTGAAATCGACTACATCGATCTGAACGATGATGCCGAGAAGATTCGCCTGAAGCTGATGCACTCATCGTATTCGCGACTGCCATTGATTGGCGAAGGCGGCATTGATGAACCACTGGGGTTCGTGCATAAAAAAGAGCTGTTCAAGGAGTTGCTGGCCGGTAATCAGCCGGACTTGAAGCTGATGTCACGCAAGGCCATCAACCTGCTGGAAAACTTCACGATCCTCAACGCCCTGGAACAGATGCGCAAGGAGTCGACGCACATTGCATTCGTGGTCAATGAGTTCGGTGATTTCATTGGTGTATTGAGCATGACCGACATTCTGGAGTCCATCGCCGGCCAGTTGCCTGACGCCAGCGAAGTGGAAGGCCCGGACATTGTTGTGCAGGGTGAAGACTTCGTGGTCTCCGGAGCCCTGAACCTGAGCCTGATCCGCGAACGAACCGGCTTCCAGGCCAAGGCCACCGAGGACTATCAGACACTGGCCGGGTTGGTCATGAGCCTGCTGGACCGTTTGCCGTCCACGGGTGACAGCCTGAACTGGCAGGGCTGGAACCTGAAAGTGGTGGGTGTGGAAGAACGTCGCGTGACGCGGGTATTGCTGCAAAAGCAGTCCGAGGTGAGTGCTGGTCAATAAGCGCTGAGCAGTATCGAAAACGGGGCCGCCATTTTGTTGAGCGCGCCCCGTTTTTATGTGTGCTTATCTTCGACGCGGGCGTGACACCACTGATTCGATATTCTTGCGACCGATCAGCTTGGGTTGCACGGGTTCAGCCGCCACTGGCGCTTCAGCCAGCCACTTGAACATCACCAGGCAATCCACCAGACCCAGACGGGCATGGCGATAAGCCTTGGGCAAACGCCCGACCGTTTCGAAACCCAGCTTCGCCCACAACGCCACGGCGACCTCGTTGCTGGCAACCACTGAATTGAACTGCATCGCCAGAAAACCGCTGTCCCGCGCCAGTTGTTGCGAGTGTTCGCACATCAACCGCGCCACACCACGACCTCGCGCCGCGCCCGTCACCATGTAGCCACAGTTGCAGACGTGATTGCCCGGCCCAGCCGCATTGGCTTTGAGGTAATAACTGCCCAAAAGCTGACCGTCTTCCTCGGCGATCAACGTGTGCAGCGGCAGCTCCACCCACAGACTGCGGGCTTGCTCCTGAGTGAGGGCAGGGTCGTACGCATAGGTTTCCTGAGCGATGACAACAGCCTGAAAGGTGGGCCAGAAGCGGTCGAAGTCTTCCGGGGTCATGGGGCGGATCTGGATCATGAGGAGCCTGAGTAGAGGTTGGCTGGATTGTCCGGGCTGTAAGTTAGCCTGAGCGCACTATCACTTCCAGGCTTTTTCGGTGAATTCGGCAGTGGTGGGCAGTACGGTGTGAAGGAAATTGAGGTACTTGTTAAACAGCACTTCGTGCTGGAAACGGGCCTCGAAACCGAGGGTGACATCCGTGCGGTGCGTGATGATCATCAGACGCTTGCGGTCGACCGTAACAAAGTTGTACTCGCCCCAAGGCAGACTTTGTTCGTGGTGAATGGGGTTTTCCCAGCTCAGCAGTTTGACGGCGGCGACACAGGCAATGGCTACCGGACCGACCAGAAAGAGCAATGAGCCGGTGAGAACGGCGACGAAAATGAGTGTCAGGATGACGGCGATGGCAATGCCTTTGAAGAAGGCTGAGGCAAAGTCGGGATAGTGGAGGTAGTACTCCACGTGGGCGCAGTCAGTTCTTATGGTGTAGTTGTAGATGGTTTTTTGGCGGATGAGCAGGCCTGTGTAGTAAGCAAGATTTCCTGCAAACGCTAATATTACAGTGATGAGCCGGTGCGGACTGTCTGAAAACATTACCCAGCCTCCCCAAATAATAAGTGCGCCGAAGATTAGGTGAATGGCGGTAAATCCAAGCTGCGTGATCATGATCTCTTTAGGTGACCTCGCA
>NZ_MTSB01000002.1 GCF_002093745.1 Pseudomonas graminis
CAAACTTGCGACGCGCATGGGCCCAGCACCCTAAACGCTCAACTCCAGCTTGGGCTCTATCCTTCGATCCGTGTGAACTCGGCTTCGATCAGCTCTCCGCTTTCGCGCCATTCACGGAATTGCTCACGCAGTTTATTTTGGGTATCGATGGCCACCTGAACGTCAGCGGCATTTGCGCCGAGCAAGGCAAAGTCCGGGAAGAAGTTTTTTTCGAATGAGGCATCCTGAATCATTGCCAGCAGTTCTTCACGTTGAGTGTTGAAGTTGTCGACCATCTCGGTGATGGCCTTTCTGAACTGTTCTTCACGTTTCTTACGTTCGTAGCTATCCCAGGCTTCAAGCGCCAGGCCAGCCACCGACAAGATCCCGTTGAGGTTCTTCGCCAGATTGACCGCCCCCCAAGGCTTGAACTTGAGAGCCTTGCCCAAATCTACTCCGAGAGTTTTTGCCACGCTGACGATGCCGTCACGAGCCGCCAGGATACTGCCGTTGTTGATCAAGTTGCCCTTGATGACGTAGTTAACGCCCTGCTTGCCCAGGTTGATCACGTTCGTGTTGAAGTGATCGATTTCGGAGTCGAAGCTCAGACGCATACGGCTCAACTCTTGGCTGACCCCGTTGAGTTGACGATCGAATTCATTCTGCAAACGAGTGGTCACCATCACGCCATCGCGGCCTATTTCGCGCTCGAAAAACTCCTTGAAGGTCTCTTGGGTCAAGCCTTCTGCGCGCATGATCAGCCCGGAAAAATAGCGGGTCACAAACTCGCGCAAGCCGATGCGCACCTCTCCAATCTGTCCTTTGGCACCATCGAGCTGTCGGGTGAGCGTGCGGCTCACGCCGGTCAGGCGCTCTACTTCGTCGCCCAGGCGTTGGTCGTTTTCCACCGCCACGGGTAGTTCCTTGTGTAGTACATTGAGGATCACGCTCTTGCGTGCCTGCTCCACAATTGCAGCTGGCCCTCCACTGGATTGAATTTTTCCGGCAGTGGCTTGCTGTAAGGTGCCAATGTGCGACAGCGTCTTGAACTGGCCCAGACGTTCGAGCCAGTAATCCGTACCCATGTCGAACGGATTCGCTGCTACCGCAACGATACTCAGTGCAGCTACCTCCGCATCATTGGCACCGATGGATTCGCGCAGACGGTTTTCAACGTTGTGGCGCTTGACCTGCAGATGCTGCGCGTAGCTGGACTCATCCTCCACGTCTGCCACTTCATCGAAGCGGCTCAACACGAAGACCGTACGCGGCAGCAGGTCAAGCGTTCGGAAAAGCCAGTTCAAGTCGTCTTTGTGGCTGTCCTTGATCGGGTTGGTGGAGTTCATCACATAGAGCACCAAGTGCGCTTCGCTCACGTATTTGCGCGTGATGTCCTTGTACTTTTCCACCGCATCGATATCGGCGTTGTATTGTTCCTTGAAGCCGAACAGACCAGGGGTGTCGATCAACACAAAGTTGTCATCCACTTCGTAGACTTTTACTTCGTTCGACGACTCCTGCTGACTGATATTCATGCTGGATTTGTCGAGACGTTCCATCCACGCAGCAGCGATGGACGTCTTCCCCTCAGAGAAGCCACCAATCAACGCAATCTTAAGTTTTTCATCGGCCAGGTTTTGGCTGGCATGCTCGAGTTTGCTCAACAGCGTTGGGTCTATGTTGACCCCTAGCGCCAATCCCTGCTCAAGAAACACTTGCAGTTTCCCCAGCAGCGCCAAGGCCTTGTTGTTCTGGTTCAGGAAGAGTTCCAAGGTCGAATTCATTGTGCAGTTCCTTATGCTTTGAGATCGTTGGCGATTTTTTTCAAGCCTAGATGGGCGGCGTCGAGTTTCTGATTGATGTGTTTGGCTTGCAGGGCGGGCTGCTGCAGGACGGAACAGATCTGTTCTATTTTCTCTTTGAGTGGCGGCAGCGCGTCTGCGAGGGTTTCGCGGAAGCTGTCGCGAATCGCCTCACAGGCGCTGTCCAGATTGGTATCGGTGGCCTTGCGCTGCTGACCTTTCTTGTAGTCGTCGTCAAAAAAGCTCCACAAGGCTTTTGCGAGGCTGATGAGTAACGTCACTGCGCCAAGCGTCATCAGCACCCAACCCACAGGGTTCCAGATCAGGGCAGCTCCACCTGCCAAAGTGGCCAGCAACCCTACCGCGTTGATACCGTTATCGATATTCACGTTCAGGCTGAAGTCTCCCGCCAGACGTGCCTTACCGATCTGCGAATAGCCGGCCAGCAAGTCCTTTGCGTGCGATTCAAAACGCTCAACGATTTCACTGACATTCTTCTCAAACAGATCGAGTTGCTTATCCAAGGCTCCAGGTAATTTGTCTTGAAGTGCGGACTGCTCGCTCTCGAATACGCTTTCTAGTACCGTTTTGAAGTCATCATTACTGATGTTGTCATCAATTCGGTCGTAGACGCGGTTTCGCACGATGTCTTCAAATTCTCCGATGGCTTGTTCGCCCGCATTGCTCAGCCGGCTATTGAGGGACTTGAACGCAATCCGCAATTGGTGGCTAGCGTTCTCGGCTTCTTCATTCAGTTTTTTTGTCAGCGGCGCAAACTGCGTTGTCTGGATGGTTTTTACTTCTGAGCAAACGTCCGTTATCGCGAGTTGAACCTTGTTCATGTTCGAACGGCGTATTTTGGCTTTTACATCAGTAACCAGGTCTTGGGTGAGGTGCTTGTAGAACGGCTTGACCCCTGATTTTTCCAGCAGCACATCTGGTGTCATTGCATCCAGGAATTTTTTGCGACTGCTGGCAGTGGTGGAGCGAGGCACTAGGCAGTCGGCTGCGGCATAAAACGCAGGTAGCGCGCAAAGTGTCATGCTGCGTTGGTAATGATCTCCCAGTTGTCTGCGCATGATCTGGTCTAGGTCATTTAGACTGGCCTGCTCGTCAGAGCTGATCAGGGTCGGTTTTTTTAACGCCATCGGGTTGGTGATGCGCTTGTTGTAGAGCGCCCATACTTCCGTCTGCGCACCTAGTTGCGCCTGGATTTTCTCAAGCGTACCGGGGCGTCCCGCATCGCCGGTCTGTGGTGGCGCCGCTTTAGACGTTACATAGAACACAGCATGGGCACGCTTGAGCGCCTTATTGATCTGTTCACTGACTTTGGTTTCATTGCCTTCGATGCCTGGCACATCGAGCAACTGGAAGTGTTGCCCCTGCGATTCGAATACGTATGCCTGGGTCTCTCTAGTGAAGTCAGCACGGCCATCACCGATGATGCTGCCATCTTCAAATGCCGCCAGTTGCTGCAAACTGTCCAGTGCCGTTGAATGGCGTTGACGGGTTTGGCTCAGTTGGGATTCTAGGGTCTCGCCCTGCTGACGCAGCTTTGTCAGTTCGGTCTCCCGCTGCAAAGGCAAAACGCTGCTCCCGGCCTGTAACTGCGCCAGAGCGATCTCTCCGGGTAGTTTACGTACCAGATTGAGTATGCGCTGGATGAGACCAGCACTACGTTTCTGCTCTTCGATACTCAGACGTAGAGTCTCTTCCTGAAGTTGCTGCTCGACCTTGCGCTGTTCATGCCGGGTATCGGCTGCGACTGTTTCGTTCTTTGTCTCAGCCAACCGGTGCCCCAGCGTCTCGATTTCAGATTCCAGTGCCTGCAACGCTTCCTCACTCAGGCCTGACTGTTGCTGAAGAGCTATAAAACGCTGGCGTTGTTCGCGCTTGGTGGTTTCCTTTAGCAAGATGCGTAGCGTTTCGATCAGCGTCGATTTGCCAGCATTTGTTTCGCCATAGAACGCAACGGTGAAGGTCTTGTGTTCAGCATTGTCCTTCAGCTCTTTGATTGCCTTGGTCAGCGCCTGTTCGATAATCTGCAGTTTGCTTTGCGCCTCTGCCTGAGCCGACGCCAGGGCGGGATCGTCTACCTCTCGAGCTAAGGCTTTGAGCAAATTACTGACGTGATCGACAAGTTTGAGATAGAGGCCCTCAGAGATATCTTCAGCTGCAGTCATGGTGTCTTCCTGTCTGACTAAAATGTGTTCAACTGATCGCCGAGATCTGTTGATGACTGAAATTCAAGGTGGTGCAGGTGATTCAAGCTGTGCGTGCAAGCCCCCACGAAAACTTGATCTTGATAGGGCGTATACGCAGCTGTGCATGGGATATAGAGCACTCCAACCGTCCTTGCTGGCTCAAGTGGGGGGCCTGCAAGTGCGACATAGTGCTGGCCTCTGGCTATCGGCATTGCGAGCCCAGACTTTAGAGCGCGCGGATGCAGGCAGGCCCCTACAAAAGGCTGGCTGATCGCGCGGGATACAGTCTTAAGAGGCTGAGCTGACCATCACCAAGCCGGCCAGCGGTACGGTCACCGCGATTTGATATCGTCGCACGGACAAGTATCCGTAAACGTTCACTCTGCCTGCCAGCTTCTCGGGCCAACTGGAAAGTGCAGCGCGGACTATTGACCTTAGTTAAACTGCAATCACTTCGCGCATGGGTCCATACTTGAATAATGGTGTGGTGCAGACTCGACGGTAAGGTTGCTCAGTTTGGGATTCCTGATTTTTAAATTTTTACGCGGAGCATGAGTTGATCCCTCAAATAAAATAACTCACTCGAATATCCGCCCAGCCATCCCTAAGTATAAATTACCGTGTTCTTATACTAAACCCTTCAACAGGAATTTCTTCGCTTCTATTGTAAATTGGCAACAAGCTAAAGTCGATGTTTTCAAGGGTTTCGCAGTTCCATACCTTCATTTGGGCTGCTTCATACAGCATGCCTAAAGTCATTGCCGTCTTTGCACGCCGATCTTTAGATCTGAAAAGTACGAAGATGTCAGTTCCTTCTGGCTTGAAATAACGATAG
Source organism: Pseudomonas graminis (assembly GCF_002093745.1). Classification (GTDB taxonomy): domain Bacteria; phylum Pseudomonadota; class Gammaproteobacteria; order Pseudomonadales; family Pseudomonadaceae; genus Aquipseudomonas. The sequence continues at coordinate 4,821 of NZ_MTSB01000002.1, forward strand.
CGGTCGTAGTCGCCAGGATCAACGCCAAAGTGTTCGAAAAAATCTTCCATGAAGTCACTGGCATCGTCACCGTCAAGCCCTAGATCCCAACTGACTCTAGTGGCGAGGCTGAGAGTTTCAAATGCTTTTTTGCTGAATCCAACATAAAAGTAGATTCTCTCTATGAGGTAGTTAAGTATGTCATGGTTCAGATCGTTTCTATCCATCTTAAAAAACCTGATCTTGTTCATCCACGATGGAGTTGTAGGTGTTCACCGTTACGTATCCTATCTTGCCTAGCTCGTATGCAGTATAGGACCATCCAATAACGGGTGTTGCCCGTGCGATGAAGCCACCAATGCTTCGTGTCCATCGGAGGTGTGGCGGAAACCATCCTGTAAGAGAGGGTGCTCTGAAGCTTCCAGGAAACTTGCGGTTGTTTAAAGTGCGCCGCATGACTATAGACATGATGGAGGTATTGTTAATCGCTCCGCCAGGCTTTGTTCTAGTGGGTATTATGTTGGCACCCAAGACGATGGCTAGTGCGGCGCCTACATCGTCCAGTCCAAATTCATCCATTGCCACCTCTGTGGCAATAACAAATAGTAGTTCATTTGCAGTTAGTCCGCAGTCACCGTCATAGCAATATATTCTAGCCACTTAAACTATCCTTATGCGTAAGTGCTATTTCGTATTTGATCCCAGCCACCGGAGATCTGCCCAATTATCAAACCGGTGCTTCGGCTTTGCTGTGAGTACTGCATGCTGACCTTGGCATAGTTGAATCTAACTACCTCCTCGGGAAAGTTTGAGGGTGATCGCTCGAATAGATTGCCGGAAAAGACACCGCTTATGATGACTTCGTCGAACACATATTCTAAATATTTTTGCTTATCACTGCCTGCACGGCGTACGCATAGCTTCATTTGCTTGATATGTCTGCCTGCGCAGCATGCTTCGAGGATTTTTGGAGTCGCACTGTCAGCGAGTTTTACAATACTGAAGTCGCTTAAATAGACCCTGGATACGGTGGCCCCGCCTGCAGAGCTTGCAGTCCTTGACACTGATTGAGAAGCTGATAGGCAAAACGTATTAATCTCAATCCAGTTTTTGCAGTGTGAGTCCGTAGACTCTCCGCTAATGCCATCAATCCAAAGATATGCATCAATACTCATTCCTGCTCCTTGGAATATCTCTTAATGTAATTCATTGACGTCGTACGATAGCACAACTCATACATTTGAGACTCGTCGTTAGGCACCTTTCGCCAGTGCGGGTTGACGTCACGTAGGTGCTCACCTGAACTCGCAAAGCCAGGCACCTTAAGGTGCGCGAGCTATGCTCCTTACGAAAAGTAGCTGCGCATCGGTGATGCTGCATTGAAGGAAGGCTTGTGTGTGAGTCCACTGAATCCCACCCACAAAAAAAGACGCCCTAGGGCGTCTTCATTTGCAATTTGGTGGAGCCGGGGGGATTTGAACCCGCATCCAGCCCTTTGGCAGCAAGGCCTTCAGGCTCAAGGCTGGCATAAAGCTGTCATTCATAGCATATTGTCACATGCGCCTCGAACTCGTCGTGTTAAGTGGATGAAGTTTAGGGCCGTTGATGGGTAATCCCCATACAACCAATCTGACCAGAGTGATGGAACGCCATGGGACTAGCTACCAGGAATGTTTTTATTGATACGGAATGGTACGTAAGGTCAGGCTTGGATTTCTCCAGCAAAACCATAAAAAGCTTTGTCGATATTTGTTCGGCAGGCCAAATATCACACATCACAACCAGTATCGTCGCCAAGGAAGTAGAGGGAAAAATAGTTGATCATGTCAAAGACACGGTTGACGGGATTACAAAGCTTCAGCGAAAGGTTCGTTCTGTTTCCGGAGTGGAAGGGCTTCCGTTAGCCGGATATTTAGTAAAAATTGACGAGGCGGAACTTCGCGATAAAGCCGTAGGCCTGTTTCGTAATTTTTTACTGCGCAGCGAAGCTACTTTACTGGGGCTGGATAAGGTTAATTCGAATGCGGTATTTAATGATTACTTTAATCAGCAGCCACCGTTTGGCGCAGGCAAGAAGAAAAGTGAATTTCCTGATGCTTTTAATATGGCCTGTCTGTCTAGCTTTGTAGGAGCTGATGCAGGGTTGTACGTGATTTCTCAAGATCAGGACCTGATAAGCTACTGCGAAAAAAATTCACGATACATTTTGGTTAGCAGTCTTGAGAAGTTTCTTGATATATACTACGAACACATGGATACCGTCAGTGTTGCGATAAAGGCCCATGCACTGATAGAGGCTCCCAGTATAAAGCAGTTAGTGAAAGGTTCGTTGGAGGCCGAAGGTGCGTTTAATGGTGCAGCTTGGGAAGACTCTGAGGTGCAAGACTTTGTTGTGACAAAAGTAGAGCTTTCCGAGCCTTCTGTAGTTTCTCTATTTGAAGATAGCTGTACTCTTACTTTTGAAGCTAATGTAGAGTATTCAGTTAGCGTCTCTGGTCCTGATTACTCTAACGGTTTGTATGATAGAGAGGATGATGTAATACACACCTTTGGTAACACTGTTCGACAAGATTATGGTGAGGCCTCTTTTGAAGTCGAGGTGGACGCTTATTATATGGCATTGGAATCTGGCATAGTCTTTCACAATATTGAAGTAACTTTAGGTGTTCATGGTCCCTTAGAGGTTTATGTGGAAGAGACCGCTACGGACTACGATTGACTAAGGCAACTCACTCGCTGAGGGTTCAGTAATGCGGCCTGGGCTAAACATACTTTCCGCTTTGTTTCCTGCATCCGTATTGGCTGCAGGCATCCACCTACCATAAACCCTAGCGATCATGGTCCAGTCACTGTGTCCCATTTGCTTTGCCACCCACATAGGGTGCTCCCCTGCCGTCAACATCATTGATGCGTAGGTATGCCGGGTCTGATAAGGACGGCGGTACCTAACGCCGGCCTTTTTCATCGCAGGCACCCACATTGTCTTCCGGATCGGCCCGTCGCCGGTCCAACGTTCAAGCGTGCGGGGGTTCTGGAACACTTCAGCATCAGCCAGGAAAGTGTGTGCCTTCTGCGCTTTTAACGCCTCCATCGCTGGCCTCAGAAGTTTTACGGATCTGCGTCCAGCTGCAGTCTTCGTCACCTCGGCCTGACCCTTTGCTGCTTGCGTCATGGCCCGGCTCACCATCACCTCCTCGCGCAGCCAGTCCATATCCCCCCAATCCAGTGCAACCAGTTCGCTGGTGCGCAAGCCTGTCCATAGTGCGAATTGCATCATGTTTCGTGCCTGTCCGTTGAGCGCCGCCAGCACAGCCTGCTGCTCCTCTGGGCTGAACGGATCTACGTCATCGTCCTTGGCCGGTGCTTCCTTCCGGGAATACGTCCATCCAGCCAACGGGTTCATCTCGATCAGCTCTTCCTCTGCTGCATCAGTCAGGGCCGATCTGAGACAGCTCTGGATGTTGCTCAGCGTCTTGTTGCTGACTTCCAAGGTGCTCAGCCAGTCCCGCACGTCTTTCCGTTTTAGCTCGACCACCATGTGCTCGCCCAGAGCCGGCGCCAGGCGCAACTCCACGATCTTGCGGTAGCCGTCAAACGTACTACTTGATACGTGCCGCTTCTTACCGTCCAGCCAGCGAGTCAGGAAACCTGCCACTGTTTCCCGGTTCGCCTCGGGCGCAAACTTCGCGGCCCTGGGCGAACCGGGAAACGTTACCGAATAATCGAACCCACCAATCGATATCGCATGCTCGATCGCCGCCTTGTGCTGCTCGGCCTGCTGCCTGCCACGATTGTTGGCTTTCGCAAAATCAGGTTGTGGTTATGCATCCAACGTATTTAACGACGCTTGGGTGCAATTCGATTTCATAAGCGTCCGCCGTTGCTATTCACTGCTATGTTCAAAGCAGCCAGCAGGAGCTGGGGCAGCACCAAGGAGAGGTCATGGAATGCACCACAACAGCGGATGAGGTTTACGGCCCGCGCAATGCCAAGCTCGGCAAGCGAGCGGTGGACGGTAATATCTGGTCGGGCACAACGATGATTTTCAGAATCATCGATGACCGGGTCTACTCAATGCACGAGCAGTACCTGGGCAGGCTCAAGTACGGCATGGCGATGACTGACAGGGGAGAGCTGATTTTCATGGTGCGGTAGGGCTGGGGCTATTGTTAGGCCAGCCGAGCGGCATGCCGTCATCGCGCATCAAGTGAGGGGGAAGGTCTTCACGCAGACACATGGGCATGGTTCCTGGCACGCCACATGAGTGGCATCCGCTGGGCATGCCTCGACATATGGAATGCAGCACAGGAAAGCCGCTTCTGCAGCGATCTTTCGTTACGTCGTACTCCGAGCAAGGAATTCTTTCGGGCATGACTTCGTCCTTGCCGCACACGCGGCTAATCTAAGGTAAATGAAAAGATTGGTCTAGAACGCAGGTTTCCAACCATTGGTCAGACCGAACCGGTCGTTTCGCTGCTTAGGTTGTCTATCCTCTTAGATGGGAAATAGACCCGTGTTTTCTGGTCAGGCCATCTAAAGGGATATTTAAAGTGCCAAATGATGAATTTCGCTTCAGGGCTCATGAGCTCTTGGTGGAGCTGGACGCATCAATCGCTAAAATGATGATGATGGTTGCTGCGAAGGAAATTGAAGGCGCTTTTTGGGCAGAGGCAACTAACCGCCATTATCAAGCGTTTTTAGCGTGGCATGACTTCATCGCGGCTTCCGACGACGCTACAGAATCTATACCCGCTATTCATTGAGCCTTCCCGCGGAGCCTCGAAGCAGCTAAGTGCGTTCAGCTGCGTAATTTCTGACCATTCCCATATCTCGCTCACGGCGTAATGCACCTGAACTCGACGACCCAGACCCACGGGTTTGAGTTCCAAGATTCAGCACCGTTGATAGATGACCAGAGCCCGCCAAAAACAGAGGTGCCTATCTTCTGTGCTTCCTCTTGATTTGCACCAAAGAGCCAGAACTGGCGAACTTCGCAGCCTTCCCGCTGGACCTGGGCGAGGCTGATTTCCTGCAGTCGTTCAACCCGAATGGCGGTGATCTCCAGCAGGATGCGGCTGACCCAGCGCGGCATGTGAATGGATGCAGCCCACGGCCAACGTGGTACAGAGCAACCTGGCAGCCGGCGACGTTATCGAAATGGTGTCGGCGGTGGAAATCATGGGTTCGTCGCGCGGCATTTTGGCTTGGGAGGCTGAGTTGACCATCACCAAGACGGTCAACGGTGCATCGTCCACGTTCTACTATCGGTCGATGGACAAGTACCAAGAGCCGTTCACCATGCCGGCCAGCTTTTCCGGGGCGCTGGAAACGCAGCGCGGCACGATTGACCTGAGTGAAACCGTGATCACATCACGCATGGGCCTGTACCTGGCAGCAGGCGTTCCGCAGGACTCGACGGTCAAGGCCGCGCAGTTCGGGATACGAAAGGTGTAAGCCCGCTTAGAGCGCTAAACCTTTTCACCCCATCTTTCCGGGCTGATTCCAGCACCTCTCATAACCTCGCGATGCTGCCCGATGACGTACTTCTGTGAGTTGATTGTCGCCCAGGAATCGCAAGCGTCGCGCAGCAGATCAGATATCCGGCTGTCCGCGTCTCTCAGCTTTACCCTGAGCTTGTCACGCTCGAGCGCCGCATCGTTGTGCATGTCTATGAGCTTCGTGACGTGCTTGCGATATCGGTCGACCTCGTCGCGCAGCAGTCTGTTTTCTTCCGCCACCAAGTGAGCGTGCTGTTTAAGCATCTGTTCCTCGGTGGGGCAAAACGGCCAGTCTTCGGCGTAGTCGATGTTCATGGTGGATGACTCTCGATAGCTGTATGTGCATACAGTATTTGAGTCTTTCAGCTTTGGGGAGTGGTATTCGTCGGCAGGACGCCGGAGATTGGTGAGTTCTGGAATTGGCGACTGAGCACCCAAAAAGGGCTTACTGAGTAGATTGTCCGTAAGCCCTGACTTCTAAATTGGTGCCCGTGAGCTGATATTATCGATGTTAGCCTTGAAGAAAGGGAAGCAATGCTAAAGCTGTAGGCCCTGAGACGAGTATCAGGCTCTGGGAGAACGTCACGAGCTCATTGGCTTTCCCTATTGCGTCTACCATTCGCTTGACCACGCTCATCCCTTTTTCGGAGGATTTCCCGATTAAGTCGCTGTGCCTGTGAATAGACGCGATTGCCTCATCGACAGTACCTTCTAGATCTGCGGTGCCGCCGGTCATGTAGTCCAAAAGAGACTTTCTGATAGCCTCAAGGTGCTTAACAAAAAGCTTTTTAACGTCAGAATTTAAGTCGGATTTGAGGCATTCACTCAGCAAAGTACTGAGCTTCTCGACGAGTTCAGCAATTTTTGCAGCGTTTTCCGGCTGCGCTGCGGGAAATTCTAACCTCAATGCCAAGTCGCCAAATTTGAGGGCGGACATAGTTTCAACGTTTAGTAGCGATTTGTACTGCTGCCACGGAGTGTCCAAGGAGCAGGTAGAGAGAAGCTTGTCGATATTTTTAAATGGAGACAGGTAAGGACTCTTGTCGCCTTTAACATACGTCTCAATTGCATTCCTTGCAGTCACGGAAAGCTCCATCAGCATCCCTAAGCCCTGTACCAAAAGTCGAGGCTCGTTGGGCTTGCATCCTAGTACCGTGGCCCAAGCGTATAGGGAGGAGATGTTCCCAGACAAATCTGCAGCTTTAGTCATGTACCCCAGAAGCTTGCCCACCGGGTTGTTAGTGTTTTCCGTTGTCATTTATCACCTTCTCCGTGCTGTCATTAAGTGGGCATTACCAAGCCAAAACGGCCCCTAAAGGCACAAAAAAGGCACTTGCGATAAACGCTAAGTGCCTGATTTGTATAGCTTGTTTGGTGGAGCCGGGGGGATTTGAACCCCCGTCCGCCAGTACTCCGCTGTCGGTACTACATGCTTAGCCGTGTCTATTAAGTTAACCCTCAGCGACCCGACGGGCAGGGTGCTTTGGGCGAGTTGCGTAAGTTTTAGTCGCTTCGTCCGCAACGTACTAGGCGACGATCCTGTTCTATATGACAATCATTTCGGGTTTACAGGCATCCCCTGATGATTGCTGGAGCCGAAGCTACCAGAAGGAAGGCTAGCACCGCTTACGCGGCGAGAGCGTATTCCCCGTAGGTTTCGTCATTGGCAACTATAGAAAGTTGCAACAGTGGATTTACGAGTTCTGTTACCAACTCGGCATGCACCTAAAGTTTCATCACCGGCGTCGAATCCAAATCGGCCCCGAGATTGCTTTCGCAATCGCTGGGACGGAGTGTACGCCGATTGGCGTGCCACGTCGACCCGTTTGCTGCAATCGGTCAGGCCAGCCTGGTAGCGGGCCTGACCGAGGGGGTTACTTGGTGCCTTCGCTGCCCGAGCCAGTGTTCTTCAGCGAGGTGATCACTTTGGTCGTGATCTGAACGCATTTTTCCTCGTCGTTGGCAGCTTGAGCTTCCTTAGCGCTTTTCTCGGTCTTTTCAAGCATGGTCTTGTTTTCCGGGCTCAGGTTGGTGCCGGAAGACGCTTGAGCATTTTCGATGGTCTTGATGTTTGCAGCACACAAATCATCGGCGGCAAAAACCGGTGAAGCCAACAGGGCGGCGCTGAGGAACAATCCAGTGAGGGCGGTACGCTTCATGTGTCTCTCCTTATAACCTGTGGACTCGGTATGGCCGGTCGTTGACGCCGTCGCCCGAGGGTTTTGAAAGCCCGTTGAGTGTTGGGCCTAAAGGATTGACTGTGCTGTAACGCAGGCGTTCTATTTTATTTTCAGGCAGGTGCGAAAAAGCCACATCAGACGGTTGAGGCACCAGAGTGGGGCGATCTTCGCGCTGAGGTTGCGATTAGGCGGGGGCGATAAAAGAGAAGAATGGAGTGAAGTTGTGGTGCGCCAGATGCCCGACTCCAGGCATTTGGCGCTGGCAAGGGGCTAGTCGTCCTTGCCTTTGGAGCGCACGGCACGCTGCAGCTCACGGTCCGAGTCACGTTCGCGCTCTGTGTGGCGCTTGTCGTATTCCTTTTTACCTTTACCCAAAGCAATTTCGCACTTGATCAGGTGCTGCTTCCAGTAGAGGGAAAGGGCGACGCAGGCGTAGCCTTTTTGCTGAACCGATGAGGTGAGCTTTTCAAGCTCGCGCTGGTTCAGCAGCAATTTGCGGGTGCGTGTCGGGTCAGCGATGACGTGCGTGCTGGCAGTCTTGAGCGGTGTGATGTGGCAGCCCATCAACCAGGCCTCACCGTCCTTGAGCAGCACGTAACTGTCGACCAGCTGTACCTTGGTGGCACGCAGGCTTTTTACTTCCCAGCCAGACAGGACCAGACCGGCCTCGAACTTGTGTTCGATGAAGTAATCGTGACGCGCTTTCTTGTTCTGCGCGATGGTCCCTGTAGGGTGTTTCTTGAGCTTAGCCATAGGGGGCGCATTATAGGGAGTTGCATCAATGTCGGCTACGGGAAAGCGTGTGCTTGAGCACAAAGGTTGAATCCCGGACAATGCGCGATCTTTTTTGGCTGGGCGTTTCAATAATGTCGACGGACAAGGTTTCGGTCCACGGTAGCTGGGCAAGCCGCTGGGTGTTCATCCTGGCCGCCACTGGCTCCGCCGTGGGGCTGGGCAGTATCTGGAAATTCCCGTACATGGTCGGTGCCTATGGCGGCGGCGCCTTTGTGCTGGTGTTTCTGGCGTGCATCGCGCTGATCGGCATTCCGGTCATGATCGCCGAGACGCTGATCGGGCGTCGTTCGCGGCTCAGTCCTGCCAACGCGCTCAAGACGCTGGCGGTGGAGGCGGGGCATTCGGCGCGCTGGTCCTGGGGCGCCTTTGCCGGAATGATCACTGCGCTGCTGATCCTCTCCTTTTATAGTGTGGTGGGCGGCTGGTCGCTGGATTACATCATTGACATGGGGCGCGGCGATTTTCAGGGTGTGTCGCCGGATCAGGTGGGGGCGTATTTCGGCGCAGTGATTGCCGACCCTTGGCGTCTGATTCTGTGGCACACCGTCTTCATGCTGCTTTCTGCTGTGGTGATCGGCAAAGGCGTCGAGGCGGGCCTGGAAAAAAGCCTGCGCATCATGATGCCGATGCTGTTCCTGCTGATGCTGGCGCTGTTGGGCTATAGCCTGACCACCGGGCACTTCATGGAAGGCGTGCATTTCATGTTCGACTTCAACCCGGACAAGGTGCTGGATGGTTTGCTGCCGGCAATGGGGCATGCGTTCTTTTCCTTGAGCGTCGGTGTCGGCTCGATCATGGTCTACGGCGCGTACATGACCAAAGGCGCCTCGATCAGCACCACCGTGGTTGGCATTGCGTTGCTCGACACGTTTGTTTCGTTGCTGGCCGGGCTGGCGCTGTTTCCGATTGTGTTTGCCGCAGGTCTGAACCCGAGTGAAGGCCCCGGCCTGATGTTCGTCACCTTGCCTTACGCGTTCGGCAACGTCGCGTTTGGTCAGCTGATGGGCGTCGTGTTCTTCGTACTGGTGGCCGTCGCGGCCTGGAGTTCGGCGATTTCACTGCTTGAGCCGATGGTGGCTTATCTGGTCGAACGCACGCGTGTTCGCCGGGGCTGGGTCACGTTCTGGCTGGCATTTACCTGCTGGTTTGTCGGCCTCGGCACGGTGTTTTCTTTCAATATCTGGCAAAAAGCGAAGTTTTTCGTGAACGATGGGGGTGTATTCCACCTCTACCAATGGGGCGCATCGACTGGCCTGGACTTCTTTGGAGTCATTGATTTCTTCACTTCGCGGATCATGCTGCCGCTGGGTGGTTTGTGTTTCGTGGTATTCGCTGGCTGGGTGATGAACCGTGAGGCGGTGCGCGACGAATTGTCGATTCGCAGCCCATTGCTCTTCAACCTGACCTTCTTTTTGATGCGCTACGTGGCGCCGCTCGGCATTCTTGTGGTGTTTGCCGCTCAGCTCTGGAAATGACGCTCACATGACTACGCACATACAACGCTCTGCCTTACTGCCTTACCCGGCCAGGTTTCTTTACGACCTGGTCAACGACGTGGCTCGTTATCCCGAGTTTTTGCCGTGGTGTTCGTCGGCCACCGTGCTTGAATCCAGCGAAGCGCAGATGCGCGCGAGCCTGGAAATCGCTAAAAGCGGCCTGAGTCAGAAATTCATGACGCGCAATACGCTCATTCCTGGCGAGTCGATCGTGATGGATCTGGTCGAAGGGCCGTTCGAACAGTTTCACGGGGTCTGGACGTTCAAGCCGCTGGGTGAGAAGGCCTGCAAGATCAGCCTCGACCTGTCTTTTGATTACGCCGGGACCATCGTTCGCGCAACGCTGGGGCCGCTGTTCAATCAGGCGGCCAATACGCTGGTGGACGCGTTCTGTCAGCGAGCGAAAGAGCTGCATGGCTGAGGCATCGATTCAGATTGAAGTGGTGTATGCCACGGTGCAGCGGCAAGTGCTGATGACGGTTGATGTTCCGGCTGGCTCGTCAGTGCGTCAGGCGTTGGCGGTGTGTGGCATGGATCGGGAGTTTCCCGAGCTGGACTTGGCTCATTGCGCGGTAGGTATTTTCGGCAAAGTGGTCGCCAATCCTGCTGAGCGCTTGCTGGAAGCGGGGGAGCGGATCGAGATTTATCGTCCCCTGTTGGCCGACCCGATGGAGATCAGGCGCCTGCGTGCTGCCAAAGCGCGTGAAAAAAGAGGGTTGCCTGGCTGAACATTCGCTGAAGAAACCCACAAAAAAGCCCGGCATGCCGGGCTTTTTGCTGAGCGCCTGAAGACTAACGAGAGTTAGTGTCCAGCGGTTCCTGAGTCGGGACCGGTACGGTCTCGACGCTGTCCACATCCTTCTGGATGGTGTCCAGCAGCGAGCCTGGTTTGGCTGGCTCTTCTGGTTTTTGCTCAGGCTGAGTCTCTGCCTGCGTGGCGGTATCGCTGCCTTTGCCGAGGATGGCCTCATCGCGGCTGACGCCGGGCATGAAGTCACCGGACAGACTGACAAGCTGGTCGCTGTCGTTGAATACCAGACTGACACGCTCCTGCTGGCGTTCACCGCCACCTGGCTGCAGGCTGTAAAGGTAATCCCACCGGTTGGAGTGGAAAGTGTCGGTCAACAGGGGGTTGCCCATGATAAACCGTACTTGCCGCCGGGTCATTCCGGGGCGCAACTGGTCTATCATGTCCTGCGTGACGACATTACCCTGCTGGATGTCGATTTTGTAAACCCCGGGGAATGAACAACCGGCGAGTGCGAGCAGTCCCACGAAGGTGAAACTGGTTAGCAAGAGCTTGGTGTTTTGCATCGGTGGGCGACTTCCACTATCTTGGCTGGGACAACGTAAACCCCGATCATACCTGCATTAAGAGAAGCTGCGAAGCAGCGTCTGCGAGAAAGCTGACCATGGTTGAAAATAGCGAACTACGTAAAGCAGGACTCAAGGTAACATTGCCGAGGGTTAAAATACTCCAAATGCTCGATTCTGCCGAGCAGCGCCACATGAGCGCCGAGGATGTCTACAAGGCCCTCATGGAGGCAAGCGAGGACGTCGGCCTGGCCACGGTTTACCGTGTCCTGACCCAGTTTGAGGCAGCGGGATTGGTGGTTCGCCACAATTTCGACGGTGGTCATGCTGTGTTCGAGCTGGCTGATGGCGGCCACCATGACCACATGGTCAATGTGGAATCCGGCGAAGTGATCGAGTTCTTCGACGAAGAAATCGAGAAGCTTCAAAAGGCTATTGTCGAAAGACACGGCTTTGATCTGGTGGATCACAATCTGGTGCTCTACGTCCGTAACAAAAGGGCGTAACACCTGGCGACAAAGGCGACCTCGGGTCGCCTTTGTGCTTTCTGTTGCTCAGCTTTTAGCCGTGACGACCATTTTTTTGGCGTGAGCCAGAGATTCCTTGGTCAGGTCAATGCCGCCCAGCATCCGTGCCACTTCTTCTATACGTTCGGTCTTGGTGAGTTTCGACACGGCAGTGCGCGTGGCGTCGTTGTCTCTGACCTTGTGTACGAACAAATGCTGATGGCCCTGCGCAGCCACCTGTGGCAAGTGGGTAACCGTCATCACTTGCCCGCGCTCGCCCAGGCGGCGCAAGAGTTGGCCCACGATTTCGGCGGTGGGGCCGCCGATACCGACGTCAACCTCGTCAAACACCAGCGTTGGCACGCGCGAGGTCTGCGCAGTAATCACCTGGATGGCGAGGCTGATCCGTGACAACTCACCCCCCGAGGCGACTTTTGCCAATGCCTTGAGCGGTTGTCCCGGGTTGGCGCTGACCAGCAGTTCGACCTGCTCCAGGCCGTGTGGAAGCGGTTCTGACTGGGCGTTGGGCTTGAGGTCGATCTGGAAGCGACCGCCCGGCATGCCCAGGCGATGAATTTCCTGCTCCACCGCGTTCGCCAGTTTCGTCGACGAAGTGTGGCGCAGATCGCTCAGCTCGCGGGCTTTTTCCTGATAGTGACGGGCGAAGGCCTGGACTTCGTGCTCCAGGCGCTCGATGGATTCGTCGTTGGCGTTCAGCGTTTCTATTTCATCCAGCAGCTTCTGTTGCAGCGTCGCGACTTCGCCGGGCTGGATGCGATGTTTGCGCGCCAGTGTATAGATAGCATCGAGGCGCTCTTCAAGCTGTTGCAGTCGGGCCGGATCGGCGTCGAAGTGATCCAGAAAGCGATTCAGTTCGCCCACGGCTTCTTCTACCTGAATCTGGGCGCTGGACAGCAAGCCTGTTGCCTCGCTCAATGCTGTCGGCGAATGGTCCACGCTGCCGAGTCTGTGCAGGCTCGCGGTCAGGGCATTCAGTACATTTCCGGAATCGCTTTCACTGCATTGCTCGACGACCTGTCGGCAGATGCTCAGCAGGCTTTCGGCGTTGGTCAGGTCTTTGTGTTCCTGCTCAAGCTGTTCAAGCTCGTTCTCGCCGAGGCTCAGGCTTTCCAGCTCTTCAAGCTGATAGCTAAGCAACTGATGGCGCGCGCGCTGCTCGTCGCCGGAGTTTGAAAGACGCTCCAGTTCTTGCCGCGTCTGGCGCCAGCGCTGGGCCGCAAGGTGGACCTGGCGGGCGAGGTCGGTTGCGCCGGCGTACTCGTCCAGCAGGCGACGGTGGGTGTCGGTCTTGAGCAGCGACTGATGCTCATGCTGGCTGTGAATGTCGATCAGCAATTCGCCCAGCGCTTTCAGGTCGCCCTGCGGGCAGGGCGACCCGTTGATATAAGAGCGCGAACGACCTTCGGCGGTAATCACGCGGCGCAGGATGCAGGGGCCGTCGTTGTCCAGGTCACGCTCTTTCAGCCAGGCCTCGGCCTCGGGAATATCGCCCAGGTCGAACGTGGCAAGGATGTCGGCCTTGTCGGCACCTGGCCTGACCACGCCGCTGTCGGCCCGGTCGCCCAGTGTCAGCCCCAGAGCGTCGAGCATGATCGACTTGCCAGCGCCGGTTTCGCCGGTGATGACGCTCATGCCCCGATCCAGTTCAAGATCAAGGTGTTCGACGATGGCGTAGTTGTGTACGGAAAGATGCACCAGCATTGAGCGGCTCCCGGGCTGTTTGTCTGGTTATTTATACAGTGTTTTATTTGCTGCTGACAATGCTCTTGCTTAGCTCGATTTGATCGGTTTCAACAGGTTTTTAGTCCCTGTTGCTCGCCGGGGCCATTTTCTGCGCGGCCGGAAGGCGGATTTTTTGTCAGGGAATACGTATCTCGATCACTTGGCACCCTTGAAGCCGAAAAATCCGGTCCCATATAGAGGGCAGAAGCGCGAATCGGGATCGCGGACGTTTTTAGAGGAGAACATTTATGGCTGACGAACAGAATCTGGATGCGCAGGCTCAGGATCAGGCTGCCGAGGCAGGCGCGGGTGAAGATCTGACAACTCGCGTGCAAGTGCTCGAAGAGCAACTTGTTGCCGCGCAGGATCAATCCCTCCGGGTGGCTGCGGATCTGCAGAACGTCCGCCGCCGTGCCGAACAGGATGTTGAAAAGGCGCATAAGTTTGCGCTGGAAAAATTTGCCGGTGATCTGTTGCCGATCATCGACAGCCTGGAGCGAGGCCTTGATCTGTCCAGCCCGGACGATGAAAGCATTCGCCCTATGCGCGAAGGCATCGAACTGACCTTGAAGATGTTTCAGGACACTCTCAAGCGCTATCAGTTGGAAGCCATTGATCCGCACGGTCAGCCATTCAGTGCCGAACAGCACCAGGCAATGGCCATGCAGGAAAGTGCCGATGTAGAGCCCAATACGGTGCTCAAAGTGTTTCAGAAGGGTTATCAGCTTAACGGTCGTCTGCTGCGCCCGGCCATGGTCGTGGTCAGCAAGGCACCGTCGCCTGCAACGCCGTCAATCAACGAGCAGGCTTGAAATCAGCTGTAAGGCCCCCATTTAAAGGTCAAGCGTTTAAGAGCTACCGCACGGTGTCAATGCACTTGCGGCAATCACATTCAAAATTTTGCAAGTTTCGGGAGAGTCAAGATGGGCAGAATTATCGGTATCGACCTGGGGACTACCAACTCCTGCGTCTCCATTCTGGAAAACGGTAACGTCAAGGTTATCGAGAACGCCGAAGGTACTCGCACCACGCCTTCGATCGTTGCTTATGCCAACGACGGTGAAATTCTGGTCGGTCAGTCCGCCAAGCGTCAGGCTGTGACCAATCCGCACAACACACTGTATGCGGTAAAGCGTCTGATCGGTCGTAAGTTCGACGAAGAAGTCGTTCAGAAAGACATCCAGATGGTCCCTTACAAGATCGTCAAGGCTGACAACAACGACGCCTGGGTTGAAGTGAATGGCCAGAAAATGGCGCCTCCTCAGATTTCGGCTGAAATTCTGAAAAAGATGAAAAAGACTGCCGAAGATTACCTCGGTGAAGCGGTTACCGAAGCGGTCATCACCGTTCCGGCCTACTTCAACGACAGTCAGCGTCAGGCAACCAAGGATGCTGGCCGTATTGCTGGTCTGGACGTCAAGCGCATCATCAACGAGCCTACCGCAGCCGCTCTGGCGTACGGTATGGACAAGGCCAAGGGCGATCACACTGTAATCGTTTATGACCTGGGTGGCGGTACGTTCGACGTGTCGGTTATCGAGATTGCCGAAGTGGATGGCGAGCATCAGTTCGAAGTACTGGCAACCAACGGTGATACGTTCCTTGGTGGTGAAGACTTCGATATTCGTCTGATCGATTACTTCGTTGACGAATTCAAGAAAGAAAGCGGCATGAGCCTCAAGGGCGACCCGCTGGCGATGCAGCGCCTGAAAGAAGCTGCTGAAAAAGCCAAGATCGAGCTGTCTTCCAGCACCCAGACCGAAGTGAATCTGCCGTACATCACCGCAGATGCTACCGGTCCTAAGCACTTGGTTGTGAAGATCTCGCGCTCCAAGCTGGAATCGCTGGTTGAAGACCTGGTTCGCCGCACCATCGCACCTTGCGAAATGGCACTTAAAGATGCCGGCATCGACAAGAGCAAGATCAACGACGTGATTCTGGTCGGTGGTCAGACCCGTATGCCGCTGGTTCAGAAGCTGGTGACCGATTTCTTCGGTAAAGAAGCGCGCAAAGACGTCAACCCGGACGAAGCTGTTGCAATGGGTGCTGCCATCCAGGGCGCGGTGCTGGCCGGTGATGTGAAAGACGTTCTGCTGCTGGACGTCAGCCCGCTGACCCTGGGTATTGAAACCATGGGTGGCGTGATGACTGCGCTAATCGAGAAAAACACCACGATTCCTACCAAGAAATCTCAGGTGTTCTCGACTGCCGACGACAACCAAAACGCCGTGACCATTCACGTGCTGCAGGGTGAGCGTAAGCAAGCGTCGCAGAACAAGTCGCTGGGCAAGTTCGATCTGGCCGAGATTCCACCTGCTCCACGTGGCGTGCCGCAGATCGAAGTGACCTTCGACATCGACGCAAACGGCATTCTGCACGTTGGCGCGAAAGACAAGGCGACCGGCAAGCAGCAGTCCATCGTGATCAAGGCCAACTCCGGTCTGTCCGAGGAAGAGATTCAGCAGATGGTTCGTGATGCAGAAGCCAACTCTGAAGAAGATCGCAAGTTCGAAGAGCTGGCCTCTGCCCGTAACCAGGGTGATGCGCTGGTCCACTCGACTCGCAAGATGATCGCTGACGCAGGTGACAAGGTCACTGCTGAAGAGAAGACGGCTGTTGAGGCGGCTCTGGTTGCTCTGGAAGCGGCCATCAAAGGCGATGACAAGGCAGCCATCGAAGCCAAGGTCGAAGAGCTGTCGAAGGTTTCCGCGCCAATCGCTCAGAAGATGTACGCCGAGCAGGCCGAGAATCCGGAAGCGGCTGCCAAGCCTGCTGAAGAAACTGCCAAGGCTGACGATGTTGTCGACGCCGAGTTTGAAGAAGTGAAAGACCACAAGTAAGCGCAGGCTCACTTGAACGCCGGTTGACCTCTTTCGAGCGGTGGCTGGTAGGATGTCGCCGCGCGGGAGCTTGCTCCCGCGTTGGCGTGTCTGGAATACCCAAAATTCAGACGTGCGGAATTGCTCCGCACGTCATGTGGCAAGGTCGCAGCGCTCCTGCGCTGCGGCTCATTCTGCCGCTTTACCGGTCAGTTATATCTGGCTTTTGAATGAAGACCAGGATCGTTGAATTGACGTGAGTTGGGTCCGGGGCCTGAGTTGGGCTCAACGAGTTTGGTAAAGCCCAGGAGGGTTTTGCCGAACGTCCTCAAGAGTACGGAAGAACTATGGCAAAGCGTGATTATTACGAAGTGTTGGGCGTTGAGCGAGGCTCCAGCGAGGCAGACCTGAAAAAGGCCTACCGTCGTCTGGCGATGAAGCATCACCCTGACCGTAACCCTGATGACAAAGCGTCTGAAGAGCTGTTCAAAGAAGCCAACGAGGCCTATGAAGTTCTTTCCGATGCCAGCAAGCGCGCTGCCTACGACCAGTATGGTCATGCCGGTGTAGACCCGAGCATGGGTGGCGGCGGTTTCGGTGGTGGTGCCGGTGGTGCCAACTTCTCCGATATCTTCGGTGACGTGTTCAGTGACTTCTTCGGCGGCGGCCGTGCGGGTGGCGGCGGTGGTCGCGGCGGTGCCCAGCGTGGCAGCGATCTGCGCTACACGCTCGAGCTGAACCTCGAGGAAGCGGTTCGCGGCACGACCGTGAATATCCGTGTCCCGACACTGGTCAATTGCAAGCCCTGCGACGGCAGCGGTGCCAAGAAAGGCTCGTCTCCCGTGACGTGTCCTACCTGTGGCGGCATCGGTCAGGTGCGTATGCAGCAGGGGTTCTTCTCTGTGCAGCAAACCTGCCCGCGTTGCCATGGCCAGGGCAAGATCATTTCCGACCCGTGCGACTCGTGTCATGGCGAAGGTCGTGTCGAAGAGTACAAGACGCTTTCCGTCAAAGTGCCACCTGGGGTTGATACCGGTGACCGCATTCGCCTGTCCGGCGAGGGCGAGGCGGGTGTGCAGGGTGGTCCGACCGGCGACCTGTATGTCGTGATCAATGTGCGCGAACACGCGATCTTCCAGCGTGACGGCAAGCATCTTTTCTGCGAAGTGCCGATCAGCTTTACCGACGCTGCGCTGGGTGGCGAGCTTGAAGTGCCGACGCTTGATGGTCGCGTCAAGCTCAAGATTCCTGAGGGCACTCAGACCGGCAAGCAGTTCCGCTTGCGTGGCAAGGGCGTGGCTCCGGTGCGTGGCGGTGGTGCAGGTGACTTGATGTGCCGCGTGGCGGTCGAGACGCCGGTCAACCTGAGCAAGCGTCAGCGTGAATTGCTTGAAGAGTTCCGCACATCGCTCGAAAACGACGAATCCCACTCTCCCAAAGCCAGTGGCTGGTTTGAGGGTGTAAAGCGTTTCTTCGGCGATCTGTAACGCTATCAACAGGAGCAAAGCATGCGACGTATTGCTGTAGTAGGTGCCGCAGGGCGCATGGGCAAGACTTTGATCGAGGCGGTTCAGCAGGCGCCAGGCGCCGGGCTGACCGCTGCTGTGGATCGCCCCGACAGCACGCTGGTAGGGGCTGATGCCGGCGAGCTGGCAGCGTTGGGCCGTATCGGTGTGCCGCTGTCGGGTGATCTGGCAAAAGTGGCAGATGAGTTTGACGTGCTGATCGACTTCACGCACCCATCGGTGACGCTGAAGAATCTGGCGTTCTGTCGCAAGGCAGGCAAGGCCATGATCATCGGCACCACTGGTTTCAGCGCTGAAGAGAAGCAGCGTCTGGTGGAGGCGGGCAAAGACATTCCAATTGTGTTCGCTGCCAATTTCAGCGTCGGTGTGAACCTTTGCCTTAAACTGCTCGACACGGCGGCGCGGGTCCTGGGGGATGAAGTCGATATCGAAATCACCGAGGCGCACCATCGGCACAAGGTCGATGCACCATCTGGCACAGCGCTGCGCATGGGTGAAGTGGTGGCCAATGCGCTGGGTCGTGACCTGGAAAAGGTCGCTGTTTATGGTCGCGAAGGTCAGACCAGCGCGCGTGATCGTCAGACCATCGGGTTTGCGACGATTCGTGCCGGTGATGTGGTCGGTGACCATACCGTGCTGTTCGCAGCGGACGGTGAGCGGGTCGAGATCACCCACAAGGCATCCAGCCGAATGACCTTCGCCAAAGGCGCGGTCAGGGCTGCAATGTGGCTGGACGGCAAGGCTCCCGGGCTTTACGACATGCAGGACGTATTGGGTCTGCATTGATTTCATGCAGGGCCGATCAAGGCCCTGTCGCATTTTCCCGCTTTTCAGGCTCATTGGTGGTAGACCAAAATGGGCCTTTTCTGTAAGCTACAGCTTTAGTGTGTCCACTAAAAGCGCGCAGATGATTCCATAAGAAAGCGGGGTGACGTTACTACGTCATTCCGCTTTTTTGCAGCCTGCGATCGCCCTTTCAGGCTTTATTTACGGGAGGTCTTCTTGACTAAGCCAGCCATACTCGCCCTTGCTGATGGCAGCATTTTTCGCGGCGAAGCCATTGGAGCCGACGGTCAGACCGTTGGTGAGGTGGTGTTCAACACCGCAATGACAGGCTATCAGGAAATTCTTACCGATCCTTCCTACGCCCAGCAGATCGTTACCCTGACTTACCCGCATATCGGCAACACCGGTACCACACCTGAAGACGCCGAGTCGGATCGTGTCTGGTCCGCAGGCCTGGTCATCCGTGACCTGCCGCTGGTAGCCAGCAACTGGCGTAACAAGCTGTCCCTCGGTGATTACCTGAAAGCCAACAATGTCGTTGCCATCGCCGGCATCGATACGCGTCGCCTGACCCGCATCCTGCGTGAGAAAGGCGCCCAGAACGGCTGCATCATGGCGGGCGACAATATCTCGGAAGAGGCTGCCATCGCCGCCGCTCGCGGCTTTCCGGGTCTCAAGGGCATGGACCTGGCGAAGGAAGTCAGCACCAAAGACACGTACGAGTGGCGTCACAGTGTTTGGAATCTGCAGACCGACAGCCATCCTGAAATCGCTGCCTCCGAGCTGCCATATCACGTTGTCGCCTACGACTACGGCGTCAAGGTCAACATCCTGCGCATGCTGGTCGAGCGCGGCTGCCGGGTGACTGTCGTGCCTGCGCAAACGCCTGCCAGCGAAGTGCTTGCCTATAAGCCGGACGGTGTTTTCCTGTCCAACGGCCCTGGCGACCCCGAGCCGTGCGACTACGCCATCAAGGCGATCAGGGAAGTGCTGGAAACCGACGTGCCGGTATTCGGCATCTGCCTCGGCCATCAGCTCCTGGCGCTGGCTGCGGGTGCCAAGACCGTGAAAATGGGCCATGGTCACCACGGCGCAAACCACCCGGTTCAGGACCTGGACACCGGTGTCGTCATGATCACCAGCCAGAACCACGGTTTTGCGGTTGACGAAGCCACCTTGCCGGGCAATGTGCGCGCCATCCACAAGTCGCTGTTCGACGGCACCCTTCAGGGTATCGAGCTGACCGACAAGAGCGCGTTCAGCTTCCAGGGCCACCCTGAGGCGAGCCCTGGCCCGAATGACGTCGCGCCACTGTTTGATCGCTTTATCGAAGCCATGGCCAAGCGACGCTGACCGGTTGCCTTGAGACTGTAATACGCAGGTGCCCAGGGCGGCCCCGGACCCGGTGTCCGGTTGCTGCCGCCCAGGCCACCTCAGACAAATGTTCAAGACGGCTTGCCGACTGACCTGCGGATTTGAGTGACAACCCATGCCAAAACGTACAGATATTAAAAGCATCCTGATTCTCGGCGCCGGCCCCATCGTGATCGGCCAGGCCTGTGAATTCGACTACTCTGGCGCCCAGGCCTGCAAGGCCCTGCGCGAAGAGGGCTACCGCGTCATCCTGGTGAACTCCAACCCGGCCACCATCATGACCGACCCGGCCATGGCCGACGCCACCTACATCGAGCCGATCAAGTGGCAGACCGTTGCCAAGATCATCGAGAAAGAGCGTCCGGACGCACTGCTGCCGACGATGGGTGGCCAGACCGCTCTGAACTGCGCGCTGGACCTGGAGCGCGAAGGCGTTCTGGAGAAGTTCGGCGTCGAGATGATCGGTGCCAATGCCGACACCATCGACAAGGCTGAAGACCGCTCGCGTTTCGACAAGGCCATGAAATCCATCGGCCTGGCGTGCCCGCGCTCCGGCATCGCGCACAGCATGGAAGAGGCCAACGCTGTTCTCGAAAAGCTTGGTTTCCCGTGCATCATTCGCCCGTCGTTCACCATGGGTGGCACGGGTGGCGGTATTGCTTACAACCGTGAAGAGTTCGAAGAAATCTGTGCCCGGGGTCTGGACCTGTCGCCGACCAAGGAACTGCTGATCGACGAATCGCTGATCGGCTGGAAAGAATATGAAATGGAAGTTGTCCGCGACAAAAAGGACAACTGCATCATCGTTTGCTCCATCGAAAACTTCGATCCGATGGGTGTGCATACCGGTGACTCCATCACCGTTGCTCCGGCACAGACCCTGACCGACAAGGAATACCAGATTCTGCGTAACGCCTCGCTGGCGGTACTGCGCGAAATCGGTGTTGAAACCGGCGGCTCCAACGTCCAGTTCGGCATCTGCCCGGACACCGGCCGTATGGTCGTGATCGAGATGAACCCTCGCGTGTCGCGCTCTTCGGCGCTGGCTTCCAAGGCGACCGGCTTTCCGATTGCCCGCGTTGCCGCCAAGCTGGCCGTGGGTTACACCCTTGACGAGCTGTCCAACGAGATCACGGGCGGCAAGACTCCAGCGTCTTTCGAACCGTCGATTGACTACGTCGTCACCAAGCTGCCGCGCTTCGCGTTCGAGAAGTTCGCCAAAGCTGATGCACGCCTGACCACACAGATGAAGTCGGTTGGCGAAGTCATGGCCATCGGTCGTACGTTCCAGGAATCCTTGCAGAAAGCTCTGCGCGGCCTGGAAGTCGGCGTTTGCGGCCTTGATCCGAAGCTGGACCTGAGCCATCCGGAAAGCATGAGCACACTGAAGCGCGAACTGACCGTGCCGGGTGCCGAGCGTATCTGGTACGTCGCCGATGCCTTCCGGGCGGGCATGTCGGTTGAAGACATCTTCGCCATGAACATGATCGACCCGTGGTTCCTGGTTCAGATCGAAGACCTGGTCAAGGACGAGGAAAAGGTCAAGACGCTGGGCCTGTCGGCCATCGATCGCGACCTGATGTTCCGCCTCAAGCGCAAGGGTTTCTCCGATGCGCGTCTGGCCAAGCTGCTGGGCGTTACCGAGAAAAACCTGCGTACGCACCGTCACAAGCTGGACGTGTTCCCGGTCTACAAGCGCGTCGACACGTGCGCAGCCGAGTTCGCCACCGATACCGCGTACCTGTACTCGACGTACGAAGAAGAGTGTGAAGCCAACCCTTCGACGCGCGACAAGATCATGATCCTGGGCGGTGGCCCTAACCGTATCGGTCAAGGTATCGAGTTCGACTACTGCTGCGTACATGCCGCATTGGCGCTGCGTGAAGATGGGTACGAGACCATTATGGTCAACTGCAACCCGGAAACCGTCTCCACCGACTACGACACCTCCGACCGCCTGTACTTCGAGCCTGTGACGCTGGAAGACGTGCTGGAAATCGTCCGCGTCGAGAAGCCGAAAGGCGTGATCGTCCAGTACGGTGGCCAGACGCCGCTGAAACTGGCCCGCGCCCTGGAAGCCGCTGGCGTGCCGATTATCGGCACCAGCCCGGATGCCATCGACCGTGCAGAAGACCGCGAGCGGTTCCAGCACATGGTCGAGCGCCTCAACCTGCGCCAGCCGCCAAACGCGACCGTGCGCAGCGAAGACGAAGCCATTCGTGCCGCTGCGAAAATCGGCTACCCGCTGGTGGTGCGCCCGTCCTACGTACTGGGCGGCCGTGCGATGGAAATCGTCTACCAGGAAGACGAACTCAAGCGTTACCTGCGTGAAGCGGTTCAGGTCTCCAATGACAGCCCTGTGTTGCTTGATCACTTCCTGAACTGTGCCATCGAGATGGACGTCGATGCGGTCTGCGACGGTACTGATGTGGTCATCGGCGCAATCATGCAGCACATCGAGCAGGCCGGTGTTCACTCTGGTGACTCCGCCTGTTCGCTGCCGCCGTATTCGCTGCCTGCGCACATCCAGGACGAGATGCGTGAGCAGGTCAAGAAGATGGCTCTGGAGCTGGGCGTTGTCGGTCTGATGAACGTACAGCTGGCACTTCAGGGTGAAGACATCTATGTCATCGAAGTGAACCCGCGTGCATCGCGTACCGTGCCGTTCGTTTCCAAGTGCATCGGTGTTTCCCTGGCCATGATCGCTGCACGCGTGATGGCAGGTAAAACCCTGAAAGAGCTGAATTTCACCAAGGAAATCATTCCTAACTTCTACAGTGTGAAAGAGGCGGTGTTCCCATTCGCCAAATTCCCTGGCGTTGACCCGATCCTCGGCCCGGAAATGAAGTCGACCGGTGAAGTGATGGGCGTGGGCGACACCTTCGGTGAAGCCTTTGCCAAAGCCCAGATGGGCGCCAGCGAAGTGCTGCCGACTGGCGGGACTGCGTTTATCAGTGTGCGCGATGACGACAAGCCGCTGGTTGAAGCGGTCGCCCGTGACCTGATCAACCTTGGTTTCGAAATCGTCGCAACGGCGGGAACTGCCAAGCTGATCGAGGCGGCGGGCCTGAAAGTGCGTCGCGTCAACAAGGTCACCGAAGGTCGTCCGCACGTGGTCGACATGATCAAGAATGACGAAGTCACGCTGATTATCAACACCACCGAAGGTCGTCAGTCGATCGCCGATTCCTACTCCATCCGTCGCAACGCCTTGCAGCACAAGATCTACTGCACCACTACCATTGCAGCAGGTGAAGCGATCTGTGAAGCGCTCAAGTTCGGTCCCGAGAAGACCGTGCGTCGCTTGCAGGATCTCCATGCAGGACTGAAAGCATGATCAAATACCCGATGACAGTCGAGGGCGCTCGCGCCCTGGAAGAAGAGCTGACACACCTGACCAAGGTGGTTCGCCCCAAGCTGAGCCAGGACATCGGCACGGCACGCGAATTGGGCGATCTCAAGGAAAACGCTGAATACCATGCCGCTCGCGAGCAGCAAGGTATGGTTGAAGCGCGAATCCGGGATATTGAAGGCCGTATGCAAAATGCCGTGGTCATCGATGTCAAAACCATCCCGCATACCGGAAAGGTGATTTTCGGCACGACGGTCGAGATTGCCAACGTCGAAAACGACGAGCGCGTGACCTACAAAATCGTGGGTGAGGACGAGGCGGATATCAAGAAGGGCAAGATTTCAGTGGGCTCGCCCATTGCTCGCGCCTTGATTGCCAAGGAGGAAGGTGACGTGGTGGTCGTGAAAACGCCAAGTGGCGTGATCGAGTACGAAATCATCGAAGTGCGTCACGACTGATGCCTTGCGCCCGCTTTGGCGGGCGCAATCAGCGGTAAAAAAGAGTCAGGGCACGCTTTTCGCGGCCCTGACTTCTGTTTTTATCCGTGTGCGCGGTGGACGTTGGACAGTTGCTTGTTTACCTTTGGGTTCTTGCGGTAGATCAACGCCATTTTGCCGATGACCTGCACCAGATCGGCTGAGCCGGCCTTGCACAATTCGGCGACGGCTCCCAGACGGCTTTCGCGGTCAAGGATGTTGAGTTTGATCTTGATCAGCTCGTGATCGCTCAATGCGCGCTCAAGTTCTGCAAGTACACCTTCAGTCAAACCATTGTCTGCCACGATCAATACCGGTTTCAGATGGTGGCCAATGGATTTGTATTGTTTCTTCTGCTCTGGAGTGAGCGGCATAATCTGACCTCTGCGTCTGATCTTTTAAAAAGCGGCGGCCAGTTTACCCGAGCGAGTCCGGGACCGCCCAGTTAATCACGACTCGTTTATTTTTGAGGTGCCCTGTGGCCCGTTCCAAGACAAGCCATAACTGGCTCAAAGAACACTTCGACGACAAATACGTCAAAATGGCGCAAAAGGACGGTTACCGTTCGCGTGCCAGCTACAAGCTTCTCGAGATTCAGGAAAAGGACAAGATCATTCGTCCGGGCATGACCGTCATCGACCTTGGCGCCGCACCGGGAGGCTGGTCGCAAGTGACCAGTCGTCTGATTGGCGGGCAAGGGCGTCTGATTGCTTCCGACATTCTCGAGATGGACAGCATCCCGGACGTGACCTTCATTCAGGGTGACTTCACCGAAGATGCCATTCTGGAACAGATTCTCGAGGCGGTCGGTAATACGCAGGTAGACCTTGTGATTTCCGATATGGCCCCCAATATGAGTGGATTGAGCGCTGTAGATATGCCGCGCGCAATGTTTCTCTGTGAATTGGCGCTCGATCTCGCGGGCCGGGTGCTACGTCCCGGTGGCGATTTTCTGATCAAGGTCTTCCAGGGTGAAGGCTTCGATGTCTACCACAAGGATATTCGCAAGCTGTTCGACAAGGTGCAGATGCGCAAGCCTTCGTCGTCGCGTGACAGGTCGCGCGAGCAGTATTTGCTCGCTCGGGGCTTCCGCGGAATCGATGGCGCAGCCAGCATCGAGCGTTTTTGACAAGGAGCGATAGCTTTTTTCAAATGGCGTTATCGATGCAGCATGACTGAACATCGCGTTGTCAAAGTTTCACAAAGGGTTACAGACGGTGTCTGCCGTATCTGCAGGTTCTGTAGTAAGTTAGGCCGGTGAATATCATGCGAGGCACGCTTGCTGCGTGGAGCTTGCTTCAGAGGGTAGCTAATTGAACGATATGGCAAAGAATTTGATCCTGTGGTTGATCATCGCGGCTGTCCTCGTGACGGTGATGAACAACTTCTCCAGCCCGAACGAGCCGCAGAACCTCAACTATTCCGAGTTCATCCAGCAGGTCAAGGATGGCAAGGTCGAGAAGGTTTCTGTCGACGGCTACGTCATCACGGGCAAGCGCAGCGATGGTGATACCTTCAAGACCATCCGCCCGAACATCCCGGATAACGGTCTGATCGGCGATCTGGTCAGCAATAACGTCGTGATCGAAGGCAAGCAGCCTGAGCAGCAAAGTATCTGGACCCAGTTGCTGGTGGCCAGCTTCCCGATACTGGTGATCATCGCGGTGTTCATGTTCTTCATGCGCCAGATGCAGGGCGGGGCGGGCGGCAAAGGCGGCCCGATGAGCTTCGGCAAGAGCAAGGCGCGTCTGTTATCCGAAGATCAGGTCAAAACGACGCTGGCTGACGTTGCAGGTTGTGACGAAGCCAAGGAAGAGGTCGGCGAACTGGTCGAGTTTCTTCGTGATCCGGGCAAATTTCAGCGCTTGGGCGGCCGGATTCCGCGCGGTGTGCTGATGGTCGGTCCTCCGGGTACCGGTAAAACGCTGATCGCCAAGGCCATTGCCGGCGAAGCGAAGGTACCGTTCTTCACCATCTCCGGTTCCGACTTTGTCGAAATGTTCGTGGGTGTGGGTGCAAGCCGTGTTCGTGACATGTTCGAACAGGCCAAAAAGCATGCCCCTTGCATTATCTTTATCGACGAGATCGATGCGGTCGGTCGTCACCGTGGTGCCGGTATGGGCGGCGGTCACGACGAGCGCGAGCAGACGCTCAACCAGTTGCTGGTCGAGATGGATGGCTTCGAGATGAATGACGGCATCATCGTCATTGCAGCAACCAACCGTCCTGACGTACTGGACCCTGCATTGTTGCGTCCAGGCCGCTTTGACCGTCAGGTTGTCGTCGGTTTGCCGGATATCCGTGGTCGTGAGCAGATTCTCAAGGTTCACATGCGCAAAGTGCCGATGGGCGAAGACGTCAATCCGGGCGTTATTGCTCGCGGTACTCCAGGCTTCTCCGGTGCCGATCTGGCCAACCTGGTCAACGAAGCGTCCCTGTTCGCAGCGCGCTCCGGCAAGCGCGTCGTAGAGATGAAGGAATTCGAACTGGCCAAGGACAAGATCATGATGGGCGCCGAGCGCAAATCGATGGTCATGTCCGACAAGGAGAAGCGCAACACGGCTTACCACGAAGCGGGCCACGCCATTGTGGGTCGTCTGGTGCCTGAGCATGATCCTGTTTACAAGGTATCGATCATTCCGCGCGGCCGTGCCTTGGGCGTGACCATGTTCCTGCCGGAAGAAGATCGTTACAGCCTGTCCAAGCGTGCGCTGATCAGTCAGATTTGCTCGCTGTACGGCGGTCGTATCGCTGAAGAGATGACCCTGGGTTTCGATGGCGTTACGACGGGTGCGTCCAACGACATCATGCGTGCCAGCCAGATCGCCCGTAACATGGTGACCAAGTGGGGCTTGTCTGAAAAGCTCGGTCCGTTGATGTATTCCGAAGATGAAGATGCAGGCTACCTGGGTCGCGGCGGCAGCCAGAACTCCAGCGTATCCGGCGACACTGCCAAGCTTATCGATTCGGAAGTACGCAGCATCATTGATCACTGCTACGGCACTGCCAAGCAACTGTTGACGGATAATCGCGACAAGCTGGAAGCGATGGCCGATGCCTTGATGAAGTACGAAACCATTGATGCCGATCAGATCGACGACATCATGACCGGTCGCCCGCCGCGTGAGCCGCGTGACTGGGGTGGTGGTTCAGGTACCAATGGTACTCCGATCACACCGGACCCTCGTCCGGAAACGCCAATCGGCGGTCCTGCTGCCGAGCATTAAGGTCTGACATGACATCTGCGCTGTACCCGACCCGGTTGCCTTGCGGCAACCGGGTTCTTGATTTGGCCCGCACGCACGTGATGGGCATCCTGAATGCAACCCCAGACTCGTTCTCCGACGGCGGCCGTTACAGTCAGCTGGATGCCGCGTTGCGTCATGCCGAGGCAATGATGCTGGCGGGTGCCACGCTGATCGATGTCGGGGGCGAGTCTACGCGTCCGGGCGCTCGACCTGTGTCTCCAGCAGAGGAGGTAGAGCGCGTGGCGCCTGTGGTCGAGATCATTGCACGTGAGCTCGACGTGATCATCTCGGTGGATACATCTACGCCTGAGGTGATGCAGGAGGCGGCGCGTTTGGGAGCAGGCCTCATCAATGATGTGCGTTCCTTGCGGCGTCCTGGCGCGCTTGAGGCGGCGGCAGGCACCGGTTTGCCGGTCTGTCTCATGCACATGTTGGGTGAGCCGGGAACCATGCAGGATGATCCGCACTATCAGGACCTTGTGGGTGAGGTCAGTGCTTTCTTGCTTGAGCGCATGAATCAGTGCGTTGCTGCTGGAATCCATCGGCATCAGATCATTCTTGATCCGGGTTTTGGCTTTGCCAAGACGCTGCAGCACAACCTCAGCCTGTTCAGGCATATGGAGTCGCTGCATGCGCTGGGTCAACCTCTGTTGGTCGGCGTTTCGCGCAAGAGTATGATTGGCGCGGTATTAGGGCGTCCGGTAGATCAGCGTTTGTCCGGAGGGCTGGCCCTCGCTGCTTTGGCGATAACCAAAGGAGCAAAAATTCTACGTGTGCATGATGTCGCCGAAACGGCTGACGTGGTGCGCATGATCGCAGCTGTCGAAGCAGCTGAATAACAACAGTGGGGCATCCATGGCTACCAGAAAATATTTCGGAACCGACGGCATTCGTGGTCGCGTAGGGCAGTTTCCGATCACGCCTGAATTCATGCTGAAGCTGGGTTGGGCGGCAGGCATGGCGTTTCGCAAGATGGGCGCGTGCCGGATCCTCGTCGGCAAAGACACCCGTATCTCCGGTTACATGTTTGAATCCGCCCTTGAGGCCGGACTTTCTGCGGCGGGTGCCGACGTACTGTTGCTGGGGCCGATGCCGACGCCTGCCATTGCCTACCTGACGCGCACCTTCCATGCGGAAGCGGGCATCGTCATCAGTGCTTCGCACAATCCGCACTACGACAACGGCATCAAGTTCTTCTCCGGTCAGGGCACCAAGCTGCCTGACGAGATCGAAATGATGATCGAGGAACTGCTCGATGCGCCAATGACCGTGGCCGAGTCCGAAAACCTCGGCAAGGTCTCGCGGATCAACGATGCCGCCGGGCGTTACATCGAGTTCTGCAAGAGCAGCGTGCCGACCAGTACCGATTTCGCCGGTCTCAAAGTGGTCATCGATTGCGCACACGGCGCCACCTACAAGGTAGCGCCCAATGTATTTCGTGAGCTGGGTGCCCAGGTTGTGGTGCTGTCTGCGCAGCCTGACGGGCTCAACATCAACAAGGATTGCGGCTCTACGCACATGGAGGCCTTGCAGGCCGCTGTGGTCGCGGAGCACGCCGACATGGGGATCGGTTTCGACGGTGACGGCGACCGCGTGCTGATGGTTGACCACACCGGCACCGTCGTTGACGGTGACGAACTGCTCTACATCATCGCACGGGACCTGCACGAGCGTGGCCGTTTGCAGGGCGGTGTCGTTGGCACCCTGATGAGCAACCTCGGCCTTGAGCTGGCCCTGGCAGAACAGAATATTCCGTTCGTGCGCGCAAATGTCGGCGACCGCTATGTGATTGCCGAGCTCCTTGAGCGCAATTGGCAGATCGGTGGTGAAAACTCGGGGCACATTGTGTGTTTTCAGCACGCCACCACCGGTGATGCGATTATCGCCTCGCTGCAGGTGATACTCGCGCTGCGTCGCAGTGGTATCAGCCTTGCGGAGGCGCGCCTGAAATTGCGCAAATGCCCGCAGATCCTGATCAATGTGCGTTTCGAAGGCTCAAGTGTCGATCCGGTTTCCCATCCGTCGGTGCAGGAAGCCTGTGCGCGTGTGACCGAGCAGATGGCAGGCCGTGGCCGGGTGTTGCTGCGCAAGTCGGGCACCGAGCCGCTCGTGCGCGTAATGGTCGAAGGTGAGGACGAAGCGCAGGTCAAGGCCTACGCCGAAGAGCTCGCAAAACTGGTTGCTGAAGTTTGCGCCTGATTTCGGCTTGCCAGTGTCGGAAGTGTTGGGTAACATCTGCGCCCACTTTGACCCACGAGGTGTAGCATGCGTCGCCCAATGGTAGCTGGTAACTGGAAAATGCACGGTACCCGCGCCAGCGTCGCTGAGCTGATCGAGGGGCTGGGCAAGCAGGTGTTGCCAGGCAGCGTCGATATCGCCGTGATGCCTGCGAGCTTGTTCACTTTTCAAGTGATCGAGGGGCTTAAGTCCACCTCTATCACCGTAGGCGCCCAGGATGCAGCGATACAGGCTGAGCAGGGCGCATTGACGGGTGAAATCGCATCGAGCCAGCTGGCTGATGCCGGTTGCAAGCTGGTGCTTGTCGGGCACTCCGAGCGTCGTCAGTTGATTGGCGAGCAGGACAATGTGCTCAACAAGAAGTTTGCGGCTATCCAGGCAAGCGGCCTGACACCTGTGCTGTGCATAGGTGAAACGCTGGAAGAGCGCAAGGCAGGGCAGACACTTGAAGTGGTCGGGCGTCAGCTTGACAGCGTGATTGCCGAGTTTGGCGTCAATGCACTGATCAATGCGGTCATTGCCTACGAGCCAGTCTGGGCCATTGGTACCGGATTGACCGCTTCGCCTCAAGAGGCGCAGGAAGTACATGCTGCCATTCGTGCGCAGCTGGCAAAAGAGAATGCCGAAGTCGCACAAGGTGTGCGGCTTCTCTATGGCGGCAGCGTGAAGGCGGCCAATGCGGTCGAGCTTTTCAGTATGCCGGATATCGATGGGGGGCTCATTGGTGGAGCGTCCCTGAATGCAGATGAGTTCGGTGCGATCTGTCGCGCCGCGGGAAACTGAAAAAATGCTGGAAACAGTCGTAATTGTTTTTCACCTGTTGGGCGCTCTTGGCGTTGTTGCTCTCGTATTGCTGCAGCAGGGTAAAGGTGCGGACGCAGGTGCGTCTTTTGGAGCCGGTGCATCAAATACTGTCTTCGGAGGGCAAGGAACCTCTACCTTTCTCAGTAAGTTTACTGCTATACTTGCGGCATGTTTTTTCATAACCAGCTTGGGGTTAGGTTACTTTGCTAAAGAGAAAGCTCAACAGCTGACTCAAGCAGGTTTGCCAGACCCGGCAGTACTGGAAGTGAAGCAAAAGCCGGCAGCAGATGATGTTCCGGTTCTCGAAGGGCAAAAGCCAGCCGTTGTTCCAGCTGACGTACCTCAAGCCCCAGAGAAGAAGTAAAAAAGAATTCGGCGGTGTTTTTGCGAGATCGCCAGATAGTTGTAATGCCGAGGTGGTGGAATTGGTAGACACGCAACCTTGAGGTGGTTGTGCCCAATGGGTGTAGGGGTTCGAGTCCCCTTCTCGGTACCAATTAACAGGGAAGCCCGCATTAGCGGGCTTTCTTGTAGGTGGATGTTGGATTGACCCAGCAATGGATCGGTCGTATACTTCCGCCCCAGCTTTGTCGCGGGGTGGAGCAGTTTGGTAGCTCGTCGGGCTCATAACCCGAAGGTCGTTGGTTCAAATCCAGCCCCCGCAACCAGTTTTAGCGGAGCCCCTTTTAAGGGGCTTTTTGTTAGCTGGACAGTACATGACGTCGATGTTCAGCGGCGTTTTCAGGGATGGGCTTTTGCCCATTTTTTTATTTTTAAAGCATGCACGAGGGGGTTCAGGTGTCGAGCAAGCTAGAACAGTTGCAGGACTTGTTGGCCCCGGTGGTCGTGGCCCTTGGCTATCAATGCTGGGGGATCGATTTCAGTTCCCAGGGCAAGCATTCGGTGCTGCGCATTTATATCGACAAGGAAGGTGGTGTTCTGGTGGACGACTGCGCAATCGTCAGTCGCCAGGTCAGCGGTGTGTTGGACGTAGAAGATCCAATCAGCACCGAATACACCCTGGAAGTGTCTTCTCCTGGCATGGAGCGCCCGCTGTTCACTATTGAGCAGTTTGCTTCGTACGCCGGGGAACAAGTGAAAATAAAGCTGCGCTCGCCTTTCGAAGGTCGACGCAACTTTCAAGGCCTTCTCCGCGGGGTGGAGGAGCAGGATGTCGTGGTGCAGGTTGAAGACCATGAATTCCTGTTGCCGATCGACATGATCGACAAGGCCAACATTATTCCCACGTTTGACTGAGACGTGCCGGTTATTGCGGATCCCGCGGATCCAATGGCTTGCGAAAGGCGAGGCGTACGATGAGCAAAGAAGTACTGCTGGTTGTTGAGTCGGTGTCCAATGAAAAGGGCGTTCCGGCTGGTGTGATTTTTGAAGCGCTTGAGCTGGCTCTGGCCACTGCTACCAAGAAACGTTTTGAAGACGAAGTTGAGCTCCGTGTAGAGATCAACCGCCAAACAGGTAACTATGAGACTTTCCGTCGCTGGACAGTTGTCGAGGACGAAGACCTGGACGATCCGGCTTATGAGCTGGCCGTTGATCAGGCCCAGGCTAAAAGGCCGGGCGCCGTTGCGGGTGAGCTGATCGAAGAAAAGATCGATTCCATCGAATTCGGTCGTATTGCTGCACAGACTGCGAAGCAGGTCATTGTGCAGAAAGTTCGCGAAGCCGAGCGTGCGCAGGTGGTCGATGCCTACCGCGAACGTTTGGGTGAAATCATTTCAGGTACTGTTAAAAAGGTAACGCGTGACAATGTCATCGTTGACCTGGGTAACAATGCCGAAGCATTGCTGGCGCGTGAAGACATCATTTCCCGGGAAACTTTCCGGGTCGGTGTTCGCGTCCGTGCTCTGCTCAAGGAAATTCGCACCGAAAACCGTGGCCCTCAGCTGATTCTGTCGCGTACTGCGCCAGAGATGCTGATCGAGCTTTTCCGCATTGAAGTGCCGGAAATTGCCGAAGGTCTCATCGAGGTGATGGCTGCCTCCCGTGACCCGGGTTCGCGTGCAAAAATCGCTGTTCGCTCCAAGGACAAACGAATCGACCCGCAAGGCGCCTGTATCGGCATGCGCGGCTCTCGAGTTCAGGCTGTTTCCGGCGAGCTGGGTGGCGAACGTGTGGATATCGTGCTCTGGGACGATAACCCGGCGCAGTTCGTGATCAATGCAATGTCTCCTGCAGAAGTAGCGGCAATCATCGTAGATGAAGATGCGCATGCAATGGACATCGCAGTGGGAGCGGACAACCTGGCCCAGGCTATTGGTCGTGGCGGTCAGAACGTGCGTCTGGCAAGCCAGTTGACCGGCTGGACCCTGAACGTAATGACCGAATCGGACATCCAGGCCAAGCAGCAAGCTGAAACCGGTGACATCCTGCGCAATTTCATCGAAGAACTCGAAGTCGATGAAGAACTGGCTCAGGTGCTGGTTGATGAAGGCTTCACCAGCCTGGAAGAGATTGCCTACGTACCGTTGGAAGAAATGCTCAACATCGACGGCTTTGACGAAGACATCGTCAACGAGCTTCGCGCTCGTGCCAAGGATCGTTTGTTGACTAAAGCCATCGCTACAGAGGAAAAGCTGGCAGACGCCCATCCGGCCGAAGACCTGCTCTCGCTTGAGGGTATGGACAAGGATTTGGCGATGGAACTGGCGGTGCGCGGCGTAATTACCCGCGAAGACCTGGCCGAGCAGTCTATAGACGATCTGCTCGACATCGACGGCATTGACGATGATCGTGCCGGCAAGTTGATCATGGCCGCCCGAGCCCATTGGTTCGAGTAAGTAGGCGCGGCCTGAGGAGAGAAGTGCATGACGCAAGTCACGGTGAAAGAACTGGCCAAAGTGGTCGACACACCGGTAGAGCGCCTGTTACAGCAGATGCGTGAGGCAGGTCTGCCACACACCGCCGCCGAGCAAGTTGTGACCGATAACGAAAAACAGGCCTTGTTGACGCACCTGAAAAGTGGTCACAAGGCCAAGGTGGAAGAGCCTCGCAAGATTACCTTGCAGCGCAAGACCACCAGCACCCTGCGCGTTGCTGGCAGCAAGAGCATCAGCGTTGAAGTGCGCAAGAAGAAAGTCTTTGTGCAGCGTAGCCCGGAAGAGATCGAAGCCGAGCGCAAGCGCGAGATGGACGAACGCCGTGCGGTAGAAAATGCCGCTCGTCAAAAGGCTGAAGAAGAAGCCAAGCGCCGCGCTGAAGAAGATGCGCGGAGCCAGCCTGCCGGCACCCAGACTACCGAACAGGCTGCTTCGGCACCTGCTCAGCCTGTTGCTGCGGCCGAGCCTGTTCGCGAAGCACCTTCGGCTGCCGCTCCGGCACCCGCCAATGCTGCGCCTTCAGCCGATGCTCGCAAGCGTGACGAACAGCGTCGCCCTGACAAGCCGCGTGCTGACGACCGCAATGCCCGTGGTGGCGACGGCGAGCGTAAAAACGCTCCGCATCGCGCCTCGGTAAAAGAGAAGGCTCCGGCCCCTCGCGTTGCGCCGCGTACTACTGACGAAGAAAGCGATAGCTTCCGTCGTGGTGGTCGTGGAAAAGGCAAGCTGAAGAAGCGTAACGCTCACGGTTTCCAGAGCCCTACCGGCCCTGTGATCCGCGACGTTGCCATTGGCGAGACCATCACTGTCGGCGAATTGTCGGCACAGATGTCGGTCAAGGCTGCTGAAGTCATCAAGTTCATGTTCAAGATGGGCACCCCTGTGACCATCAACCAGGTACTGGATCAGGAAACTGCCCAGTTGATCGCCGAAGAGCTGGGCCACAAGGTCACGCTGGTCAGCGACAACGCCCTGGAAGATTCCCTGGCCGAATCGCTGAAGTTCGAAGGTGAGTCGTTCTCCCGTGCGCCGGTTGTGACCGTAATGGGCCACGTTGACCACGGTAAGACCTCGCTGCTCGACTACATCCGTCGTGCCAAGGTAGCAGCTGGCGAAGCCGGCGGCATCACCCAGCATATCGGTGCCTACCACGTTGAAACCGAACGCGGCATGGTCACCTTCCTCGACACCCCGGGTCACGCCGCGTTTACCGCGATGCGTGCCCGTGGTGCCAAGGCGACCGATATCGTGATCCTGGTGGTTGCTGCCGACGACGGCGTGATGCCTCAGACCATCGAAGCCGTTCAGCACGCTGTTGCTGCTGGCGTGCCGCTGGTCGTAGCCGTGAACAAGATCGACAAGCCGGGTGCTGACCTCGATCGCATTCGCAGCGAGTTGTCAGTCCATGGCGTGACTTCCGAAGAGTGGGGCGGTGATACGCCTTTCGTTTCGGTCTCCGCGAAAATGGGTACTGGCGTCGACGAGCTGCTGGAAGCTGTTCTGCTTCAAGCCGAAGTTCTGGAACTCAAGGCAACGCCTTCGGCTCCTGGCCGCGGTGTTGTTGTCGAGTCCCGCCTGGACAAGGGCCGTGGTCCGGTTGCGACAGTTCTGGTTCAGGACGGTACGCTGCGTCAGGGCGACATGGTTCTGGTCGGTTCGAACTTCGGTCGCATCCGCGCCATGCTTGACGAAAACGGCAAGCCGGTCAAAGAAGCAGGTCCTTCGATTCCGGTCGAAATCCTGGGTCTGGACGGTACTCCGGATGCTGGCGACGAAATGTCCGTGCTGGCTGACGAGAAGAAAGCCCGTGAAGTTGCCCTGTTCCGTCAAGGCAAGTTCCGCGAAGTCAAACTGGCTCGTGCTCACGCCGGCAAGCTGGAAAACATCTTCGAGAACATGGGCCAGGCAGAGAAGAAGACGCTCAACATCGTCCTCAAATCTGACGTTCGTGGTTCCCTCGAAGCGTTGAACGGCGCCTTGAATGGCCTGGGTAACGACGAAGTGCAAGTGCGCGTAGTCGGTGGCGGTGTCGGTGGTATCACCGAGAGCGACGCCAACCTGGCACTGGCCTCCAACGCTGTACTGTTCGGCTTCAACGTGCGTGCCGATGCTGGCGCTCGCAAGATCGTCGAGCAGGAAGGTCTGGATATGCGTTACTACAACGTGATCTACGACATCATCGAAGACGTCAAGAAAGCCCTCACCGGTATGCTTGGCAGTGACGTTCGGGAGAATATCCTGGGCATCGCCGAAGTCCGCGATGTGTTCCGTTCGCCGAAATTCGGCGCGATCGCTGGTTGTATGGTTCTGGAAGGCACTGTCTACCGTAACCGTCCGATTCGTGTTCTGCGTGAAGACATCGTTATCTTCGAAGGCGAGCTGGAATCCCTGCGCCGCTTCAAGGATGACGCTGCCGAAGTACGTGCCGGCATGGAATGCGGTATCGGCGTCAAGAGCTACAACGACGTCAAGGTTGGTGACAAGATCGAAGTCTTCGAGAAGGTCCAAGTGGCTCGCAGCCTCTAAATCGCGAGTCTCAGGAGTCACGGTGGAAGCGTCGCATGCAAATGCCCTGTTTTCCCCGTGGACTCTAAACGCAACGCCCGGTCTGGCATTTGTCAGGCCGGGCGTTTGCCGCTTTCAGACGGTCAGGGTTTGGTCCCGGATCAGTAACAGGTAACAAACATGGCAAAAGAATACAGCCGTACCCAGCGTATCGGCGATCAGATGCAGCGCGAACTGGCGCAACTGATTCGTCGCGAAATCAAGGACCCACGTGTGGGCCTGGTCACTATCACTGCCGTAGACGTCAGCCGTGATGTCGGTCATGCAAAGATTTTCATGACGGTCATGGGGCAGGACAACGCAGAAGATATCGCGCAGACCATCAAGGTGCTCAACTCTGCCGCAGGTTTCCTGCGCATGCAGCTGGCGCGTGAAATGAAATTGCGCAGCGTGCCCCAACTGCATTTCCATTATGACGAAAGCGTTGTACGGGGTGCGCACCTCTCGGCCCTGATCGAACGCGCCGTGGCAGAAGACGGCCAGCATCAGGAAGGCCCGGTGTCGTCAGACGCCAAGCCTGAAAGTACCGAGGAATAAAGGGTGGCTCAGGTCAAGCGTATACGTCGCAATGTCAGCGGGATCATCCTGCTCGACAAGCCACTGGGCTTCACTTCCAATGCCGCGCTGCAAAAGGTCCGCTGGCTGCTCAACGCCGAGAAAGCCGGGCACACGGGCAGTCTTGATCCCCTGGCAACCGGTGTTCTGCCGTTGTGCTTCGGCGAGGCGACCAAGTTCTCTCAGTACTTGCTCGATTCGGACAAGTCCTACGAGACGCTGGCGCAGCTGGGCAAGACCACGACCACGGCCGACTCCGAGGGCGATGTTTTGCTCACGCGTCCGGTGACCGTTGGTCGCGACGATATTGAAGCCGTTCTGCCGGAATTTCGCGGGCAAATCAGCCAGATACCTCCCATGTACTCGGCCCTCAAGCGTGACGGGCAGCCACTTTACAAGCTGGCGCGTGCAGGGGAAGTAGTGGAGCGCGAGCCTCGTTCTGTTACTATTGCGCGCCTGGAATTACTTGATTGCGAAGGCGAGACAGCACGTCTGTCGGTGGATTGCAGCAAAGGCACTTATATCCGCACGCTGGTCGAGGATATTGGTGAAAAACTCGGTTGTGGGGCCTACGTCGCAGAGCTGCGTCGTACCCAGGCCGGGCCTTTCACACTGGCTCAGACCGTCACGCTGGAAGAGCTTGAGCAAGTGCATGCCGATGGCGGCAATGAAGCGGTAGACCGCTTTTTGATGCCTTCGGACAGTGGCCTGCTCGACTGGCCCTTGCTGAAGTTTTCCGAGCACAGTTCGTTCTACTGGTTGCATGGTCAGCCAGTACGCGCTCCGGACGCGCCGAAGTTCGGCATGGTACGGGTGCAGGATCATGAAGGTCGCTTCATCGGTATCGGTGAAGTCAGCGAAGACGGGCGCATTGCGCCGCGTCGTTTGATTCGGTCAGAGTGACCGAAACCAGTCCATTGGCAGGCTAGCCTGCCAATGGGGTGGAACGAGGATGGCTGTTAACAGGCACGGTCATATCTCATTTTTTAATACGAGGTTTCGTCCTCGGCCTGTTGGAAACGTTTCTCCGGAAGCGCTTCCCTGAAATAAGGATTGCCCACATGGCACTCAGCGTTGAAGAAAAAGCTCAGATCGTAACCGACTACCAGCAAGCTGTTGGTGATACAGGTTCGCCAGAAGTGCAAGTTGCACTGCTGACCGCCAACATCAACAAACTGCAAGGCCACTTCAAGGCCAACGGTAAAGACCACCACTCGCGTCGTGGCCTGATCCGTATGGTAAACCAGCGTCGCAAGCTGCTGGATTACCTGAAAGGTAAGGACGTTAGCCGTTACAGCGCCCTGATCGGTCGTCTGGGTCTGCGTCGCTAATAACGACGTTGCTAGAGGTTGGTTGTCTGTCATGATCCGTCGGGTTTGCCCGGTGGTGATGGCAGGCTCCCAGCCTCAAGTTTTATCTGGACTGTGGAAGGGGCCGATTCCCCACATTGCCCAAGAATTCGCAAGAAACCAGTTCCCCAAGAGCCACAAAGAAAGGTAGGAAACCGTGAACCCGGTAATCAAAAAGTTTCAGTTCGGTCAATCGACCGTAACCCTCGAGACAGGCCGTATCGCCCGTCAAGCCTCTGGCGCAGTATTGGTCACCGTTGACGACGACGTCAGCGTACTTGTGACTGTGGTCGGCGCCAAACAGGCTGACGCTGGCAAAGGCTTCTTTCCTCTGTCCGTTCACTATCAGGAAAAAACCTACGCAGCCGGCAAGATCCCCGGTGGTTTTTTCAAGCGTGAAGGCCGTCCTTCCGAGAAAGAAACCCTGACCTCGCGCCTGATCGACCGTCCGATCCGTCCGCTGTTTCCCGAAGGCTTCATGAACGAAGTGCAGGTTGTCTGCACCGTCGTGTCCACCAGCAAGAAAATCGATCCGGACATCGCTGCGATGATCGGTACGTCGGCTGCCCTGGCCATCTCCGGCATCCCGTTCGACGGTCCGGTCGGTGCTGCGCGCGTTGCTTTCCACGAAAGCACCGGCTACCTGCTGAACCCGACTTACGAGCAACTGCAGGCTTCGAGCCTGGACATGGTCGTAGCCGGTACTTCCGAAGCTGTTCTGATGGTCGAATCGGAAGCCAAAGAGCTGACTGAAGACCAGATGCTGGGCGCCGTGCTGTTCGCCCACGACGAATTCCAGGTCGTCATCAACGCCATCAAGGAACTGGCTGCCGAAGCCGCCAAGCCTACATGGGACTGGCAGCCCAAGCCTGAAGCGACCGCACTGTTGGGCGCTATCCGTGCCGAGTTCGGCGACGCGATCTCCCAGGCTTACACCATCACCGTCAAGGCCGACCGTTATGCGCGTCTGGGCGAGCTGAAAGATCAGGTCGTTGCCAAGCTCGCTGTTGAAGAAGGCAGCCCGTCTGCCAGCGAAGTCAAAGCCGCTTTCGGCGAAATCGAATACCGCACCGTTCGCGAAAACATCGTCAACGGCAAGCCGCGTATCGATGGTCGCGACACTCGCACTGTCCGCCCTCTGAACATCGAAGTCGGCGTTCTGCCAAAGACTCACGGTTCGGCACTGTTCACCCGCGGCGAAACTCAGGCGCTGGTCGTTGCCACGCTGGGTACTGCGCGTGACGCACAGTTGCTCGACACCCTTGAAGGCGAGAAAAAAGACCCGTTCATGCTGCACTACAACTTCCCTCCGTTCTCGGTGGGCGAGTGTGGTCGTATGGGCGGTGCGGGCCGTCGCGAGATCGGTCACGGCCGTCTGGCGCGTCGCAGTGTGCAGGCCATGCTGCCGGGCGCTGACGTGTTCCCGTACACCATCCGTGTGGTTTCGGAAATCACCGAATCCAACGGTTCCAGCTCGATGGCTTCGGTCTGCGGTGCTTCCCTGGCGCTGATGGACGCTGGTGTTCCGATGAAGGCACCGGTTGCCGGTATCGCCATGGGGCTGGTCAAGGAAGGCGAGAAGTTCGCGATTCTGACCGACATCCTGGGTGACGAAGATCACTTGGGCGACATGGACTTCAAGGTAGCCGGTACCTCCAAAGGTGTTACCGCGCTGCAGATGGACATCAAGATCAAGGGCATCACCGAAGAAATCATGGAGATCGCTCTGGGCCAGGCCCTGGAAGCTCGCCTGAACATTCTCGGTCAGATGAACCAGATCATCGGTCAGTCGCGTAACGAGCTTTCGGCCAACGCTCCTACCATGATCGCGATGAAGATCGACACCGACAAGATCCGTGACGTCATCGGCAAGGGTGGCGCAACCATCCGTGCAATCTGCGAAGAGACCAAGGCTTCGATCGATATCGAAGACGACGGCTCGATCAAGATCTTCGGCGAGTCCAAGGAAGCGGCTGAAGCTGCACGTCAGCGCGTTCTGGGCATCACCGCAGAAGCAGAGATCGGCAAGATCTACCTCGGCAAAGTTGAGCGCATCGTCGATTTCGGCGCATTCGTCAACATCCTGCCTGGCAAGGACGGTCTGGTTCACATCTCCATGTTGAGCGATGCTCGCGTCGAGAAAGTGACCGATATCCTGAAAGAAGGCGAGGAAGTCGAAGTATTGGTACTGGACGTGGACAACCGCGGTCGTATCAAGCTGTCGATCAAAGACGTAGCGGCTGCGAAAGCATCGGGCGTCTGATCGTCTAGCACTGCGTTTTGAAAAGGACTCTTCGGAGTCCTTTTTTTATGAGCGCAATTAAAGGGTTACGCCACAACCGCGCAAAATGCTTGATTCAAACATGCATCTTGCAAGCCCTGGAGGCCTCCAACGGGCAATCTGCACGATTCGATAAAACGAATAAAAATATAACTGCATGATTTAAAAGGGTTTTTTGTGATCATCTGATTTGGCACAGCGCTTGCGATATAACCATTAACCCTGCAGCCACAACGCTGGCGCAGTTTTCGAGAAAAACAGGAGTTATCGTATGAAGAAGTTCGCTATCGCTGCCGCTACCGCAACTGCCCTGACTCTGACCATGGCTAACGCTGCTTTCGCACAGACCTCGGCTCAAGCGCCAATGGTTCTGGCAGCCAACACCACCACTCAAGAAGTCAAAGAAGATACCTCTGACACCTGGATCACCACCAAAGTCAAAGCTGACCTGCTGACTGAAAAAGGCATTCCTGGTTCGGACATCAAGGTTGAGACCAACAAAGGCGTGGTTTCCCTGTCCTCCATGGTAAAAGTGACTGAGGCGCAGAAAAACACCGCTGTTGCCATCACCAAGAAAATCAAAGGCGTCAAAGACGTATCGGCTGCTGGCCTGAAAGCCGAGTAATCGAACACTGCCCATGAACACCCGCAGTCATTGATTATTGATTGATGGAAGGTTCATGCGAGGCGACAAGGATGTTGCCATTACAGGCCCCGACTGAAGAGTCGGGGCCTGTTCTATTGTGGGCGGTAAAAAGGTGCAGCGGGCTGATTAACGACGGCGCTGGCTATCAATCCTGACCAGACGCCCACCTTCAAAGTGCAGGTATTGATACATGCCATTGTCGGGGCCATAGACCCACTCCTCAATCCTGACAGTTTCCGACCTGCGATAGTTGGCGCTGAAGGTTTCCTTCGTGCCGATGACGTCCTGACTGATGGGCTCGCCGCACTTTTGCTGAACCTCGAACGTCCTGTCCCCGGTACTGACCAATTGACTGCCGCAGCGCAAGGTCGACGCTGCATGTACAGGCAAAGCGGCTACTCCCGCTGCCAGGGCCAGCGTCAGGTTGATCAGCATGTTGCTTCGAATGTGTGGCAACGAATTTACTCACTGTCCAGGTGCAGCGGGCTGATGACTTTACCGTCCGGCTGGGCCTGACCAAGCCGTGCGTCTACAAAGTAGACCCGCGCGTCTTCCAGTTTGCCCTTGTCCACAAGGTAATCCTTGATGCTGCTGGCTCGGCTTTGGCCCAATTCGCGCAGCAGCACTTCATTGCTGCTCCAGAATTTGAGTACGGCAGCGCGCATCTGGCCTGCACGTTGTTCCTTGCCCAGGTTGGCCCACTCGGCGGGTGGTTGCTGCTTCAGGCGGGTTCGGTAGATACCTTCGAGCATCGGCGCTTTTTCAGCGTCCGGAACGTCTATCAGGCCGGCTTTGGCCGGGACCTTGTCACCCCGGCGCTGGAGAATCTTGTAATACGTGTACTGGTATTCCCGCTCCAGCCGTTGCTGAGCAATCAACGGGCCGTCGCTGCTGGCAGCGCTGGTGCCTTCGATCTCCAGCTTGAGGTCCGGACGCTCCTTGAGCGCCACGGAGAGCTTGTCCAGCGCGTTTTGCGCCTCTGCCGACAAGTCACTGGAGCCTGGAGCGAAACTGACGCTGCCGAGGTCCTCGGAGCTGCCGCCCGAGACGAGGCTGCCAAGCATCTTGAACGGGGCCTGTGCCGCGCGCAGCACCAGATTGCGCAGGGTTTGCCAGACGATTGGCATCACGCTGAACTGAGGGTTGTTGAGGTCGCCTTCAATCGGCAGCTCAAGCGAAATTTGCCCCTTGGTGTCCTTGAGCAGCGCGACAGCCAGACGAATCGGCAGGTCCAGCGCATCCGGGCTTTCGACCCGCTCACCCAGTTGCAGCTGCTCGATCAGCACTTTGTTCTGGGCCTTGAGCTGGCCTTTGGTGATCAGGTAATGCAGATCCAGGTTGAGCCGGCCCTTGCGAATCCTGAAGCCCGCGAACTTGCCGGAGTACGGTGTCAGGTTGGTCAGCTCGACACGCTTGAAGCTGGTGGTGATATCCAGGCTGGCCATCGGGTCGAACGGGTTGAGGCTGCCTTTGATGGTTACCGGCGCATAACGATCCACCTTGCCTTCGATGTTGACCGGGGCAGGGGTGGCCTTTCGGTTGTCGATGGTGCCGACGCGACCGTTGAGCTGCTGCACCGCCGTGGCGAAGTTGGGGGTCAGGGTCATGTCGGCAAAGTTTGCCGAACCGTCCTTGATGTTCACTTCGCCGACGTAGATCGCCAGTGGGTTTTCCTTGCTTGCCTTGGGTTGCGGTCTGGCCTTTTCACGCGGTGATGCGGCCTTGTCATCCGGCTGTGGAATCAGCAGGTCATCGACGTTGGTGGTGCGGTCTTCGTTGATCATGAAGCGCGCATAAGGTTGACTCATGTTCACCCTGGCAATCGAAAGCCCTGTGCCGTGCTGGTAATCCAGCCCTTCAAGCTCCAGTTGCTGCCACTTCAGGAAGTCGCGCTGTTTGAGTGTGTCCAGCGTGTGAAGCTGGTTGACCTGGGCTTTCCCCGTCACGCTGAACGCCAGCGGCTCGGTACTTTTCAGGTTCACTGCCAGGTCACTGCCCAGCATGCCGCTGCGCAGTTCAAGAAGAATGAAGGGGCTGATGTAGGCCTGAGCCACCCGCAGGTCGATATCACGCGTGGTCACATTCAGCCGCGCACTCACAGGATTCAGGTTCACATCGCCGGACGCGGTGAGGTTGCCTTGTTTGCCCAGGCCCGTGTCGAGCTTGAGGGTGAAGGGCGAACCGTTGAGGCTGTCGAAATTCTGGATATCCACATTCAGCGGGCCGACATCCAGCGCCACCGGCTCTTTAGGTGCGCGATCCGCCAGATGGACCATGTAGTTGCGCAGTTGCACGTCGCGTAACAGCACTTGCCAAGGCTTGCTGTGCGTTGCCGGTTGAGCGCTGGCAGTGGCAGATGCCGGTTCGGCGGCCTTTTCATCCACCGCCGGTTTTTGAGGCGACGCAGACGTGCCCGGCTGACTGGCGAACAGTTTCTGCCAGTCCAGTTGGCCGTCGGCTTCCCGCGCTGCCCAGGTTTCCAGTTTCTGGCTGCGAATCTTGCCGACATTCACTTTCTGTCTGGCCAGGTCGACCGATGTTTCGCTTACATCCAGGCGTTGCATGCGCACCAGAGGGCGACCATCAGGCGTATTCAGCGCGAAGGGGGCGACGCTGGCCGACAAAGCAGTCAGTTGAAGCTCGGTTTTTTCAGCAAGGTCGAGTTTGTAAGCGGTGCTGAAATTCAGCACGCCATCCTCAAGTGCCAGCGGCAGCGCATCACGCACATAAGGCCACCACAGCTTCATCTTGCCGTCAGTGACTTTCAGGGTGCCCTCTGAAGTGATCGGCACCAGACTGATACGGCCCACCCAGTCGATCTGTCCGCCGTCCGGGCCTGCCGCGACCAATGTCATGTCGGCGTTGTCTTCAGGCAGGGTGCTGAGGTTCTTGAGTTCGAAATTCAGTGCGTCGTAGAGGAATTCGATGGGCTTGCCGGGGCGCATGTCCTGGAAATGCACGTAGCCGTCGGCCAGCTTGATTTCACCAATGCGCAGCGGGAACGGTTTGCTCGGCGGTTCATCCTTTACCGGCTCACTGGCGGGCAGCTTGAACAGTTGCGCCAGGTTGAATGCGCCTTGCTTGTCGAACAGCAACTCGGTTTTGGCTTTGGTCAGCTCGACGCGTTGCAGATGCAGGGCGCGGGTCCAGAGGCTGTCGATTTGCAGATTGGCGTACAGCTTTTCAAAGGCGACCTGTTCTTTACCGGGTGTCCCGATGTTCAGGCCCCACAGCGTCAATTCCAGGGTGTAGGGATTGAATTCCAGACGCTCCAGCTTTGCCGGTGCGGTCGAGTAGTTGGCCAGTTGCTGGTTCGCGATCTGCAGAGCGACACCGGGAAGGATGAAAAACCCCAACAAGCTGTAGAGCACAAACAAGGCCAGCAAGGAGCCAAGTGTGCGTTTCAATCCTCTGGACATGGGCAACGGCGTCTCTCTCTTTCGGAGGTGCTTGGAGTATGGCACGCCTGGTCGGTTCCCAAGGCACTGCCGCTCAGGCTTGTAGGATATTTCCTGATTAAGCGGCTGGTTTCAGCAACCGAGTGTCAGCGCCGGATCAGAGTTGCAGAATCAGCGTCTTCAGCGGTGGCTGCC
This sequence comes from Pseudomonas graminis, assembly GCF_002093745.1. Taxonomy (GTDB): domain Bacteria; phylum Pseudomonadota; class Gammaproteobacteria; order Pseudomonadales; family Pseudomonadaceae; genus Aquipseudomonas. The sequence continues at coordinate 48,781 of NZ_MTSB01000002.1, forward strand.
CGTCCTTCGACGGGAAGTCTTCGGCAGGTTGTATCACCTGACAGTCGCGCACCGGGCGGCCTGCTTTGGTAGCGCAACGCAGCACTTGCTCGCGCCAGTCCTGCAGGCTGACTTTCGCCATATTGTTACAGCAGATCAGCACGCCATCTTCTGCGGTGGCCAGCAGGGCGGGTTTGAGCAGGCTTTGATAATCGCGCAGCAGGTCGACGGTCCCGAACGCACTTTTGGCCCAAGCGGGTGGATCGAGCAAAACCAGATCGTATTGGCGCTGATCGAGTTTTACATGGCTTGGCAGCTTCTGGCTGCGTCGGGCGGCGACCGGCAGGCCCGCAAGTTGACGGATGGCCGGAAAGTAATCCGACTGGATAAATTGCATGGCCGGCAATTGCGGATTGAGCGCGCCGTTCTCGCGGCCCACAGCCAGATTGCCCTCGGCAAAATCCAGATTGCACACTTCGCTCGCGCCACCGGCAGCGGCACTCAGGCCAACGCCGCAGGTGTAGGCGAACAGGTTCAGCACGCTCTTGCCCGCACTGTGCCGCTTCACCCAGCCACGTGTGTTGCGCAGGTCGAGAAACAGCAGCGGATCCTGGCCGGCATGCCGACCGCGAACCCGGTAATTGAGCCCCCATTCATGACCGACATGGTCGGCCAGCGCTGCGTCGTCGGCTTTGTAGACAGCGTCCTGGCGATCCACCCGGGAGTTGCCTTGCGAGCGGTCGTTGTAAACCAGCAGGGTTTCCATGCCCAGATGAACATTGACCTGTTCATGCAGCCCGAGCAGCGCATCGCGCTCCAGACGGGTATGAAAGCTCTGCACCAGCAATTGCGGGCCATAGCGGTCGATGGTCAGGCCGCTGGCGCCTTCCTGGCTGCCATGAAACAGTCGATAGCAATCGGTGCCTTGCTGGTGCAGTTCGGCAAGCAGCGGCTGGCGATGTTCGAAGGCTGCGCTGAGCGCCTGATTCAGGGAAGACATGCTGAGCGCCTCAGGCTGGAATTAGGCGCGGGAGTTTACCAGTTACCGGGCGCCAGAGGTTTTTGCTGTCCACGGTGTGCTTTGTTCGTGAGGGGCTGTCACACAGCGCCAACATTCCCCTGCTACGTTGCTTTTTTGCCTGTCAGCGAGGGGATAACCGTGAGCCAGTTCGATCTCAAGCGTCGTCGTGTCATCCAGGCCGTCGGGGCCGTTGGGGCGGGTTTGCTGCTGCCGGGGGTGGCGCCGGCCGTCATCGCGTCAGTTCAGGACCGGCCGAAAATGATGGACGGTGTTCAGTCCGGTGACGTGTTCGGCGACAAGGCAATCATCTGGAGCCGCAGCGACCGGCCCTCGCGCATGGTGGTCGAGTGGGACACGCGAAGTATGTTTACCCAGCCACGACGTGTGGTGTCGGCGCTCGCCGATCAGCGCACCGACTTCACGGCGCGCGTCGAGTTGAGCGGGCTGCCGGTCGATCAGGCGATTTTTTACCGTGTTTCGTTTGAAGATGCACAGAGCGGCGTGGCCAGCGAACCCTGGTTCGGTCATTTACGCAGCATGCCTCAGGAGCGTCGTGACATCCGGTTCGTCTGGAGTGGCGACACAGTGGGGCAAGGCTTTGGCATCAACCCTGATATTGGCGGGATGCGGATCTACGAAGCCATGCGCCTGCGCTTGCCTGACTTTTTTATCCACAGTGGCGACACCATCTACGCCGACGGTCCGGTGCCGGCGCAGATCACCGCCGAAGACGGGCGTATCTGGCGCAACATCACCACCGAAGCGAAAAGCAAGGTGGCAGAGACCCTCGACGAATACCGTGGCAATTATCGCTATAACCTGATGGATGAAAACCTGCGCCGCTTCAATGCCGAGGTGCCGCAGGTCTGGCAGTGGGACGACCACGAAGTCACCAACAACTGGTCGCCCAGCAAACAGCTGGATGACCGTTACACGGTCAAGGATATTCAGTTGCTGTCCTCGCGTGCCCGCCAGGCATATCTGGAATACGCGCCGCTGCGCCTGCAAGAGGCGGACAAGGGCGGACGCATCTACCGCAAGATTCCTTATGGCCCGATGCTCGACGTGTTTGTCCTCGACATGCGCAGCTACCGCGACGGCAACGACGCCAACCTCGCCGACAAGCCTGGCCCGACCACCGCCTTTCTCGGCCGCGAGCAGCTCGACTGGCTCAAGCGCGAACTCAATGCCTCACGTGCGCAGTGGAAAGTGATTGCCGCTGACATGCCCATCGGCCTGGGTGTGCCGGATGGCGAGGTCAGCCCCGGCGTGCCACGTTGGGAAGCCATCGCCAATGGCAATAATGGCCCGGCGCTGGGGCGCGAGCTGGAGGTTGCCGAGCTGCTGGCTTACCTGCGCGCGCAGAAGATTCGCGACTGTGTCTGGCTGACCGCTGACGTTCATTATTGCGCCGCGCATCACTATCAACCGGACCTGGCGGTGTTCCAGGATTTCGATCCCTTCTGGGAGTTCGTGGCCGGGCCTTTGAATGCGGGCAGCTTCGGGCCTAACGCGCTGGACAAGACATTCGGGCCGGAACTGGTGTTCCAGAAAGCGCCGCCCGCGCAGAACACCTCGCCTTTCGCGGGTTATCAGTTCTTTGGCGAAGTGAATATCGACGGACAAACCGGCGAGATGTCTGTCGCCCTGCGCGATCTGGACGGCGTCTCGGTGTTCGAGCGTAAATTGCAGCCTGCCAAGGAGATCAGTCGAATCGTCTGACGGCAGGCAGTGGCGGGGTGCGCAGGCCGTCAGGAAATTCCTTGCAACACGCCCGTCATGGGTGGCTTATCATAAGCTACCTAACGACGGGACCGGGTGCGTGGCATGCTGGCTATTTTTCTCGAAACCCTGAACATCACCGCCCCGGTGTTTGCCATGTTGTTCCTGGGCGTATTCCTCAGGCGCATCGGTGCCATCAACGACGGGTTCATTGTCGCTGCCTCGGGGCTGGTGTTTAACGTCACCATGCCTGCGTTGCTGTTTCTCGGCATCATCCATGCCGACCTGCGCACCGCACTCAAACCCAGCCTGCTGATTTTTTTCAGCGCGGCAACACTGCTGAGTTTCGCTTTTGCCTGGGGCTGGGCGATCTGGCGTTGCCCGTATGAAGAACGAGGCATCTACGTTCAGGGCGCGTTTCGCGGCAACAACGGTGTGATCGGGCTGGCGCTGGCGGCGAGCATGTATGGGCCGGTGGGGATTTCCCTGGGGGCGATTCTCGCGGCGCTGGTCATCGTGTTCTACAACACGCTGTCGACCGTGGTTCTGGCCGTCTACAGCCCGGTGATCAAGTCCGACCCCTGGAGCATCTTCAAGAGTGTGCTGGCCAACCCGCTGATCATCAGCGTGCTCATCGCGTCGCCGTTCGCCTATTTCAGCATCGGTCTGCCCAAATGGCTGGAGACGTCGGGCAGCTATCTGGCGCAGATGACGTTGCCTTTGGCGCTGATCTGCATCGGCGGCACGCTGTCGCTGACATCCTTGCGCAAAAGCGGCAAGCTGGCCGTCAGCGCCAGCGTCATGAAGATGATCACCTTGCCATTGCTTTGCACACTGGCCGCCTGGCTGTTGGGCTTCCGAGGCCCGGAACTGGGCATTCTGTTTCTTTATTTCGGCAGCCCGACTGCCGCCGCCAGTTACATCATGGCGCGCACCGCCAACGGTAACTACGAACTGGCCGCAGCGATCATCGTCATCACCACGCTCGCCGCAGCGGTCACCACTAACGTGGGGATTTTCATTCTGCAATGGGGCGGCTGGATCAATCCGGCTTGACGTAGCTGTCGATCACTTCCTGCGCGGCCCGAAACGCATCGATGGCCGCTGGCACACCGGCGTACACCGCGCAGTGCAGCAGCGCTTCACAAATTTCCTCGACCGTGCAGCCGTTGTTCAGCGCGCCACGCACATGGCCCTTCAATTCTTGCGGGCATTTGAGGGCGGTGAGGGTGGCCAGGGTGATCAGGCTGCGGGTTTTCAGCGGTAAGCCTTCCCGGCTCCAGACGCTGCCCCAGGCGTGTTCGTTGACGAAGTCCTGCAGCGGCTGACTGAAATCGGTGGCGTTGCCCAGGGCACGGTCGACGTAGACATCGCCCATGACCTGGCGACGGATCTGTTCGCCGTCGCTGATTTTTTTGTCTGTCATGGCGTTTTCCTCTGATCAGTGTGGGTTTGCATCAATGCTGGCGACGCCAGGCGCGGACGGTTCGCCAGGCAACGATAAGGCCCAGCACCGGCAACACGAAAGTGAGCATTCCGCTTTCAAGCCGGCTGGCCAGCGCCATGCCGGTGCTGATCGCCAGAATATGCAGGCCGTAGGTCAGGTACAGCGCCAACAGCAGCAGGCCCTCGATCCGGTCGATCCGGTAGCCGGAATAAAACAGCGGCACGCACAGCAGCGAAACGCCCAGCATGACGGGCAGGTCGAATACCAGCGCGTTCGGCGAAATGGTCAGCGGCACCGGGGCGACCAGCGCGGTGACGCCCAGCACCCCCAGCAGATTGAACAGATTGCTGCCGATCACATTGCCCACCGCGATGTCGCGTTCGCCACGCAGCGCGGCAATCAACGACGTCATCAGCGCGGGCAGGGAAGTGCCGATGGCGATAACCGTCAGGCCGACAATGCGCTCGGAAAGCCCCAGGTGGATTGCCATGACCACCGAGGCACTGACCAGCAGGTGTCCGCCGGCAGTCAGCATCAGCAACCCCACGACAAGCATGGCGATGCGTGTGAAGGTGCGGGGTTTTTCCGTCGTCGCGGCGTTGCCATGACGTGGGGTATGGCCACCTTGGCGGATGATGATGATCAGGCAGACCAACAGGCCGGTCAGCAGCAGTGCGCCGTCGAACTGGCTGAATTCCCCGCTCCACGAAAGACCGATAGCCAGCAGGCACGCGCCGATCATCAGCGGGATATCCACACGCACCACCTGGCGTGCCACTCGCAGCGGAATGATCAGCGAGCACAGGCCAAGGATGACCAGCACATTGAAGATATTGCCGCCAATGACGCTGCCAACGGCGATGTCTGTGTTATCCGAAAAAGCGGCTTGCAGGCTGACCGCCATTTGCGGCGCACTGGTGCCCATCGCCACGACGGTGAGGCCGATGATCAATGGCCTGACCTTGAAAATGGCCGCCAGATGCACCGCTGATCGCACCGAAAGCTCTGCTCCGATCAGCAGCAACAGCAAGCCGCTGAGCATTTGAATCAGCGCGGGGGCGGGCAGGGCCGATAGCTGGAGAATAGGGGGTGTCCTTGACTGAGGTTAATCGAGGGCCTGGACGCGAACAGGTGCGGTGCCGCTGCGCAGCATACCCAGTTGTTCGGCGGCTTCGCGAGAGACATCGATCAGCCGACCGCGCGTATGGGGGCCGCGGTCATTGATGCGGACGACCACCGACCGGTCATTGTCCAGGTTGGTGACCTTCACTCGCGTCCCGAACGGCAGTTGTCGATGGGCTGCGGTCAGGGCATTTTGATTGAAGGGTTCGCCGCTGGCCGTGCGGTTGCCATGATGGCGAGCACCATAATAAGCGGCAGTGCCGGTTTCGTCATAACCGTGAGGGTCGATGATGTGATTGGCACAGCCAGCCAGCAAGGTCAGCAGGCTGCTGGCAAGAAGAAGTCGGCGCATGGAGAGGGTCCTGGGTGCCAGTGGGGTTGAGTTCTGCAAGATCTACCTGACGCTCGTGCCAATGTTCTGCGTGATATACAAAACTGGTGCGAGCTTGCCCGCGAATAGGTCGGTATAGCCCCAAGAGACAGGGCGCCTGGACATCGTCTTCGCGAGCAAGCTCACTCCCCACAGGGATCTGCAGTCCGCCTGGTGCTACGGTTTCAGACCCGTTTTCCCGGCTCATCGAGACTTATGCATGACGATGAGCCCGGAGCGTGGGGCAATCAACCCTCCAGTTTGGCCTTCAGCAGTTCGTTGACCTGCTGCGGGTTGGCTTTGCCTTTGGAGGCTTTCATCGCCTGACCGACGAAGAAGCCGAACATCTTGCCGCGCTTGGCTTCGTCAGCCGCACGGTACTGTTCGACCTGTTCCGCGTTGGCGGCCAGTACTTCGTCGAGCATCGATTCGATGGCACCGCTGTCGGTGACCTGCTTCAGGCCGCGCTTCTCGATGACTTCATCGGCGCTGCCTTCACCATTGGCCATCGCTTCGAAGACCATTTTCGCGATCTTGCCCGAGATAGTGTTATCGGTGATGCGCTGGAGCATGCCACCCAGTTGCTCGGCGCTGACCGGCGACTGGTCGATTTCGACACCCTGCTTGTTCAACAGGCTGCCCAGTTCGACCATGACCCAGTTGGCCGCCAGCTTGGCATCGCCGCCGATGCTGACCACTTTTTCGAAATAATCGGCCTGCTCGCGGCTGGAAGCCAGCACGCTGGCGTCATACGTCGACAGACCGAACTGGCTCTGGAAGCGCTCGCGTTTCTGCGGTGGCAATTCGGGCAGTGTGGCGCGGGTTTCTTCGAGGAACGAATCTTCGATGATCACCGGCAACAGGTCCGGGTCGGGGAAGTAACGGTAGTCGTTGGCTTCCTCCTTGCTGCGCATGGCGCGGGTTTCGTTGGTGTTCGGGTCGTACAGACGCGTCTGCTGAATGACCTTGCCACCGTCCTCGATCAGATCGATCTGGCGCTGTATCTCGCTGTTGATCGCCTTTTCGATGAAACGGAACGAGTTGACGTTCTTGATCTCGCAACGGGTGCCGAACTCGACCTGGCCCTTGGGGCGAATCGAGACGTTGCAGTCGCAACGCAGCGAACCTTCGGCCATGTTGCCATCACAGATGCCCAGATAGCGGACAATCGCGTGGATCGCCTTGACGTAGGCCACGGCTTCCTTGGCGCTGCGCATGTCCGGCTCGGAAACGATCTCGAGCAGCGGTGTGCCGGCGCGGTTCAGGTCGATGCCGGTCATGCCCTGGAAGTCTTCGTGCAGGCTTTTGCCAGCGTCTTCTTCAAGGTGCGCGCGGGTGATGCCAATGCGCTTGACCGTGCCGTCTTCCAGCGGGATATCCAGGTGGCCCTTGCCGACGATCGGCAATTCCATCTGGCTGATCTGATAGCCCTTGGGCAGGTCAGGGTAGAAGTAGTTCTTGCGGGCGAACACGTTGTGCTGGCCGATCTCGGCGTCCACCGCCAGGCCGAACTTGACGGCCATGCGCACGGCTTCCTTGTTCAGCACCGGCAATACGCCCGGCATGCCCAGATCCACAAGGCTGGCCTGCGTGTTGGGCTCGGAGCCAAACGTGGTGGCGCTACCGGAAAAAATCTTTGATTGGGTCGAAAGCTGGGTATGAATCTCCAGCCCGATGACGACTTCCCATTGCATGTGTTTCTCCTCAGAAGCCTTCAGGTGCGCGAGTGTGCCAGTCAGTGACTTGCTGATACTGATGCGCCACATTCAAGAGACGGCCTTCCTGGAAATACGGGGCGAGCAGTTGCACGCCGACCGGCAGACCTTCGACAAACCCTGCTGGCATGGACAAGCCGGGCAGGCCCGCCAGGTTGGCGGTGATGGTGTAGAAGTCTTCCAGGTATTCGGCAATCGGGTCGTGGGTCTTGGCGCCGATTTTCCAGGCCGGGTTGGGCGTGGTCGGGCCGAGGATCACGTCCACTTCGGCGAATGCGCTCATGAAGTCATTCTTGATCAGGCGACGGATTTTCTGCGCCTGCAGGTAATAAGCGTCGTAGTAACCGGCCGACAGCGCGTAAGCGCCCACCATGATGCGACGCTGGACTTCCGGGCCAAAGCCTTCGGCGCGCGAGCGCTTGTACAGGTCGGTCAGGTCTTTCGGGTCTTCGCAGCGGTAGCCGAAGCGCACGCCGTCGAAGCGCGACAGGTTGGACGAGGCCTCTGCCGGGGCGATGACGTAGTAGGCCGGGATGGCATGCTGCAGATTCGGCAGGCTGACTTCTTTGACGATGGCGCCGAGTTTTTCCAGCTCCTTGACGCTTTCATGCACCAATTGCGCGATGCGTGGGTCCAGGCCCGCGCTGAAATATTCTTTCGGCACACCGATACGCAAGCCTTTGAGCGAGGTATTGAGGCTGGCGGAATAGTCCGGGACCGGCTCGTCGATGCTGGTGGAGTCCTGTGGGTCGAAACCGGCCATGCCCTGCAGCAGCAGCGCGCAGTCTTCGGCAGTGCGCGCCATCGGACCGGCCTGATCGAGGCTCGATGCGTAGGCAATCATGCCCCAGCGCGACACACGACCATAAGTCGGTTTGAGGCCGGTGAGGTTGGTCAGCGCAGCGGGCTGGCGAATCGAACCGCCGGTGTCGGTGCCGGTCGCGGCGGGCAGCAGGCGAGCCGCGACCGCAGCCGCCGAACCGCCGGAGGAGCCGCCAGGCACGCATTCCAGATTCCACGGGTTTTTCACCGCGCCGTAGTGGCTGGACTCGTTGGCCGAACCCATGGCGAATTCGTCCATGTTGGTCTTGCCCAGCGTCACGGTGCCGGCCGATGCAAGGCGCGACACGACGGTCGCGTCGTACGGGGCCTTGAAATTGTCGAGCATCAGCGAGCCGCAACTGGTGCGGATGCCCTGGGTGCAGAACAGGTCCTTGTGCGCCAGCGGGGCACCGAGCAGCGGGCCGTTTTCACCGGCAGCGCGACGGGCGTCCGCCGCCTGGGCCTGAGTGATGGCCAGGTCTTCGGTGAGGCTGATGAAACTGTTGAGCTGCGGGTCGAGCTGTGCGATACGCGCCAGCAGAACCTGGGTCAGCTCTTCAGAAGAAAACTTTTTTTCGGCGAGTCCGCGAGCGATCTCGGCCAGAGTCATTTGATGCATGCAGGCGCTTTCCCTTACTCGATGACTTTCGGAACCAGATACAGACCGTCCTGGACCGCTGGTGCGATGGCTTGGTAAGTGTCGCGGCGATTTCGCTCGGTGACCGCGTCTTCGCGCAGACGCTGGGTGGCTTCCAGCGGATGAGCCAGTGGTTCGATGCCGCTGGTGTCGACCGCCTGCATCTGATCGACCAGGCCGAGAATGCTGTTAAGTGCTTCGGTAGTACGCGGGATATCGGCGTCATTGAGGCCCAGTCGGGCCAGATGAGCGATTTTTTCCACGTCGGAGCGTTCAAGCGCCATGGGGTATCTCCAGTGGAAGGCTGACGGATTTGCTTTGTTGCCAATTGCGGAACACTATCGCGTTATGACTGTCTCAAGCCGCTAACGTCGAGGGTAGTGTTCGGAAAACCGCCAATTTAGCATATTGGCTCCTTGCCCAAAATCCCTGTCGTTGTTAGAGTTTGCCGCACTTTTTTTACCACGCGTTCCCTAGGGTCCCTTTCCCATGTTCAAGAAACTGCGTGGCATGTTTTCCAGTGATCTATCCATCGACCTGGGCACTGCCAACACCCTTATCTACGTGCGTGAGCGCGGTATCGTTCTGAATGAACCCTCTGTCGTTGCCATTCGTACTCACGGCAACCAGAAGAGCGTCGTCGCTGTCGGTACCGAAGCCAAGCGCATGCTGGGCCGTACGCCAGGCAACATTGCAGCCATTCGTCCCATGAAAGACGGCGTCATTGCCGATTTCAGCGTCTGCGAAAAAATGTTGCAGTATTTCATCAACAAGGTTCACGAAAACAGTTTTCTGCAGCCTAGCCCTCGTGTGCTGATCTGCGTTCCGTGCAAATCCACACAGGTCGAGCGTCGCGCCATTCGCGAATCGGCCCTGGGTGCAGGCGCACGTGAAGTATTCCTGATCGAAGAGCCGATGGCTGCTGCGATCGGCGCCGGTCTGCCGGTGGAGGAAGCTCGCGGTTCGATGGTGGTCGACATCGGCGGCGGCACCACCGAGATCGCCCTGATCTCCCTCAACGGTGTGGTGTATGCCGAATCCGTACGTGTGGGCGGCGACCGCTTCGACGAGGCGATCATCACTTACGTGCGTCGGAATTACGGCAGCCTGATCGGCGAATCCACAGCCGAGCGCATCAAGCAGGAAATCGGTACTGCCTATCCGGGCGGTGAAGTGCGTGAAGTCGACGTTCGTGGCCGTAACCTGGCTGAAGGCGTACCTCGTGCATTCACCCTCAACTCCAACGAAGTGCTCGAAGCACTGCAGGAGTCGCTGGCGACCATCGTTCAGGCAGTCAAGAGCGCGCTGGAGCAATCGCCTCCGGAACTCGCTTCGGACATCGCCGAGCGCGGCCTGGTGTTGACCGGTGGCGGCGCGTTGCTGCGTGATCTGGACAAACTGCTGGCTCAGGAAACAGGCCTTCCGGTGATCGTCGCCGAAGACCCGCTGACCTGTGTAGCCCGCGGCGGTGGCCGTGCGCTGGAAATGATGGATAAGCACACCATGGATCTGCTCTCCAGCGAATAATTCGCCGGGGTGCCTTCCACGGAGTCTTTTGTATGCAGGTGGCGTATGTGCTACCTGTATGCATCAGGCTGACGCCGAAACAGGGTGCCTATCCCTCTCATTTGTCCGGGCCGGTTACATACCGCATGAATAATTGCCAATTGAAGTTCGATCCAACGATCGCATGCCTGGGAGGAGCGGCCTATTAAACCGCTTTTCACAAAAGGCCCGTCGCTGGGTGTTCGTCTGCTGGTGCTGGCCGTTCTGTCGGTGGCGTTGATGGTTGTCGACGCCCGCTTTACGATCCTCAAGCCCGTGCGCAGCCAGATGTCGATGGTACTCATGCAGTCCTACTGGATTGTCGATCTGCCGCAACGGTTGTATCAAGGCGTTGCCAGTCAGTTTGGCAGTCGCACCGAACTCATCGCTGAAAACGAAAAACTCAAGACCGAAGCCCTGCTCCTGCAAGGCCGCCTGCAAAAGCTGGCGGCACTGACCGAGCAGAACGTTCGTTTGCGCGAGTTGCTGAACTCTTCAGCGCTGGTCAATGAGAAGGTCGAGGTCGCCGAATTGATCGGCATGGACCCGAACCCCTTCACTCATCGCATCATCATCAACAAAGGCGAGCGCGACGGCGTTGTGCTTGGCCAGCCGGTGCTCGATGCGCGTGGCCTCATGGGGCAGGTTGTCGAGCTGATGCCCTATACCTCGCGGGTTCTGTTGCTGACCGACACGACCCACAGCATTCCGGTGCAGGTCAACCGCAACGGCCTGCGCGCCATCGCCAGCGGCACCGGTAACCCGGAGCGTCTCGAGCTTCGACACGTGGCGGACACGGCAGACATCAAGGAAGGCGATCTGCTGGTCAGTTCCGGTCTCGGTCAGCGGTTCCCGGCGGGTTACCCGGTGGCCACGGTCAAGGAAGTCATTCACGACTCCGGCCAGCCCTTCGCGATTGTTCGCGCCGTGCCCACGGCTGCCTTGAACCGTAGCCGTTATCTGTTGCTGGTGTTCTCTGACGGTCGTTCGCCCGAAGAGCGGGCTGCCGATGCCGCACAGGCTCAGGAATCTATCGACAAGGGAATCGAACCCACAGTGATGGCGACCTTGCCGCCGCCTGCGCCGGCGCTCCCGATGTGGCCGCAAGCGACCATCCCGGTATTCCCTGGCAGCGCAGCCGCCCATAAAACCGCAGCTCATCCGACGACGCCTGCACCTGTTGCCGTGCCAGCGACCCCGGCGAAGCCCGCTTCGCGGCCTGCTTCGTCCCGGCCGCCTGCCACAACGCCTTCCACCGGTCGGGAGCCTATCGATGGTTAGTCATGTTTCCGGACGCAATGGCTGGGTGGTCTGGCTGACGTTCGCGATCGGCCTGCTGCTGAGCGTTTCGCCGCTGCCGCAGTTCATGGAAATCTTTCGGCCCTTGTGGCTGGCCTTGCTGCTGACCTTCTGGGTTCTGGCGCTGCCGCACAAATACGGCATGACCACCGCGTGGATACTCGGGCTGATGGAGGATGTGCTGTACGGCACATTGCTTGGCCAGAATGCGCTGATCCTCAGCCTGATTACGTTCCTTGTGATGTCCTTGCAGCAGCGCCTGCGCATGTTTCCCATGTGGCAGCAGTGTCTGGTGCTGTTGGTGGTGTTCGGCCTGGCGCAGCTTGCGCAGCTCTGGCTGAGTGCATTGACCGGTAACCGGCAGCCTACGTTGGCGCTGGTGCTTCCCGCGCTGGTCAGTGCGCTGTTGTGGCCCTGGATTAGTTATGGCCTGCGTGGATTGCGCAAACGTTTGAAAATCAATTAAGCGCAAGGTGAGCGTGACGCCCCGCAGCGTCGTCCTTCGCGCTCACCCGCACAGACACGGAGATGTCCTTATGCCCTCGCTTTATCTGGCTTCTGGCTCGCCGCGCCGCCGCGAACTTCTGACTCAGATCGGTGTGCCCTTTACCGTTCTGAGCGCTCGGATTGACGAAACTCCTCTTGATCACGAAACCCCTGCGGCCTATGTCGAGCGTCTTGCGCGCGGCAAGGCTGAGGCCGGATTGGCGTTGCTGCCGGTTGATCAGCACGCTTGCGTGATGGGCGCTGACACAGCAGTGGTGCTTGATGGGCGCATTCTTGGCAAGCCGGTCGATGAAGCAGATGCCCTGGCCATGTTGATTGCTTTGTCCGGACGCGAACACCAGGTGATGACGGCCGTCGCGCTCTGTGATCGGCAACGCAGTGAAACCCGTAGGGTGACCAGCCTCGTGCGTTTTCGCCCGATTCAGGCCCATGAGGCGCAGACCTATTGGGCCAGTGGCGAACCGGCCGACAAGGCCGGCGGCTACGCCATTCAAGGATTGGCAGCGATTTTCGTCGAAGGCCTGCAAGGCAGCTATTCTGGGGTGGTTGGTCTGCCTCTGTGCGAAACCGCAGAACTGCTCGGCCGTTTCGGCATACCCTGCTGGCAATGCCTGGAAGGTGACAAGTCATGAGTGAAGAGATCCTGATCAACATCACCCCGATGGAATCGCGGGTGGCCGTGGTAGAAAACGGTGTGCTGCAAGAGGTGCATGTCGAGCGCACCCAGCGGCGGGGCATCGTCGGCAATATCTACAAAGGCAAGGTCGTGCGGGTGCTGCCCGGCATGCAGGCAGCGTTCATCGACATCGGTCTTGATCGTGCGGCGTTCATTCATGCATCGGAAATTTCCATGCGCGAAGGCCCTGCCGTCGAGAGCATTGCGTCGCTGGTGCATGACGGCCAGAGCCTGGTCGTGCAAGTCACCAAAGACCCTATCGGCAGCAAGGGCGCACGCCTGACCACGCAATTGTCGATCCCCTCGCGCTATCTGGTGTACATGCCGCGGACCGCCCATGTCGGCATTTCTCTGAAAATCGAGGACGAGGCCGAGCGCGAGCGGCTCAAGAAAGTGGTCAGTGATTGCGTCGCCCTTGAAGGCATCAAGGAGGCTGGCGGCTTTATCCTGCGCACCGCTGCCGAAGGGGCGGGTGCCGACGAAATCCTCATGGACATTCGTTACCTGCGCAGGCTCTGGGATCAGATTGCCGAGCAGATCAAGACCGTCAGTCCGCCCACCGTGATTTACGAAGACCTCGGTCTGGCGTTGCGTACCCTGCGCGATCTGGTCAGCCCGCGCATCGAGAAAATCCGTATCGACTCCCGGGAAACCTTTCAGAAGACCACGCAATTCGTGGCTGAACTGATGCCTGAAATTGCCGACCGTCTCGAGCATTATCCCGGCGAACGGCCGATCTTCGATCTGTACGGTGTCGAGGACGAAATCCAGAAAGCCCTTGAACGCAAGGTGCCGCTCAAGTCGGGCGGGTATCTGGTGGTCGATCCGGCCGAGGCGATGAGCACCATCGATGTCAACACCGGGGCGTTCGTGGGGCATCGCAACCTGGAAGAAACCATCTTCAAGACCAACCTGGAAGCGGCAACCGCCATTGCCCGCCAACTGCGCCTGCGCAACCTAGGCGGCATTATCATCATCGACTTCATCGACATGGAAGACGGTGAACACCAGCGTCAGGTGCTGCGCACGCTCGAGAAGCAACTGGAGCGCGACCACGCCAAGACCAACATCATCGGCATCACCGAGCTGGGTCTGGTGCAGATGACCCGCAAGCGTACCCGTGAGAGCCTTGAGCAGGTGCTGTGCGAACCCTGTCATTGCTGCGCAGGGCGCGGCAAGCTGAAAACACCCGAGACCATCTGTTACGAGATATTCCGTGAAATTCTGCGAGAAGCCCGGGCCTATCAGGCTGTGGGTTATCGCGTTCTGGCCAACCAGCGCGTGGTGGACCGATTGCTGGACGAAGAATCGGGCAATGTGGCTGAACTGGAGAGCTTTATTGGCCGGACCATCCGTTTTCAGGTAGAAACCATGTACTCGCAGGAACAATACGACGTGGTGCTGCTCTGAGGGTGCTGACCGTGTGAAAAGTGACAACGAGCGCCCGAAGGGTTTCTGGCAGGTATGCCGTTTTATCGAGAATGATGTGTGGCAAACGAGCAAAACCTGTACTTGACCGCACCTGCACAGTTGGGCCGGAATCAATTCGCCGATTCGAGTTTTTGCATCCCGCAACGGAGGGCATCCTGAGATGGGACGTCTTCCTCGCATCGTTGCCACGCTGACTCGCTGGGGCCTCAGCCTGTGCGCATTGCTGCTGGTGCTCGCGGCGTTGTATGTCAGCCTTGGACGCCAGCTCACGCCGCTGGTCGCCGAATACCGTGTCGATGTAGAAACCAGAGCCGGCAGTGCGCTGGGCATGCCGCTGAGCATCGGCCGCCTGGAGGGTAGCTGGAGCCGATTTGCCCCGGTCTTGCTGGCCCACGATGTGATGATCGGTGAGGGCTCGAAGGCCTTGCGCCTGGACCGCGTGCGGGTGGTTCCCGACCTTTGGAAAAGCCTGCTGGCCCGCGACGTGCGAATCGCCCACCTTGAAGTAGACGGTCTGCAGTTCATTCTCAAGCAGGATCAGGACGGCCACTGGGCAGTGCAGGGCTTGCCGGTACGTGACGACAGCCCGTTCGACCCCGAGCAGGTATTCAATCAGATGCAGACGGTCGAGCACCTGTCGCTGCTCGACAGCCAGGTGACGGTGCAACCGTTTGACGCTGCGCCTCTGACCTTGACCTACGTAGACCTGAGCCTGACCACAGGCCGCTACCATCAGCGTCTCTACGCACGCCTGACCCTGCCGGACGGTCAGCCGTTGGCGCTGAACGTGCGCTCGCGCATCCAGGCCAGTCAGTGGAAAGACGGCGAAGCCGATGTCTACGCCAGCGTCCCGCAAAGCGACTGGGCCAAGTGGCTGCCGAAAAGCCTGACGCGTGAATGGACCTTGTCGACGCTGAAAGCCGGCGGCGAGTTGTGGATGAGCTGGGGCAAGGGCACCGTGCAAAGCGCCACTGCACGCCTCAATGCGCCGCAGATCAAAGGCGTTTACGCCGGTCGAAAGCCATCGACCGTTGATAATCTGGCACTCAACGCCTGGTTCGCCCGCACAGACGCAGGTTTCGACCTCAATCTCGATTCACTGGCAATGAGCCTGGGCAGCAACCGTTGGGAAAGCCGTTTGCAGCTGACGCAAACCGCCGCCACGCCGGACAGCGAAGAGCTGTGGCATGTGCAGGCTGATCGCCTGGACCTTACGCCGCTCACGCCGCTGATCGACTCCCTCGCACCTTTGCCGGAAAAAGCGATGGCCGTGGTCGACGGTCTCAACGTCAAGGGTGGGCTGCGTAACGTTTTGCTGGATTACCGTCCTCAAGCCACGGGTGACAAACGCCTCGGTTTCGCGGCCAATCTGGACAATGTCGGTTTCAATGCGTATCGCGGTGCGCCCGCCGCTGGAAACGTCAGCGGTGCGATCAGCGGTGATCTGGGGCAGGGCGAACTGCGGCTCGACACCAATGACTTCATGCTGCACCTGGACCCGATCTTCGCCAAGCCGTGGTTTTACAATAAAGCCAACGCGCGCCTCACCTGGAAGCTGGATGATCAGGCCTTCACCCTGATCGCCCCGTACATCAAAGTGCTGGGGGACGAGGGCAAGATCGCTGCGGACTTCCTGATCAAGATCCACCTCAGCCATGAACAGGAAGATTACATGGACCTACGCGTCGGCATGGTCGACGGCGACGGTCGCTATACCAGCAAGTACCTGCCGACCGAACTCAGCCCGGAACTCGATCACTGGCTGCGGACAGCGGTGGTGAGCGGGGCGGTCAAGCAAGGTTTTTTCCAGTACCAGGGGT
Organism: Pseudomonas graminis; assembly: GCF_002093745.1. Taxonomy (GTDB): domain Bacteria; phylum Pseudomonadota; class Gammaproteobacteria; order Pseudomonadales; family Pseudomonadaceae; genus Aquipseudomonas. Next base: position 64,894 of record NZ_MTSB01000002.1, read on the forward strand.
CGCTGAACAAGAGTTCACCCGACACCGCGCGGGTCATCAGTCTGTTTTTTGATGTCAGCAACGCAACGCTGGCGTTCCAGCCGGGCTGGCCTTCACTGACCGGTGTCGATGGCAAGGTGTACGTTGAAAACAGCGGCGTGCGCGTGAAGGCGAGCAAGGGGCAGTTGCTGGACACCAGAATCAGCAACGTGCTGGTCAATATTCCCCACGTCCCGTCAGGGCAGGACAGTCACCTGTTGGTGGATGGCAATTTCTCCGGCAGCCTGGGCGACGGCCTGAAAATTCTTCAGCAAGCGCCGATTGGCACGGGCAGTACGTTTGCCGGATGGCAAGGCGAAGGGCCGCTGGACGGTAAGCTGAAGCTGGACATCCCGCTGGCCAAGGGCGTCGAGCCTAAAGTCCTGGTGGATTTCAGCACGGACAATGCGCGCTTGAAACTGGCCGATCCGGTGCTGGAGCTGACTCGACTCAAAGGCGACTTCCGGTTCGACAGCAATAGCGGGCTGAGCGGCAAGGGCATCAAGGCGCAGGCATTTGATCGCCCGGTGACCGCAGACATCGCCGCCGAGGGCAAGCCGGGCGCCAATGTGACGCGCATTGTGGCAAACGGCCAGATCACCGTGAAGAAACTGACTGACTGGCTGAGCGTCACTCAGCCGTTGCCGGTTTCCGGCGACCTGCCTTATCAGTTGCAGTTGACGCTGGACACCAAAGACAGCCCGATGTTGATCAACTCCACGCTCAAGGGCGTAGCGATTGACCTGCCTGCGCCGTTTGGCAAGACGGCCGATGAAGAGCGTCCGAGCGAATTTCGCATGACGTTGCAAGGCGCCGAGCGTCGACTGGGTGCCGCCTACGATAACCTCGCCAACTTTGCCTTCGCGGCGCCTGGCGGCAAGTTCGCCGACGGACGTGGCGAACTGTACCTGGGCCGGGGCGGGGCGATAGTGCCTGATGCCAAAGGCGTGCGGATCCGTGGCGAATTGTCTGAGCTGGACGTCGCGCCTTGGCAGGAGCTGGCAGCACGTTATGCCGGTGGTGATCCGGGTGGCAGCGCCAAGCAATTGCTCAGCAGCGTGGACTTGCAGATCGGCAAGCTGACGGCGATGGGCACGACGTTGAATGATGTGCGTGTTCAGTTGCAGCGCAACGCTGCAGCCTGGGCCTTGTCGCTGGACAGTGCGCTGGCCAAGGGCACTGCGCTGCTTCCGGACGCCAAGTCTGCGCCCATCGGCATCAACATGCTGTATGTGCGCCTGCCGGCTTCCGACCCGAAGGCAGCAGTGGTCGAAAACGCGCCCGACCCGCTGGCGAATATCGACCCGCGCAATATTCCGGCGCTGGACGTCAAGATCGCCCAGCTGTTTCAGGGCGACCAGTTGTTGGGTGCCTGGGCGCTGAAGATTCGCCCAACGCCTACCGGCATGCGTATGTCGGACCTGAGCCTGGGCCTCAAAGGCATTCTGCTGGAAGGTGACGGTGCGTGGGAAGGCGCACCGGGCGCCAGCAGCAGCTGGTTCAAGGGGCATCTGGCGGGCAAGAACCTGGCGGACGTGCTCAAGGCCTGGAACTTTGCGCCGACCGTGACCAGTGAAAGTTTCGAATTGAATGTTGACGGACGCTGGCCGGGGTCGCCTGCCTGGGTCGGTCTCAAACGCTATTCCGGCAGCCTGGATGCTACGTTGAACAGAGGGCAGTTTGTCGAGGTCGAGGGCGGTGCCCAGGCGTTGCGTGTATTCGGCCTGTTGAACTTCAACTCCATCGGTCGCCGTCTGCGGCTGGACTTCTCCGACCTGCTTGGTAAAGGTTTGAGCTATGACCGGGTCAAAGGGCTGTTGGTGGCCAGCGATGGCGTGTACGTCACGCGCAATCCGATCACCCTGACCGGGCCGTCCAGCAATCTGGAACTCAACGGTACGCTGGACATGGTTCGCGACCGGGTTGACGCCAAACTGCTGGTGACGTTGCCGGTGACCAACAACCTGCCCATCGCCGCGCTGATTGTCGGCGCGCCTGCCATCGGCGGGGCGCTGTTTCTGGTCGACAAGCTGCTGGGCGACCGGGTTGCCCGTTTTGCCAGCGTGCAGTACAAGGTCGAAGGGCCGTGGAAAGAACCGAAGATCACATTCGACAAGCCATTTGAGAAACCTCAGTAGCGCCGCATGGCGTACAGTGGTGGCCATGTCATCAAGGAGCGGGGCGCGATGTCTTTTGCCGTGATTCAGATGGTCAGCCAGAGCGACGTCGAAGCCAACCTGAGCCGCGCACGTGCGTTGCTGGAACAGGCTGCCGAAGGGGGCGCCAGGCTGGCAGTGCTGCCTGAAAACTTCGTGGCGATGGGTCGCCGCGACGTGGCTGATATCGGTCGTGCCGAGGCATTGGGGCAAGGCCCGATCCTGCCGTGGTTGAAACTGGCCGCTCGCGACCTCAAGTTATGGATTGTTGCCGGAACCTTGCCGCTGCCGCCGACTGACCGGCCCGATGGCAAGGTGACGGCGTGTTCATTGCTGATCGACGAACACGGCGAACAGGTCGCACGGTATGACAAGCTGCACCTGTTCGATGTGGACGTTGCCGACCGTCGAGGCCGTTACCGGGAATCAGACGACTATGCTCATGGCAACAAGGTTGTGGTGGCTGACACACCTGTCGGTCGTCTGGGGTTGACGGTCTGTTACGACCTGCGTTTTCCCGAGCTGTACACCGCGCTGCGCGAAGCGGGCGCTGAACTGATTACCGCGCCGTCGGCATTTACGGCGGTCACGGGGGCTGCGCACTGGGACATTCTGATCCGGGCGCGGGCCATCGAAACCCAGTGTTACCTGCTGGCGTCGGCACAAGGCGGGGTCCATCCGGGGCCTCGCGAGACTTACGGGCACGCGGCCATTATCGATCCATGGGGCCGTGTGCTGGCTCAGCAAGCGCAGGGTGAAGCCGTGCTGCTGGCCACACGTGACAGTGAAGAACAAGCGTCCATACGGACGCGGATGCCGGTGTCCAGTCACCGGCGCTTTTTTTCGCAGGACGCCATGCGTCCTGCTTCGGAGTAAATATGAGTGAACTGTCCTCAGTCAGCGAACACCTTCTGGCACCTGGCGGCCTGACCCTCGACAGCCTGCAATCGGTGTTGGGTGAGCTTGCCGGGCCTGGCATCGACGCGGCTGATCTGTATTTTCAGGGGATGATCTCCGAGTCATGGTCGCTCGAAGACGGCATCGTCAAGGAAGGCAGTTTCAATCTCGATCAAGGCGTGGGTGTGCGCGCTCAGTCGGGTGAGAAGACCGGCTTCGCGTACAGCAACGCCATCACTGCCGATGCATTGAGCGCGGCGGCCCGTGCTGCCCGCTCTATTTCCCGCGCCGGCCAGAATGGTCAGGTGCAGGCCTTCAAGTCACAGGAAGTGGCCCATTTATTATATGCCCCGGATAACCCCCTGGAAGTGCTGAGCCGTGCCGAGAAAGTCGACCTGCTCAAGCGCATCGATGTCGCCACGCGCGCGCTGGATTCGCGCATTCAGCAGGTCTCGGTGAGCATGGCCGGCGTCTGGGAACGCATTCTGGTGGCTGCCGCCGATGGCAGTCTGGCCGCCGACGTGCGCCCGCTGGTGCGCTTCAATGTGAGCGTCATTGTCGAGCAGAACGGCCGTCGCGAACGGGGCGGGCACGGCGGTGGCGGACGCACCGACTATCGTTATTTTCTGAATGATGACCGTGCGATGGGCTATGCCCGTGAAGCGTTGCGTCAGGCACTGGTCAATCTGGAAGCGATTCCTGCACCAGCGGGCACGTTGCCGGTCGTGCTGGGTTCCGGCTGGTCCGGCGTTCTGCTGCACGAGGCGGTAGGCCACGGCCTGGAAGGCGATTTCAACCGCAAGGGCAGTTCGGCCTACAGCGGGCGAATGGGCGAGATGGTCGCGTCGAAACTCTGCACCATCGTGGATGACGGCACCCTGGCCGGACGTCGTGGGTCGCTGGGCGTCGATGACGAAGGGACGCCGACCGAATGCACCACGCTGATCGAGAATGGCGTGCTCAAGGGCTACATGCAGGACAAGCTCAACGCCCGACTGATGGACGTGGCACGAACCGGCAACGGTCGTCGCGAGTCCTACGCCCATCTGCCGATGCCGCGCATGACCAACACTTACATGCTGGGCGGGCAGAGCGATCCGCAGGAAATCATCGCGTCGGTGAAGCGCGGCATCTACTGCGCCAACCTCGGCGGCGGGCAGGTGGACATCACCAGCGGCAAGTTCGTGTTTTCGACCAGTGAGGCTTACCTGATCGAAGACGGCAAGATCACGGCGCCCGTGAAAGGTGCGACCTTGATCGGCAACGGGCCTGAAGCGATGAGCCGAGTGTCGATGGTCGGTAATGATCTGTCGCTGGACAGCGGCGTGGGTACGTGCGGGAAGGATGGTCAGTCAGTGCCGGTCGGTGTGGGCCAGCCTACCTTGAAGATCGATGCGATCACGGTCGGCGGCACAGGCAACTGAAGGTGAGTCGGGGCCAGCAACCAGCCGTTGCCTGCCCCGAGATCGATATCAACGCAGACCGCGTTGAAGTTCGTCCAGCTCACGGATGTATTTGAAGATTTTGCGGCTTGTGGCCGGCGGTTTGTTACGCGCCACTTCGTGTTGCGCCTGACGGATCAGCGAACGCAATTGCTGACGGTCGGCGTCGGGGTATTCGATAACGAACTTCTCGAGGTCGGCGTCATCACCCGCGATCAGGCGGTCTCGCCAGCGCTCCAGATTGTGAAAACGTTCGTTGTATTGGCGAGTGGAGGCATCGAGTTGGTCCAGCAGCACAAGAATGGCTTCCTGGTCCTGATCGCGCATCAGCTTGCCGATGAACAGAATATGCCGTTTTCGGGCGATGTTGGCCGTGTGCTTGGGCGCTTCGGCCAGAGCCTTGCGCAAGGCGTCGGTCAGCGGCAGCTTGGCCAGTACATCGGCTTTGAGTGTTGTCAGTCGCTCGCCAAGGTCAACCAGAGCATGCAGCTCTCGTTTGACCTGGGTTTTGCTTTTCTCCCCGTCGAGGGAGTCGTCGTAAGAATCAACCATGGGGGCCGTCCGCAAATAAACGCCGCCATGATAACCAGTCGAGGGCCGCTTGTCCGGCCCGGTCGGTATTCGGCCTGTGCTGAAAGAAGAATTTGATGGAGAAAGTCATGAGTGCAACCCAAAGCGTCGGCCCACAGGCCTTGCCCGAGCTGCAGGAACAGGTCGAGCAGATCATCGCTGAAGCCAGGCGTCAGGGCGCCAGCGCCTGCGAAGTTGCCGTGTCAGTGGACCAGGGGCTGTCGACATCGGTCCGTCAGCGTGAAGTCGAAACCGTCGAATTCAACCGTGACCAAGGCTTCGGTATCACCCTGTATGTAGGGCAGCGCAAAGGTTCGGCCAGCACCTCGGCCACAGGCGCCGATGCGATTCGTGAAACGGTGGCTGCTGCACTGGCGATTGCCGAGCACACCTCCGAGGACGAAAGCTCCGGGCTGGCCGATGCTGCGCTGATGGCCAGGGAAGTCATGGACTTCGATCTGTATCACGCCTGGGACATCACGCCCGAACAAGCCATCGAGAAAGCGCTGATCTGCGAAGCGGCAGCCTTTGATGCCGACAGCCGGATCAAGAACGCTGACGGCACCACCCTTAACACTCACCAGGGTTGCCGCGTGTACGGCAACAGCAATGGTTTCATCGGGGGCTATGCGTCGACTCGCCATAGCCTGAGTTGCGTGATGATCGCTGAAGGCGAAGGCCAGATGCAGCGTGACTACTGGTACGACGTCAACCGTAAAGGCTCGTTGCTGGCCGATGCCCAAAGCATTGGTCGCAAGGCAGCGTTACGCGCAGCGAGCCGTCTGGGCGCGCGCCCTGTGCCGACCTGTGAGGTGCCCGTGCTGTTTGCCGCCGAGCTGGCGGGTGGGCTGTTCGGCAGCTTTCTCGGTGCGATCTCGGGCGGCAGCCTGTATCGCAAGTCGTCGTTCCTCGAAGGCTCGCTTGGCCAACGGTTGTTTCCGGAGTGGATGACCATTGATGAGCGTCCGCACCTGATGCACGCGATGGGCAGTTCGGCGTTCGACAGCGATGGTCTGGCGACCTACGCCAAACCGTTCGTGGAAAACGGCGATCTGGTGTCTTACGTGCTGAGCACTTATTCCGGTCGCAAACTGGGCATGCCAAGCACTGCCAATGCGGGCGGCGTACATAACCTGTTCGTGACTCACGGTTCCGAGGATCAGGACGCGCTGATCCGACGCATGGGCCGTGGTTTGCTGGTCACTGAGTTGATGGGCAGCGGCCTGAACATGGTGACGGGTGACTATTCCCGGGGCGCCGCAGGTTTCTGGGTCGAGAACGGCGAGATTCAGTTCCCGGTTCAGGAAGTGACCATTGCCGGTAACATGCGCGACATGTTCAAGCAAATCGTCGCGGTCGGCAGCGATCTTGAATTGCGCAGCAACATCCGCACCGGCTCGGTCCTGATCGAACGCATGATGGTCGCGGGAAGCTGAGTCCCTTACCCGCCTGACCAGATCCCATGCCAATGCTCTGCATTGGCATGCCGTCCACGACACTCCGCTTCACACATCTTTGCCGCGTTACGCCCTCCAGATCAAAAAAGTCATGAGCCTTCGACAGCTCCTGGCGCCTCGCCTTATCCTCTTTTCAAGAATCAATCTCATCAACGGGCTTGTGTTGAGTCAAAATCTCATTTAATAATGAATATCATTTGAAGGTGTGTTGTGGTCGCTGGTATCACGTGATCCGGCCAGCCAGCGCCTCAGGAGGTAAGTCATGCAGCATTGGAAACGCACCATTGAACAGGCCAATCGCTGTTTCAGTCTCGGTGAATGGGTCGAGGCCCGAGAGCTGTACCTCCAGGCGCTGGCGCTGGCGCAGGTGCTGTTCGAGCGCTGGGCGGATGTCGATGAGGCCGTCGCTGCCTGCGTGATTTCCCATCACAACCTGGCGGACCTGCACCTCAGCCTCGGTCAGCCGGAGGAAAGTGCGGAGTACCTGTGTGCGATCCATCAGCACCTGCTGCAGACCATGCAGAGCCAGCGCCTGCCGCCGTCCTTGCGTCAGGCGGCGTTGCGCCACAGCAGTAAAACCTACGCCGAGCTGCTGAGTTTTATCAGCGAGCACGGCGAGTACCCGCGCACCCACCGGCTGCTGAGCAGCAACAGCGAGCACCTTCGCTCTTCGTTACAGCACGACAGGGCTGTCTCGTCCGGCTTTTTTCACGGAGCACATTGATATGTCCTACACCTTGCCCGCACTGCCTTACGCCTACGATGCGCTTGAGCCGCATATCGACGCGCAAACCATGGAAATTCACTACACCCGGCACCATCAGACGTACATCAACAACTTGAATGCGGCAGTCGAAGGGACTGAGTTTGCCGACTGGTCCGTCGAAAAACTGGTGGCCAGTGTCAGTCAGTTACCCGAGAGCCTGCGTCCGGCAGTCATCAATCAGGGGGGCGGTCACGCCAATCATTCGCTGTTCTGGGAGGTCATGGTGCCCAATGGCGGCGGATCACCTCACGGTCCTGTTGCAGACGCCATAGATCAGCAACTGGGCGGCTTCGAGCGTTTCAAGGACGCCTTCACCAAGGCTGCGTTGACCCGTTTCGGCAGTGGCTGGGCCTGGCTGAGCGTTACACCGGACAAAAAGCTCATCGTTGAAAGCAGTGGCAACCAGGACAGCCCGTTGATGAACGGCAACACACCGATTCTGGGTCTGGATGTATGGGAACACGCCTACTACTTGCGGTATCAGAACCGTCGCCCTGAATACATCAATGCGTTTTACAACGTGATCAACTGGAACGAGGTCGCCCGACGCTATGCAGCCGCACTGGCCTGACAAGGTTGCCTATGCGTCCTGAACGCCTCGCCATCCGCCCCGTGAGGCGGTTGCGTCTGATCGTCGGGACGGTTTTGTTTCTGGCGGGAATGGCGTTGCTGGCAGGGCAGGGCCTGAGTGCGTTGCGCGGCGGATAAAGCGCTGGCGTGAGGGTTTGCAGGTGGGGCTGGCGCGAGGGCTTACTCGCCCTCGTCGAACTTGTTATTGATCAGCTCGATCAGTCCGTCCAGCGCTTCCTTTTCGAATTCGCCCTCGGTGTGCAGATGGATATCGGTGCCCTTGCCCGCAGCCAGCATCATCACGGCCATGATGCTTTTGCCATCGACCATGGCTTCCGGCGTGCGACCGACCCTGATCTTGCAGGGAAACTTGCCTGCTACACCGACGAATTTGGCCGCGGCGCGGGCGTGCAGCCCCAGTTTGTTGATGATGGTGATTTCGCAAGCGGGCATCGCAGAAAAAATCCTTTCAGCTGAGGTCGCGGTGGCGAACCTGAACATTTTTGAGTGATTGTTGCAAGACCTGACCGAGCCGTTCGGTCAGGTAGACGGAGCGGTGATGCCCGCCAGTGCAGCCGATGGCAATGGTAACGTATGAACGATTGCTGGCTGCGAAGCGTGGCAGCCATTTATTGAGGTAGGAGAAGATGTCCTGAAACATCTCTTCTACGTCAGGCTGCACCGACAGGTAGTCGATGACCGGCTGCTCAAGGCCCGAATGGTCACGCAGTTCAGGCTTCCAGTAGGGGTTTGGCAGGCAGCGCACATCGAACACCAGGTCTGCATCGACGGGCATGCCACGCTTGAAGCCGAAAGACTCGATAAGGAACGCAGTACCTGGCTCGGGCTTGTTCAGCAAGCGCAGTTTGAGCGCATCGCGCAGCTGGTAGAGGTTCAGGTGAGTGGTGTTGATCTTGAGGTCGGCCAGATCGATGATCGGGCCGAGCAGCGTGGTCTCGTCCCGTATTGCCTCGGCCAGTGAGCGGTCGACCGTACTCAACGGGTGGCGACGTCGGGTCTCCGAAAAGCGCTTGAGCAGGGTTGATTCGTCTGCATCGAGGTACAGCACGTCGCACTGGATATTGCGCGAGCGCACTTCATCCAGCATTTGCGGAAATCGGGTCAGGTGGCTTGGCAGATTGCGCGCATCAATCGAAACCGCCAGTAATGGCTCGGCCAGTTCGGTGTTGATCAATGCGCGCTCGGCCAGTTCGGGCAGCAGGCCGGCCGGGAGGTTATCGACACAGTAGAAGCCGCTGTCTTCCAATACATCCAGCGCGGTGCTTTTGCCCGAGCCGGAGCGGCCACTGACGATAATCATGCGCATGGTCAGGGTTTTCCGCTCTGTGCGTCGAGCACGACTTGATAAAGCGCTTCACTGCTTTTAGCACCGCGCAGGCGTTCACGCATATCACTGCGGTCGAGCATGCTGGCGATCTGGCGCAGCAATTCCAGGTGCTCATCGGTAGCGGCTTGCGGAACCAGCAGTACAAACAGCAGGTCGACCGGCGCACCGTCGATGGCATCGAAGTCAACCGGGGTGGCGAGATGCATGACTGCGCTGACAGGCTGCGCACAGGCGGCCAGACGGCAGTGAGGAATGGCGATACCGTTGCCGAAACCGGTCGATCCCAGTTTTTCGCGGGCAACAAGGCTTGCAAATACCGTCTCCGAATCCATGCCCGGTACTTCACGACCGATCAGGTTGGCGATTTCTTCGAGTACACGTTTTTTGCTGCCGCCCGGCGCGTTCACTATCGAACGGCCGGGGGTCAGGATATTTTCAATTCGTATCATTTGAATGGGCGTTAGCGAGCGGCCGCACCTTTAAGGATGCTTTGCTGCTTTTCCTTATGCTTGAGCAATTGTCTGTCGAGCTTGTCAGTGAGCAGATCGATAGCCGCATACATGTCGTCATGTTGCGCATTGGCAACCACCTCCCCACCGTGGATGTGCAGGGTGGCTTCGATCTTCTGTTGAAGCTTCTCGACCGCCATCGTGACCTGCACGTTCGTAATCTTGTCAAAATGCCCTTCGAGCTTCTTGAGCTTGAGCTCAATGTATTCACGAAGGGGCTTGGTCACTTCCAGTTGGTGTCCACTGATGTTGACTTGCATACAGTTTCTCCTTTGCCAGTGCATAAAGCGGCAGGCGTAGTGCCTGTCACCGGGACGCTGTGGCTCTGCCTGCATCACATCAATCGCTTACGCTCACTGGAAGGCGCTATCCCGAGTGATTCGCGGTATTTGGCGACTGTGCGACGGGCTACTTGAATGCCTTGTGCCTCCAGTAGACCAGCGATCTTGCTATCACTCAACGGCTTTTTCTGATTTTCCGCAGCGACCAGTTTTTTGATGATTGCGCGGATCGCCGTAGACGAGCATTCGCCGCCTTCGGAGGTGCTCACATGGCTCGAGAAGAAGTATTTCAGCTCGTAAATGCCGCGTGGGGTGTGCATGAACTTCTGGGTGGTCACGCGAGAGATGGTCGACTCGTGCATGCCCACGGCTTCGGCAATGTCATGCAGGACGAGGGGCTTCATGGCCTCGTCGCCGTATTCGAGAAAGCCTCGCTGGTGTTCAACGATCTGGGTGGCCACTTTCATCAGAGTTTCGTTGCGGCTCTGCAGGCTCTTGATGAACCAGCGGGCTTCCTGCAACTGATTGCGCATGAATGTGTTGTCTGCGCTGGTATCGGCGCGACGCACGAAACCGGCGTATTGCGGATTGACGCGCAGACGCGGCACGGACTCCTGATTGAGTTCGACCAGCCAGCGCTCATTGTCTTTGCGCACGATCACGTCAGGAATGACGTATTCGGCTTCCGTGGACTCGATTTGCGACCCCGGGCGTGGGTTGAGGCTCTGGACCAGCTCGATGACCTGGCACAGCTCGTCTTCCTTGAGCTTCATGCGCCGCATCAACTGGCCGTAGTCACGGCTCCCCAACAGGTCGATGTAGTCGTTGACCAGACGTTGTGCTTCTGACAGCCACGGCGTCTTGGCCGGTAACTGGCGCAGTTGCAGCAGCAGGCATTCGCTCAGGTTGCGGGCGCCGATACCGGTCGGTTCGAATTGCTGAATGCGATGCAGGACGGCTTCTACTTCGTCGAGCTCGATGTCCAGTTCTGGGTCGAACGACTCGAGGATTTCTTCGAGCGTCTCGTCCAGATAACCCTGATTGTTGATGCAGTCGATCAGTGTGACGGCAACCAGGCGGTCCTTGTCGGACATCGGCGCAACATTCAGTTGCCACAGCAGGTGGCTTTGCAGGCTTTCGCCGACCGAAGTGCGGGTGGTGAAGTCCCACTCGTCGTCATCGTTGCTCGGCAGGCTGCTGGCGCTGGTCTGGTAAACGTCTTCCCACGCGGTATCAACCGGCAGCTCGTTCGGGATGCGCTCGCTCCATTCGCCGTCCTCCAGGTTGTCCACGGTAGGGGCGGATTCCTGATAAGTCGGTTCCTGAACGTCTGGATTGGGCTTTTGTTCGATGTTGTCGGCAAGCGGATCGGAGTTGTCGAAGTCGTCGCCTTCTTCCTGCCGCTCCAGCATAGGGTTTGACTCCAGCGCCTCCTGAATCTCCTGCTGGAGGTCCAGAGTGGAAAGCTGAAGTAAGCGGATTGCCTGTTGCAGCTGCGGTGTCATCGTCAGCTGCTGGCCCATTCTCAAGACTAGCGATGGTTTCATGGCAGGGGCTAAACACCTTATTCGCCGGCGCACACGCGCCATCTACTACAGGCGCCGGAGCGCCATCATTAAGCAAATTATATGCCTGAAACCTGTACCTTTGCCTAGAGCGTTATGACAAATAAAATAATGTCAATACGCTGCTCAGGCTTCGAGCGCCGCGATGTGTTGGCGGCAGTCGATCAAAGGCGGAATTCGTGACCGAGATAGACTTCCTTCACGAGCTGATTCGCAAGAATGGTCTCTGAATCACCTTCTGCAATCAGCTGTCCATCATTGACGATGTAGGCCGTTTCGCAGATGTCCAGCGTTTCACGAACGTTGTGGTCAGTGATCAGTACACCGATGCCTTTGGCTTTCAGGTGGTGAATGATCTGCTTGATGTCGCCCACCGAGATCGGGTCCACGCCTGCAAACGGTTCATCCAGCAGGATGAATTTCGGCGCGGTGGCCAAGGCACGGGCGATTTCGACGCGGCGACGCTCGCCACCCGACAGGCTCATGCCCAGGTTGTCGCGGATGTGGGTGATGTGAAACTCCTGCAGGAGGCTTTCCAGCTCCTTGCGGCGCCCGGCGGCGTCGAGTTCCTTGCGGGTCTCGAGGATCGCCATGATGTTGTCGGACACGGACAGCTTGCGGAAGATCGAGGCTTCCTGCGGCAAGTACCCGATGCCTGCGCGTGCGCGACCGTGCATCGGCTGGTGGCTGACGTCCAGGTCGTCGATCAGCACTCGGCCCTGATCGGCACGAACCAGGCCGACGATCATGTAGAAGCAGGTGGTCTTGCCAGCACCGTTAGGGCCGAGCAAGCCGACGATCTGGCCGCTGTCGATGGAAATGCTCACATCGCGCACGACCTGTCGGCCCTTATAGCTTTTAGCCAGATGCTGGGCTTTGAGCGTCGCCATTTACTGGGCCTTCTGCGGTTGATCGGTTTTCTTTTTAGGCTGGATGACCATGTCGATACGCGGACGTGGTGTGGTCAACTTGGTGCCACCATTGGCCCGTCCTGCGCTGACGACCTGTCTGACCGTGTCGTAGACGATTTTCTCGCCTTCGGACGTGTTGCCGTCATTGATGACCTTGGCCTTGTCGATCAGGACAATGCGGTCCTGCCCGGCGTAATACTGAATCGTGACGGCGTAGGCCTGCACGATCGGTTTGTCCGGCGCAGGCTTTTGCTCGTAATAGGCCAGATTGCCGACGGACGTGAACACGTCGACTTCGCCTTGGGCATTACGCGTGATGGTCACGGTGTTGCCGGTGACCTTCATCGAACCCTGGGTGATGATGACGTTGCCCTTGTACGTTGCAACGCCTTTCTTGTCATCGAGCTGAGCGTCGTCAGACTGGATGTGGATCGGCTGATCGCGGTCGGTTGGCAGGGACCAGGCGCTCGCGCTTCCCAGTGCTGCGCCCAGGCCGAGCAATAAAGGAAGAGTTTTAACGAGACTCATACTGTCCTCTTACGTTGGAGAGCAGGTCCATCCTGCTGTCTTTCAAATACGCTTTCATTCCCTTGGCTGTAGTGACACCGCCCGCGCCGTCGATTCTAACGTCTTGGTCGGTCTCCGCATATTGCTTCTGAGGGAATACGGTCATGCGACTACTGGTGATAATAGTCGTACGTTGTTTTTCATCGGTGCGCTCGACACGGACGGCATCGATCAACTCGACCTGATCGCCAGCAGACGACACTTCGCCCCGTTTGCTCTGCACGTGCCAGGGGAATTCACCGCCACGGTACATGTGCAGGTTGGGTGTCGTCAGCAGGCTCACGTCGGTGGCCTTTACATGCTCTACCTTATCGGCAGTCATGTCGTACTGAAGTTTGCCGTCGGGCAAGTACTGCACGCTGCGGGTATTGATTGCATAGTAGTCGATGACGGTGTCGTCAACGGCCCCCACAGGTTGATCCATAAAGCTTTCCGGGCTGATATTCCAGTAGCCGACCGCTGCCAGCAGCACTGCCAGCACCCCGAAAAGCAGGAACTTCCGAATTTTTTTAGTGAACATAATGGCTTCTATAAATAGGCGGAGTGAGCCGCTTCAAGGTTGCCTTGCGCACTCAGAATCAGTTCGCAGAATTCGCGTGCCGCCCCTTCGCCGCCTCGCGCCGTGGTTATTCCGTGTGCATGTTCGCGTACAAAGCTTGCCGCATTCGCAACGGCCATGCCCAGACCGACGCGTCGAATGACTGGCAAGTCTGGCAGATCATCGCCCAGATAGGCGACTTGTTCGTAATCAAGTTTCAACTCGGCGAGCAATTGATCCAGGACGACCAGTTTGTCTTCGCGTCCCTGAAACAGATGCGCAATGCCCAGGCTCTTCGCCCGGCGCTCGACAATCGCAGTCTTGCGGCCACTGATAATGGCCGTGGTCACGCCTGAGGCTATCAGCATTTTTATGCCTTGGCCGTCCAGCGTGTTGAATGTCTTGATCTCGCTGCCATCTTCCAGAAAATAAAGACGACCGTCAGTCAGTACGCCGTCGACATCGAAAACGGCCAGCTTGATAGGCTTGCCGCGCTGCATGAGGTTCTGGGTCATCGCTTCGGTTTCCATTACATGACGCCTGCGCGCAAGAGATCCTGCAGGTTGAATGCGCCCACAGGCCGGTCGTTCTGGTCTACGACCACCAGTGCGCCGATCTTGTGGTCTTCCATGATTTTCAGTGCTTCAGCGGCGAGCATCTCTGCATGGACCGTCTTGCCATGCACCGTCATGACTTCGTCGATGGTGGTTTGACGAATATCGACAGGGCGGTCCAGCGTTCTGCGCAGGTCGCCGTCCGTGAATATGCCGGCAAGTGTGCCATCGGTTTCCAGAATGGCCGTCATGCCCAGGCCCTTGCGGGTCATTTCCAGCAGCGCGTCCCTTAACAGGGTGCCGCGTTGCACGCTGGGCAGTGCGTCACCGGAATGCATGACGTTTTCGACCTTGAGCAGCAGGCGACGACCCAGTGCGCCACCCGGATGGGAGAAGGCGAAGTCTTCGGCAGTGAAACCCCGTGCGTCGAGCAGCGCCACGGCCAGGGCGTCGCCCATGACCAGCGCGGCGGTGGTCGAAGAGGTCGGTGCCAGGTTGAGCGGGCAGGCTTCGTGCGCCACGCGGGCATTCAGGTTGACGTCCGCAGCCTTGGCCAGAATCGAATCGGGGTCGCCGGTCAGGCTGATCATCTTGATGCCCAGGCGCTTGATCAGCGGCAGCAACGTCACGATCTCGTGGGTGCTGCCGGAATTGGACAGCGCGAGAATGATGTCATCGCGAGTGATCATGCCCATGTCACCGTGACTGGCCTCGGCCGGATGCACGAAGAACGACGTGGTGCCGGTGCTCGCCAGTGTGGCTGCGATCTTGTTGCCGATGTGTCCGGACTTGCCCATGCCGACCACGACAACCCGCCCCTTGCTGGCCAGGATCATTTCACACGCGCGCACAAAATCCCCGTCCAGGCGTTCAAGCAAGCCTTGTATGGCTTCTATCTCGAGACGAATGGTGCGTTGCGCCGAATGGATCAGGTCACTGGATTGGTTCATGTCTGGAAGAGGTCAGCCTGCTGAAAGGCGGCGATTATAGCGGTAATGAACGATTCCCTCACGTCTGATCGTCGTTGTGTTGTTTTTAAACGAATTTCCTACGCAACTGCGGGTCTGTATCCCTGCCTCTGGCCATAACATTGTGGTACAGAATATTTTAACGAATACCTGAACCGGTCGGTTCTCTTCTTGGGGGCGGTTGGCGGCGGTGATATAGTTCGCGGCTTGTTCGGCCTGCCTGGACAGCTTTTCTGCCTCCACTGTCCGGTGGCCGAGGGCGGTGGCTGTATCGCAAGGAGTTTAGATGAGTCCTGATGACGCCTATGCGGTCGAGTTGAAAGGTGTGTCTTTCAAACGCGGTACGCGCAGCATTTTCAATAACGTTGATATTCGTATTCCGCGGGGCAAGGTCACCGGGATCATGGGGCCGTCGGGTTGTGGCAAGACTACCTTGCTGCGCCTGATGGGCGCCCAGTTGCGCCCGAGCGCAGGTCAGGTGTGGGTCAACGGCCAGAACCTGCCGGAGCTGTCGCGCAGCGACCTGTTCGATGCACGCAAGCAGATGGGCGTGCTGTTTCAGAGCGGCGCACTGTTTACCGATCTGGACGTTTTCGAAAACGTCGCCTTTCCGCTGCGTGTGCATACCGAGCGGCCGGAAGAAATGATCGGCGACATCGTGCTGCTCAAGCTCCAGGCTGTCGGCCTGCGTGGCGCGGTAGAACTGATGCCGGACGAACTGTCGGGCGGCATGAAGCGCCGTGTGGCACTGGCCCGGGCGATTGCGCTCGATCCGCAGATTCTCATGTATGACGAACCCTTCGTCGGGCAGGATCCGATTGCGATGGGGGTGCTGGTGCGCCTTATCCGCTTGCTCAACGATGCGCTGGGCATCACCAGTATCGTGGTGTCTCACGACCTCAGCGAGACGGCGAGCATTGCCGACTATCTATACGTCGTGGGTGACGGGCAGGTGCTGGGGCAGGGTACGCCTCAGGAACTGATGTCTTCGGACAATCCGCGCATTCGTCAATTCATGACCGGCGAGCCCGATGGCCCTGTGCCGTTTCACTATCCGGCGCCGGATTTTCGCGAAGATCTATTGGGGAAGCGCTGATGCGCAATAAGTCACTGATGGACCGGGTCCGCCTGCTGGGGCGTTCGGCCATCGATATCGTTGCTGTTCTGGGCCGTTCCGGTCTGTTTCTGGTGCATGCCTTGCTGGGGCGCGGCGGTGCGGGCAGCAGTTTTCAGTTGCTGATCAAACAGCTGTATTCCGTCGGTGTCATGTCGCTGGTCATCATTGTGGTGTCCGGCGTGTTCATCGGGATGGTGCTGGCGCTGCAGGGCTTCAGCATTCTGGCCAAATACGGTTCCGAGCAGGCCGTCGGGCAGATGGTTGCCCTGACGCTGTTGCGCGAGCTGGGGCCGGTGGTCACCGCCTTGCTTTTTGCCGGTCGTGCGGGGTCTGCGCTGACTGCCGAGATCGGCAACATGAAGTCCACCGAGCAATTGTCGAGCCTTGAGATGATCGGTGTCGATCCGCTCAAGTACATCGTTGCGCCCCGTTTGTGGGCCGGGTTTATCTCGTTGCCGATTCTGGCGATGATTTTCAGCGTGGTGGGTATCTGGGGCGCTTCCTGGGTAGCGATCGACTGGCTGGGAGTCTATGACGGTTCTTTCTGGTCGAACATGCAGAACAGCGTTTCTTTCACGAACGATGTGCTCAATGGGGTGATCAAAAGCGTCGTATTTGCCTTCGTGGTGACATGGATTGCCGTTTTCCAGGGTTATGACTGCGATCCCACTTCCGAGGGGATCAGCCGCGCGACAACCAAGACCGTCGTATACGCCTCGTTGGCCGTGCTGGGACTGGACTTTATTTTGACCGCCTTGATGTTTGGAGATTTCTGATGCAAAACCGTGCCATCGAAACCGGGGTCGGCCTGTTCCTGCTGGCCGGGATACTGGCTCTGCTCCTGCTGGCCCTGCGAGTCAGTGGTCTGAGCACAAGTGCGAGTACTGACACTTATAAACTTTATGCCTATTTCGACAATCTGGCCGGTTTGACTGTCAGAGCCAAGGTCAGCATGGCGGGTGTGACCATCGGCAAGGTGACGGCGATCGATCTGGATCGCGATACCTTCACAGGTCGCGTCACGCTGGAGATCCAGAAGAAGGTCGACAACCTGCCTTCGGACTCGACCGCCTCGATTCTGACTGCGGGCCTGCTGGGTGAAAAATACATAGGTATCAGCGTCGGCGGCGATGACAAGCTTCTCAAGGATGGCGGGACCATCCATGACACGCAGTCTTCTCTAGTGCTTGAAGACCTGATCGGAAAATTCCTGCTCAATACAGTAAGTAAAGACGCCAAGTGAGGAGCTTCAAATGATCTCTATTCTGCGCCGTGGTCTGCTGGTATTGCTGGCCGCTCTGCCGATGCTGGCCAATGCTGCGGCGACCCCCTCCGCCCATGATCTGGTGGAACGCACCACCAAGGAATTGCTGAGTGACCTCGCGACCAATCGCGAAGCGTACAAGTCCAACCCTCAAGCGTTCTACAACGCGTTGAACCGCATCGTCGGGCCGGTCGTGGATGCCGATGGCATTTCCAAAAGCATCATGACCGTCAAGTACTCCCGCCAGGCTACGCCTAAGCAGGTGAAGCGCTTCGAAGAAAACTTCAAGCGCAGCCTGATGCAGTTCTACGGCAATGCGCTGCTTGAGTTCAATAACCAGGGCATCACCGTTGCACCGGCCAAGGACGAAGGCGATGACCGAACCACTGTAGACATGCAGGTCAAGGGCGGCAACGGCGCTGTCTATCCGGTTTCCTACACGCTGGTGAAGCTGAACGGCGAGTGGAAAGTTCGTAACGTTGTCATTAATGGCATCAACATCGGCAAGCTGTTCCGCGACCAGTTCTCCGATGCCATGCAGCGCAATGGTAACGACCTGGACCAGACGATCGATGGTTGGGCCGGCGAGGTTGCCAAGACCAAGTCCACCGTAGACGCTTCGCAGAAGCCGGCACAATGAGCGAGTCCGCTGTCCGTCTGGTCGGGCCGGGCGAGCTGATGCTGGTCGGGGTGCTGGATTACCGCACCGGGCCGCAACTGCGCAAGCAGGGTGCGGCGCTGATCAAATCCGGCGACCTGGCCGAACTGACGCTTGATTGTTCCGGTGTCGAGAAGTCCAGCAGTGTAGGATTGGCGTTGCTGCTGGCGTTCATGCGCGATGCGCGGGACGCAGGCAAGTCGATGACCGTTCGTTCGCTGCCTGAAGACATGCGCCAGATAGCCCGTGTTTCAGGCCTGACCGAGCTGCTGGGCACCCACTGACAGGCGTTATCGAGAAAGCCCTTTATCCGGGACCCGCTCGTCGGGCTTCGCATAACATGGGCTTTTTTGTATGATGGCCGACCCGCGCGCGTACAGCGCCGATCGAGGTTAAGCATGCAGGCTGTAGAAGTTAAAAGCTTCCTTGAAGGAAAGCTGCCGGAAATCAAGGTGGAAGTCGAAGGCGAAGGCTGCAACTTCCAGCTGAATATCATCAGTGACGAGTTGGCCGGCCTGAGCCCGGTCAAGCGTCAGCAACAGATTTACACCCATCTGAACCCCTGGATTGCCGATGGCAGCATCCACGCGGTGACCATGAAATTTTTCAGCCGCGCTGCATGGGCCGAGCGTACCTGAGCCAATTTGGTGTCGAGACTCTAATGGATAAATTGATTATTACCGGCGGCGTTCGTCTTGATGGCGAAATTCGCATTTCCGGGGCAAAGAACTCTGCCTTGCCGATTCTGGCTGCTACGTTGCTGGCCGATGGGCCGGTCACCGTTCAGAACCTGCCTCACCTGCACGACATCACCACCATGATCGAGCTGTTCGGTCGCATGGGCATCGAGCCTGTGATCGACGAGAAGCTCAGCGTCGAGATCGATCCGCGCACCATCAAAACCCTGGTCGCCCCGTACGAACTGGTGAAAACCATGCGTGCGTCGATTCTGGTGCTGGGCCCGATGGTTGCCCGCTTTGGCGAGGCCGAAGTTGCGCTGCCGGGTGGCTGTGCCATCGGTTCGCGTCCGGTTGACCTGCACATCCGCGGCCTTGAAGCCATGGGCGCAATCATTGATGTCGAAGGCGGTTACATCAAGGCCAAGGCGCCTGAGGGCGGCTTGCGCGGTGCGCACTTCTTCTTCGATACCGTGAGCGTGACCGGTACTGAAAACATCATGATGGCGGCCAGCCTCGCCAACGGCCGCAGCGTGCTGCAGAACGCCGCGCGTGAGCCTGAGGTTGTCGACCTGGCGAACTTCCTGATTGCCATGGGTGCAAAAATCCACGGCGCGGGCACCGACACCATCACCATTGATGGCGTCAAGCGTCTGGGGCCGGCCACCTACAAGGTCATGCCTGACCGTATCGAAACCGGCACCTATCTGGTGGCTGCTGCCGTTACCGGTGGCCGCGTCAAGGTCAAGGACACCGATCCGACCATCCTCGAAGCGGTGTTGCTCAAGCTTCAGGAAGCCGGTGCCGAAGTCACGACTGGTGAAGACTGGATCGAGCTGAACATGCACGGCAAGCGTCCGAAGGCCGTCAACGTGCGCACTGCGCCGTACCCGGCGTTCCCGACCGACATGCAGGCGCAGTTCATCTCGCTCAACGCGATTGCCGAAGGCACGGGCGCGGTTATCGAGACCATCTTTGAAAACCGCTTCATGCACGTGTATGAAATGCACCGCATGGGCGCTCAGATCCAGGTCGAAGGCAACACCGCCATCGTCACGGGCACCGAGGTACTCAAAGGCGCGCCTGTCATGGCGACCGACCTGCGAGCATCGGCCAGTCTGGTGATCTCTGCGCTGGTGGCTCAGGGTGACACACTGATCGATCGCATTTACCACATAGACCGTGGTTACGAGTGCATCGAAGAGAAGCTGCAAATGCTGGGCGCCAAGATCCGCCGCGTGCCGGGCTAGTAGCGAGTGGTCCTGGTGCCGCTGGCATCAGGATCGCCTGTTCCGTCACGGGTGTGATTTCTGATTCGTTTCACTTCAGGTCGACCGGGCCTGAAGGTTGTCACGCGCCGCTTGCGTCGTGACAAAAGTTTCCTGATAAGGACTGACGTTTCCCATGTTGACCATCGCACTGTCCAAGGGCCGCATTCTTGACGACACTCTGCCGCTTCTCGCTGAAGCCGGCATTGTGCCGACCGAGAATCCGGACAAGAGCCGCAAGCTCATCATCCCCACGACTCAGGCCGACGTGCGTCTGCTGATCGTGCGTGCCACCGATGTGCCGACCTACGTCGAGCATGGTGCCGCCGATCTGGGCGTCGCAGGCAAGGATGTGTTGATGGAATACACCGGCCAGGGCCTGTACGAGCCGCTGGACTTGCAGATTGCCAAGTGCAAGCTCATGACCGCCGGTGCCATCGGCGCCGTGGAGCCCAAAGGGCGTCTGCGTGTGGCCACCAAGTTCGTCAATGTTGCCAAGCGTTACTACGCCGAGCAGGGCCGTCAGGTCGATATCATCAAGCTGTACGGCTCTATGGAGCTGGCGCCGCTGATCGGCCTGGCAGACAAGATCATCGACGTGGTCGACACCGGCAACACCTTGCGTGCCAATGGTCTCGAACCGCAGGAACTGATTGCCCACATCAGTTCGCGACTGGTGGTCAACAAGGCTTCCATGAAGATGCAGCATGCCCGCATCCAGGCCCTCATCGACACCCTGCGCAAGGCAGTCGAGTCGCGACACCGCAGCTGATCCCCCCACGCAACGTCGAGTTGCGTCCAGCTATCCGTGTCATAGCCAAATTTCTCAGGTGCCTGCGCGGATAGCTTGGTAGCTTTAGGCTCCTGAGCATCCGCCAATTATTGAGGCCCTGTTATGACCACTCCCACTGCCATTCGCCGACTTGATGCTGCTGACCCGGATTTCGCACGACATCTGGATCATCTGCTGAGCTGGGAAAGTGTGTCTGACGACTCGGTCAACCAGCGCGTGCTCGATATCATCAAGGCCGTGCGTGAGCGTGGCGATGCCGCACTGGTCGAATTCACTCAGAAGTTCGACGGTCTGCAGGTCGCGTCGATGGCCGACCTGATTCTGCCTCGCGAACGTCTGGAACTGGCATTGACCCGGATCACACCGGTTCAGCGCGAAGCCCTGGAAAAAGCGGCGGAGCGGGTGCGCAGCTACCACGAAAAGCAGAAGCAGGATTCCTGGAGCTACACCGAGGCCGACGGCACGGTGCTGGGCCAGAAAGTCACACCGCTGGACCGCGCAGGCCTGTATGTGCCGGGTGGCAAGGCGTCCTACCCATCGTCGGTGTTGATGAATGCCATTCCGGCGAAGGTGGCGGGCGTGACCGAAGTGGTCATGGTTGTGCCGACGCCGCGTGGTGAAATCAACGAGCTGGTGTTGGCGGCGGCGTGCATCGCCGGTGTTGATCGCGTGTTCACCATTGGTGGCGCTCAGGCCGTCGCGGCCCTGGCTTACGGCACTGAAAGCGTGCCGAAGGTCGACAA
This sequence comes from Pseudomonas graminis, assembly GCF_002093745.1. Taxonomy (GTDB): domain Bacteria; phylum Pseudomonadota; class Gammaproteobacteria; order Pseudomonadales; family Pseudomonadaceae; genus Aquipseudomonas. Next base: position 86,531 of record NZ_MTSB01000002.1, read on the forward strand.
AGTGGTCGGCCCTGGCAATATTTATGTCGCCACGGCCAAGCGCCATGTGTTCGGGCAAGTCGGCATCGACATGATCGCCGGTCCTTCCGAGATTCTGGTGGTGTGCGACGGTCAGACCGATCCTGACTGGATCGCGATGGACCTGTTCTCACAGGCCGAGCACGATGAGGATGCCCAGGCGATTCTGGTCAGCCCGGATGCCGGTTTCCTCGACAAGGTGGCGGCCAGCATCACCCGTTTGTTGCCGACAATGGCGCGAGCAGCCATTGTCGAAACATCGATCAATGGCCGTGGCGCGCTGATCAAGGTGGCGGACATGGCGCAAGCCATCGAAGTAGCCAACCGCATCGCGCCCGAACACCTTGAGCTGTCCGTCGCCGATCCCGAAGCGTGGCTGCCGCACATTCGTCACGCAGGGGCGATCTTCATGGGGCGCCATACCTCCGAAGCGCTGGGTGACTACTGTGCCGGTCCCAACCATGTCTTGCCGACGTCGGGTACGGCGCGCTTCTCTTCGCCCTTGGGCGTCTACGATTTTCAAAAGCGTTCGTCGATCATCTACTGCTCGCCAGAGGGGGCGTCCGAGCTGGGCAAGACGGCGTCCGTGCTGGCGCGTGGTGAGTCATTGAGCGGACATGCCCGCAGTGCCGAATACCGCATCACTGATCTCGACTGGAAAGCTGGCAACCTTGAGGACGGCAAATAATGAGCAAATTCTGGAGCCCTTTCGTCAGTGGTCTGGTGCCTTACGTGCCGGGCGAGCAGCCGAAGCTGACCAAACTGGTGAAACTCAACACCAATGAAAACCCTTATGGCCCGTCGCCCAAGGCTGTCGAGGCGATGCGCGCCGCGCTGACCGACGACTTGCGTCTGTACCCCGACCCCAACAGCGACCTGCTCAAGCACGCCGTGGCCGATTATTACAATGTGCAGCCCAACCAGGTCTTTCTCGGCAACGGTTCCGATGAAGTGCTGGCGCACATCTTTCACGCGTTGTTTCAACACGATGCGCCGCTGTTGTTTCCGGACATCAGTTACAGCTTTTACCCGGTCTATTGCGGCTTGTACGGCATCGACTACGAAATGGTCGCGCTGGACGAGCAGTTTCAGATTCGCGCCGAAGACTACGCCAGGCCGAATGCCGGAATCATCTTCCCCAACCCGAATGCGCCGACGGGCTGCCTGCTGGGGCTGGACGCGGTCGAGCGGATCATCAAGGCCAGCCCGGACTCGGTGGTCGTGGTTGACGAAGCGTACATCGACTTTGGTGGCGAAACCGCGATCACGCTGGTGGATCGCTACCCGAACCTGCTGGTCACACAAACCTTGTCCAAGTCGCGTTCGCTGGCCGGTCTGCGTGTCGGCCTTGCTGTCGGGCACCCGGATTTGATCGAGGCGCTGGAGCGGGTCAAGAACAGCTTCAACTCTTACCCGCTGGATCGCATGGCCAACGTGGGCGGTGCGGCGGCTTTCGAGGATCGCGAGCATTTCGAGTCGACGCGCAACAAGGTCATCGAAAGTCGCGAGGCGCTGGTGGGGCAGTTGCAGAGCAAGGGTTTTGAAGTGCTGCCCTCGGCCGCCAACTTCATTTTCGCTCGCCACCCGCAACACGACGCGGCCGGTCTGGCTGCAAAGCTGCGCGAACAGGGCGTCATCGTCCGTCACTTCACGCAGCAACGCATCGCCCAGTTCCTGCGCATCAGCATCGGCACGCCGGAGCAGCATCAGGCGTTGCTGGAAGGGTTGAGCGATATCTGAGACGCGGATCGGTCAGCCCGAAAACGGGCTGGCCATGCGCTGCCACTCAAGATCGGACGCAGGGCGTCCAGAACGGTATGCCCACGCGGAGCATGGGCACGATAGTGTGTTGAAGACGCCTGTCGTTACGCACGCTCCGGCGTGGGATTGCCTTTCGTGACGCTCTGCGTCACAGGTCTGTTTTCAGGTACTGGCGCGTCACTCCGGCGCGGCTGCCGGTGTCGGTGCAGGCGGCGGGCGCAGGCCTACTTCGGCGCTCAGGCGCATTTCCTTGCCGTTGCGCATCACGTCGATGGCTATCTTGTCCTTGGGCTTGGTGCGCGCCACCTGGTTCATCGAGCGACGACCGTCGCCAGCGGGTTCGCCGTTGATGCTCAGGATCACGTCACCCAGTTGCAACCCGGCTTTCTGCGCCGGTCCGTCGCGGAAGATGCCCGCCACGACAATGCCTGGACGATCTTTCAGCCCGAACGACTCGGCCAGCTCAGGCGTCAGCGGTTGAACTTCGATACCCAGCCAGCCACGAATGACCTGACCGTGTTCGATGATCGATTTCATGACGTCCATCGCCAGCTTGGTCGGGATCGCAAAGCCGATACCCTGAGAGCCGCCCGACTTGGAAAAGATTGCGGTGTTGATTCCGATCAGATTGCCGCTGGCATCCACCAGCGCGCCGCCCGAGTTACCAGGGTTGATGGCGGCGTCGGTCTGAATGAAGTCTTCGTACGTGTTGAGGCCCAGCTGATTGCGTCCGGTGGCACTGATGATGCCCATGGTCACGGTCTGGCCGACGCCGAACGGGTTGCCGATGGCCAGTGCCACATCGCCGATGCGGATGCCGTCGGAGCGTGCGATGGTGATCGCCGGCAGGTTTTTCAGATCGATCTTCAGCACCGCCAGATCGGTTTCCGGGTCGTTGCCGATTACCCTGGCGACGGTTTCGCGGCCATCCTTGAGCGCCACCACAATCTGGTCAGCGCCTGTGGTCACGTGGTTGTTGGTCAGGATGTAGCCTTCGGGGCTCATCATCACGCCGGAGCCGAGGCTGGACTCCATACGCTTCTGCTTGGGCGTGTTGTCGCCAAAGAAGCGCCGGAACTGGGGGTCTTCAAAAAGCGGGTTGTTGCCTTTGTTGACCATCTTGGTGGTATAGAGGTTGACCACCGCGGGCGCCGCGGCAATGACCGCGTCTGCATAAGAAGTCGGACCCTGGATGACCGTCGTCGTTTGTGGGGCCTGTTGCAGATTGACATCCAGGGTCGGCAGTCCGACCCATTGCGGATAGCGCTGAATAATCAGCAGGGCGATAAGCACGCCAGCCAGCAATGGCCAGCCGAAAAAGCGCAGTGCCTTGAACATTGAACACGTCCTGATGGTTGCGGGCGCAGAAAGTTTAGCCACGGGTGCGCCATAATGGCGGGCATTATACGAGTACAACGCAGCTCTGAACTGCATATTTAGGAGTCTTTTATGGCTGTTGCTCTGAGCACTCTGGTCGAAGAAGCCGACCGTTATCTGAACAGCGCCCGGATTCAGGATTACTGCCCCAATGGCCTTCAGGTCGAAGGGCGGCCGCAGGTCATGCGTATCGTCAGTGGTGTGACGGCCAGTCAGGCATTGCTGGACGCCGCTGTCGATGCTCAGGCGGATCTGATCCTGGTCCATCACGGTTATTTCTGGAAGGGCGAAAACCCCTGTGTGGTCGGCATGAAGCAGCGGCGTCTGAAGACCTTGCTCAAACATGCCATCAGCCTGCTTGCCTATCACTTGCCGCTGGATGTGCATCCCGAGGTGGGCAATAACGTGCAACTCGCGCGTCAGCTGGATATCACGGTCGAAGGGCCGCTGGACCCTGAAAACTCAAAAATCGTCGGGCTGGTCGGCTCCCTGTCCGAACCGATGACGCCGCGTGACTTTGCCCGTCGCGTACAGGACGCACTGGGTCGCGAGCCGTTGCTTATCGAAGGCAGCCCGATGATTCGGCGTGTCGGCTGGTGTACCGGAGGCGGGCAGGGTTACATCGATCAGGCGGTGCTGGAAGGCGTTGATCTTTTCCTGAGCGGTGAAGCATCGGAGCAGACCTTTCACAGCGCCCGGGAAAACGACATCAGCTTTATCGCGGCCGGTCACCACGCCACCGAACGATACGGCGTGCAGGCGCTGGGGGATTATCTGGCGCGGCGTTTTGCGCTTGAGCATATTTTCATCGACTGCCCGAACCCGATCTGATTCATCAAGCTGCGGGGCATATGCATAGATCGTTTCGATCTAGACGCATCGCTGATTAGCGATATCACGCATGTTAAAGTGCCCGGCTCGAATACGGCCCGCAGGCCGCCCCGGGTTTTTCCGGTCCATAACGAACGTGAGTAGCCATGGTTGACAAACTGACGCATCTGAAACAGCTGGAGGCGGAAAGCATCCACATCATCCGCGAGGTCGCCGCCGAGTTCGATAACCCGGTGATGCTGTACTCGATCGGCAAGGATTCGGCCGTGATGCTGCACCTGGCACGCAAGGCCTTCTTCCCCGGCAAATTGCCGTTTCCGGTCATGCACGTCGATACACGCTGGAAATTCCAGGAGATGTATCGCTTTCGTGACCAGATGGTCGAAGAAATGGGCCTGGACCTGATCACCCATATCAACCCCGATGGCGTGGCGCAGGGTATCAACCCGTTCACCCACGGCAGCGCCAAACACACCGACATCATGAAGACCGAAGGCCTGAAGCAGGCGCTCGACAAGCATGGTTTCGACGCCGCGTTCGGCGGCGCCCGACGCGACGAGGAAAAGTCCCGGGCCAAAGAACGCGTTTACTCGTTCCGTGACAGCAAACACCGCTGGGACCCGAAAAACCAGCGTCCCGAGCTGTGGAATGTCTACAACGGCAACGTCAACAAGGGCGAGTCGATCCGCGTGTTCCCGCTGTCCAACTGGACCGAGCTGGACATCTGGCAGTACATCTACCTCGAAGGCATCCCGATCGTACCGCTGTATTTCGCCGCCGAGCGCGACGTGATCGAGAAGAACGGTACGCTGATCATGATCGACGATGATCGTATCCTCGAGCATCTGACCGATGAAGAGAAGTCGCGCATCGTCAAGAAAAAGGTCCGTTTCCGTACGCTGGGTTGCTACCCGCTGACCGGTGCAGTCGAGTCCGACGCGACCAGCCTGACCGATATCATCCAGGAAATGCTGCTGACACGAACTTCCGAACGCCAGGGCCGGGTCATTGACCACGATGGTGCTGGCTCGATGGAAGAAAAGAAACGTCAGGGTTATTTCTAAGGAGGATGTCACATGTCGCATCAATCTGATTTGATCAGCGAGGACATCCTCGCCTACCTGGGCCAGCACGAACGCAAGGAAATGCTGCGCTTTCTTACCTGTGGCAACGTCGATGACGGCAAGAGCACGCTGATCGGGCGCCTGCTGCACGATTCCAAGATGATCTACGAAGACCACCTGGAAGCCATCACCCGCGATTCCAAGAAGTCCGGCACCACGGGCGACGACGTCGACCTCGCGCTGCTGGTAGACGGTCTGCAGGCCGAGCGTGAGCAGGGCATCACCATCGATGTCGCCTACCGCTATTTCTCGACCGCCAAGCGCAAGTTCATCATTGCCGACACGCCCGGCCACGAGCAGTACACCCGCAACATGGCGACCGGCGCCTCGACCTGTGACCTGGCGATCATTCTGGTGGATGCGCGCTACGGCGTGCAGACCCAGACCCGTCGCCACAGCTATATCGCGTCGCTGTTGGGCATCAAGCACATCGTTGTGGCCATCAACAAGATGGACCTCAACGGCTTCGATGAAAACGTTTTCGAGTCGATCAAGGCCGATTACCTGAAGTTTGCCGAAGGCATCGCGTTCAAGCCGACGACCATGACGTTTGTCCCGATGTCGGCGCTCAAGGGCGACAACGTGGTGAACAAGAGCGAGCGCTCGCCGTGGTACACCGGCCAGTCCTTGATGGAGATTCTCGAGACTGTAGAAATCGCCAGCGACCGCAACTACACGGACCTGCGGTTCCCGGTGCAGTACGTCAACCGTCCGAACCTCAACTTCCGCGGTTTTGCCGGTACGCTGGCCAGTGGCATCGTGCATAAAGGCGACGAGATTGTCGTTCTGCCGTCGGGCAAGAGCAGCCGTGTGAAGTCCATCGTCACGTTCGAAGGCGAGCTGGAGCAGGCCGGGCCGGGTCAGGCCGTGACACTGACGATGGAAGACGAGATCGACATTTCTCGTGGCGATCTGCTGGTGCATGCCGACAATGTCCCGCAGGTCAGCGATGCGTTCGACGCCATGCTGGTGTGGATGGCCGAAGAGCCGATGCTGCCGGGCAAGAAGTACGACATCAAGCGCGCGACCAGCTACGTGCCGGGCTCGATTGCCAGCATCACCCGTCGGGTCGATGTGAACACGCTGGAAGAAGGCCCTGCCAGCGCGTTGCAGTTGAACGAGATCGGCCGCGTCAAGGTCAGTCTCGATGCGCCCATCGCGCTGGATGGTTACAGCAGCAACCGCACCACGGGCTCGTTCATCGTCATTGATCGATTGACCAATGGCACCGTCGCGGCAGGCATGATCATTGCCAAACCGGTTTCGGGCGGTGGCTCGCAGCATCATGGCGATCAGGCTCATGTTTCCACGCAAGAGCGTGCGCAGCGTTTCGGCCAGCAGCCGGCCACCGTGCTGTTCAGCGGCCTGTCCGGCGCTGGCAAGAGCACTCTGGCGTATGCGGTGGAGCGCAAGCTGTTCGACATGGGGCGTGCGGTCTTTGTGCTGGACGGCCAGAACCTGCGTCATGACCTGAACAAGGGCTTGCCGCAGGACCGTGCCGGTCGTACCGAAAACTGGAGTCGGGCTGCCCATGTGGCGCGTCAGTTCAACGAAGCCGGGCTGCTGACGCTGGCCGCTTTCGTCGCACCTGACGCCGAAGGGCGTGAACGTGCCAAGGCGCTGATCGGCAAGGATCGTCTGATCACCGTCTACGTTCAGGCATCCCCGACCGTGTGCCGCGAACGTGATCCGCAGGGCCTGTATGCCGCCGATGGCGACAATATTCCGGGCGAGTCCTTCCCGTATGACGTGCCACTGAATGCCGATCTGGTGATCGACACCCAGACACTCAGCGTGGAAGAAAGCGTCAAGCAGGTGCTGGACTTGCTGCGCAGCCGCGGCGCGATCTGATACGAATGCAGGCGTGAGAGACCAATGGTCTTCAGCGCCCTGCATTGGCCTCTTCGCGAGCAAGCTCGCTCCCACAATGGTGCGCACGCACGATCTTGTGGGTGCGACCGGGGCGGCGATCCGCATTGCTCGCGAAGGGGGCGGACCCACAAAAAAGCCCGCCGCAGAGGCTCTCTGCGGCGGGCTTTTGTGTGGCGGCAAAGCTTACTTTTTCAAACCGTAGTGCTCGTCCAGCATGCCTGGGGAATTAGGCGACTTGGGAGCGTAGTCCTTCGGCGTTTCGGTATCGCGTGGAGGGGTCAGGCGGTCGCGATGATCACGGTGCGCATGGTTGGCCTCCGGGTGCAGTGCGGCGAGCAGGCGCTGGCGGGTCAGCTCATCGAGCGCCAGGCGGTTGGCGCCTTCTGCAAGGTGTTCCTGAACATCCTGATAGCTCTGCGACAGCTTTTGCACCAGGTTGGCCGTGCTGTTGAAATGCGTGACTACCTCGTTCTGATAGGTATCGAAGCGTTCCTGAATGTTGTCCAGCTGGCGCTGGGTGCTGTTCGGAACGGTGTTGGGCAGCAGGCGTGCCACCAGGAAACCAATGACGACACCCGCCACCAGGGCAAGCGTCGGCAACAACCAGACTAAGAGCGAGTGTTCCACGAGTCCTTCCTCTATAAACGGCTTTGCTTTACGTTAACGGCTCGAACCTGCGCTGTATACCCGCGACGTGTCGTTGATATGCAAGCCGCAGACAATCAGCTAGACGAGTCGACCCATTTCGAGGTCACGGAGTTCTGTTTTGCTCATGCGTGAAACCCCATTATTTATCGATGGCCCAGAAGGCCAGCTCGAAGCGTTGTATCAGGATGTGCCCGACGCCCGAGGCATCGCGCTCATCTGTCATCCTAACCCGATCCAGGGCGGAACGATGCTCAATAAAGTCGTATCGACGCTGCAGCGTACCGCACGGGACCAGGGTTTGATCACACTGCGCTTCAATTATCGCGGCGTCGGGGCCAGTGCCGGCACATCGGTTGCCGGGCCGGGCGAGATCGATGATGCTCAGGCCGCCGCGCAATGGCTGAGGGCGCAACACCCTGATCTGCCCATGACCCTGTTCGGCTTTTCCTTCGGCGGCTATGTTGCCGCAAACCTGGGTGGAAGGCTCGAAGCGCAGGGCGAAAAACTGACGCATCTGTTTCTGATTGCTGCGGCGGCCTCCCGCCTTCAGGATCAAAGCGTACTGCCGCCAACCTGTCCACTGACGATCATTCAGCCAGAGGCGGATGAGGTCATTGATCCGGAAACGGTTTATGCGTGGTCTGCCGCGTTGCAGCGTCCCCATGAGCTGCTGAAAGTGGCAGAATGCGGACACTTTTTTCACGGCAAGCTGACGGACCTCAAAGATCTGCTGCTGCCGCGACTTCCCAACTGATTGCAGCCCGTATTGCATCCTTTAGATAAGCGACCTGCCATGACCACTCGTATCCTGACCGGTATCACGACCACCGGCACTCCCCATCTGGGCAACTACGCGGGCGCGATTCGCCCGGCCATCGTTGCCAGTCGTCAGAGTGATTTCGATTCGTTCTATTTCCTGGCCGATTACCACGCGCTGATCAAGTGCGATGACCCGCTGCGCATTCAGCGCTCGCGTCTGGAAATCGCAGCGACCTGGCTGGCAGCCGGCCTCGACGTTGATCGTGTGACTTTTTACCGTCAGTCGGACATTCCAGAAATTCCGGAGCTGACCTGGCTGCTCACGTGTGTGGCAGCCAAGGGCCTGCTCAACCGTGCCCATGCCTACAAGGCATCAGTGGACAAGAACGTGGAAGGTGGCGAAGACCCGGATGCGGGCATCACCATGGGCCTGTACAGCTACCCGGTGCTGATGGCGGCCGACATTCTGATGTTCAATGCCCATCAGGTGCCCGTGGGTCGCGACCAGATCCAGCACGTCGAAATGGCCCGTGACATCGGCCAGCGCTTCAATCACCTGTTTGGCAACGGCAAAGAATTTTTTGTCATGCCGGAGGCGTTGATCGAGGAAAGCGTCGCCACGTTGCCGGGCCTGGACGGGCGCAAGATGTCCAAGAGCTACGACAACACCATTCCGTTGTTCAGCAGCGCCAAAGAGATGAAAAGCGCCATCTCGCGCATTGTCACCGACTCCCGTGCGCCCGGCGAAGCGAAGGACCCGGACAACTCGCACCTGTTCACGCTGTATGAAGCGTTCTCGACGCCCGAGCAGTGCGCTGAATTCCGTTCCGACCTGTTGCAGGGACTGGGCTGGGGCGAGGCGAAAAATCGTCTGTTCACATTGCTGGACGCGCAGTTGAGTGAGGCACGTGAGAACTATCTGGGGCTGATCGAGCGGCCGGCTGATCTGGAAGACATCCTGCTCGCTGGCGCTCAGAAGGCCCGTCGCGTCGCCACGCCGTTCCTCGAGCAACTGCGTGAAGCCGTTGGCCTGCGCTCATTCCGTACCGTGGTGCAGAACGCCGACACCGGCAAGAAAAAAACCACCAAAGGCGCGCGTTTTGTCAGCTTCCGGGAAGACGACGGCAGCTTCCGTTTTCGTCTGTTGGCGGCTGATGGCGAGCAACTGCTGTTGTCGCGCAACTTTGCCGACGGCAAGGCTGCCGGCATCGTCAGCAAGCAATTGCAGCAGGGCGGCGAGCTGGACCTGCGCAGTGAGGAAGATCGCTTCACGCTGTGGCTGGACGGCGAGTGCGTGGCGGACAGTCCGGTATTTGCCGACGCGGTTTCGCGTGACGCAGCCATCGAGACGCTCAAGCTGGCGCTTGCTCCTCAACAGGACTGATTGCCAATCCCCGGGGTCGTCGCTACAGTGACGACCCGTTTTTGTTGCCTTGCTAACGAATATGACGCCCTTAGAACGATATCAAGCTGATCTGAAACGCCCGGACTTCTTCCATGATGCCGCGCAGGAAAACGCTGTGCGTCATTTGCAGCGCCTGTACGACGATCTGGTTGCCGCTCACGACAGCAAGCCCGGCCTGTTCGGCAAGCTGTTCGGCAAGAAGGAGCCGACTCTGGTCAAGGGCCTGTATTTTTGGGGCGGGGTGGGGCGCGGCAAGACGTATCTGGTTGATACGTTCTTCGAAGCGCTGCCCTTCAAGGAGAAGGTCCGTACGCACTTCCACCGCTTCATGAAGCGCGTGCATGAAGAGATGAAGACCCTCAAGGGTGAGAAAAACCCGCTGACGATCATCGCCAAGCGCTTTTCCGACGAGGCGCGGGTCATCTGCTTCGACGAATTCTTTGTTTCCGACATCACCGACGCCATGATTCTCGGCACCTTGATGGAAGAGCTGTTCAAGAATGGCGTGACGCTGGTGGCAACGTCCAACATCGTGCCTGACGGCCTCTACAAAGACGGTCTGCAACGGGCGCGTTTTCTGCCGGCCATTGCGCTGATCAAGCAGAACACCGACATCGTCAACGTCGACAGCGGCGTCGATTACCGTCTGCGTCACCTCGAGCAGGCTGAACTGTTCCACTTCCCGCTCAACGAAGCCGCGCAGGAAAGCATGCGCAAAAGCTTCAAGGCACTGACGCCGGATTGCGCCGAGACCATCGAAAACGACGTGCTGATGATCGAGAACCGCGAGATCCGCGCCTTGCGCACCTGCGACGATGTGGCGTGGTTCGATTTTCGCGAACTGTGCGACGGCCCGCGCAGCCAGAACGATTACATCGAACTGGGCAAGATTTTTCACGCGGTACTGCTCAGCGGAGTCGAGCAGATGGACGTCTCCACCGACGACATCGCCCGACGCTTCATCAACATGGTCGACGAGTTCTACGATCGCAACGTCAAGCTGATCATTTCGGCCGAGGTTGAGCTGAAGGACCTGTACACCGGTGGCCGGCTGATGTTCGAATTCCAGCGCACGCTCAGCCGTTTGCTGGAAATGCAGTCCCACGAGTTCCTGTCGCGGGCGCACAGAGCCTAAACAGCAGCGGCAAGCCTGCAGCGTACACGGGCTTGCCGACTCACAGCTTTGAACCTTCGAACTGTTGCCGATACTGATTGGGTGACAGTTCGGTGTGCTGACGAAACAGCCGGGCGAAAAAACTGGCGTCGTCGTAGCCCACTTCGTAGCTGATGGTCTTGATGCTCTTGCGAGTGCCTGACAACAATCCTTTTGCCGTTTCTATTCTCAACCGTTGCAGGTAATGCAGCGGTTTGTCGCCGGTTGCGGTCTGGAAGCGGCGCATGAAGTTGCGAATGCTCATGCCATGCTCGCGGGCCACGTCTTCAAAGCGGAATTTGTCAGCGAAGTGCTCCTCCAGCCAATGCTGAATCTGCAGAATCACCACATCCTGATGCAGCTTCTGCCCGCCAAAGCCGATCCGGCCCGGCGAGTAGGTGCGACGCACTTCGTAAAGAATGTCGCGGGCCACCGCCTGGGCGACATTGGCCCCGCAGAAGCGCTCGATCAGGTAGATATAAAGATCGCAGGCTGACGTGGTGCCGCCCGCGCAGTAGACATTGTCCGCATCCGTCAGGTGCTTTTCCTGGTTGAGCAGCACGTTGGGGTAGCGCTCGGCGAATGCACTGAAAAAACGCCAGTAGGTCGTGGCTTCCTTGCCATCCAGCAGGCCTGCCTCGGCGAGCCAATAGACGCCAGTGGCCTCGCCGCATATCACCGCACCATTGGCGTGCTGCTCGCGCAGCCAAGGCAGGATTTGCGGGTAACGTTGGCAGAGCGTGTCGAAATCGTCCCAGAACGCCGGGATGACGATGATGTCGCTCTGGCAGAGGGCACCGTCGACCGGCAGCGTGACCTCGCTGAAGCTGTTGACGGGATGCCCGTCCGGGCTGATCAGGCGTGTTTCAAAGGCGGGTATCAGGCCGTGGCCCAATTGCTTGCTGTAGCGCAGGCTGGCCAGGTGAAAAAAATCCTTGGCCTGCATGACGGTCGACGCAAACATCTTGTCGGTGGTCAGAATGCTGACGCGGCGCAGAAGGGTGGCGTGTTGGATCGGCATAATCGTTATTCTTATATGGGTAAATGGTCAAGCAACGGCTGGATCGTCTTATTTTTTATCAGGCGTGTCCAGCATCCCCACCGGCCGGCTTGTCAGGGTCGGGCATGATGGCGTTGTGCTAAGCGGGCGAATATCCGCCAATACCTGCCTTGCAGGCAATAAACAGAGTGTGAACAAAAAATCCGGTTGAGGTTATTTTTGCAGTCTGTATAATCCGCCAGCTCTTTGCAGTGGAAGTGATGCGCCGTCTGCCGAAGAATCTTGCCGTATAACGGACGCGCTGACCCGAGCCCCCGATAGCGTCTGTTTCCGGCTGCCTTTGACTTGTCAAAGTACGCACTATTCAGTAAGATCCGCCGTCTAATTTTCAGGGCGGCCCCTGAGGCTATAAAGAATGAAAACTTTTACTGCTAAACCGGAAACAGTTAAGCGCGACTGGTTCGTCGTCGACGCTGCTGGTCAGACCCTGGGTCGTCTGGCCACCGAAATCGCGAGCCGTCTGCGTGGCAAGCACAAACCGGAATACACTCCGCACGTTGATACCGGCGACTACATCGTCGTGATCAATGCCGAGCAGATCCGCGTTACTGGTGCCAAGACCACCGACAAGATCTACTACTCACACTCCGGTTTTCCGGGCGGGATCAAGTCGATCAACTTCGAAAAGCTGATCGCCAAAGCTCCTGAGCGCGTGATCGAGACCGCGGTCAAAGGCATGCTGCCTAAAAACCCGCTGGGTCGCGACATGTATCGTAAGCTGAAAGTCTATGCGGGCGCTGTACACCCTCATACTGCTCAGCAGCCCCAAGAACTGAAGTTTTAACGGAATAGTTCATTATGTCGGCGACTCAAAATTACGGCACTGGCCGTCGCAAGACCGCAACCGCTCGCGTTTTCCTGCGTCCGGGTACTGGTAACATCTCGATCAACAACCGCTCCCTGGACAACTTCTTCGGCCGCGAAACTGCCCGCATGGTAGTTCGTCAGCCGCTGGAACTGACCGAGACTGTTGAAAAGTTCGACATCTACGTCACCGTTATCGGTGGCGGCGTAAGTGGCCAGGCTGGCGCAATCCGCCACGGTATCACTCGCGCTCTGATGCAGTACGACGAGACGCTGCGCGGCGCTCTGCGTAAAGCAGGCTTCGTGACTCGCGATGCTCGTGAAGTTGAACGTAAGAAAGTCGGTCTGCGTAAAGCGCGTAAGCGTCCGCAGTACTCGAAGCGTTAATTCGCTGTTCGTTCAAGGGGCTTTGTCCGAAACTGTTCGTGCAAAGCCCCTTGTTCGAAAAAAAGCGTCCATCTCCTTGCGGGGTTGGGCGTTTTTTTATGGGTGCGATTTTAGGGGCTGGTGGGGGGCTAAGGCGCTCGTATAGCGCTGATATCGCGAGGTTCATGGCCTGTCTGTGCAAGATTACAGAATTTACATCGCGTAAATGAGCTATCTTGTCGCCCGCGACGAACACCTGTCCTGTTGCGTTCATTATCGGAGGCGCCCTTGAGGCGCGTTCGTTCGTCTGTCCGATAAATTTTAACAAGCGAGGAGGATCGCCATGGGCGTGACCAACCGGTTGGCCTGTTACTCCGACCCCGCCGACCACTATTCCCATCGCGTGCGCATCGTGCTCGCGGAGAAAGGTGTCAGCGCCGAGATCATTGAAGTGGTGGCGGGCCGTCATCCGCCGCAGCTCATTGAAGTCAATCCGTACGGCAGCGTACCGACCCTGGTTGATCGTGACCTGGCGTTGTACGAGTCGACGGTGGTGATGGAATATCTGGATGAGCGTTATCCGCATCCACCTTTGTTGCCTGTCTATCCAGTGGCTCGTGCCAACAGCCGTCTGTTGATCCATCGGATTCAGCGTGACTGGTGTGGTCTTGTGGACCTGATCCTGGATACGCGCAGTAAAGAACCTGCCCGCGTTCAGGCGCGCAAGGAGCTGCGTGAAAGTCTGGCCGGGGTTTCCCCGCTGTTTGCCGAAAAAGCTTTTTTCATGAGTGACGAGCTAAGTCTTGTTGACTGCTGTCTACTCCCCATACTCTGGCGTTTGCCGGTTTTGGGTATCGAATTGCCGCGGCCCGCCAAGCCGTTGCTTGATTACATGGAGCGCCAATTTGCGCGTGAGGCTTTTCAGGCGAGTCTGTCTGCTGCCGAACGTGAAATGCGCTAAGGCTTAAGGAGCCGTTAATGAACTCCAGTCGCCCTTATCTTGTTCGCGCTCTCTATGAGTGGATCGTCGATAACGATTGCACCCCGCATGTGCTGGTCAATGCGGAGTATCCATCCGTGCAGGTCCCGCAAGGGTTTGCCAACGATGGTCAGATTGTCCTGAACGTTTCGCCCAGTGCAGTGCGTCATCTGCACATGGATAACGACGCGGTCAGCTTTGAAGGCCGCTTCGGCGGTGTGCCACACACGCTGTACGTGCCTGTTGCTGCCATTCTGGGTATTTATGCCCGTGAGAACGGGCAGGGCATGGTGTTCGATCTGGAGCCTTCCATAGAGGAGGCTGACGATGTCGAGATCGAAGAAGACACGCCGCCGGACAGCGAGCCGCCGCGCCCGAGTGGCAGGCCAAGTCTGAAAGTGGTGAAATAAAAAAGGCGATCCTCGGATCGCCTTTTTCACATCTGCCCGTCGGGCGTCAGTCGATGTATTCGAACAGTTTGACGATCTTCTGCACGCCAGAAACACCCTGTACGAGGTTGGTCGCACGATTGGCTTCATCCTGAGTCACCAGGCCCAGCAGGAACACGATGCCGTTCTCGGTGACGACCTTGATGCGCGAACCGGGGATCGAAGCATCGGCGATCATTTCGGTTTTGATCTTGGTGGTCAGCCAGGCATCGTTGTTGCGTGCCAGCAACGACGAAGGTGCCATGATCTGAAGTTCGTTATTGACCTTCTTGACGCGCTGGACCGAGCTGGCGGCCTGTTCGGCTATGGCCTTGAGGTCGGCGCGCGGTGTCTGGCCAGCCAGCAGCACGATGCCGTTGAAGCTGGTCACGACGATGTGCGAGCCTTCTGCGAGGTCAGGGTTGGCCTTGGAGATGTTGACGGCTGCCTTGGTCTCGATCAGCGAGTCATCGATCTTGCTGCCGAAGGTGCGCGTGCCGCGATCATCTTCGATCGGTTTGTCGCGAGCGGCCGTCAGCACAGAACTGCATCCGGTGACGCTCAGGCACAGTGTCAGAACCAATAGGCTGAGACGATTAGGGGTCATTCTTCACTCCCGAACAGTTGGCTGTCGATCAAATCGCAAAGGCAATGGATCGCCAGCAGATGGACTTCTTGTATGCGCGCCGTGACGTTGGCCGGTACGCGGATTTCCACGTCCTCAGGCAATAGCAGTGAAGCCATGCCGCCACCGTCGCGTCCCGTCAATGCTACGACAATCATTTCGCGATCATGTGCGGCCTGGATGGCTTGAATAATATTCGCCGAGTTGCCGCTGGTGGAAATCGCCAGCAGCACATCGCCCGGCTGGCCCAGGGCGCGGATCTGTTTGGAAAAGATTTCGTTGTAACTGTAGTCGTTGGCGATCGAGGTGATCGTCGAACTGTCGGTGGTCAGTGCGATGGCTGGCAAGCTGGGCCGCTCGCGCTCGAAGCGGTTGAGCAGTTCCGAAGAAAAATGCTGGGCATCGCCCGCCGAGCCGCCGTTACCGCACGCGAGCATTTTGCCTTCGTTGAGCAGGGCATTGACCATGACCTGACTGGCTTGCTCGATAAAGGGTGCAAGGACTTCCATCGCCTGTTGCTTGGTTTCGATGCTGGCCTGAAACAGCCGGCGAATTCGGGATTGCATGTCCATCAATGTGACCTTAATTAGGGCGTACGGCGGCGGGGCGGAGGCGCCAGGGTCTCCCGGGCGCTATCCGGCACACAAGGTGTGCAGCCGGCAAAACAGATAGCGAAATCAATGAAGGCAAAAGCCTGTTGCAGGTCGACGGTACGGTCGGCATGACTGCCGTCGCGTGCATCAGCTGTCAAACGCGCTTTTGATCCAGTTCAACGGTGCATCACTGCCAGGGTCGCCTTCAATGGCGATCACGTCGAAACGACAGGGATGGCTGGCCCAGCGTGGTGTCTGCTGCAGAAAAAGCTGTGCGGCGACGACGAGTTTCCCTTGCTTGCGAAAATCGACGCTTTCCGTCGCTCCGCCCCATCCTGAATGGCGACGGTAGCGAACTTCGACGAATACTACTGTATCGCCATCAAGCATGACCAGATCAAGCTCGCCGCGTTTGCATAACCAGTTTTGTTCGATGAGGCGCAGCCCTTGCTGTTGCAGATACTGCAGGGCGAAGGCTTCTGCCTCGCGCCCTGCCTGCTGCCGGGTGCTGCGTTGCATCAAGGGGCGGTGTCCGGCAGGCGCTGGATCTTGCCATCCACGAACTCTGCCCAAGGCAGTTGGCGTTCGATCCGACGATCCGGGTTCATGCTCAGGCTGCCGGACAGGCCGTCAATGCGGCTGTCGGGCATGGCTTTCAACTGGCCCAGGCGTGGTGCGAGGCGATAGGCATCAATGCCCATTGCGTAAAGGCGCCCGAGGCTGCCTGCTGCTTGTGGCCATTGCGCGGTGACCTGCTGGCGCAACGGATCATCAGCATTGAGCAACCAGGGTGTTTCGCAGAAGCGCACACCGTTGAGGTCCATGTACTGCGCGTGATCATTGCTGTTGGTAAACAGGTGCGAGGTGGCATAGACCGGGACATCGCCAGCGTACTGGAAGACCATGGTCGGCTTGATCTGCTGCGCTTGCTGAGGTGTTGCCGCAAGGAACATGAAGTCGATGTCCTGGCGACGGCTAGGCTGTGCGGCGACCTGAGTGCCGGCCGTGCTTTGCAGGCGCTGGGCGCGACCTTCGCTGTTGCGCAACTGGAACAGATCGGCAACCTGTTGGGCCAGTTCCACGGGCTGGTCGACGTGCTCGGCGGCGATCAGTGTGCCGCCCTTGGCCTGCCAGCTCTTGCGGAAGGCATCCAGAACGCGGTCGCCCCATTCACCCTTCGGCACCATCGCCACGGCGCTGCGCTTGCCGTCAGCCCAGGCACGACGGGCCACTTCGCGGGCTTCGTCTTCTGCGGCGAGGCCGAACTGATACAGCTGCGCAGGGCCTTCGGTGCTGGTGTCACTGTAATTGAGCGCCAGGGTGGTGATGGGTAGTTGCTGACGGCTGTTCAGTTGTTTGACGAGGTTCTTTTCCAGCGGGCCAACGACCAGTTGGGCGCCAGCAGCCTGGGCCTGGCGGTAGAACTCGTCCATCGAGGTCACGCGCGAGCTGTCAAAGACCTGGATGGCAGGAGGATTCTCTCCCGCTTGCTGAGCCTGAAAGTGAGCCGCCATGAAGCCGTCACGAAGTGCCTTGGCGACCGAGGCCAGTTGACCTTCCTGTGGCAGCAGCAATGCAATTTTGGTAATCGGTTCGCTGGTCAGGGCGCGCAGTTGCGCAAGGGCGGTAGGCAATTGCAGCGCGGCAGGGTGTTTCGGGTTCTGCGCTTTCCAGTTATCGATGGCTGCCTGTTGTTGCTCCAGCGTGCCGGCACCTTTGATCGAACGTGCCAGGCTCAGCCAGCCGCCCAGATCATCGGTTGCCGAGCTTTGCAGTTGGTCGGCCGGAAGGGCGGAGACCAGCGTCCAGATGGCATCGTTGTTGGCACTTGCGTCGGCGCCCTGCAACAGAGGGCCTGCATAGACGCGCTCATGGACAGCCGCCAGCATCTGGCCATCGGCTTCGAGTGCGCGGGCCTTGACCTTGTGGGTGCGAACCTGTTGTTCGACCGACAGCTCGCCCAGACGCTGCATGCTCGGGTGATTAAGGGCTGTCAGTGCGGCCTTGGGCTGGTTGCGGCCCATCGCCAGTTCGGCGGACAGTGTGCTGGCATACACCTGAAGGCCGGGTTTGAGTTGATCGAGTTGCACCTGTCCGAGGATCTGCGCAGCGCGCCCCGCGTCATTCTGGCGGTTGGCCAGGTCGGCGGCACTCAGGCGCAGCGTTGCGGCCTGCTCGGGTGTTTTGGCACTGGCGGCCTGATCAAGCAATTGCTCGATGCTGGCGTCAGGGGTACGAGGCAGCTCGCCAAGGCTGGACGAGGGCGAGCTGGCACACGCTGCAAGAAGGGCAGCGAGGCAGAGGGCAGAGAGCAGCCGCAGACAAGCGATCATTGGTATGTTCCTGAGACTCGAGCGAATTAACGGAGAATTGTACCCAAGCGCTGGCCGGGGTGCGACGTCGAAGGTGTTTAAAGCCATGATATTGGCCGCGTTAAGGTCATCTGTCGGCCAAATCGTTCAATTCGAGAGGGTCGCCGTGTTTCACGGTCGGACGTAATCATGTTTTTATTCCCTTTTTATCGGCATCCCTGATGCGCGAACCGTTGGCCCGGGCCGCAGCCTGTACAATGCGTTCTTCCCAGCATCAAGCTCTAACATATGAGGTTTGCGTTTTGACTGTTCCGGTTGTTTCGAATTCCACTCCGGGTTCGCTTTATGTCGTGGCGACCCCTATCGGCAATCTGGACGATATGAGCGTGCGAGCGCTGAAAGTATTGCGTGAGGTCGCACTGATCGCGGCGGAAGACACGCGTCACTCTGCACGCCTGATGCAGCACTTCGGGATATCAACGCCATTGGCCGCCTGCCATGAGCACAACGAGCGGGATGAGGGTAGCCGCTTCATTACTCGTTTGCTGGCAGGTGATGACGTCGCACTTATTTCCGATGCCGGGACGCCGCTGATCTCCGACCCTGGCTATCACCTGGTGCGCCAGGCGCGCGCTGCCGGAGTGCCAGTGGTGCCGGTGCCCGGTGCTTGCGCCTTGATCGCGGCACTTTCTGCAGCGGGACTGCCTTCGGATCGATTCATTTTCGAGGGGTTTCTTCCGGCGAAGGCGGTTGGTCGCAAAGCCAAACTTGAAAAGGTCAAGGAAGAGCCGCGTACGCTCATCTATTACGAAGCTCCGCACCGGATCCTGGAATGCCTGCAGGACATGGAGTCGGTGTTCGGTGCCGATCGCCACGCGCTGCTGGCCCGTGAAATAACCAAAACGTTCGAGACGCTCAAGGGTCTACCTCTGGGTGAGCTCCGCGCGTTTGTCGAATCCGACAGTAATCAGCAGCGTGGCGAGTGTGTTGTGCTGGTGGCGGGATGGACGCCGCCCGAGGATGAGGACGTCATCGGCACCGAGGCTCGTCGGGTGCTGGATTTGCTGCTCGAAGAGATGCCGCTCAAGCGGGCCGCTGCGTTGGCTGCCGACATTACGGGTGTGCGCAAGAACCTGCTTTATCAAGTGGCGCTGGAGAAGCAGAAGGGCTGAAACGCTGTAAATTCAAAGAGGTCTGCCGGGCGGGTGCGCTATTAAAGCTTGTTCTTGGCGGCGTGTGCCGCTAACCTTGTCGGCGGAGAGTCGATTGGACAGTCGCTGCCTCTTGTTGTTCCGCAACAGGGGGGGGAGGAAAGTCCGGGCTCCATAGGGCGGAGTGCCAGGTAACACCTGGGAGGCGCGAGCCTACGGAAAGTGCCACAGAAAATAACCGCCTAAGCACTTCGGTGCCGGTAAGGGTGAAAAGGTGCGGTAAGAGCGCACCGCACGTCTGGCAACAGTTCGTGGCAAGGTAAACCCCACTCGGAGCAAGACCAAATAGGGTTCCTAGGCGTGGCCCGCGCTGGAACCGGGTAGGTTGCTAAAGACGTCCAGTGATGGCCGTCGTAGAGGAATGACTGTCCTCGACAGAACCCGGCTTACAGATCGACTCTCCACCTTTTTCATCCCCTCGCTTTTCAGCAGCAAACCCCCTTCGTAATACCAAAAAAATCTTACAGTTCATAAATCACATTAACTTCGAGCCGCAATGGTTTGAGCTGTGTGGGATTAATCCGTCAGAACCTTCGTAAAATTACCCTTTCGTGTCCAATACCGCTCCTAAATCTCCGAAATGTAAGGGTTTTCCTTAAGACCGTGCCTTGACGGTGTGGCAGGCGGGTTCCTATAGTGTGCGCAAGTGGCAGAAAGTGGCACGAAGTGGGTTTTTTCAGCGCAAAAAGCTAATATTCGGAGAATGCGCCTGTGTTCCGTGGTGCCAACGCGATCAATCTCGATGCTAAAGGCCGTCTCGCTATGCCGAGCCGGTATCGCGACGAGCTGGATTCGCGTAGCGCCGGGCAAATGATCGTGACCATTGACGCTGTCGACCCCTGCCTGTGTCTTTACCCATTGTCCGAGTGGGAATTGATAGAAGCAAAACTTCGTGATCTGGCGACGTTTCGTGAAGAGAACCGTCGGCTGCAAAGACTGTTGATTGGTAATGCCGTCGATCTGGAACTGGACGGCAGCGGGCGTTTTCTTGTGCCTCCACGCCTGCGCGAGTACGCGAAGCTGGATAAGCGCGTGATGTTGGTAGGCCAACTCAACAAGTTTCAACTGTGGGACGAGGACGCCTGGAACGCTCTTGCTGATGCTGACCTGGCTGCCATTCAACAACCTGGCGCGATGCCCGACGAATTACGTGACTTGATCCTGTGACTATGAATAGCGGCTTTACCCACATCACCGTGCTGCTCGAAGAAGCCGTGGAAGCTCTCGCGGTGCGCGCTGATGGCTGCTATCTGGACGGCACGTTCGGACGTGGCGGGCACAGTCGTCTCATTCTGAATCATCTGGGGCCGGATGGCCGGCTGCTGGGATTCGACAAGGACCCTCAAGCGATTGCCACCGGGCAAGCGCTAGCGGCCGAAGACGGCCGCTTTGTCATTGTGCAGCGCAGCTTTGCCGAGCTCGGCTCGGAAGCTCAAGAGCGTGGATTGGCGGGCAAAGTCAGCGGCATTCTGCTGGATCTGGGTGTGTCGTCCCCGCAGCTGGATGACCCCGAGCGCGGCTTCAGCTTCATGAATGACGGTCCGCTGGACATGCGCATGGACCCGACCCGTGGTGTCAGCGCTGCGGAGTTCATTGCCACTGCTCCAGCTGAAGAGATTGCCCGCGTTTTCAAGGAATACGGCGAAGAGCGATTTGCCAAACGCATGGCCAATGCCGTGGTGCAGCGCCGTGAAATCCAGCCTTTCGAGCGCACTGCCGATCTGGCAGAAGTCCTCAAAGTAGCCAACCCTGCCTGGGAAAAAGGCAAGAATCCTGCGACGCGAGCCTTCCAGGGTTTGCGCATTCACGTCAACAACGAACTGGGTGATCTGGAAGCCGGTCTTGAAGCGGCGATGGACGCCCTGGAAGTGGGCGGGCGCCTGGTGGTCATCAGTTTTCATTCGCTGGAAGACCGCATCGTCAAGCTGTTCATGCGCAAGCTCGCCAAAGGCGAAGCCGACAACATGCCGCGCAACCTGCCGATCCAGTTCAAGCCCTTCGAGCCGAAAATCAAGATTCACGGCAAGGCTCAATTTGCCTCGGACACCGAAACCAAGGCCAATCCGCGCTCGCGCAGTGCTGTCATGCGTGTAGCGGAGAAGCTCAGGTGAGCCGCCTGTTCCTCAAGCCTCTGCCCGGCGGCAGCTTCATTATGCTGCTGCTGTTCATTGCTGTCCTGATTTCGGCGATTGGCGTTTCCTATAGCGCCCATTGGAATCGTCAACTGCTCAACTCGCTGTACTCGGAAATGAGTGTGCGCGACAAGGCGCAGGCAGAGTGGGGGCGGCTGATTCTCGAGCAGAGTACCTGGACGGCGCACAGCCGTATCGAAACGCTGGCTACCGAACAACTGAAGATGCGCATTCCAAGCGCTGCTGAAGTGCGGATGGTGGCGCCATGATGAAACTCGAGGGCGCACTCTATCCCTGGCGTTTTCGTGTGGTCGTCGGGCTGCTGGTTTCGCTGGTGCTTGCCATTTGCTGGCGCATTGTGGACTTGCAGGTTATCGACCACACCTTCCTTAAAGAGCAGGGCGACGCGCGCAGCCTTCGGCATATCCCGATTCCGGCCCACCGTGGTCTGATCACCGACCGCAATGGCGAGCCGCTCGCCGTCAGTACGCCGGTTACGACCCTGTGGGCCAACCCGCGCGAAATGCAGCAGGACAAATCCAAGTGGCCAATGCTTGCAGCCGCCACAGGCCAGGATCTGAAAGCCCTGACCGAGCGCCTTGAGTCGCAGGCCAACAAGGAATTCATCTACCTGGTTCGCGGTATGACGCCAGAACAGGGCCAGGCTGCACTGGATCTGAAAGTGCCGGGTGTCTATGGCATCGAGGAATTTCGCCGTTTCTACCCGGCGGGTGACGTGACCGCACACATGGTTGGCTTTACCGACCTCGACGACCACGGTCGTGAAGGTGTCGAGTTGGCATACGACGACTGGCTTGCCGGAGTGCCCGGCAAGCGTCAGGTCATCAAGGACCGGCGCGGACGACTGATCAAGGATGTTCAGGTCACCAAGAATGCCAAGGCCGGAAAGACCTTGGCTTTGTCCATTGACCTGCGTCTTCAATATTTGGCCACGCGTGAACTGCGCAACGCCATTGTAGAAAACGAGGCCAAGGCCGGCAGCATGGTGATCATGGACGTCAAGACCGGTGAAGTCCTTGCGATGGTCAACCAGCCGACCTACAACCCGAACAACCGCCGCACGATGGTGCCTGCCGCCATGCGCAACCGAGCGATCATCGACGTGTTCGAGCCAGGTTCGACCATGAAGCCGATTTCCATGACCGCCGCGCTGGACAGCGGTCGCTGGAAGCCGACCGACAAGGTCGAGGTCTACCCGGGCACCTTGCAGATCGGCAAGTACACCATCCGTGACGTCACCAAGACCGAAGGTCCGGTTCTCGATCTGACCGGCATTCTGATCAACTCCAGTAACGTCGGCATGAGTAAAGTCGCGTTCGATGTGGGCGGTGAAGCGATCTTCCGCGCCATGCAACGTGTCGGTTTCGGCCAATACACCGGTCTGGGCTTTCCGGGCGAGCGCGTCGGCAACCTGCCTAACTACCGTGAATGGCGCAAGGCAGAAACGGCCACGCTGTCCTACGGCTATGGCCTTTCGGTGACCGCTCTGCAACTGGTGCATGCCTATGGCGCGCTGGCCAACAATGGCCGGATCGTACCGCTGACCATTCTGAAAACGGATAAAGAACCGGAGTCGACTCAGGCCATTCCGGAGAAAACCGCCAAGACCCTGCAAGGCATGCTGCAGCAGGTGATCGAAGACCCGCGCGGCGTGTATCGCGCCCGTGTGCCGTCCTATCACGTGGCTGGCAAGAGCGGTACCGCGCGTAAGACGTCCATCGGCACCAAGGGCTACGCGGAAAACTCCTACCGTTCGCTGTTCGCAGGTTTCGGGCCAATGAGTAACCCGCGTTACGCCATCGTGGTGGTGATCGATGAACCGAGCAAGGGCGGCTACTACGGCGGTCTGGTATCGGCTCCGGTCTTCAGCAAGGTCATGTCCGGCACGTTGCGTCTGATGAACGTGACTCCTGACAACCTCGCGCCACCGGAACAAGTCAACGCAGCACCCGCAGCCAAAGGAGGGCGTGGTTGATGGCCTTTAATCTGAGCAAGATATTCGCCCACACCGACCGCGATCCACTGATCCGTGAGTTGACCCTGGACAGCCGTAATGTTCGTCCGGGCGATCTGTTTCTGGCTGTGCCGGGCATCAAGGTCGATGGTCGCGCGCACATCGCCGACGCGCTCAAGCGTGGCGCAGCGGCGGTGGCTTACGAAGTGGAAGGCTCGACCGTTTTGCCGATCACCGACGTGCCGCTGATCCCGGTCAAGGGGCTTGCCGCGCAACTGTCCGACATCGCCGGTCGCTTTTACGGCGATCCGAGTCGCAGCCTGAATCTGGTCGGTGTCACCGGCACCAACGGCAAGACCAGCGTGACCCAACTGATTGCCCAGGCGCTTGACGCACTGGGTCAGCGTTGCGGCATCGTGGGCACGCTGGGCACCGGTTTCTATGGTTCGCTGCAGAGCGGTCGCCACACGACGCCGGACCCTATTGCCGTTCAGGCGACGCTGACCGATCTGAGAAAGGCCGGTGCCCGTGCGGTGGCGATGGAAGTTTCGTCCCACGGCCTGGATCAAGGCCGGGCTACCGCACTGGCGTTCGACGTGGCCGTGCTGACCAACCTGTCCCGTGATCATCTGGATTATCACGGCACGATGGAAGCTTACGGCGCTGCCAAGGCCAAACTGTTCGCGTGGCCCAATCTGAACTGCCGGGTGATCAACCTGGATGACGATTTCGGTCGCCAGATGGCCGGCCTCAAGCAAGAGTCGCGCTTGATCACCTACAGCCAGCTGGACAGCTCGGCTTACCTCTACTGCCGCGACGCGAAATTCGATGACGATGGCGTACGTGCCACGCTGGTCACGCCGCAAGGCGAGCATTTCTTGCGCAGCAGCCTGTTGGGCCGCTTCAACCTGAGCAACGTACTGGCGGCGGTCGGCGCTTTGTTGGGGCTGGATTACGCGCTGGACGAAATTCTCAAGGTGCTGCCGAAACTCGAAGGCCCGGTCGGACGCATGCAGCGTCTGGGCGGGGCCGACAAGCCGCTTGTCGTCGTTGATTACGCACACACCCCGGATGCGCTGGAAAAAGTACTCGAAGCCCTGCGCCCGCATGCCAAAGGTCGTCTGCTGTGCCTGTTCGGTTGCGGTGGTGATCGTGATCGCGGCAAGCGTCCGCTGATGGCGGAAGTGGTCGAGCGGCTGGCGGACGGTGTCTGGGTCACTGATGACAACCCGCGCAACGAATCCTCTTCACAGATATTTGATGACATTCGCCCAGGGTTTGCGGCAGCCGACAAGGTGCGCTTCATCGAAGGGCGCGGTCAGGCCATTGCCGAGTTGATCGCCAGTGCCTGCGCGGATGATGTGGTGGTGCTTGCCGGCAAAGGGCACGAGGACTACCAGGAAGTCAGCGGTCAGCGTCACCCGTTCTCTGACCTCGAAGAAGCTGCTCGAGCGCTTGCTGCATGGGGGTCTGCCAATGCTTAAGCCAATGACATTCGGTGAATTGGTCGTGCCACTTGATGCGCGCATGGTCGGTGGCGACTGCAGCTTCGACGGTGTGAGCACCGACAGCCGGGGTATCGAAGCAGGGCAATTGTTCGTAGCCCTGACCGGTCCGCGTTTCGACGGTCACGAGTACCTCGATCAAGTGGCTGCCAAGGGCGCGGTCGGTGCGTTGGTCGAGCGCGAAGTGGAAGGCGCGTCGCTGCCGCAACTGGTTGTGCTCGACACCCGCAAGGCACTCGCTCAACTGGGCGCGATGAACCGTAACGCGTTTGTCGACAGGCCGGTTGCCGCCGTTACCGGCTCCAGCGGCAAGACCACGGTCAAGGAAATGCTCGCAAGCATCCTGCGCACGCGCGGCCCGGTGCTGGCCACCCGTGGCAACCTGAACAACGAACTGGGCGTGCCGCTTACGCTGTTGGAACTGGCACCCGAATACACCTCGGCCGTCATTGAACTGGGCGCGTCGCGCGTCGGCGAAATTGCTTACACGGTCAGCCTCACCAAGCCGCACGTGGCCATGATTACCAATGCCGGAACCGCCCATGTCGGCGAGTTCGGCGGCCCGGACAAAATCGTCGAAGCCAAGGGCGAAATCCTGGAAGGTCTCGATGCCACCGGCACGGCGGTACTGAACCTGGAAGACAAGGCATTCCCGATCTGGCGCCAGCGTGCGGGCAGTCGCGCCATCCTGACGTTCGCGCTGGGTGACACTGCCGCTGACCTGTACGCCAGCAACCTCAGCCGCGATGCCCGCGGTTGCCCGGGTTTCACCATTAATAGCCCGCTCGGTACCGCACAGGTGCAACTCAACCTGCTGGGGGCGCACAACGTCACCAACGCTCTGGCCGCAGCGGCGGCTGCGTGCGCACTGGGTGTGTCGCTGGAAGGCATCGTGACCGGTCTGAATAACGTGCAGCCGGTCAAAGGCCGGGCTGTCGCGCAACTTGCCAGCAACGGCATGTGCGTCATCGACGACACCTACAACGCCAACCCTGCATCGATCAATGCTGCGGTCGATGTGCTGACCGGTTTTCCCGGCCGTACCGTTTTGGTACTGGGTGATATCGGCGAGCTGGGCGACTGGGCCGAGCAGGGCCATCGCGATGTGGGTGCCTATGCCGCTGGCAAGGTGTCGGCGCTGTATGCCGTCGGCCCGCTGATGACCCATGCCGTCAGCGCTTTTGGCGAACATGCCTATCACTTTGCCAGTCAGGCAGAGCTGATCGCAGCGCTGGGCGCCGAGCAGGATCCTAATACCACTTTACTGATCAAGGGCTCGCGTAGCGCTGCGATGGAAAACGTCGTGGCTGCCTTGTGCGGTTCTAGCCTGGAGAAACATTAATGCTGCTGCTGTTGGCCGAGTTCTTACAACAGTTCTACAAAGGCTTCGCGGTCTTTCAGTACCTGTCTCTGCGCGGGATCCTTGGCGTGCTTACCGCACTGACGCTGTCGCTGTGCCTGGGGCCGTGGATGATCCGCACGTTGCAGATGCGTCAGATCGGCCAGTCGGTCCGCAACGACGGTCCGCAGTCGCACCTGTCCAAATCCGGTACGCCGACCATGGGCGGGGCGTTGATCCTGTCCTCCATCGGTATCAGCACATTGTTATGGGCTGACCTGAGCAACCGCTACGTATGGGTGGTGTTGCTGGTGACCTTTCTGTTCGGCGCCATCGGCTGGGTCGATGACTACCGCAAGGTCATTGAAAAGAACTCGCGTGGCCTGCCGAGCCGCTGGAAGTATTTCTGGCAGTCCGTGTTTGGCCTGTGCGCCGCCATCTTCCTCTACACGACAGCGCCTTCGGCCACGGAAACCACGCTGATCGTGCCGATGCTCAAGGATGTGCGCATCCCGCTGGGCATTGGCTTTATCGTCCTGACCTATTTCGTGATCGTCGGCTCCAGCAACGCGGTCAACCTGACGGACGGCCTCGACGGCCTGGCGATCATGCCGACCGTGATGGTCGGTGGTGCGTTGGGCATCTTCTGCTACCTGTCGGGTAACGTGAAATTCGCCGAATACCTGTTGATCCCCTATGTACCGGGGGCGGGTGAGCTGATTGTGTTCTCCGGTGCGCTGATTGGCGCGGGGCTCGGGTTTCTCTGGTTCAACACCTACCCGGCGCAAGTCTTCATGGGCGACGTCGGTGCGCTGGCACTGGGCGCAGCACTGGGCACGATGGCTGTGATCGTCCGTCAGGAAATGGTCCTGTTCATCATGGGTGGCGTGTTCGTGATGGAAACGCTTTCAGTGGTCATTCAGGTTGCGTCTTTCAAACTCACCGGTCGCCGGGTGTTCCGCATGGCGCCGATTCACCACCACTTTGAACTCAAAGGCTGGCCCGAGCCACGCGTGATCGTCCGTTTCTGGATCATCACCGTGATTCTGGTGCTCATCGGCCTTGCCACACTGAAACTGAGGTAGAACGAGTGTCCCTGATCGTTTCCGACCGCTTCCGCATTGTTGTGGGGCTTGGCAAAAGTGGCATGTCCCTGGTTCGCTTCCTGGCGAACCGGGGCGTGTCCTTTGCCGTGGCCGACACGCGGGCGAATCCTCCTGAGCTGGCGACCCTGCGTCGCGAGTATCCGCAGGTGGAAGTGCGTTGTGGCGAACTGGACGTCGATTTCCTCTGCCGTGCCGACGAGCTTTACGTCAGCCCAGGTCTGGCGCTGGCCACCCCGGCGCTGCAACAGGCGCATGCGCGCGGTGTGAAGCTGTCCGGCGATATCGAGCTGTTCGCGCGTTACGCGAAGGCTCCGGTGATCGCCATTACCGGCTCCAATGCAAAAAGCACCGTCACCACGCTGGTGGGCGACATGGCCAAGGCTGCAGGCAAGCGCGTCGCGGTCGGCGGCAACCTCGGCACGCCGGCGCTGGATCTGCTCAGCGACGACATCGAACTGTATGTAATGGAACTGTCCAGCTTTCAGCTCGAAACCACCGATCAGCTCAATGCTGAAGTGGCGACCGTGCTGAACATCAGCGAAGACCACATGGACCGTTATGCCGGTCTGCCGGCTTACCATCAGGCCAAGCACCGGATTTTCCGGGGCGCGCGGCAAGTGGTGGTCAATCGTCAGGACGCACTGTCCCGTCCGTTGATCGGCGAAGGTCTGCCTTGCTGGACGTTCGGCCTCAACAAGCCTGACTTCCACGGCTTTGGTCTGCGTGAAGAGAACGGCGAAAAATACCTCGCCTTCCAGTTTGAAAACCTGATGCCGGTGCGCGAGCTGAAAGTGCGTGGTGCGCACAATCAGGCCAATGCACTGGCCGCACTGGCGCTGGGGCATGCCGTGGGCCTGCCCTTCGATGCCATGCTTGCCAGTCTGCGTGAATTCACCGGTCTTGAGCATCGCTGCCAATGGCTGCGTGAGCACGACGGTGTGCATTACTACAACGATTCCAAAGCCACCAACGTGGGTGCCGCACTGGCTGCCATCAAAGGCCTGGGGTCGGACATCGACGGCAAACTGGTGCTGATTGCCGGTGGCGATGGCAAAGGCGCCGACTTCAGCGGTCTGCGTGCGCCTGTGGCCGAACACTGCCGCGCGGTTGTCTTGCTGGGTCGCGACGCCGAACTGATTGCTCAGGTGCTGGGTGACGACGTTCCGCTGATCCGTGTTGACACGGTCCAGGCCGCCGTCGAGCGAAGCGCAGAACTGGCCCACAGCGGCGACGCTGTATTGCTTTCCCCTGCGTGCGCCAGCCTGGACATGTTCAAGAATTATGAAGAGCGCGGACGTGTGTTCGCGCAGGCAGTGGAGTGCTTGTCATGATCTTCGGTGTGATCAAGCCTTATCCATCGCCGCTGATCAGCGGGCGGGGCATAGACCTCGACTTCCCGATGCTGGTCGGCTGTCTGGCGTTGCTGGGCCTGGGCCTGGTGATGATCACTTCTGCCTCGTCGGAAGTGGCGGCCGTGCAGTCGGGCAACACGCTGTACATGATGACCCGCCATCTGGTGTATCTGCTGATCGGCCTGGGTGCGTGCGGCGTGACCATGATGATTCCGGTCGCCACCTGGCAACGTCTGGGCTGGCTGATGCTGCTCGGTGCTTTCGGCCTGTTGCTGCTGGTGCTGGTGCCGGGGATCGGACGCGAGGTGAACGGTTCGATGCGCTGGATCGGCTTCGGCGCGTTCAACGTCCAGCCATCGGAAATTGCCAAGGTGTTCGTGGTGATCTTCCTGGCCGGCTACCTGATTCGTCAGCAGCAGGAAGTTCGCGAAAGCTGGATGGGCTTCTTCAAGCCGTTCATCGTGCTGCTGCCAATGGCCGGTCTGTTGTTGATGGAGCCTGACTTCGGCGCGACCGTCGTGATGATGGGTGCGGCAGCCGCCATGCTGTTTCTCGGTGGCGTCGGCCTGTTCCGGTTCTCGCTGATGGTGGTTCTGGCGGTTGCTTCGGTCGTCGTTCTGGTTCAGGCCCAGCCTTACCGGATGGCGCGTTTGACCAACTTCACCGACCCGTGGGCCGACCAGTTCGGCTCCGGCTATCAATTGACCCAGGCGCTGATTGCCTTCGGTCGCGGCGAGTGGATCGGTGTCGGTCTGGGCAACAGCGTACAGAAGCAGTTCTACCTGCCGGAAGCGCACACCGATTTCGTGTTCTCCGTGCTGGCAGAAGAGCTGGGCGTGGTCGGCTCGCTGATCACCGTTGCGCTGTTTCTGTTCGTCAGTATTCGTGGCATGTACATCGGCATGTGGGCCGAGCGTGCCAAGCAGTTCTTCGGCGCCTACGTGGCGTACGGCCTGTCGTTCCTGTGGATCGGTCAGTTCCTGATCAACATCGGTGTGAACGTCGGGCTGCTGCCGACCAAGGGTTTGACGCTGCCGTTCCTCAGTTATGGCGGCAGCTCGCTGGTGATCTGCTGCGCGAGCCTTGGCCTGCTGCTGCGCATCGAATGGGAATCGCGCAACAACATGGGCAGCGAAGAAGCCGAGTTCAAGGAAAGCGACTTTGCCGAGGACACGCCCAATGGACGCTAACGTGCTGATCATGGCAGGCGGGACCGGCGGGCATGTGTTCCCGGCGCTGGCCTGCGCACGCGAGTTCCAGGCACGTGGCTATAAGGTCCATTGGCTGGGCACGCCGCGCGGCATCGAAAACGAGCTGGTGCCACAGGCCGGGCTGACGCTGCACCTGATCAACGTCACCGGTCTGCGTGGCAAGGGTCGGCTGTCGTTGCTCAAGGCACCGTTCATGCTGCTCAAGGCTCTGATGCAGGCACGCAAGGTCGTGCGCCAGGTCAAACCGGTCTGCGTGGTCGGTTTTGGCGGCTACGTCACAGGCCCTGGCGGTCTGGCGGCGAAGCTGGCGGGCGTGCCGTTGATCATTCACGAGCAGAACGCCGTTGCCGGTACGGCCAACCGCAGCCTGGCGTCGTTTGCCAGCCGCGTGTGCGAGGCGTTCCCGAACACCTTTGCGGCCTCCGCCAAGCGCCGTACCACCGGTAACCCGGTGCGTGTCGAGCTGTTTCTCGAAACTCCGCGTCAGGCCCTGGCCGGACGCAAGGCGCGTCTCCTGGTACTGGGCGGCAGCCTGGGCGCGGAGCCTTTGAATAAATTATTGCCCGAGGCGCTGGCTCAGTTGCCTCAGGACGTCCAGCCCGAAGTGTTTCATCAGTCGGGCAAGAATCACGACGCCGTGACTGCCGAGCGCTATCGCAACGTAGGCGTCGAGGCGCAAGTCGCGCCGTTCATTCAAAACATGGCCCAAGCCTATGGCTGGGCCGATCTGGTGGTCTGCCGCGCAGGCGCATTGACCATCAGCGAACTGGCCGCCGCCGGTCTGCCTTCGTTGCTGATACCACTGCCCCACGCGATTGATGACCATCAGTCACGTAACGCTGACTATCTGGCCCGAGAAGGCGCAGCCTTCGTCATGCCGCAAGCGACAACTGGCGCCGCCGAGATGGCCGCACGCCTGAAAGAGGTTTTGATGCAACCCGAACAATTGAACAGCATGGCCCGCACTGCACGTCGCCTGGCCAAGCCTGATGCAACCAACACCGTCGTGGATGTCTGTGTGGAGGTGGCCCGTGGTTGAGAATCAACGCGCCATGCCACAACCTGAAATGCGTCGTATCCGTCGCATTCATTTCGTCGGTATCGGCGGTGTCGGCATGTGCGGCATTGCCGAAGTGCTGTTGAACCTGGGTTATGAAGTGTCCGGCTCCGACCTCAAGAGCTCGGCTGTGACCGATCGTCTGGAATCGTTCGGTGCGCAGATTTTTGTCGGCCATCGCGCAGAAAACACCGTGGGTGCCGACGTACTGGTGGTCTCCAGCGCCGTAAACACCTCCAACCCGGAAGTGGCCACTGCTCTGGAACGTCGTATTCCGGTCGTGCCGCGTGCCGAGATGCTTGCCGAACTGATGCGCTATCGCCACGGTATCGCCGTCGCCGGTACGCACGGCAAAACCACCACCACCAGCCTGATCGCTTCAGTGTTTGCTGCCGGTGGCCTGGACCCGACGTTCGTGATTGGCGGCCGTCTGAATGCGGCCGGCACCAACGCGCAGTTGGGCACCAGCCGTTACCTGATTGCCGAAGCCGACGAAAGCGATGCCAGCTTCCTGCACCTGCAGCCACTGGTCGCGGTCGTGACCAACATCGACGCCGACCACATGGCGACTTACGAAGGCGACTTCAACAAGCTGAAGAAGACCTTTGTCGAGTTTCTGCACAACCTGCCTTTCTATGGTCTGGCAGTGATGTGCATCGATGATCCGGTGGTGCGTGAAATTCTGCCACTGGTCAAGCGCCCGACGCTGACCTACGGCTTCAGCGAATCTGCCGACATACGTGCGATCAACGTGCGTCAGGACGGCATGCTGACGTTCTTTACGGTGCTGCGTCGCGACCGCGAGCCGCTGGATGTGTCGGTGAACATGCCCGGCAACCACAACGTGCTCAACTCGCTGGCCACCATCGCCATTGCGACCGACGAAGGCGTCAGTGATGAAGCCATCGTCCAGGGCCTGTCTGGCTTCCAGGGCGTCGGTCGCCGCTTTCAGGTCTACGGCGAATTGCCAGTCGAAGGCGGCAACGTGATGCTGGTCGATGACTACGGTCACCACCCGCGTGAAGTGGCCGCCGTGATCAACGCTGTGCGTGGCGGCTGGCCGGATCGTCGTCTGGTCATGGTTTACCAGCCGCACCGTTTCAGTCGCACACGGGACCTGTATGACGACTTCGTGCAGGTGTTGGCCGACGCCAACGTGCTGCTGCTGATGGAAGTCTACCCGGCCGGCGAAGAGCCGATTCCCGGTGCGGACAGCCGCAACCTGTGCCACAGCATTCGTCAGCGTGGTCAGCTGGACCCGATCTACATCGAGCGCGGCGTCGAGCTGGCACCGCTGGTCAAGCCGCTGCTGCGCGCTGGCGACATTCTGTTGTGTCAGGGTGCCGGCGACATTGGCGGTCTGGCACCACAACTGCTCAAGAGCCCGTTGTTCGTCGGCGCCAAAGTGGCTTCAACCGAAGGTAAGTTGAAATGACAGCCGTCGCCCGGTCTTCCCTGCGCTCGACACTGGAGCCGAAAAGCTTCGGCCGTGTCGCCGTGCTGTTCGGTGGCAAAAGCGCCGAACGGGAAGTCTCCCTGAATTCAGGCCATGCAGTGCTCAACGCGCTGCGCGATGCGGGCGTTGATGCGTTCGGCATCGATGTGGGCGACGATTTCCTGCAGCGCCTGGTCAGCGAAAAGATCGACCGTGCCTTTATCGTTCTGCACGGTCGAGGCGGCGAAGACGGCACCATGCAAGGGCTGCTGGAGTGCCTGGAAATCCCGTACACCGGCAGCGGCGTACTGGCTTCGGCACTGGCTATGGACAAGTTGCGCACCAAGCAGGTCTGGCAGAGTCTGGGCCTCCCGACGCCACGGCACGCCGTGCTGCAAAACGAGAACGATTGTATTTGCGCCGCGACGGAACTGGGCTTCCCTTTGATCGTCAAACCGGCCCATGAAGGCTCAAGTATCGGTATGGCCAAGGTGAACAGCGTCGACGAATTGATCGCCGCCTGGAAAGCCGCTAGTACCTACGATTCGCAAGTATTAGTCGAACAGTGGATTCAGGGTCCTGAGTTCACTGTGGCCTCTCTGCGTGGCCAGGTGCTGCCTCCTATCGGCCTGGGCACTCCTCACAGTTTTTACGATTACGACGCCAAGTACCTGGCCTCCGATACTCAGTACCGGATCCCGTGCGGGCTTGACGATGCGCAGGAACAGCAACTCAAAGAACTTGCAGCACGTGCTTGCGACGCCATCGGCATTGCCGGGTGGGCGCGCACGGATGTCATGCAGGACGAAGAGGGTAAGTTCTGGTTGCTGGAAGTGAACACCGTGCCCGGCATGACCGATCACAGTCTGGTCCCGATGGCGGCACGTGCTGCCGGTCTGGATTTTCAACAACTGGTGTTGGCGATTCTGGCCGACAGCGTTCAGGCGAGAGGGTAAGGCATGTACGGCCCGTCGGCACGTCCTCAGCCACCCGCTCCCGGCCGCAACAAGCCGGTGCCACGCGGCGCCAGCCGGATGGTGGCCAAGGAGCCTCTGTCGGCGCGCTTGCCCAAGGCCAACTTCAGCTTTCTGAAGCGTCTGATGTGGCCGGTGCTGTTGGTGGTTCTGGGCTTTGGTACTTATGAGGCCGCACAGCGTCTGCTGCCGTACGCCGACCGCCCGATCACCCGCATCAACGTGCAGGGCGATCTGAGTTACATCAGCCAGCAGGCTGTGCAGCAGCGAATTGCGCCGTATGTGGCGTCGAGCTTTTTCAAGATCGACCTGACGGCCATGCGCACCGAGCTGGAGCAGATGCCGTGGATTGCGCACGCCGAGGTCCGTCGCGTCTGGCCGGATCAGGTGGTGATTCGTCTCGAAGAGCAACTGCCGGTTGCCCGGTGGGGCGACGAGGCATTGTTGAATAACCAGGGGCAGGCTTTCACGCCGCGTGAACTGTCCAACTATGAACATCTTCCCCAGTTGTTCGGCCCGCAGCGGGCTCAACAGCAGGTGATGCAGCAGTACCAGGTGTTGAGTCAGATGTTGCGCCCTCTGGGCTTCTCCATCGTGCGCCTTGAACTGCGCGAGCGCGGCAGCTGGTTCCTGACAACAGGCGCCGGTAGTGCTGGCCCGGGTATCGAATTGTTGCTTGGACGCGACCATCTCGTCGAAAAAATGCGCCGTTTTATCGCCATTTACGACAAAACGCTGAAAGAACAAATCACGAATATCGCGCGCGTCGACTTGCGCTACTCCAATGGCCTGGCGGTCGGTTGGCGTGAGCAGGCAGCGCCGACGACGGAAAAACCCGCCGTCGCGAAGAATTGATAAGAGGCAAGACCATGGCAAACGTGCAAAGCGGCAAAATGATCGTCGGGCTGGATATCGGTACCTCCAAGGTGGTGGCACTGGTAGGCGAAGTCGCGGCCGATGGTTCGCTGGAAATCGTGGGTATCGGCACCCATCCCTCCCGCGGCCTGAAGAAGGGCGTGGTGGTGAACATCGAGTCGACCGTGCAATCGATTCAGCGCGCGATCGAAGAAGCCCAGTTGATGGCCGGTTGCCGTATTCACTCGGCGTTCGTAGGCGTTGCAGGCAGCCACATTCGCAGCCTGAACTCCCACGGCATCGTGGCGATTCGTGATCGTGAAGTCAGCTCTGCGGACCTTGAGCGTGTGCTTGATGCCGCTCAGGCCGTGGCCATTCCTGCTGACCAGCGCGTACTGCACACCTTGCCTCAGGATTACGTGATCGATAACCAGGAAGGCGTTCGTGAGCCACTGGGCATGTCCGGCGTGCGTCTGGAAGCCAAGGTTCACGTGGTGACCTGTGCAGTGAATGCCGCGCAGAACATCGAGAAGTGCGTGCGTCGCTGCGGCCTTGAAGTTGACGACATCATTCTCGAGCAACTGGCATCGGCCTATTCGGTACTGA
Organism: Pseudomonas graminis; assembly: GCF_002093745.1. Taxonomy (GTDB): domain Bacteria; phylum Pseudomonadota; class Gammaproteobacteria; order Pseudomonadales; family Pseudomonadaceae; genus Aquipseudomonas. The sequence goes on from NZ_MTSB01000002.1 coordinate 121,404, forward strand.
CCGACGACGAGAAAGAGCTGGGCGTCTGCCTGGTGGACATCGGTGGCGGCACCACCGACATCGCGATCTTCACCGAAGGCGCGATTCGCCACACCGCGGTCATCCCGATTGCCGGCGACCAGGTCACCAATGACATCGCGATGGCGCTGCGTACCCCGACCCAGTACGCCGAAGAAATCAAGATTCGTTACGCCTGCGCCCTGGCCAAACTGGCCGGTGCCGGTGAAACCATCAAAGTACCGAGCGTGGGCGACCGTCCACCTCGCGAGCTGTCCCGCCAGGCCTTGGCCGAAGTGGTCGAACCTCGTTACGACGAGCTGTTCACCCTGATCCAGGCCGAGCTGCGTCGCAGCGGCTACGAAGACCTGATCCCGGCCGGCATCGTGCTGACCGGTGGTACGGCAAAAATGGAAGGTGCGGTCGAGCTGGCTGAGGAGATCTTCCACATGCCAGTACGCCTCGGCGTACCGCACAGCGTCAAAGGGCTCGCGGATGTCGTGCGCAACCCGATCTATTCGACGGGCGTAGGCCTGTTGATGTACGGGCTGCAAAAGCAATCGGACGGCATTTCGCTGTCCGGGATTGTCGGCAACAGCAGCTACAGCGACGAAACCAAGGCCCCGGTGCTTGAGCGGATCAAGCGTTGGGTGCAGGGAAATTTCTGAGTTTCAACGATTTCAAAGATTCAGGGCGACAAAAAAGCAGTATCGGCAGGCAGTAGGCAAAACTAACTAGAAAGCGGAAGGAGAGAGAAAATGTTCGAACTCGTAGACAACGTCCCGCAAAGCCCGGTCATTAAAGTTATCGGTGTAGGCGGTGGTGGCGGAAACGCTGTCAATCACATGGTCAAGAGCAACATCGAAGGCGTGGAATTCATCTGCGCCAACACGGATGCTCAGGCGCTGAAAAACATTGGCGCGCGGACCATTCTGCAACTCGGTACAGGCGTGACCAAAGGTCTTGGCGCTGGCGCCAACCCTGAAGTCGGTCGTCAGGCCGCTATGGAAGACCGTGAGCGCATTGCAGAAGTCCTGCAAGGCACCAACATGGTGTTCATCACCACAGGCATGGGCGGCGGTACCGGTACCGGTGCAGCTCCGATCATTGCCGAAGTGGCCAAGGAAATGGGCATTCTGACGGTCGCCGTCGTGACCCGTCCGTTCCCGTTCGAAGGTCGCAAGCGTATGCAGATCGCCGATGAAGGCATCCGCATGCTGTCCGAAAGCGTCGACTCGTTGATCACCATTCCTAACGAGAAGCTGCTGACCATCCTCGGTAAGGACGCCAGCCTGCTGTCGGCTTTCGCCAAGGCTGACGATGTACTGGCCGGTGCCGTTCGCGGTATCTCCGACATCATCAAGCGTCCTGGCATGATCAACGTCGACTTCGCCGACGTTCGTACCGTGATGAGCGAAATGGGCATGGCAATGATGGGCACTGGTTGCGCCAGCGGTCCTAACCGTGCGCGTGAAGCCACTGAAGCAGCCATTCGCAACCCGCTGCTTGAAGACGTCAACCTGCAGGGCGCTCGCGGCATCCTGGTCAACATCACTGCTGGTCCTGACCTGTCTCTGGGTGAGTACTCGGACGTGGGCAGCATCATCGAAGCGTTCGCTTCCGAGCATGCGATGGTCAAGGTCGGTACGGTTATCGATCCGGACATGCGTGACGAGTTGCACGTGACGGTGGTTGCTACCGGCCTGGGCGCGAAAATCGAGAAACCTGTCAAGGTCATCGACAACACGCTGCAGACCTCCCAGCAGGCGCCTGCTCAGCAAGCGGCCCGTCAGGAAGCACCTTCGGTCAACTACCGTGATCTGGACCGTCCTACCGTGATGCGCAATCAGGCACACGCAGGCGCCACCGCGGCCGCGAAGATGAACCCTAACGACGATCTTGATTACCTGGACATCCCGGCTTTCCTGCGTCGTCAGGCCGATTGATGAAATGTATCAGGGGTATTAGGGTGATTGGTGTTCAGCAAAGGCATGGTCTGCTATCATCGCCAGCCTTTGTTGATACCAGTTCGCAACTTGCGCTGAAGCGGCCCATGCCATGATTAAACAACGCACCCTGAAAAATATTATCCGTGCCACAGGTGTAGGCCTGCACTCCGGGGAGAAGGTTTACCTGACCCTCAAGCCCGCACCTGTGAATACCGGCATTGTGTTTTGCCGAGCTGACCTTGACCCCGTCGTGCAGATCCCTGCGCGTGCGGAAAATGTCGGCGACACTACGCTGTCGACCACGCTGGTCAATGGTGATGTCAAAGTTGACACGGTAGAACACTTGCTCTCGGCCATGGCTGGCCTTGGCATCGATAACGCCTACGTCGAGCTCTCTGCCTCCGAAGTCCCGATCATGGACGGCAGCGCAGGCCCTTTCGTATTCCTGATTCAATCGGCAGGCCTGGAAGAACAGGACGCGCCGAAGAAATTCATCCGGATCCTGCGTGAAGTCACAGTGGAGGAGGGCGGTAAACGCGCTACCTTCGTGCCTTTCGAAGGGTTCAAGGTCAGTTTCGAGATCGATTTCGATCACCCCGTCTTCCGTGACCGCACTCAAAGTGCAAGCGTGGACTTTTCCAGCACTTCCTTCGTGAAGGAAGTCAGCCGTGCCCGAACCTTCGGGTTCATGAGTGATATCGAGTACCTGCGCAAGCACAATCTCGCACTCGGCGGCAGTGTGGAAAACGCCATTGTGGTCGACAAGGACGGCGTATTGAACGAAGACGGCCTGCGTTACGAGGACGAATTCGTCAAACACAAAATCCTGGACGCCATCGGTGACCTCTACCTGCTGGGCAATAGCCTGATCGGGGAGTTCCGGGGCTTCAAGTCGGGGCATGCACTGAACAATCGTCTCTTGCGCACGTTGATCGAGCAAAAAGACGCCTGGGAAGTGGTGACCTTCGAGGATGCCAGTACTGCTCCTATTTCTTACATGCGTCCTGTCGCGGCCGTGTAAGGAAGCTTTACTCTCTTTCCTTTTGTATTTTAAAGGCTGCCTTCGGGTGGCCTTTTTTTATGGCCTTTTGCAGGCGCTGCACCGGTGGGCCGTTACGCTCGATGCATTCAGGCGCTACTTCTTGTCCTTGGCATGGCTGGCCAGCCGCTCGAGTGCGGCCCGCAGCTTGGGGTCGGTGATGCCGTCGGCGGTGGCTTGAATGTTCTCGGCGGCGACCGTCGACAGGTCGATGGTATGCGTGGCTGCGCCGCGTGGCGCCTCGGGCGGCTGAACCTTGAAGAGAATGCGCGTCAGGTTGATGAACTCGTCAAAGGCGATCAGTTGCCGATGCAGGCGCTTCTGCTGATAGCGCAGGCGCGTGGCCCAGTGACCGTCCGTCACGATCAGCAACAAGGTGCCTTCCCGCCATGAAGCCACATGACAATGCTCGCGCGCCGCCGGCTGAAGCTGGCTTTCGAGCAGACGCTGCAGATGGCTGAGGCGCTCTGCATGGCGAAAAATGGCCTTCAAAGGCTTGGCTTCGCGCAGCAAAACGGCAGGTGGGCGGGCATTCAGCGGACGAAAGGCCATGAGGGATTGCCTGGGTAACAAGATGAACATGTTAACAGAAAGCATTCTGGCGGCTGCTTTTCAGGGCATTTCCGTGCTTTCATATGCAAATCAATGAGTAACTTCCCCGGATGACGGGTTGAAGTGCTTGAAAATGGCCCCATTGTAAAACTGCCCCGTCACAGCGCTGTGCCAGCATCGTGGAATAACGCCACTTTCCTCACCATCGTTTCCGGGTAGAATGCTCGTTCGCATGCGGCCATCTGGGCTGCACGGGCGACTCACGGGGCCGCCCTCCATTCCTATGTGTGGAAGATCCTGTCGATATGTTTGCGCCTTTGTTGAAAAAACTTTTTGGAAGCAAGAACGAGCGTGAAGTCAAACGCATGCTCAAGACGGTACAGATCGTCAATGCCTTCGAAGAGCAAATGGTGGCCCTTTCGGACGAGCAACTGCGCGCCAAGACCGAAGAGTTCAAGGCCCGCATAGCCAAAGGCGAGACCCTCGATCAATTGCTGCCTGAAGCCTTCGCTGTGGCCCGTGAAGCGGGCAAGCGTGTCATGGGCATGCGCCACTTCGACGTTCAGTTGATCGGCGGCATGACCCTGCACGAAGGTCAGATCGCGGAAATGCGTACCGGTGAAGGTAAAACCCTCGTCGGCACCTTGGCCGTGTACCTCAACGCCTTGTCCGGCAAGGGCGTTCACGTGGTTACCGTGAACGACTACCTCGCTCGCCGCGATGCCAACTGGATGCGTCCGCTGTACGAATTCCTCGGTCTGACCGTAGGGATCGTCACGCCATTCCAGCCACCGGAAGAGAAGCGCGCCGCCTACGCTGCCGACATCACTTACGGCACCAACAACGAATACGGCTTCGATTACTTGCGCGACAACATGGCGTTCAGCATGGACGACAAGTTCCAGCGTGAACTCAATTTCGCCGTGATCGACGAAGTCGACTCGATTCTGATCGACGAAGCGCGTACGCCGCTGATCATTTCCGGTCAGGCCGAAGACAGCTCCAAGCTGTACACCGAAATCAACCGCCTGATCCCCAAGCTCGAGCAGCACATCGAGGAAGTGGAAGGCGAAGTCACCAAGCCGGGCCATTTCACCGTTGACGAGAAAACCCGTCAGGTCGAGCTGAATGAAGCCGGTCACCAGTTCATCGAAGAAATGCTCACCGAAGTCGGCCTGCTGGCCGAAGGCGAGAGCCTGTATTCGGCGCACAACCTCGGCCTGCTGACTCACGTCTATGCCGGCCTGCGTGCTCACAAGCTGTTCAACCGCAACGTCGAGTACATCGTCTCGGACGGTCAGGTTCTGCTGGTTGACGAACACACCGGCCGTACCATGCCGGGCCGTCGTTTGTCCGAGGGCCTGCACCAGGCCATCGAAGCCAAGGAAGGCCTGAACATTCAGGCCGAAAGCCAGACCCTGGCCTCGACCACGTTCCAGAACTACTTCCGTCTGTACAACAAACTGTCCGGCATGACCGGTACAGCCGACACCGAAGCGTTCGAATTCCACCAGATCTACAACCTGGCCGTGATGGTCATCCCGCCGAACAAGCCTTTGGCGCGCAAGGACTTCAACGACCTCGTCTACCTGACCGCAGAAGAGAAGTACGCGGCCATCGTGACCGATATCAAGGCCTGCCTGGCGGAAAACCGTCCGGTGCTGGTGGGTACGGCGACCATCGAAACCTCCGAGCACATGTCCAGTCTGCTCAACAAGGAAGGTATCGAGCACAAGGTTCTGAACGCCAAGTTCCACGAAAAAGAAGCAGAAATCATTGCGCAGGCCGGTCGTCCGGGTGCGCTGACCATCGCCACCAACATGGCCGGTCGCGGTACCGACATCCTGTTGGGCGGTAACTGGGAAGTCGAAGTCGCCAATCTGGAAGACCCGACCCCCGAGCAGATCGCACAGATCAAGGCTGACTGGCAGAAGCGTCACCAGCAGGTGATTGAGGCGGGCGGTCTGCACGTGATTGCTTCCGAACGTCACGAATCACGTCGTATCGACAACCAGCTTCGCGGTCGTGCCGGTCGTCAGGGCGACACCGGTTCCAGCCGTTTCTACCTGTCGCTTGAAGACAGCCTGATGCGCATCTTTGCCTCTGACCGGGTGAAGAACTTCATGAAGGCACTGGGCATGCAGTCTGGCGAGGCCATCGAGCATCGCATGGTGACCAACGCCATCGAGAAAGCGCAGCGCAAGGTGGAAGGTCGCAACTTCGACATCCGCAAACAACTGCTTGAATTCGATGACGTGGCCAACGAGCAGCGCAAAGTGATCTATCACATGCGTAACACGCTGCTGGCCGCTGAAAACATCGGTGAGACCATTGCCGACTTCCGTGAAGAAGTCCTCAACAACCTCATCAGCCAGCATATTCCGCCACAGTCCCTGCCAGAGCAGTGGAACGTTGCCGGTCTGGAAGCTTCTCTGAACACCGACTTCGCCGTACAACTGCCGATTCAGCAATGGCTGGACGAAGACGACAACCTGCACGAAGACAGCCTGCGCGAGAAGATCATGGCGCAGTTGCTGGTGGCTTATAACGAGAAGGAAGATCAGGCCAGCGCCGAAGCGCTGCGCTCCTTCGAGAAGCAGATCCTCCTGCGCGTGCTGGACGATCTGTGGAAAGACCACCTGTCCACCATGGACCACCTGCGTCACGGCATCCACCTGCGCGGCTACGCTCAGAAGAACCCGAAGCAGGAATACAAGCGCGAGTCTTTCACCCTGTTCCAAGAACTGTTGGATTCGATCAAGCGCGACACCATCCGCGTGCTCTCGCACGTTCAGGTCCGTCGCGAAGATCCAGAGGAAGAAGAGGCACGTCTGCGTCGGGAAGCCGAAGAACTGGCCAGTCGCATGCAGTTCGAACACGCGCCTGCGCCGGGTATCGACCAGCCTCTCCTCGATGAAGAAGGCGGCGACGCGCCAGTGGCCGTTGCTTCCGAGCCCGTGCGTAACGACCAGAAACTGGGTCGCAACGAGCTGTGCTGGTGCGGTTCGGGCAAGAAATTCAAACACTGTCACGGCCAGATCAACTGAGCCTTCGACTGACTGTGTAATACCTGCGCCGCGACCGGCTTGCCCGTCGCGGCGTTTTTTCATTGATAGCCGTACCGCTGTGGACGGCGCCACACTCCTTGAGGAGCACCCCGATGGCTGTTGGTCTTGGTCCTTTGCCTGCGTTGCACCCGGTTCCCGGTTTTGAACTCGGCATTTCTTCTGCCGGCATCAAGCGTCCGGGGCGCAAGGACGTCGTGGTCATGCGCTGTGCCGAAGGCTCCAGCGTGGCCGGCGTCTTCACATTGAATGCGTTCTGCGCCGCGCCGGTCATTCTGGCCAAACAGCGTGTGCAGGGCACGGTACGTTATCTGCTCACCAATACCGGCAATGCCAATGCGGGTACAGGCGAGCCGGGGCTGGCGGCAGCGCGTCGCACTTGCGAAGCGCTGGCACAATTGACTGGCGTGGACGCGTCGGCGGTGCTGCCGTATTCGACCGGTGTGATCGGTGAGCCGTTGCCAGTGGAAAAGATCGAAGGCGCTCTGCAAGCGGCGCTGGATGATCTGTCTGTGGACAACTGGGCCGCTGCGGCGACCGGCATCATGACCACCGACACCCTGCCAAAAGGTGCCAGCCGTCAGTTCACCCATGACGGCGTGACCGTCACCGTGACCGGCATCAGCAAGGGCGCAGGCATGATTCGTCCGAACATGGCGACCATGCTCGGTTACATCGCCACTGACGCCCATGTGGCGCAGAGCGTGTTGCAGGACCTGATTCGCGACGGTGCCAACAAGTCCTTCAACCGGATCACCATTGATGGCGACACCTCGACCAACGATTGCTGCATGCTGATCGCCACCGGTCAGGCTGATCTGCCGCAGATCACCGAAGCCAAAGGCCCGCTGTTCGAAGCCTTGAAGAAAGCCGTTTTCGACGTGTGCATGGACGTTGCTCAGGCCATCGTGCGCGATGGCGAAGGCGCGACCAAATTTGTGACAGTCGAAGTCAACGGCGGTGGCAATCATCAGGAATGCCTGGACGTCGGTTACGCGGTCGCTCATTCGCCGCTGATCAAGACCGCACTGTTTGCCTCGGACCCTAACTGGGGCCGTATCCTGGCCGCGGTAGGCCGCGCTGGCGTGCCGGACCTCGACGTGAGCAAGATCGATGTATTTCTGGGTGGCGTCTGCATCGCCAGCCAGGGCTGCCGCGCGACCACTTACACAGAAGAGCAGGGCTCTGCGGTCATGGCCGAGGAAGAAATCACCATCCGTATCGAGCTGGGCCGCGGCGACTGCAGCGAGACCATCTGGACCACTGACCTTTCTCACGAATACGTGAAGATCAACGCGGAATATCGCACCTGATCCGACGTCCGGCGCGCAGGCACCTCGCCGTCGCGCCGGGCTTACGCGCTGAACTCAAAGGAGCTTAACCATGAGCCTGCATCTGATTATCGGCGACAAACGCTATTCCTCCTGGTCACTGCGTCCCTGGCTGGTGCTGGAGATGACCGGTGCGGCGTTCACCGATCAGGTTATTCGCCTGAACCAGCCTGATACCCGCGATAACATTCTCAAGTATTCACCCACCGGTAAAGTGCCTGCGTTGCAGTGCGAGCACGGTACGATCATTGATTCGCTGGCGATTTGCGAATACCTGGTCGAGCGCTTTCCGGACGTCGACTTGTGGCCGCGAGATATCGCCGCTCGCGCCCAGGCCCGTTCCGCCTGTGCGCAGATGCACAGCGGTTTCGTCAGCCTGCGTTCGAACATGCCGATGGACCTGCGTCAGGATCAGGCACTGGACGTGATTCCGGCCGAGACCCGGCAGGACATAGATCGCATTGTTGCGCTGTGGGCCGAGTGCCGCGCTGCTGCTGCCGAAGACGGTCCGTTTCTGTTCGGTAAACCAAGCATTGCCGATGCGTTCTTCGCGCCGGTGGCGATTCGTCTGCGCGGCTACCGTGTCGAGTTGCCGGCAGAAGCGCTGGCCTATATCGACACCGTCTACCAATGGCCTGCTTTCAAACGCTGGCAGCAGGCTGGTCTGGAGGAGTCCTGATCGTGAAACGTGTTCATGTAGCCGCCGCCGTCATTCGTGGCGCTGACGGCAAAATACTGATTGCCCGGCGCGCCGACAGTCAGCATCAAGGCGGTCTCTGGGAGTTTCCTGGAGGCAAGGTCGAGGCAGGTGAGACGGTCGAGTCTGCACTTGCACGTGAACTGCAGGAAGAACTGGGCATCGTGGTAATGGCGGCGCGCCCGTTGATCAAGGTCAGTCATGATTATCCCGACAAGCAGGTGCTGCTGGATGTGTGGGAAGTTTCCGCATTCACGGGCGAGCCGCAAGGTGTCGAAGGGCAGCCACTGGTCTGGGTAACCTCCCGTGAATTGCCTGACTACGAGTTTCCGGCAGCGAACCAGCCGATCGTGGCCGCAGCCTGTTTGCCCGGTGAGTACCTGATCACGCCTGACGGGCTGGACAACATCGAATTGTTGCGTGGCATGCAGAAGGCCATCGCGGGCGGCATCAAGCTGGTCCAGTTGCGCGCGCCGGGTGGGTATGACCCGAAGTATCGTGACCTGGCGGTTGACGCGGCAGGGTTGTGTGCGGGCAAGGCGCAACTCATGCTCAAAGGCCCTCTGGAGTGGCTGGGCGACTTTCCGTCGGCTGGCTGGCACCTGACCTCCGAGCAACTGCGCAAATACGCCAGCCGCGGGCGTCCGTTCCCTGAGAATCGCTGGTTGGCAGCGTCCTGTCATGACGCCGAGGAACTGGCGCTGGCAGAGCAGATGGGCGTGGATTTCGTCACCCTGTCACCGGTTCAGCCAACCCTGACGCACCCTGATGCACAGCCACTGGGCTGGGAGCGGGCAACCCAGTTGATCGCAGGCTTCAACAAGCCGGTCTTTCTGTTGGGCGGCGTAGGCCCTGCCGAGCGTCAACGAGCCTGGGAAAGCGGCGCACAGGGCGTGGCCGGAATCCGCGCATTCTGGCCTGACGAGATCGTCTGAGTCGCAACAGAGGACGCAAAGCGTCGGCGCGACAGTGACGGATTCTTGTGGGAGTGAGCTTGCTCACGAAGGCGTCGATCCAGGTGCCTTATTTTGATGGCTGCACCGGGCCCTTCGCGAGCAAGCTCGAACACTCGATTTTCGCGTTGGCACGACAGTTACAGATTACTGTGGTAGTGAGTGTGATCACGCAGACGCCGATATTGGAGCCTTATTCTGCTGGCTGGATCGGAGCCTTCGCGAGCAAGCACACTCCCACAATGTTCATAAACAGCTTTTCGACTGCAACGCCCGCAGCCACGCGAGGCCTTCGCTGGTGTCGCCTTTCGGGCGGTATTCGCAGCCGATCCAGCCGGTGTAGCCCAGTTCGTCGATGACGTTGAACAGGTGCTCGTAATTCAGCTCGCCGAGGTTCGGCTCGTTGCGATCCGGAACGCCCGCGATCTGGATGTGGCCGATGCCTGCAAAGTCGCGGCGCAGTTTACTGGTCAGGTCGCCTTCGACGATCTGGCAGTGGTAGCAATCGAACTGAACCTTCAGGTTATCGGCACCCACCAGCTTGCAAATGTCCTGCGCCTGATCCTGACGATTGAGAAAGAAGCCCGGCATGTCACGGGTGTTGATCGGTTCGATCAGGATCGTGACGCCAACAGCTTTGGCCTGCTCTGCCGCGAACGCCAGGTTTTCCAGGTAGACCGCCTGATGGCGCTCACGCAAATCCTCGTTGGGCAGCAGCCCGGCCATTACATGCACGCGGTCATTGCCCAGCACCTGCGCATATTCCAGCGCGCGTTCGAGGCCGCTGCGAAATTCCGCCTCGCGGCCCGGCAGTGTCGCAATGCCTCGCTCGCAAGCATCCCAGTCGCCCGGCGGGGCGTTGAACAGCGCCTGCACCAGGCCGTTGTCGCTCAGGCGCTGTTTGAGTTCCTGCGGCGTGTAGGCATAAGGAAACAGATACTCGACCGCGCCGAAACCATCGGCGGCGGCTGCGGCAAAGCGCTCAAGAAAATCATGCTGCGGGTACAGCATGCTGAGGTTGGCGGCAAAACGAGGCATGTTAACTCCAGTCTTCAAAGGGTCAGACGAATGGCCAAAGCAGCAGGGTGATCACGAAGCCCAGTGTGCCGAGCAGCGTGACCAGCACGGTCCAGGTGCGCAAGCCGTCGGCGACGTTGAGGCCCGCCAGCTTGGTGAACATCCAGTAACCGGCGTCGTTGATGTGCGACATGGCCAGACCGCCACCGCCCATCGCCAGGCACAACAGGGCCAGATGGTTGGCGCTCAGGTCCAGGGTGGCGATCAGCGGGCTGAGAATACCGGCGGTGGTGACCAGCGCGACGGTGGTCGAACCCTGAACCGCACGCAGCAACAGCGTCAGCAGGAAGCCCAGCGCCAGTACCGGCAGACCGGTATTGCGCAGCGCCTCGGAGACCACCGCACCGATGCCGGTATCGACCAGCACCTTGCCGAACACGCCACCGGCACCCGCGATCAGAATCACCATGGCCACACCGGGCAGGGCCGAACCGATTACGTCTGACACCTGAGAACGGCTCCAGCCACGACGCGAACCCAGCAGCCAGGCGCAGAGCAACGTGTCGATCAACAGCGCAACCAGCGGTGCCCCGAGCACTGTCAGCACTGCGCGCAGCGTGGACGTTGCCGGCAGCAGGGTCGTCGCCAGCGTGCCCATTAGAATCAATACGATCGGCAACAGAATCAGCGCAATGATCAGCCCGAAGCCCGGTGCAGGCGCTGGCGGCAGTTTGCTCGCCAGGCTGCTGGCGCTTTCTTCGGCGCCCAGGGTTCTGGTTTCGGTCGCTTCCCGCACGCCGGAATAGTCATTGCGTGCCCAGGCTTCCAGGTCTTCGTTGGTGACGTGTGAACCGTAGACCTCGGCACGAATGTCGTCGGTCATCGGGTAGGTTTTGCGGGTCATGCGGCCTGCCACGAAGTAACCGATCATGCACAGTACCGCGACAATCGGGATACCCAGCATCAGCACGCGACCCAGGTCCGCGCCCAACTGACTGGCCGCAGCGACGGCTCCGGGGTGCGGGGGCAGAAACGCATGCACCGCCAGCAGCGCAGCACACATCGGCAGCGCAAAAATCAGCAACGGCTTGCGCGCCGCCCGTGCCACGCCATAGGCCAGTGGCATGAGGATGATCACGCCGACCTCGAAGAAGACCGGAATGCCGACCATGAAGCCGGCGATGGTCAGCGCCAGCGGCGTGCGCTTGTTGCCGAAACGATTGATCAGGGTTTTGGCCAGTGCTTCAGCCCCGCCCGACAGCTCGATAATGCGCCCGATCATCGCGCCCAGCGCGATGATGATCGCAATGTGGCCGAGGGTCTTGCCCATGCCGCCTTCAATGGTGGCGACCAGATCGGCCGGCTTAACACCCGCGACCAGCGCCACGATGATGCTGACCAGCATCAAGGCAACGAAGGGCTGGAATTTGTACTTGAGCACCAGGAACAGCAGCAGTGCGATGCCCGCACCGGCCACGACCATCAACATGAGCGGCGTCATGCCTGTGTACTCCGGTCATTGAGGGTAAAGACTGACAGCGAAACAGCGGGGTAGAGGTGAGTCATGCTCTCGATTCCTGTTGTTATTTTGTTATTGTTTTTCGGTCGGGAGGCGCGAGGCGCCTCTCGATCAGTGGGTGCCCGTTTACCACTTCGCGCCGAACACCTGACGCAATTCCTCCAGCGCTGTCGGGTCCAGCGGTGCAGGTTTGGGGTTGCTCATCAGCCACAGGCGCGCGGTTTCTTCCAGCTCTTCCAGGGCATAGCAGGCCTTGGCCACCGAGCTTTCCCAGACCACCGGGCCGAGACGTTCGAGCATCACGCCGCGCACACTGTTGGCCAGTTGCGCCACGCGCTCGGCGACTTTTGGCGAGCCGGGGCGTTCGTAAGCGATCAGCGGGATGTGCCCGACTTTCATCACCTGATAAGGCGTCAGCGGCGGCAGAATGTCGTCCTCGCGCCACACGCCTGCCAGGGTCAGCGCCACAAGATGCGTCGAGTGGGTATGCACCACGCCGCCGACTTCAGGGTTGCGGTCGTAGACTTCGCGGTGCAGCGCCAGGGTCTTGGATGGCTTGCTGCCCGACACCCATTCACCGACCAGATTGACCTTGGCGATGTCTGCCGGGTCCATGCGGCCCAGGCAGGCGTCAGTCGGTGTGATCAGCCAGCCATCATCAAGGCGCGCGCTGATGTTGCCCGCGCTGCCGACCGTATAGCCGCGGCCGTAGAGCAGCCGGCCGACGTCGCAGATTTCCTGGCGCAGTGCGTTTTCATCGATCATCAGGCTTCCCCCGCCAGTTGCTTGAGGGCCTTGGCGAAGAAGTCGCGTGCGCCGAAGTTGCCGGATTTCAGCGCCAGAGCCAGCGGTTGCGCGCCGCTGCTGACGGTGGCAGGAACGCCCGGATCGATCTGTGCGCCGATCTGCAGCAATTGCACGCCCAGCGCCTGCACCACTGCGCCGGAGGTCTCGCCTCCGGCCACCACGAAGCGGCGCACGCCAGCGTCCATCAAACCTTTGGCGATCTCGCCCAAAGCGGCTTCGACCATCGCGCCGGAGCGCTCTACACCCAACTCGTTCTGCACGGCTTTGACTTCATCCGGCGTGCTGGTGGCGTAGATCAGCACGGTTTGCCCGGCGTCTCTGGCAAACGCCAGCGCCTGTTCGACCACCGGTTTGCCTGCGGCCAGCTCCAGCGGGTTGAGGCGCAACGCAGGGCGACCGGCTTCCACCCACGCGGCGACCTGGCCGTTGGTGGCCACCGAAGCGCTGCCCGCCAGCACCACGTCGCCGCCGCTGATAGCAATCTGTTTGGCCGCATCGATATCACGCAGCTTGCCGGCCTTGCGGAAGTTGCCTGGCAAGCCCAGCGCCAGCCCCGAACCGCCGGTCAGCAGTGGCAGGTCGGCACAGGCTTCGCCCAGCGTGTACAGGTCGGCGTCCGACAGGGCATCGGCAATCGCCATGCTCACACCGTCGGCGCGCAGCTCGGCCATTTTGCTGCGTACGCTGTCCACGCCTTTGGCAATCGTGTCGTAGCGCAGCAAGCCGACTTTATGAGTGGTCTGCGCTTGCAGCACGCGCACCAGATTGGCATCGGTCATCGGTGTCAGCGGATGGTTCTGCATGCCCGATTCGCTGAGCAACTGGTCCTGAACGAACAGGTGACCCCGGAAAATCGTACGGCCGTTTTCCGGGAACGCCGGGCAGGCCAGGGTGAAATCACTGCCCAGTTGTTCCAGCAGCGCTTCGCTGACCTGGCCGATGTTGCCTGCGGCGGTCGAATCGAAGGTCGAGCAATACTTGAAGAAGATCTGCTCGCAGCCGCGCTCGCGCAGCCATTCCAGTGCTGCGAGGGATTCGGCGACCGCGTCGGCAGTCGGCGTGGTGCGCGACTTGAGGGCGATGACGATCGCGTCGGCGTCCAGGCCCGCAGCCATTTCGGCGCTGGGGATGCCGATGCTCTGCACGGTGCGCATACCGCCCCGCACCAGCATGTTGGCAAGGTCGGTCGCGCCAGTGAAATCGTCGGCAATGCAGCCCAGCAGCGGGCGAGCGTTATTCAGGCTCATCGTTCGCTCCTCAGGCTTTTTCCGGCTTGGCTTTAGGCAGTTCGATGCCCGGGAAAATCTTGATCACCGCCGAGTCGTCTTCGCGACCGAAACCGGCGCTGGACGCCTGCATGAACATCTGGTGCGCCGTGGCCGACAGCGGCAGCGGGAATTTGCTGCTGCGTGCGGTATCCAGCACCAGGCCCAGGTCCTTGACGAAGATGTCCACAGCCGACAGGGGTGTGTAATCGGCATTGAGGATGTGCGGCACGCGGTTTTCAAACATCCACGAGTTACCGGCACTGTTGGTGATCACTTCGTACAGCGCATCGGCGTCGACGCCTTCACGCAGGCCGAGCGCCATCGCTTCGGCACTGGCAGCGATATGCACGCCGGCCAGTAACTGGTTGATGATTTTGACTTTCGAGCCTAGCCCGTGAACGTCGCCCAGACGATAGACCTTGCCGGCCATGCCGTTGAGGACGGCTTCAGCTTTGGCGTAGGACTCGGCCGGGCCGGAAGTCATCATGGTCATCTGGCCAGCGGCAGCTTTGGCTGCGCCGCCGGAAATCGGGGCATCGAGGTACAGCAGGTTCTGTGCTGCAAGGCGTTCGCCGAGTTCGACTGCGAAGGTCGGCGCGACGGTGGCGCAGCCGATCACCAGGCTGCCCGGACGCAAGGCCGCGATGGCACCGTTTTCACCGAACAGGACGGTTTCAGTCTGCTCGGCATTGACCACCACGGTGATGATCACGTCGCAGGCCGCGGCCATGCTGGCCGGGGATGGGCAGGCAACACCGCCTTCCTGGGCGAACGCCTCGGTCACGCTGGTGCGCACGTCGCACGCATGCACATTGAAGCCGCTGCGCAGCAACGAGCGGGCAATGCCCAGGCCCATCGCGCCAAGGCCGATAACGCCCACATTCTTGGTGTTCATGCAGTAATCCTCAACGTCAGTGCCGATGCCTGTGACGCCGGCATTCGAGCGTTATTGTTCTGATCTGTGAATACGATAGTGAATCAATAGGTAAATAATGTGAAGTATTTTTATTTCTAACAAAATTTAACATCGATAGGCTTTTTCCATCGCCCACAAAAAAGCCCCTGACCGGGGCTTGATTGGAAGTGCCTGATATCGACGCGTCGCATCGTGGGTGACGAATCAGAATTTCGGCACTGGCGCGCTGGTGGCGTTCTTCAGCGAACCGCTTTCCTGACGCACGACCTCTTTGGGCTTGTACGCGCAATAACCGGGGCGCGGCCCGATTTTCGGGTGGTTGCGGCAGGTGTCCGGGCGCTTGTCGTAGATGGTACACAGACGGCTTTTGCGGTCCAGGTACAGGCAGTCGTTGTTGCTCATGCGTTGCAACGTGAAGATTTCCGACTTCTGGTTGTAGCGCTCGACGATGCCTTCTTTCTGCAGCCGCTTGGCGATGTTCTTCGCCGGGTCGCCGCGCTCGAACTCATCGACGATGCCGATGCGGATCAGGTCCTTGATCTTCACTTCTACCGGCAATGTGCAGCAGCTGGAGATGCAGCCTCCGCACATATGGCTGGAGTACTTGGCCCAGGTGTCGATGCGGTCGAGTTCTGCGGCGGCGATCAAGGTGGGTTTCATTTTATTTCAGAATTCCGGGTGTATCGGGGCGCGCGATCATACCGGTCCGCGGCCCTTTGCAGTAAGTAAAAATTGCCGAGGCGACTGTCGGTATCGTGGCGGTCACCCGAGACGACCGCCACGCCTGCCGAAGGTGTCCAGTCAGCAGGCGTGAACGGTGCGTGCGTCTGACTCAGGGCTTGAGCTTGTTGTCGGCCCTGAACATGCTGCGGATGCCGCGCACGGCCTGGCGGATGCGGTCCTGATTCTCGATCAGTGCAAAGCGCACATGGTCGTCGCCGTACTCGCCGAAACCGATGCCCGGCGAGACACAGACCTTGGCTTCGGCCAGCAGCTTCTTGGCGAACTCCAGCGAGCCGAGGTGCGCGTACGCTTCAGGAATCTTCGCCCAGACATACATCGACGCTTTGGGGTTTTCGACCATCCAGCCGAGTTCGTGCAGCCCTTTGACCAGCACGTTGCGGCGTTGGCGATACTGCTCGGCAATGTCGAGCACGCATTGCTGATCACCCTCCAGCGCCGCAATGGCTGCGACCTGCAGCGGCGTGAATGTGCCGTAGTCGTGATAGCTCTTGATACGGCCCAGCGCGTTGACCAGCTCCGGGTTACCGACCATGAAACCGATCCGCCAGCCCGCCATGTTGTAGCTCTTGGACAGGGTGAAGAACTCCACGGCGATGTCCTTGGCGCCGGGCACCTGCATGATCGACGGGGCTTTCCAGCCGTCGTAGACGATGTCGGCGTAGGCCAGATCATGCACCACCAGCACGTCGTACTGTTTGGCCAATGCCACCACCCGTTCGAAAAAGTCCAGTTCCACGCACTGCGCGGTCGGGTTGGACGGGAAACCGAGAATCATCATCTTCGGTTTGGGAATCGAGCCGCGAATGGCCTTTTCCAGCTCGGCGAAGAAATCCACACCCGGCACCAGCGGCACCGACCTCACCTGGGCGCCGGCAATCACTGCACCGTAGATGTGGATCGGGTAGCTGGGGTTGGGCACCAGCACCGTATCGCCCTGATCCAGCGTGGCGAGCATCAGGTGCGCCAGGCCTTCCTTGGAACCGATGGTCACAATGGCTTCGCTTTCGGGGTCGATATCGACCTCGTAGCGTTTCTTGTACCAGTTGGAAATGGCGCGGCGCAGGCGTGGAATGCCGCGTGAGGTGGAGTAGCCGTGGGTGTCTTCGCGCTGGGCGACAGTGACCAGTTTTTCGACAATGTGCGGCGGTGTGGCCCCGTCGGGGTTGCCCATGCTCAAGTCGATAATGTCTTCACCACGACGGCGCGCTGCCATTTTCAGCTCGGCGGTGATGTTGAACACGTAAGGGGGGAGTCGATCAATGCGCGCAAAGCGGCGCGGCGAACCTTGGTCAGCCATGAGTATCTCGCAAACGTAAGCGCCCGGAACCGTCCGAGCGACGCGGCCACATGAGGCGGCCTGGCGACGAAGATAAATGCGCTGATGACGTTTTGTCTACAGAGATTTCGAACGAGCCACCGGCAACGACATTCGGCCCCCACCAAACGGTATCGGCGGTGTAGAATCGCGCTATTCATCGCCAGTCATCCCCCGGCGGGTTTATGAGCTCAGGCCGAGTACACGGTGATCCCGTGGTGTTCGGTTTCTTCGCTGCCTGCGGTCACTGCCGCACGCCCGCGACGTCAATAGAAGCTCACTCCCTTCCCTGATCAGCCCTATTTTTGCCGGAGTGTTCCAATGCCTGATTACCGCTCGAAAACGTCCACCCACGGCCGCAACATGGCCGGCGCCCGTGCCCTGTGGCGCGCTACGGGCATGAAGGACGAAGACTTCAAGAAACCGATCATCGCCATTGCCAACTCCTTCACCCAGTTCGTACCGGGCCACGTCCACCTCAAGGACATGGGCCAACTGGTCGCTCGTGAAGTCGAACGCGCCGGTGGCGTGGCCAAGGAATTCAACACCATTGCGGTCGATGACGGCATCGCAATGGGTCACGACGGCATGCTTTATTCGCTGCCGAGCCGCGAGATCATTGCCGACTCGGTCGAGTACATGGTCAATGCGCACTGCGCCGACGCCATCGTGTGCATTTCCAACTGTGACAAAATCACCCCCGGCATGCTGATGGCGGCACTGCGCCTCAATATCCCGGTGGTCTTCGTGTCTGGCGGGCCAATGGAAGCGGGCAAGACCAAGCTGGCCAGCCACGGCCTGGACCTGGTCGACGCGATGGTCATCGCTGCCGACTCGACCGCCAGCGACGAAAAAGTCGCCGAGTACGAGCGCAGCGCCTGCCCGACGTGCGGTTCCTGCTCGGGCATGTTCACCGCCAACTCGATGAACTGCCTGACCGAAGCGCTGGGCCTGGCGTTGCCGGGCAACGGGTCTGCACTCGCCACCCACAGCGACCGCGAGCAACTGTTCCTGCAGGCTGGCCGCACCATCGTTGACCTGTGCCGGCAGTACTACAAGGAAAACGACGAGTCGGTGTTGCCGCGCAACATCGCCAACTTCAAGGCGTTCGAAAACGCCATGACGCTGGACATCGCGATGGGTGGCTCGACCAACACCATCCTGCACTTGCTGGCGGCGGCTCAGGAAGCCGAGATCGACTTCGACCTGCGCCACATCGACCGTCTGTCACGCAAGGTTCCGCAACTGTGCAAGGTTGCGCCGAACATCCAGAAGTACCACATGGAAGACGTACACCGCGCAGGCGGGATCTTCAGCATTCTCGGCGAGCTGGCGCGCGGTGGCTTGCTGCACACCGACCTGCCGACCGTACACAGCAAGACGCTGGCTGAAGGCATCGCCAAATGGGACATCACCCAGACTGACGATGAAGCCGTGCATACCTTCTTCAAGGCAGGCCCTGCGGGCATCCCGACGCAGACCGCGTTCAGCCAGTCGACCCGTTGGGAGAGCCTGGATGACGACCGTGAAAACGGCTGTATCCGCAGCGTCGAGCATGCCTATTCGCAAGAAGGTGGCTTGGCCGTGCTGTACGGCAACATCGCGCTGGATGGTTGCGTGGTGAAAACCGCGGGCGTTGATGAGTCGATCCACGTCTTCGAGGGCAACGCCAAGATTTTCGAAAGCCAGGACAGCGCCGTGCGCGGGATTCTCGCTGACGAAGTGAAGGCCGGTGACATCGTCATCATTCGTTACGAAGGCCCGAAAGGCGGCCCGGGCATGCAGGAAATGCTCTACCCGACCTCGTACCTGAAATCCAAAGGCCTGGGCAAGGACTGCGCGCTGCTCACCGATGGCCGTTTCTCGGGCGGTACGTCTGGCCTGTCCATCGGTCACGCCTCGCCGGAAGCGGCGGCGGGCGGTGCGATCGGTCTGGTCCGCGATGGCGACAAAGTGCTGATCGACATCCCGAATCGCTCGATCAACCTGATGATCGACGACGCTGAGATGGCCGAACGTCGTGCCGAACAGGACAAAAAAGGCTGGAAGCCGGTCGAGTCGCGTCCACGTAAAGTGACCACCGCGCTCAAGGCTTACGCCCTGCTGGCGACCAGTGCCGACAAGGGCGCGGTGCGTGACAAGGCTCTGCTGGACAAGCTGGTGCCTTGATCTGCATCGGTAAACGCAAAAGCCCGGCAGAGATGCCGGGCTTTTTGTTGACAGGGGTTTCACGTCGACGCGATTGAAACGGGCCTTTTACTTGCGGTCGGCAATCACCCCGATCAACACCAGCACCACCAACAGCACCGGTGCCAGGCTGTAATTGTTGAACTGGCTGAGGCCGCGCACTACCCACGGTGTGGCGTAGATCAGTGCCGCGCCGCTGCCGACTGCGCACAGCAGGGCAATGAGCGGGATGCGTATGGCGCCGGTCATGCTGCTGATGCGTTGTTCGATCCAGCCTTTGATGTCTGCGCCGAATAGCACCAGCAGGCAGCCCACCAATGCGAGGGCGATTTCCGAAAGATTGCTGCGACTCCAGCGCGAAACGGTGGCGAGCAAATCGAGTACGAAATCCATGCAGGGTCCTTAGATCAGAAAGTATTGCAGCAGGTCATTGAGGAACAACTGGCCTTGTGGCGTGGCGATCAGACGTGTCGGGTCCTTGTGCAGCAGACCCTTTTGTTCGGCCTGTCGGCGTGCCTCGGCGAGCGAATCGAGGCTTAGACCCGTTCTTTCACGAAATAACGCAGCGTCCACACCATTTGTCAGTCGCAACGCATTCATCAGGAATTCAAACGGCAATTCGTCCAGCGGCAACAGCTTGGCACCGGCCTGAAACGGCTTGCCCGGGTTCAGGTAATCCTTCGGCAGCCGGGTCTTCCAGGTCCGCATGATGCGCCCGTCCGGGTGGCTCAACTTGCCGTGCGCACCCGCGCCGATGCCGATGAAATCGCCGAACGCCCAGTAGTTGAGGTTGTGCCGCGCCGGTTTGCCGGGCTGTGCATAAGCCGACACTTCGTACTGTGCGTAACCGTGAGTGGCCAGCAACTGCTGCCCGGTTTCCTGAATATCCCAAAGAATGTCGTCTTCGGGCAAAACCGGGGGCTGATTCCAGAACACCGTGTTGGGCTCCAGGGTCAGCTGATACCAGGACAGGTGAGTCGGCGCGAGGGCGATGGCCTGGCGCAAATCGTCCAGCGCTTCGTCCTGAGACTGGTCTGGCAGGCCGTGCATCAGGTCCAGATTGAAGTTGTCGAAACCGGCCTGCCGCGCCATGTCGGCGGCGCGAATTGCTTCGTCGCCGTTGTGAATCCGGCCCAGCGCCTTGAGTTTGGACTCCTGAAAGCTTTGAATGCCGATGGACAGCCGATTGATGCCCAACCCGCGATAGGCGCTGAATTTGGCCTGCTCGAAGGTGCCGGGGTTGGCTTCGAGCGTTATTTCGATGTCGCTGGCAAAGCGAATGCGCTGTTCCACGCCCTTGAGCAGACGCCCCAGCGCGTCGGCGCTGAACAGGCTCGGCGTGCCGCCGCCGAAGAAAATCGATTGCAGCTCGCGGCCATAGACGTGCGGCAGGTCAAGGTCCAGGTCGGCGAGCAGGGCGTCGACGTATTCCTGTTCCGGCAAGACCGGGCTGGCGGTGTGCGAGTTGAAATCGCAATACGGGCATTTGCGCACGCACCACGGGATGTGGATGTACAGCGACAACGGTGGCAGGTGCGGCAGCGCAGGGCGCGGGCTCTCTGACGAGAAGCCACTCTCGCCGAGAAACAGCGGCTGCGCTGGCGAATCGTGGGTCATTGCAGGCCCAGGCGTTGCCGCAACAGGACCATCGCGCGGGCGCGATGGCTGAGCTGGTTTTTCTCGCTCGGGCCGAGTTCGGCGCTGGAGCAGTTGCGCTCCGGCACCCAGAACAGCGGGTCGTAACCAAACCCGTGTTCGCCGCTGGCGGCGTGCAGAATGCGCCCGTGCCACAGCCCTTCACAGAGAATCGGCAACGGATCGTCGGCGTGACGCACCAGCGCCAATACGCAGACGAACTGCGCGCCGCGCTGCTCGTCCGGCACGTCTTTCAGCGCCTCCAGCAGCTTGGCGTTGTTCGCCGCGTCACCTTGGCCATCGGCATAGCGAGCGGAATAGATACCCGGTGCGCCGCCGAGAAAGTCGACCGCCAGCCCGGAGTCATCGGCCAGCGCGGGCAGCCCCGACAGACGCGAAGCATTGCGCGCCTTGAGGATCGCGTTCTCGACGAACGACAGGCCGGTCTCCTCCGGCTCCACGAGGCTGAACTCGCTGACCGAGCGCAACGTCACGCTGCCACCAAGCATGGCCTGAAGTTCTTTGAGTTTGCCGCCGTTGTGGCTGGCCAGTACGAGTTGGGTGAGGTTCATCATTGGCCTGTCGTGGTGCTTGAAAACGATCGGTTAAATGGCAATCTTGTGGTCCGTCAGCCCAGGGCTGGTGACCCGGTAGATGCCGATTTCGCCCAGCAGGTTGGGCCACAGTTTGCTGGCCCAGCCGTGACGATGTTGCTGATCGACCGCCAGCCTGTCGAGCACTTGCGCATCCCGCTCGCGGCACAGTTCTTCGAAGTCGCCGAAGGTGCAGAAGTGGATGTTCGGCGTGTTGTACCAGGTGTAGGGCAGGAACTCGGACACCGGCATGCGCCCCTTGCTGGCCAGATACCAGCGGCAGCGCCAGTGACCGAAGTTCGGGAACGTGATGATGCACTGGCGACCGACACGCAGCATCTCGTCGAGGATTCTGTCCGGGTAATGCACAGCTTGCAGGGCCTGGGTCATGACCACCACGTCGAAGCTGTTGCTGGCAAAGTTGCCCAGGCCTTTGTCGAGATCCTGCTCAATGACGTTGATGCCCTTGGCGACACACTCGGCAATGTTGGCTGCGTCGTTTTCCAGGCCGTAGCCGGTCACTTGCTTGTGGTCGCGCAGCCAGGTCAGCAATTCGCCGTCGCCGCAGCCCAGGTCGAGCACGCGGCTGCCTGCGGGGATCCATTCCTGGATGATTTCCAGATCGGCTCTCATGGCGTCCTCACAACGAAATTCGGTTCATGTAATTACTGAAAGCCTGCAGGTAGCGCGGAATCGGGATCAGGAAAGCGTCATGCCCTTGGGGGGCGTCGATTTCCAGGTAGCAAACGTCCTTGCGGGCCGCCATCAAGGCATCCACCAGTTCCCGCGAGCGGGCCGGCGAGAAACGCCAGTCGGTGGTGAACGACATCACGCAGAACTTCGCGGTGGCGTTGGCGAACGTTTTTGCCAGATCGTCATCGAAGTTGGCGGCGGGGTCGAAGTAATCCAGTGCTTTGGTCATCAACAGGTAGGTATTGGCGTCGAAACGCCCGGAAAACTCTTCACCTTGATAACGCAGGTAGCTTTCAACCTGAAACTCGACGCTGTGGAAGTCGTAGTTGAGTTTTTCGCTTTTCAGACCACGGCCGAATTTCTCGCCCATCGAGTCATCGGACAGGTAAGTGATGTGCCCGACCATTCGCGCCAGCATCAGCCCGCGCTTGGGGATCACACCCTGTTCCTGGAACGAGCCGCCGTGGAATTCCGGGTCGGTCAGAATCGCCTGCCGCGCCACTTCGTTGAAGGCAATGTTCTGCGCCGACAATTTGGGAGCCGAGGCGATGGCCAGACAATGACGCACCCGATCCGGGTAGCTGATGGTCCATTGCAGCGCCTGCATCCCGCCCAGACTGCCGCCGATCACCGCTGCCCATTGCGCGATGCCCAGCAGATCGGCCAACCGTGCCTGGCTGTTGACCCAGTCTTCCACGGTCAACACCGGGAAGTTGGCGCCGAAAGGCTTGCCGGTTTCCGGGTCGATGCTGCTGGGTCCGGTCGAACCATTGCAGCCGCCCAGGTTATTGAGGCTGACGACGAAGAACTTGTCGGTGTCGATAGGCTTGCCGGGACCGATGCAACTGTCCCACCAGCCGGGCTTGCGGTCGTCGGCGCTGTGAAAGCCTGCCGCGTGATGATGCCCGGACAGCGCATGACAGATCAGCACGGCATTGCTGCGTGCAGCATTGAGCTGACCGTAGGTTTCGTAAATCAGGTCATAGGCTGGCAACGAACGGCCACAGGCCAGCGGCAGAGGCTCGCTGAAATGTGCCATTTGCGGTGTGACCAGTCCGACAGAATCGTGAGGGAATACCGTGGGCATCGACCCTGCTCTCGCGTGAATGAGGCGTAAGTCTAAAGACCGCGGGGGGCAGCGGCAATAAGGGATGTTGTCGGCGCGCCAATCAGAATCGGACGCAGAGCGTCCAGAACTGCATGCCCACGCGGAGCATGGGCACGATAGGTGTTCTTGCGGACGCCTATTGTTCCTCACGCTCCAGCGTGGGAATGACGCTCCGCGTCACAGATCTGCGCCGCGCCACCTGTCCGGGGCAGGACGCAGAGCGTCCAGAACTGCATGCCCACGCGGAGCATGGGCACGATAGGTGTTCTTGCGGACGCCTCTCGTTCCTCACGCTCCAGTGCTCAGCGTTACAAAAGCCCGCTTTGATTCTGGCCGAAGGCCGTGGGAGCGGACTTGTCCGCGAAGGCGGTGGTTCAGGCGACCCATTTTTGGGAATGCCTTGGGTGACGCTCCGCGTCACAGATCTGCGCCGCGCCACCTGTCCGGGGCAGGACGCGGAGCGTCCAGAACTGCATGCCCACGCGGAGCATGGGCACGATAGGTGTTCTTGCGGACGCCTCTCGTTCCTCACGCTCCAGTGCTCAGCGTTACAAAAGCCCGCTTTTGATTCTGGCCGAAGGCCGTGGGAGCGGACCGGGCGACGCTCCCACAAATATCCGGACGATTCAGGGCATGTTTACATCAACAACCGCAGCACATCCGGCATGGCGCTCATGGCCGCGAGGTTGTTGATGACCAGCATGTCCAGCAGTTTGAGCACCAGAAACGCCAGGATCGGCGATATGTCCAGGCCGCCCAGGTTCGGGACGATCTTGCGGAACGGCGCCAGGGCGGGTTCGCAGATCTGGTTGACCAGTTCAGCGGCAGGGTTGCTGCTGGCCGGTGCCACCCAGGACAGAATCACGCTGATGATCAGGGCGAAGAAGAAAATCTTCAGGAACAGCGCCGTCACACCAATGATCGACCAGAGCAGCAGGTGCAGCGGGTCGCCGGTGGTGCCGAACACCAGCAGCAGGGTCAGCGCCATCAGGATCATCTGCACGATGATCGCCAGCACCAGCGACGACATGTCCAGCCCGAACAGGCTGGGAATGATGCGTCGCAGCGGTTTTAGCAGCGGTTGTGTGGCGCGCACGATGAACTGGCACAGCGGGTTATAGAAATTGGCCCGCACCAGTTGCAGCACGAAGCGCATCAGAACGATCAGCAGGTACAGACTGCCGAGCGTTTGCAGGACGTAAATTGCAGCGGTGTTCAATCCGATCATCAATCTGCTCCAGAAAAGCCGAAAATTATTTGCCCAGTTGTTCAGCCAGCTCGGCTGCACGGTGATCTGCGGCGGTCAGCGCCGTTTCGACCAGCGCTTCGAAGCCGCCAGCCTGGAATGCCTTGATGGCGGCTTCGGTGGTCCCGCCTGGCGAGGCGACGCGACGACGCAGCTCGCCCGCGTCCACATCACTGCCTGTCGCGATCAGCGCCGAGCCCAGTGCGGTTTGCAGGGTCAGCTTTTTCGCGATGTCTTCCGGCAGGCCCAGTTTCACACCTGCCGCCGTCATGGCTTCCATCATCAAAAAGAAGTACGCAGGGCCACTGCCTGAGACGGCCGTTACCGCGTCCATGTGTTTTTCCTGCTCGACCCAGACCGCCACACCGACGGCCGACAACAGTTGCTCGGCCTGCCCGCGTTGTTTGGCAGTGACCTTGTCGGTCGCATACAGCCCGCTGGCACCCTGACGTAGCAGTGACGGGGTGTTGGGCATGCAGCGCACCACCGGCTGATCGCCAAGCCATTGAGTCAGGCTGGCGCAGGTAATGCCAGCCGCAACCGAGACAATCAACTGATGGGGTTCGAGGCTGGACTTCAACGCCTGGCAGACGTTTTTCATCATCTGCGGCTTGACCGCCAGCACCACGACGTCCGCGCCTTTGACGGCTTCGGCGTTGTCCGCAAACACCTTGATGCCGTGTTCGGTGGAAATACGTTCGCGGGTTTCAGCGCCCGGCGCACTGGCGCAGACCAGTGCCGCTTCCACGCCTTGGGCGCGCAGGCCGCCGATCAGGCTGGCGGCCATGTTTCCGGCACCGACGAAGGCAATACGGGTCTTGCTCATGAAAGGGTCCTTGTGAGGAGGGTTATGGCTGGCCATAGTCGCGGGCGCCAAAAAGGGCTGTGCCGATACGCACCCAGGTTGCGCCTTGTGCAATGGCGGCTTCCAGGTCGTGGCTCATGCCCATCGAAAGTGTGTCGAGCGACAGGTTCAACTGTTCCTGCAAGGTGCGCACGGCAGCGAACGAAGCTGCCTGAGTTACAGGGTCGTCTGTCGGTTCAGGAATCGCCATCAGGCCGCGCAGCTTCAGGCGCGGCAATGCGACGATGGCCGCGGCCAGTGCCGGCAGATCCTGAGGTGTGCAGCCCGATTTGCTGGCTTCGCCACTGACGTTCACCTGAATGCAGATGTTCAGTGGCTCAAGCGCCTCGGGGCGTTGCTCGGACAGGCGTTGCGCGATTTTCAGGCGATCCACGGAATGTACCCAGGCGAAGTTCTCGGCGATAGCGCGCGTCTTGTTCGATTGAATGGGGCCGATGAAGTGCCAGCACAAGGGCAGGTCGGCCAATTCGAGCTGTTTGCTCAAGGCTTCCTGTAAATAATTTTCGCCAAAGTCACGCAAGCCTGCGGTGTAAGCTTCGCGCAAGTCGCTGGCCGGTTTGGTTTTACTCACCGCCAGCAGGCCGACAGACGCCGGATCGCGGTTGGCCGCGTGGGCTGCGTCGCGAATTCGCTGTTCGAGCGTTGAAATGTTCGCTGCTATCGTGGACATTGATTTGCGCCAGCAGGGCTAAGGTCTGCGGCATTCTATGTGATTGAGGAGCTGTATGGATATTACCGAGCTGCTGGCCTTCAGTGCCAAACAGGGCGCGTCGGACTTGCACCTCTCTGCAGGTCTGCCCCCGATGATCCGTGTCGATGGCGATGTGCGGCGCATCAACCTGCCCCCGCTGGACGCGAAGGAGGTCAAGGCGCTGATCTACGACATCATGAACGACAAGCAACGCCAGGATTTCGAGGAGCGTCTGGAGACCGACTTTTCCTTCGAGGTGCCGGGTGTTGCGCGGTTTCGTGTCAACGCATTCAACCAGAATCGCGGCGCAGGCGCAGTCTTCCGGACCATTCCGTCGAAAATCCTGAGCATGGAAGACTTGGGCATGGGCAGTGTGTTTCGGAAGATTACCGATGTGGCGCGAGGCCTGATTCTGGTCACCGGGCCGACCGGTTCAGGTAAATCAACGACCCTGGCGGCGATGATCGACTACCTCAACTGCAACAAGCATCACCATATCCTGACCATCGAGGACCCGATTGAATTCGTCCACGAGTCCAAGAAGTGCCTGATCAACCAGCGTGAGGTTCATCGGGACACGCTGGGCTTCTCGGAAGCGCTGCGCTCGGCGCTGCGTGAAGACCCGGATGTGATTCTGGTCGGCGAGATGCGCGACCTGGAGACCATTCGTCTGGCGCTGACCGCCGCTGAAACCGGCCATCTGGTGTTCGGCACGCTGCACACCACCTCGGCGGCGAAGACCATTGACCGGATCGTGGACGTGTTTCCGGCTCAGGAAAAGTCGATGATCCGTTCCATGTTGTCCGAATCGTTGCATGCGGTGGTTTCGCAGGCGCTGCTCAAGAAGGTCGGCGGCGGACGCGTGGCGGCTCACGAAATCATGATGGGCACCCCGGCGATCCGTAACCTGATTCGCGAGGACAAAGTGGCGCAGATGTATTCGTCCATCCAGACCGGTGGATCGGTGGGCATGCAGACGCTGGACATGTGCCTGGCCGACCTGGTCAAGAAGGGCCTGATTACCCGCGAAAGCGCACGCGAGCGGGCCAAGGTGCCGGACAACTTCTGACGGTCACCTGACACGACGGGGATGTGTCGAGGGAGAAACGAAAAGGGGCCTTGAATGAATTCAAGGCCCCTTTTTCAAGCAGGGATCAGATCAGCGCTGGACGATGCGCATCTGTCCTGGCTGCTTGGGCAGCACGCGCTTGGCGATCTTGTAGTGACTGTTCCAGTACGGTTTGTTCAGCGTATCGACAGTAACCGCCTTGCCACGGCGCGGCGCATGAACGAACTTGTTGTCGCCCAGGTAAATGGCCACGTGGTTGATGTTGCGGCTCTTGATGTTGAAGAACAGCAGATCACCGGGTTTCAGGTCCTTGCGGTCCACCGTCTGGCCATGACCCTGGGCCATCGCGTTGGAGGTGCGCGGCAGGTCGACTTCACGGACGTCCGTGTAGGCGTATTTGACCAGCCCGCTGCAATCAAGCCCTTTGCCGGGCGTGGTGCCGCCCCAGCGATAGGGCGTCCCGACGGCCTGCAAGGCGCGTTTCACAACGGCATTACCCTGCTTGGCAGGGGCCGATGCCTGCAAGGCCGCCTTTTGGGCGTTCTTGCGCGACAGCGGCTTGCTGGCGCGAGCATTTTTGGGCTGGACGGAGACTGGGGTGGCTTCCTTGGGTGCATTGCGAGTCACGAGTGCCGGTGAAGAATGATTTTTGGCGGTGTAGCCCGTGAAGCTCGCAGGAAGTTGTTGCTCACGATTGGTGGCGTGGGCGGCCAGTGGCATAAATAGGCAAATGGTTAGCCATGTCTTGAAAAAAGGACGCATTCGGCAGGGCTCGTAGTGGTCAGCGCGCAACTTTATAACAGCTTTTTCGGAAAATCTGACCCCATTTGTCGAGTGCATCACACTGGTATCGTTGCGTTTTATGCGACAGACTCTTTCCTTTTCATCCCTAATCCCTTTAGCGACAAGGGGTTGGCGGCGTAAAACCGGCTCGAGTGCCATACGTCGGAAGGGCGAAACCAAGTCACAAATTTGTTATGTATTTTTTTCTATCAGCGCAAAGAGGTTAAAAATGAACGGCTATCGTTCTGACACGCACAGCAAGGTCATGGGTTACCTGATGTGGATTTTCGGGTTTCTCGGCGCGCATCGTTTCTATTACGGCAAGCCCGTCACCGGGACCCTTTGGTTCTTTACGTTCGGTCTGTTTGGAATCGGCTGGCTGATTGACCTGTTTCTGATCCCGTCAATGGACCGCGAGGCGGACCTGCGTTTCACCCCTGGCTCCACCGATTACAGCGTGGCGTGGGTTCTGCTGACCTTCCTGGGTCTGTTCGGCCTGCACCGCATGTATCAGGGCAAGTGGATAACGGGCGTTATCTACCTGCTGACCGGTGGGTTGTTCCTGGTGGGCATTCTGTATGACTTCTGGACGCTGAATGACCAGATCTCGATAAAGAACGCCCGGCGCGGGTGATGCTCACCCCAGACCGGACGCAGAGCGTCCAGAAGGGCGTTACCACGCAGAGCGCGGTAACGAGAGCCCGAGGCTTTAAGCTCAACGGCTGTAGCTGATCCGTCCATCCACCAGCGTGTAGCGCACCGAACCTGGCAGGCAGTGGCCGATGAAAGGGCAGTTATCGCCTTTTGACAGCCAGGTCTCACCGGCGACGGTCGAGGCCGCCGGGTCGAACAGCACGATGTCCGCAGGCGCACCTGCGCTGAGCTTGCCGGCTGGCAAGCGCAAAGCCTCTGCCGGGCCGCTGCTCAGGCGGGCGAGCAGGGTCGGCAGGTCCAGCAAGCCGTCGTCGACCAGTGTCATTGCCAGCGGCAACAGCAATTCCACGCTGCTGATGCCCGGCTCGGTAGCGCCGAACGGTGCCAGCTTGGCGTCGCGCTCGTGGGGCTGGTGATGGCTCGATATTGCCTGGATAACCCCGGACTTCACGGCCTCGCGCAGGCCATCGCGGTCAGCGCGGGTTCGCAGCGGTGGCTGGACGTGATACAGGCTGGAGAAGTCGATCAGCGCTTCATCGGTCAGGATCAACTGGTACAGCGCGACGTCCGCCGTCACCGGCAGCCCGCGCGCCTGGGCCTGAGCGATCAGGGCTGCGCCGCGTGCGCTGGTCAACTGGCTGAAATGCGCACGTACCCCGCTTTGCTCGACCAGTAACAGGTCGCGAGCCAGTGCCACTGTTTCGGCCGTTTCAGGAATGCCTGCCAGCCCCAGAAAGGCGGCAGTCGGGCCGTCATGCGCCAGGCCACCCTCGGCCAGGTCCCGGTCCTGCGAATTGAAAATCACCGTCAGGTCGAAGGTGGCCGCGTATTCCAGCGCCCGGCACAGCGTGCGGGTGTTGCTGAAGCTGCTCAGGCCATTGCCGAACGCCACACAGCCTGCGTCGCGTAGGGCAATCAGTTCTGCCAGCTGTTCGCCTTCCAGGCCCTTGCTCAAGGCCCCGATGGGGAACACTTTACTGAAACCGGCTTCGCGGGCGCGGTCCAGGATCAACTCGGCCACCGCCGAGGTGTCGAGCACCGGTTTGGTCTGCGGCGGGCAGCATACGCTGGTCACGCCGCCGGCGACGGCTGCGCGGGTTTCACTGGCGATGCTGCCTTTACGGCTATAGCCGGGCTCACGCAGGGCAACGTTGAGGTCGACCAGGCCCGGTGCGGCGATCAGCCCGGTGGCGTCAATGGTCTGGGTCGGTTCGAATCCGGCCGGTGCGGCGCCGATGGCGCAGAGCTTGCCTGCTTCGATGTGCAGGTCGGTAATCTGATCCAGCCCGCTGACCGGATCGATGACGCGAGCGCCGAGTATGCTGAGCTTCACTGGGCGTGCTCCTGTTCGAATTGGCGTTGTGCGTTTTGTCCGCTCATGGCCATGGACAGCACTGCCATGCGGATTGCGATGCCGTAGGTCACTTGATTGAGAATCACCGAATGCGCGCCGTCGGCCACCGCCGACTCGATTTCCACGCCCCGGTTGATCGGGCCGGGGTGCATGACAATCGCATCCGGCTTCGCGGCTGCGAGGCGAGCGGTGGCCAGGCCGAACAGGCGATAGAACTCACCTTCGCTGGGCAGCAGGCCGCCGGTCATGCGTTCGCGTTGCAGGCGCAGCATGATGACCACGTCCACATCCTTCAAACCTTCGTTGAGGTCGGTATAGACCTTGACGCCGTACTGCTCGACGCCGACCGGCAGCAGGGTTTTCGGCCCGATCACGCGGATGTCCGGGCAACCCAGCGCCTTGAGCGCAATCATGTTGGAGCGCGCCACGCGCGAATGCAGGATATCGCCGACGATGGCCACCGAAAGGTTCTCGAAACCGCCCTTGTGACGGCGGATCGTCAGCATGTCGAGCATGCCTTGGGTCGGGTGAGCATGCCGGCCGTCACCGCCGTTGATGATTGCGACATCAGGGCATACGTGTTCGGCAATGAAGTGCGCCGCGCCCGAGTCGGCGTGGCGCACCACGAACATGTCGGCGGCCATCGCTTCGAGGTTGCGCAGGGTGTCGAACAGCGTTTCGCCCTTGCTGGTGGACGAGGTCGAAACGTTCAGGGTGATCACGTCGGCCGACAGCCGCTGGGCCGCCAGTTCGAAGGTGGTCCGGGTGCGCGTCGAGTTTTCGAAGAATACGTTGCACACCGTCTTGCCGCGCAACAACGGGACCTTTTTCACCGCCCGTGCGCCCACCTCTAGAAACGAGTCGGCGGTGTCGAGGATTTCGGTAAGCAGCTCGCGAGGCAAGCCGTCCAGAGACAGAAAATGGCGCAGCTGGCCCTGATGGTTGAGCTGCAGCGGGCGCTTGGCGTCGAGAGGCGTCATCGCAATGGACTCTTTAAAGGGCGGTGGAGAGGTCTTGAAGTTCAAGCGCCAGCGGCTCGGGGCCGGACAGCTTGATGCGTTCGTGCGGTGCCAGCGACAGGGTCGCGCCGACCACGTTCGGGCGGATCGGCAGTTCGCCAGCGTCCAGGTCCAGCAGGCAGACCAGCGTGACGCTGGCCGGTCGGCCGTAATCGAACAGCTCGTTGAGCGCAGCGCGAATGGTACGGCCACTCATCAGCACGTCATCGATCAGCACCAGGTGCTGCCCTTCGATCTCGAACGGCAATTCCGAAGGACGCACCTGAGGGTGCAGGCCGTTCTGGCTGAAATCATCGCGATAGAACGAGACGTCTAGGGTGCCAAGGGGCGACGGATTGTCCAGCGCCTCGAGCAGCGCCTGAGCGACCCACACGCCGCCAGTGCGAATGCCGATGAAACGAGGATCGCTGATGCCGCGTTTGCTCAGATGAGCGTTCAGGTCAGTGGCCATCTGACGAATCAGCTCGGCGGGATTTGGCAGGCTCATGGTTGCTCCTTTGAGGCTCGGGCAGCGCCCTTCCCTGACTGTGTAAAAACTACCGCGCTTGGCAATACTGCGTTAAAAAACAGGCGAAAAATGCTCATTTAGAACACCTGGAGTCGGTCGCGACCCCGGCCGTTTTTCGCCTGTTTTTGCTTTGTCTTGCCTTCGCTCGTGACGTTTTTACAGTCTGGTCCGTGGCGCATTGCTCAAGCGGTAACGTGGAATCCGGTTATCTCGAAGCGGTATGGGCTTTAAAAGTCACACATTCAGCAGTTCGGGGTGCTCGTCCAGCCAGCCTTGCAGCAGCAGTGCGGCGGCGATGGCATCCACCGGGTTGTCGCGATAGCTGCCTTTCTGGCCGCCGCGCGCCATGCGCTCGCCCTTGGCCTCGAAGGTCGTCAGGCGTTCGTCGTGGGTGTAGACCGTCACGCCAAAGCGACCGTTGAGTTTGCGCGAAAACTTCTCGGCGCGGGCGCTCATGTCGCTGGGCGTACCGTCCATGTTCAATGGCAGGCCGACCACAATGGCGTCAGGTTTCCATTCGGTGATGAGCGCCTGAACCTTGTCCCAGTCCGGTACGCCGTTCTGTGCCTTGAGCGTACACAGCTCACGCGCCTGGCCGGTGATGGCCTGGCCGACGGCAACGCCGATTTGTTTGGTGCCGTAATCGATGCCCAGCAGCAGCCGTAAAGCGGCCATCAAGCGTGTCCTGCCTGAGTCGAGATAAGGCTGAGGTTCACGCCCAGGCGTCTGGCTGCGGCGTCGAGGCGCTGATCACTCTCGACATCGAACAGAATGGCCGGGTCGAACGAGCAGGTCAGCCAGGCATTGTCAGCCATCTCGGCATCCAGTTGGCCGGCGTCCCATCCCGCATAGCCCAGGGTGATCACATTTTGATCAGGCCCATAGCCGTCGGCGATGGAAAACAGCACATCCTGCGAAGTGGACAACGAGATTCCGCCCGGCAGCGCGACCGTGGCCTGAAACATCTGGCCACTGGGGTGCAGGACAAAGCCACGGTCGGTCTGCACCGGGCCACCGGAATGTATGGCTATTTCCTGGCAGTGCCTGGGCGCAGGAAGCTCCGGTCGCAATTGCTCAAGCACATCCGCCAGCGACAGGCTTTGCGGGCGGTTGATCACCAGCCCCATTGCGCCATTGGCGTTATGCTCGACAACGTAGGTCAAGGTCTGAGCAAAGTTCTCGTCGTGCATGTGGGGCATGGCGATCAGGAACTGATGCTTGAGATAACTCGGAGAGACTTTTTTCATGAGTCCTAGTGTGGCGTTGTGTTACTGGCCTGACAACTGGCACTTATACGTGTCGGGTGTCCGTTGGCAAAAATGTCAGTTGCTCGACAGTTTGTCGCCGCGTGCAAATTTCCAGGTGCGAATGATCTCGAGTCGGTCGATGTCTGCCAGATCGCCGGTGAACGGCGCAAAAGGCGCGGCCAGACGCACGATTCGCTGAGCGGCCTGGTCAAGCAACGGTTGCCCCGATGATTCCAGCACCAGCACTTCGTACAACGAACCGTCCCGATTGATCGACACAAGAAGTCGCAAATTGCCGTATATCTGCTTGCGGCGTGCTTCTTCAGGGTAGTTCAGGTTTCCGACCCGTTCGACCTTTTTGCGCCAGTCGTCCTTGTACCAGGCACCTTTGTCGCGCATGGTCGAGGCTGCGTTGAGGCGATGGATTTTAGGGCGCTTGGCGTATGCCTGCTGCTCGGTCGACAGTTCGGCTTCCAGGCTGGCAATCTCGTTGCTCAGTTCCGCACTGTCAAAGGTCGGCGCGGCCTTGGTGGTCGGTTCGGGCTTGACCTCTTCGCGCTTGGCAACGGTTTTCTGCTGGCTGGGCGCGGTGGTTGCCACGGCCGTCTTGGGCGCCTCCTGCCTGACCACCGGTTTGCTGGCCGGAGGCGGAGTGACCTTGTTGACCTTGGTGTCCTGATAAGGCGCCAGTTCAGTGGTCTTGAGCGTCTCGGCCTTGTCGAGGGTGCCGCTGCCTTGCTGATCGTCCTGCGCCAGAAAATCCGCCTGTTTGGGCTTTTCTTCGCTCTTGAAGGTGGCGAGGGTGATTTCCAGCGTCTGCGAGATCTGCTCCGGCTTGACGTAGGTGAAGCCCACGCCAAGGATCACCGCAAGGTGGATCAGCGCGGCGATCATCAGGGTGAAACCCAGACGATCGGCAGGGCGCACACCCACAGTGGAGAGTTCGAGGGGGAGGTCGTTTCGGGCCATGGATGTCATCGGCGGTTCAGCATCTCGTCAGCCTGCATGTCAAAATCCGTGTCGTGTCACAGGTGGCGCATGATAACGCAATGTGCGGTGTAACTTTGCTGCGGATCAGACGAAGGGACCACGTGGCGTAGGGCTTGACCCGCGGCCAGTGGCGCTCGTCGTTATGTAACAGTCCGCTCCCACAAAATGCCCAGCTCCGGGTGTCTCAGGCCTTGCGTGCTTCCAGTTTCTTCTCGATGGCATCCATTAACAGGCCACCGATATTGGTGCCGTAGGCGTTGTCGATTTCGCGGATGCAGGTCGGGCTGGTGACGTTGATCTCGGTCAGGTGCTCACCGATCACGTCGAGGCCGACGAACAACAGGCCTTTTTCACGCAGGGTCGGGCCGATCTGTTCGGCGATCCAGCGGTCCTTGTCGCTCAGCGGACGGGCTTCGCCACGGCCACCGGCTGCCAGATTGCCACGGGTTTCGCCTGCTGCGGGGATGCGTGCCAGGCAGTAAGGCACCGGCTCGCCATCGACCATCAGGATGCGCTTGTCGCCGTCCTTGATGGCTGGCAGGTAGCCCTGCGCCATGATCTGCTGGGTGCCGTGGGCCGTCAGGGTTTCGAGGATCACCGACAGGTTCGGATCACCCGCACGGTGACGGAAGATCGACGCGCCCCCCATGCCGTCCAGCGGCTTGAGGATCACGTCGCCCTGCTGCTCGGCAAACTCGCGAATGATGTCGGCGCGGCGGCTGACCAGCGTCGGCGGGGTACACTGCGGAAACAGCGTGGCAAACAGCTTTTCGTTGCAGTCACGCAGGCTCTGCGGCTTGTTGACCACCAGCACGCCAGCGCGCTCTGCCTGCTCCAGCAGGTAAGTGGCGTAGACGAATTCCATGTCGAAGGGCGGATCCTTGCGCATCAGGATCACGTCCAGATCGTCCAGGCCGGCGTCGACTTCAGCGTCGAATTCAAACCATTTGGCCGGGTCGGCAAACACCTTGAGCGGCTTCATGCGCGCCCGGGCCTGGCCTGCATTCTGGTACAGGTCTTTCTGTTCCATGTAGAACAGCGACCAGCCGCGATCCTGTGCGGCAAGGAGCATGGCCAGCGAGCTGTCCTTTTTATAGGAGATGCGCTCAATGGGGTCCATGACAATCCCTAGGCGAACGCTCATGGGCAATATCCTCTGATCGGTAAAGGCCGTGACGGCCATAAAATTGG
This sequence comes from Pseudomonas graminis, assembly GCF_002093745.1. Taxonomy (GTDB): domain Bacteria; phylum Pseudomonadota; class Gammaproteobacteria; order Pseudomonadales; family Pseudomonadaceae; genus Aquipseudomonas. The sequence continues at coordinate 156,406 of NZ_MTSB01000002.1, forward strand.
CATCAGGGTGGCGTTCCGATTGCTCCCGGTCAAGGGGCAGGTCCGCCACGGCGCACTTTATGGATTGAGTCTGGAGAGTGTGCTAAAAAGACTGCGCATCCGGGCTTCAATCCTTTTGGATCGATGAAGCGATACCGTCAGGCTCTCAGTGCCTCGCAGAATGCGCAACAATTCGCTGCGGCGATGGAAGAGCAGCTTATGGAACAACACGCCTCCGCATTGAAAGTCATGGTCATCGATGACTCGAAGACCATCCGCCGCACCGCCGAAACGTTGCTTAAAAACGCAGGCTGTGAAGTCATCACCGCAATAGACGGTTTCGACGCACTGGCCAAGATTGCCGATAACCACCCGCGCATCATATTCGTCGATATCATGATGCCGCGTCTGGACGGTTATCAGACCTGCGCACTGATCAAGAACAACCGCGCATTCAAGTCAACGCCGGTCATCATGCTGTCCTCCAAGGACGGCCTGTTCGACAAGGCCAAAGGGCGGATCGTCGGTTCCGACCAGTTTCTGACAAAGCCTTTCAGCAAGGAAGAACTGCTCAACGCAATCAAGGCCCATGTGCCGGGCTTCGTTGCCGCAGAACAACATCTATCGTGATGCCCGCGCCTGATGTCGCGCGCTCGTAAACTGACGGGGAACACCCATGGCTCGAATATTGATCGTCGATGACTCGCCGACCGAAATGTACAAACTCACCGGCATGCTTGAAAAGTACGGTCATGAAGTGCTCAAGGCCGAAAACGGCGCTGATGGCGTGGCCCTGGCCCGCCAGGAAAAGCCCGACGCCGTGCTGATGGACATCGTCATGCCGGGGCTCAACGGTTTTCAGGCCACGCGTCAGCTGACCAAAGACCCCGACACCAGCATGATCCCGGTGATCATGATCACCACCAAGGATCAGGAAACCGACAAGGTCTGGGGCAAGCGCCAGGGCGCGCAGGATTACCTGACCAAGCCGGTGGATGAAGAAACCCTGATGAAAACCCTGAACGCGGTGCTGGCCGGCTGATTGCCGGAATCGTCATGGCCGAGCCACGTACCGCCTTTGAATTGTTGCTGGACATGGACCGACGCTGTCGTTCGCTGGCGGCGGGTCTGCCGTTGCAGGAAGCCCATCAGCAGGACTGGGTCGGAATCGGGTTCCGGATGGGCGAGCAGCGTTTTGTGGCGCCCATCGGCGAAATTGCCGAAATTCTTCATGAACCCCGTCATGCGGTGATGCCCGGCGTAAAGTCCTGGGTGGCGGGCGTTGCCAACTTGCGTGGCCGGTTGTTGCCGCTCATGGACCTGTGCGGATTCTTCGGCCTCGAACCGGCGACGGCGCGCAAGCAACGGCGGGTGCTGGTGGTCGAACACAACGACGTGTTTGCCGGTTTGCTGGTTGACGAGGTGTTCGGCATGCAACGTTTCAGTCAGTTGAGCCTCATACCTCAGACCCCGCAAGACGTCGACCAAGGCATCGTGCCATTCCTGCGTGGGCAATTTATTCGCGAGCAGGCGTGGCAGGTGTTCAGCCCTTGGGCGGTGGTGCAGTCTGCGGAGTTCATGGACCTGGCATCTTAGGCTCTGAACAAAAAGTGGCTACGCTCGCCGACTTTTCGTACAGAGCCTGGGCGCTGGTTTGTTTTGTTTCACACTTGATCCAGGCGGGGGCCTGATTAATGAGTAATACAGGCAGATCACTGGAGGGGGTACGAAGCCGGACGCAGATCATTCTGTTGTTCGTCGCGCTGATCGTTTTCATCATGTTGCTGTTCGCCAACTTCGCTTACCTCAACACTCAATCGAACTACGACAAACAATACATCGGGCATGCCGGTGAACTGCGCGTTCTGTCCCAGCGCATCGCGAAAAACGCCACCGAAGCGGCCGCCGGGAAAACCCAGGCGTTCAAGCTGCTGGCCGATGCGCGCAATGATTTCGATGTGCGCTGGGGTTATCTGAAGAAAGGCGACCCTGCCACCGGACTGCCTGCTGCCCCAGACCTGATTCGTGACGAGTTGCGCACGGTCCAGAAAGATTGGGAAGGGCTGCGCAAGAGCACCGACGTGATTCTGGCCAGTGAGCAGACGGTATTGTCGCTGCATCAGGTGGCGGCGACGCTGGCCGAAACCATTCCGCAATTGCAAGCCGAGTACGAAAAGGTCGTAGAGAACCTGCTGCAAAGCCGTGCGCCCGCTGCCCAGGTGGTCGTTGCACAGCGCCAGGCCCTGCTGGCCGAGCGTATTCTGGGTTCGGTCAATACGGTGCTGGCCGGTGACGAAACGGCGGTGCAGGCGGCCGATGCCTTCGGACGTGACGCCAGCCAGTTTGGCCGGGTGCTGAACGGCATGCTGGAAGGCAATGCGACGCTGCGCATCACCCAGGTCGAAGACCGCGATGCCCGGGCACGGCTGGCAGAGATTGCCGAACTGTTCGAATTCGTGTCCGGTTCGGTGGACGAGATTCTCGAGACCTCGCCCGAGCTGTATCAGGTGCGCGAAGCGTCCGGCAATATCTTCAACACCTCGCAGACTTTGCTGGATGAGACGTCAGTGCTCGCCAACAGCCTGGAAAACCTTGCCAAGCGCCGCACGATGAATACCGTCGGCGGCTACGTGCTGGGGCTGCTGGCGCTGATGTCGATCATTCTGATCGGGCTGGTCATGGTGCGGGAAACCAACCGCCAGTTGCGCGAAACCGCGCAAAAGAGCGAGCGCAACCAGACCGCGATCATGCGCCTGCTGGACGAGATCGAGAGCCTGGCCGACGGCGACCTGACCGTGACCGCCTCGGTCACCGAGGATTTCACCGGCGCGATTGCCGACTCCATCAATTACTCCATCGACCAGTTGCGCGAGCTGGTGGTGACCATCAACCTGACGGCTGAACAGGTGGCCTCCGCAGTCACCGAGACCCAGGCCACGGCCATGCAGCTGTCCGCCGCGTCCGAGCATCAGGCGTTGCAGATCAGTGCAGCGTCGACGGCAATCAATGACATGGCGGCGTCCATCGATCAGGTCTCAGCCAACGCGTCGGAGTCTTCGGCGGTGGCAGAGCGTTCGGTGGCGATTGCCAACAAGGGCAACGAGGTGGTTCACAACACCATCCACGGCATGGACAACATTCGCGAACAGATTCAGGACACCTCAAAGCGCATCAAGCGTCTGGGTGAGTCTTCGCAGGAAATTGGCGATATAGTCAGCCTGATCGACGACATTGCCGATCAGACCAATATTCTGGCACTCAATGCGGCCATCCAGGCGTCGATGGCCGGTGACGCCGGGCGAGGTTTTGCAGTGGTTGCCGATGAAGTGCAGCGGCTGGCCGAGCGTTCGTCTTCCGCCACCAAACAGATCGAGACGCTGGTGCGCGCCATCCAGAACGACACCAACGAGGCGGTCATCTCTATGGAGCAGACCACCAGCGAAGTGGTGCGCGGTGCGCGACTGGCGCAAGACGCCGGTGTGGCGCTCGGGGAAATCGAAGGGGTTTCCAGGGTTCTGGCCGAGTTGATCGAAAGTATCACCGACGCCGCCCATCAGCAGGCCGAGTCTGCCGGGCAGATTTCCCAGACCATGAACGTGATTCAACAGACCACGTCCCAGACCACCTCGGGCACGGCGGCCACCGCCGAGAGCATTGGCAATCTGGCGAAAATGGCCAGCGAAATGCGCCGCTCGGTGTCGGGTTTCACCTTGCCGCCCTCGAAGAAAATCGGATGATGTTCACGACATGAACACTCTTGGCGCAACAACAGGCGGGATGGGTCATGGCTGATCGTCACGATTACGTGGCCCTTGAATGGCTCAAGGGCGAGATTGCCGAGACGTTGCGGCAGGCCAGGCATGCGCTGGATGCGTTCATCGAAGAGTCCGACGGCGCGGCGATGGCCGAGTGCCTGAACCTGGTGCATCAGGTTCACGGCAGCCTGCAGATGATCGAGTTCTACGGTGCCGCGTTGCTGGCCGAGGAAATCGAGCAATTGGTGCTGGCCGTTCAACAGAACCGCGTCGCCCATCCGGTCGAGTCCGAGCAACTGCTGATCCAGGCCATGAGCCAGCTACCGCTTTATCTGGAGCGAATCCACTCGGCGCGCCGTGACCTGCCGCTGGTGGTGCTGCCGTTGCTCAATGACCTGCGCAGCGCGCGGGGCGAGAGCCTGTTGTCGGAGACCAGCCTGTTTGCCCCGCAACTGGTCAACGTCCCGCCCCTTGATGACGAAGAGCTGGCACGGCGTAACACGCCGGAGCTGCCCAACCTGCTGCGCAAGCTGCGCCAGACGTTGCAGGCTGCCTTGGCAGGCCTGATGCGTGAGCAGGGCGTGCGCACTCAGCTCGGCTACATGGCCAAGGTCTTTGCCCGGCTGGAGCAATTGTGCGAGGACGCGCCACTGGGGCCGCTGTGGCGGATTTCCACGGCACTGGTCGAAACCATGCTCAACGGCAATTTCACCAACAGCCCGGCCCTGCGCAGCCTGTTGAAAGACGCCGACAAGGAACTCAAGCGTCTGGCCGAGCAGGGCGTGACGGGCATCAACCAGCCTGCGCCCGAAGAGTTGCTGAAAAGCCTGCTGTTTTACATCGCCAAGTCCGACAGCCTGGCGCCGAAGATGCTCGACCTCAAGGACCAATACGCGCTGGCAGATGCCTTGCCTGGCAGCGATGTGGTCAACGAAGAACGCGCGCGCATGGCCGGACCGGACCGGGACGCCATGCGTTCGGTGATCGTGGCATTGTGCGAAGGGCTGGTGCGGGTCAAGGAGCGGCTGGATGTGTTCGTGCGCGGGGATCGCCAGCACGTCAGTGAACTCAACGCACTGCTGCCACCGCTGCGCCAGATCGCCGACACGCTGGCGGTGCTCGGCTTCGGTCAGCCGCGCAAGGTGATCATCGATCAGCTTTCCGTCGTTCTGGGTCTGGCGCAGGGGCAGCGCGAACCCACTGACGGCGCGCTGATGGATGTCGCGGGCGCATTGCTGTACGTCGAATCGACCCTGGCGGGCATGGCCGGGAGCAACGAACAGTCGAGCCGCGAAGAAAGCCGCCTGCCGACCACCGACCTGACGCAGATCCATCAACTGGTGATTCGCGAAGCCCGCAATGTGCTGCAGCAGGCCAAGGACGTCATTCTCGATTACATCGATGGCGAGTGGGACCGGCAACGGCTCGACCCGCTCTGTGCCTTGCTGGTGCAGGTGCGCGGAGCGCTGGCGATGATCCCGCTGGCCCGCGCGGCGAGCCTGCTGGCGGCCTGTAACGAATACATTCAGGAACACCTGCTGGTGGACGAAACCCGTCCGACTGCGGTACAGCTCGATTGCCTGGCCGATACCCTGACCGGCATCGAGTACTACCTGGAACGCATGCTCGAGGACCACGAGGCGCCAGGTGATCAGGTGCTCGACATGGCCCAGCAGAGTCTGGCCCGTCTGGGCTACACGCCCGCAACGGACACCCTTGAAGTGCCGCTGCTCGACGAGATCATCACTCAGGACGAGTTGCTGGAGCTTGATGATCGCAAGGCGCTGGTCAGCCCGACGCAAACCATCGCGCAAGTGCTCGCCAGCCCGGTGTCTGCGGTCAATCCGCCTGCGCGCAACGTCCCGACCAGCCTGCTGCCGCCTTCCGCTGAAGAAGAGGCGGTGGACGACGAACTGCGCGATGTCTTTCTGGAAGAGGCCGACGAGGTGCTCGACGCTCTGGGCGAGTACCTGCCGCGCTGGTTTACGTCATTGGGTAACGGCGTCCAGTGGGACAGTGCTGCGCTGACTGAAGTGCGTCGTGCGTTTCACACCCTCAAGGGCAGCGGCCGGATGGTGCGGGCGCTGATTCTCAGCGAGCTGGCCTGGTCCGTGGAAAACCTGCTCAACCGGGTGCTGGAAGGCGAGGTGCTGCCCGGGCTGGAAGTGCAGCACCTGATGAGCGAAGTGCTGACGCTGTTGCCGTCGGTCATCCGCGATTTCGCCGACGGCGCGCAGTGCCAGCGCAACGATGTCGATCTGATGGCGGCTCGTGCCCATGCGCTGGCCAACGGTCTGGAAGCACCGACACTGGCTGCGTCCGGTGGAACGGCCACGGACAAGGCGCTGGACCCGCAGTTGCTGGATATCTTTCGTCAGGAAGCGCTCGGGCATCTGAACACGCTTGGCCGCTTCCTCGACACCGCCGAACAATCGGTATCGCCTTCGATCAGCGACGCCGTATTGCGCGCCCTGCATACGCTCAAAGGCAGCGCGCACATGGCCGAGGTTCTGCCGATTGCCGAGCTGGCCAACCCGCTCGATCAACTGGTGCGTGAGTACAAGGCCAACCTGATTGATATCGGTCCGCCTGAACTCGCCCTGTTGCGTCGCGCCGAACCCTTGCTGCATAAAGGGCTCGAGCAACTGGATACGACCCCGCTGGCGGAAATCCCAGGCGCGGCAGAGCTGATCGAAGCGGCTTTTTCGAGGCTCGATGAACGCCTCGCTGCGGTGCTTCGTGAATCGGACAACGGCTTGCGGATCAAGCGTAACCCCACGCTGATCGCCAGCTTTCTGGCCGAAGGCATGGACATTGTGCTGGATGCCGAAAACCTGCTGCGGCGCTGGCGTCAGCACCCCGGTGAGCGACAGGAACTGAGCGCACTGCTCGACGAATTGACCACCTTGGGTCATGGCGCTCACCTGGCCGATCTGCCGCAGGTCGATGAATTGTGTGAAGCCTTGCTCGACCTGTACGGCTCGGTCGAGGAAAGCAGCCTGGCGGTCAGCGAGCGCTTCTTCGATGTGGCGGAGAACGCCCACGAAGCGCTGATCAACATGCTTGATCAAGTGGCTGCCGGCCAGGATGTCGAGCCTCGCCCTGAGTGCGTGCGTGCCCTGCATGAACTGCTGGATCAGGCGCTTGATCCGTCAGCGACCGGGCTGGTCAAAAGCGATGGGCGCCAGACGCTGAGCGTCACCGAACTCAATGCGGCGACCGAGCAACTGGCCAGCGAGGCCGAACCGTCGGAAGTAGCCGGTCCGGACGACGAAATTGTCGACATCTTTCTCGAAGAAGCCGTCGATATTCTCGACAGCGCCGGGCAAGCCTTGCAGCGCTGGCTGGCGGACCCGGAAAACCCGGCGCCGCTGGCCTCGCTGCAACGCGACCTGCACACCCTCAAAGGGGGCGCGCGGATGGCGGAAGTGGTCGAGGTCGGCGACCTTGCTCACGAACTCGAAAACCTCTACGAAGGCTTGATCGACCGGCGCTTCAATCATTCAGCGGCATTGGCCGATCTACTGCACAAAAGTCACGACCACTTGGCGATCCTGCTGGAACAACTGTATCGGCAGGAGACGCTCAGCGATCCCTCGGCCTTGATCGATGCATTGGGCCGCTGCCGCAATGCCGAGAGCACCGGGCCGGACCTGCAAGCGCCGCCTCAAGCCAGCGAAGACCTGCCGGAGCAGGACAACGAGCTGCGTGAAGTCTTTCTCGAAGAAGGCTTCGACATCATCGAAAGCTCTGGCGCGGCCCTGGCCCGCTGGCAGACCGACCCGCACAACCTGCTGGAAGTCGAAAACCTGCTGCGCGACCTGCACACCCTCAAAGGGGGCGCACGGATGGTCGAGATCGCCCCGATCGGCGACCTCGCCCACGAGCTGGAAACGCTTTACGAGGGGCTTTCCGCCGGCAGCCTGCAGCCCGCCCCGTTGATGATCAGCCTGGTGCAGAGCGGCCACGATGTGCTGGCCGACATGCTGGACGCAGTGCGAAACGACAAGCCGTTGCCTGATGCGACGTTGCTGATCGAAAGCATCCGCACGCTGGCCAGCCAGGCACCCTTAGACCCGCCAGTGGTTTCCCTGGCGTCGGCGGTCGGTCCGGAACCTGTCGTGGTCGTGGCGCCGGTGGCCGACGGTGAGGCTGAGCGCAGTGGCCCGGAAATGGTCAAGGTGCCTGCCGAGCAACTGGAAGACCTGGTTAATCTGGCCGGCGAAACGTCTATCTTTCGTGGGCGAATCGAGCAGCAGGTACTCGATTCGCAGGTCACGCTGGTCGAGCTGGAAACCACCATCGAGCGGATGCGCGATCAGTTGCGCCGTCTGGACATGGAAACCCAGGGCCGCATTCTCAGTCGCGAGCAGGTGCAGGCCGAGCGGCTGGGCTATGAAGAGTTCGACCCGCTGGAAATGGATCGCCATTCCCAGTTGCAACAGTTGTCCCGCGCGCTGTTCGAGTCGGCCTCCGACCTGATGGATATCAAGGAAACCCTCGGCGCGCGCAACCGCGATGCTGAAACGCTGCTGTCGCAGCAGGCCAGGGTCAACACCCAGTTGCAGGAAGGCTTGATGCGCACGCGCATGGTGCCGTTCGAGCGACTGGTGCCGCGTTTGCGTCGCGTGGTGCGCCAGGTGGCGTCCGAACTGCACAAGAAGGTGCGTTTCGAGGTCGGCAATGCCGAAGGCGAAATGGACCGCAATGTGCTGGAACGGATGGTCGCCCCGCTGGAGCACATGCTGCGCAACGCCGTCGATCACGGCCTCGAGAGCACAGAAAAACGCATCGCTGCCGGTAAGCCGGAAGAGGGCTGCATCACCCTGGAGCTGATGCATGAGGGCGGCGACATCGTGATCGAACTGAGCGACGACGGTTCCGGCGTCGATCTGGCTGCGGTGCGCCGCAAGGCCATCAAGCGCGGCATGATTCATCCGGACGCCGAGCTGTCCGATCACGAAGTGTTGCCGTTCATCCTGCAAGCCGGGTTTTCCACCAGCGAGATCATCACCCAGATTTCCGGGCGTGGCGTCGGTATGGATGTGGTGCATGCCGAGGTCAAGCAACTGGGCGGCTCGATGGTCATCGACTCGCTGCCTGGAAAGGGCACGCGCTTTCGCATTCGTCTGCCGATTTCAGTGTCGGTCAACCGGGCACTGATGGTGACCTGCGGCGAAGAGCAGTATGCCGTGCCGCTCAACACGGTCGATGGCATCGTGCGGGTAATGGCCAACGAGCTGGACGCTTATTACCAGACGGTTCCACCGCGCTATCAGTACGGCGGACGCAGCTACGAGCTGCGCTATCTGGGCGAGTTGCTGGGCAACAGTCCACCAAGACTGGTCGGGCAACTGCAGCCGCTGCCGGTGTTGCTGGTGCATTTGCAGGATCAGTGGGTGGCGGTGCAGGTCGATGCGTTGGCGGGTTCGCGGGAAATCGTGGTCAAGAGCCTGGGTACGCAGTTTTCCAGAGTGCAGGGGATTTCCGGCGCGACCATCCTGGGCGATGGCCGCGTGGTGCTGATTCTCGACCTGATGGCGCAGATTCGTACCTTGCAGCGCCTGCCGTTCAACGGCGGCGCGCCTGCGCCCTACACTGAAATCGAGCACGCCAGGCCGTTGCTGGTGATGGTGGTGGACGATTCGGTGACCGTGCGCAAGGTGACCGGCCGGTTGCTCGAACGCCACGGCATGCACGTGCTGACCGCCAAAGACGGGATCGATGCGATGAGCCTGTTGCAGGAACACACGCCCGACATCATGTTGCTGGATATCGAAATGCCGCGCATGGACGGCTTTGAAGTGGTCAGTCAGATACGCCAGGACGAACAACTGAAGGCACTGCCCATCATCATGATCACTTCCCGCTCCGGCCAGAAACACCGCGACCGGGCGATGGCGCTGGGCGTCAACGAGTACCTGAGCAAGCCTTATCAAGAGAACGTGCTGTTGGAAAGCATCGCTTACTGGAGTCAGGTCAATGTCTGAAGGTACGTTCCAGACCAGTCGGCTCACCAGCCTGACCGGCCTGCTGTTGCCATTGAGCGACCGCCATTTGCTGGTGCCCAATGTCGCGGTCGCCGAGCTGATCGACTATCAGGACAGCAGCGCTGAACCGGGCGCGCCCGAATGGTATCTGGGGTTGATCAGCTGGCGCGAACTGAGCTTGCCACTGCTCAGCTTCGAAGCGGCCTGCGGCGGGCGCACGCGGGTGGGCGGTCGCGCCCGGATCGTGGTGCTCAACGCGTTAGGGGGGCGCAACGACATCCGCTTCATCGCTCTGCTGACCCAAGGCATTCCGCGCTCGTGCAAGGTCGACAGCCAGCTGAGCTACGTCGACGTGCCCTTGACCGAACTGGAACTCGCCGCCGTGCAGATCGGCGAAACCGTCGCGCGCATTCCCGACCTGCAAGGGCTGGAACAGTGGTGGGTGGATTCGGGACTTGCGCCCTAGCCGACCTCTTGGAAGCGGACGCGGAGCGTCCAGAACGGCATGCCCACGCGGAGCATGGGTACGATCAGCTTTCTTGGCCGCCCCGCGTTCCGCACGCCCCAGCCGTACACCGCTCGTCCCGCATGCTCCAGCCTTACCCTGATCGTTCCGCACGCTCCAGCGTGGGAATGCCTTGGGTGACGCTCCGCGTCACAAATCTGCGCTGCACCGCACAGTCAGCGTCGGACCCAAGGCGTCCAGAGCGGCACGCTCACGCGGAAAAATTTCACGACGAACAGCTGATTTCCAGGTGCTTGCCCCAGTCCGGTGGACGTTGGGCGTAGCTTTCCATGCCTGCTTGCTCGGTGAACGGGTGGCAGAGTACGTCGTGCAGACGGCGGACTTCTTCGTAGTCGCCTTTTTCAGCGGCGATGATGGCGTTCTGGGCCAGGTAGTTGCGCAAGATATACAGCGGGTTAACAGCATGCATACGGGCCTGACGGTCTTGCTCGGTGCCGCTGTCTTCCCGGCCGATGCGTGCCAGATACGTCTCGGCCCAGGCGTCGAAGCCCTTGATGTCGACAAAGTCGTCGCGCAAGGTGCGCAGCGCTTCGGCGGCAGGCTGATCCCCCAAGCGGCGGAAGAACAGGGTGTAATCCACGCTGCTGCCCTGCATCAGTTGCAGTAACTGGCCGATCTGTTTTTCGTCCTGCTCCTCGGCAGCGGTCAGCCCCAGGCGACGGCGCATCAGGTCGAGGTAGTGCGCCTGATACAGCGGCAAAAACAGGCCGATTGTCTCGCGCAACGCTTCCACACTGATGAACGGCGTCAAGGCTTGCGCCAAGGCGCTGAGGTTCCATTGCGCGATGGGCACCTGATTGCTGAAGGAATAGCGGCCTTCATGATCGGAATGATTGCAGATGAAGTGCTCATCGAAATCATCCAGAAACGCGAACGGCCCGAAGTCGAAGGTAATGCCCAGAATCGACATGTTGTCGGTGTTCATCACGCCGTGGCAGAAACCGTACGCCTGCCACTTGGCAATCAGCTCGGCATTGCGCTCGACAATCTCCCGGAACATCGCCAGATAAGGTTCGGGCTGTTCCTGACAATGCGGGTAATGCATGGTCAGCACATGTTCGGCCAGCGTCTTCAACTGCTCCGGCTGCTTGGTGTAGAAAAAATATTCAAGGCTGCCAAAGCGCACATGACTCTGCGCCAGGCGCAGCACCATCGCGGCATGTTCCTGGGTTTCACGCCATACCGGCGTGCTGGAACTGACCACGCACCCCGCGCGGCTGCTGGGGATGCCCAGCGCGTGCAGCGCCTCGGAAGCCAGAAACTCCCGGATCGACGAACGCAGTACCGCGCGGCCATCGCCCATCCGCGAATACGGCGTGCGGCCGGCGCCCTTGAGGTGCAGGTCCCAATGCTCGCCCGCTTCGTTGTACACCTCGCCCAGCAACAGGCCCCGGCCATCGCCCAGGCGCGGGTTGTAGGAGCCGAATTGGTGGCCTGAATAAACCATCGCCCGCGGTTCAGCGTCTGCCCAGAGTTTATGGCCACTGAATATTTCCGCGAACAGCGGTAACTCCGCGTCTTCAGGGGCCAGGTCCAGCAGTGCCAAGGCTGATTGGCTGGCGACCACAAGACGTGGCGCGTCGATAGGCTCAGGCAACACATGGGTGGAAAACGCATCGCCCAGACGGGCAAAGCGGTTGTCGAAAGTGAGTTCGTCGAGTGCTTTCACAGCGTTTCGCCTCCAGAGGAGAATGTCAGGCTTGCAACGGGACGGCGGCCTGTCGGGCTCGTCGGGCGGTTTTCAACGATCAGAACCCGTAGACCCAGGCCGCCAGCGGTAGTTCTGGCGATAGTTATCGGGCCGGACTACCGGTTCCGGCTGCGTTCGTAAGCGGCCAGAATCGTGCGCTCCGATTGCACCAGATAGTCTTCGAGCATGCGGGTGGCTTCGTCGGGCTTGCCGGCGTCGAGGCGGCCAAGGACGGCGGCGTTCATGTCCAGATAGGGCGAATGGAGCAGTTCGGGGTTGTTGAGCAGCCCGAACGCCAGGCGCAATTCTGCCGAGATCTGTGCGTAAAAAGTCACCAGTCGCGGGCTGTCGGACAGCTCGACGATGGCCTTGTGAAACATCATGTTGGCCGTGCCCACGGCAATCCAGTCATTGGCTTCACGGGCGCGCACGCCAGCCTCGACCGCATTGCGCATGTGCTGCACGCCCGGGTGCTGGGGATACGCCTGAGCGATCGCCCTGCATTCGATAAAGCGCCGGATGCGATAAATGTCGATGATCGAGGCCATATCAGGTTTGGCCACGGTCACGCCGCGATTGGGTTCGTGGGTGAGTAACCCTTCGCGGGTCAGGATTCTGAACGCTTCTCTCAAGGTATTGCGGGAAATCTGCAGGCTTTCGGCCAGGGCCGCTTCCGAGAGGCGTTGACCGGGAACCAGTTCGCCCTCAACCAGCATTCTGCGAAGTTCTGTGGTGATGGATTCTCCAAGGGTACGGGGGAGGGCAGAAGCAGCGTCGTTCATAAAGGGTCCAGAGAGAGAAAAGCCGAGTCGATATTCCACGACAGCTCATTGGCTGGCAAGGACGAAGGTCACCCGATGCCTCATCAGGTAGCACTCATGAGTCTGTGCGTAACAACATGGTGCATATGGTTGACCTATGTCGGATGGATTGTTCAACAATATTATCGTTATGTATCTACAGCTTGGCGCACTTGAATGAGCGTTGGCATGCTCATTGCTCAGGCTGAATACCTCTCCTCTCAGGAATGCCGCCGTGACACAGACTGCCAATGAGTTCACCAAGGCGCGTCGCGCCTCATTGATCGCCGCGATCTTCATGATGGCCACCTCTGCCATCGGCCCAGGCTTTCTGACCCAGACCGCCACCTTCACCGCGACGCTGGGGGCGGCGTTTGCGTTCGGCATTCTGGCGTCGATCCTGATCGACTTCGTGGTGCAACTGAATGTCTGGCGGATCGTCACGCTGACCAAAATGCGTGCGGCTGATCTGGCCAACGCGGCGATTCCGGGCAGCGGCTATCTGCTGGCAGTGCTGGTGATCTTTGGCGGGCTGGTGTTCAGCCTGGGCAACATTGCCGGTGCGGGTCTGGGGCTGAATGCGCTGATCGGCCTTGATCCCAAATGGGGTGGCGCCTTGAGTGCGCTGATCGCCATCGCGATCTTTTCTTCCCATCGCGCAGGCATTGCGATGGACCGCATCATGATGGTGCTGGGCACCCTGAAAGTCGGTCTGATCCTGTTCGCCGCCTTTGCCTCGCACCCTCCGCTGGGCGAGGCGCTGCGCCAGACCGTCTTGCCGGATCTGGTCGATTTCGCGGCCATTACCACCATCGTAGGCGGTACGGTCGGTGGTTACATCACTTATGCCGGCGCGCACCGCTTGCTTGATCGCGGCACCGTCGGGGTAGAGAACATCGACGTGGTGTCCAAGGCAGCGCTGACCGGTATTCTGGTCACCGGCATCGTCCGTTACGTGTTGTTTCTGGCAATTCTTGGCGTGGTCGCCAGTGGCGTCGTCATCGACGTGTCCGGCAAGGGCGCAAACCCTGCGGCCCAGGCATTCACTGCGGCTGCCGGCAACTTCGGCCTGATCATGTTCGGTCTGGTGCTCTGGGCCGCCGGTATCAGCAGCGTGATCGGTGCCTCCTATACTTCGATGTCGTTCATCACGGTGTTCTCGAAACACATCACCGAACGGGGGCGTAATCTGGCCACGGTCGGTTTTATCCTGATCGCGGTGATCGTCTACCTGATGCTGGGCAAACCGCCAGCCGCGTTGCTGGTGTTTGCGGGCGGCTTCAACGGCTTGATCCTGCCGCTCGGGCTGAGCATTTTCATGTACGTCGGCTGGCGCCGTTCGGACATGATGGACGGCTATCACTACCCGCGCTGGTTATTGGTGCTGGGCGTGCTGACCTGTCTGTTGTCGTGGTACATGGCGTTCAAGTCGGCCGGTCCCATCTTTGCCTTTATCAATGCAGCCTGATTTCGGAGAACAAAAAATGCCTGCAATAGACCTGAACAGCGACCTCGGCGAAAGCTTCGGCGCCTGGCGTATGGGCGACGACGAGGCGATTCTCGACGTGGTCAGCAGTGCCAACGTGGCCTGCGGTTTTCATGCCGGCGACCCCGCCGGAATCCTGCGCACCCTTGAAGCCGCTGCGGCGCGGGGCGTTTCGATCGGTGCCCATGTCGCGTACCCGGACCTTGTCGGGTTTGGCCGTCGCAACATGGACATCCCGTCCGATCAGTTGATGGCCGACGTCATCTATCAGATCGGCGCACTGCAAGGCCTGGCCCGTAGCGCCGGGACATCCGTCAGTTACGTCAAACCTCATGGCGCGCTGTACAACACCATTGCCGGCGACTCGCGTCAGGCGGCGGCGGTCATTCAGGCGCTGTTGCGCGTCGACCCGGCCTTGAAACTGGTGTGCCTGGCCAACTCACCGCTGCTCGACCAGGCGCGCGAAGCCGGAGTGTCCTGCGTGGCTGAAGCCTTCGCCGACCGCGCCTACACCGCCGAAGGCACGCTGGTGTCCCGTTCCCGACCCGGTGCCGTGCTGCACGATGCCGAGTTGATCGCTGAACGCATGTTGCGCCTGGTGCGCGACGGCGTCATCGAGGCAGAGGACGGTCGCGAGATCAGCCTGCAAGCCGATTCGATCTGTGTGCATGGCGACAGCCCGGGCGCCGTGAACATCGCGCGACTCCTGAAAAGTCGTTTGCACGACGCAGGCGTGACCGTCCGCGCATTCGGTCGAGGCTGATCATGAATACATTGCAACAGGCGCGTCAGGCCGCTCTCGCCGCCCGAGCCCGTTACCGCGAAGGGTTTGTCTCGCCGACCGCTGGCCAGGCGCCTGGTCTGACCCAGTGCAACATGATCACCCTGCCGCGCGACTGGGCGTATGACTTTCTGCTGTTTGCGCAACGCAACCCGCAAGCCTGCCCGGTGCTGGACGTGACCGAGCCTGGCAGCTACACCACCTTGCTGGCCGAACAGGCTGACTTGCGTACCGACTTGCCGCTGTATCGGGTCTGGCGTGATGGCCAACTGGCCGAGGAAGTCAGCGACGCCCGTGACGTCTGGGCGCAGCACAACGATCTGGTCAGCTTTCTGATCGGGTGCAGCTTCACCTTCGAAACCGACCTGATGCACGCCGGGATCGACGTGCGACACATCAGCGAAGGCTGCAACGTGCCGATGTATCGCAGCAACCGTCTCTGTCGGCCTGCCGGTCGGTTACACGGCGAGATGGTCGTGTCGATGCGACCCATCGCGGCAGACCGGGTCGCCGAAGCGGCCCGCATCACCGGGCGCTATCCCGGTGTGCATGGCGCGCCCGTGCATGTCGGCGAGCCTGAACGGCTCGGCATCAAGGACCTTGCGCGTCCGGACTTCGGCGATGCGGTGACCATCAAACCCGGCGAGATCCCCGTGTTCTGGGCCTGCGGCGTGACGCCTCAAGCGGTGGTCATGGCGTCCCGTGTGCCGTTCGCAATTTCCCACGCACCGGGCCATATGTTCATCACCGATATCCCGGACAGCTACTACCACGTATAGGAGAGGCTCATGCGTTTCTACCCGGCCAACCTGGATGCACTTCTGGTTGAACTGTCGAATCTGGACGAGACCCTGGCCCTGTTCGAATCGTTGCAGCAAACGCCCATCGCGGGTGTGGAAGAGATCGTGCCGGCTGCCCGGACGTTGCTGGTGCATTTTCGCCCCGCAGCGATTGGCTTCGAAGCCTTGGCAACGCAGCTTGCGTCACGCGACATTCGCGGTCAGGCGCGTGAGCCTGGCAAGCTGATTGAAATTCCGGTGCATTACAACGGCGAGGACCTGGCCGATGTCGCCCGCGAGCTGGATATCAGCGTCGAAGAAGTGATAAAGCGCCACACCGGCAGCGATTACAACGTTGCCTTCTGCGGCTTCGCCCCCGGCTTTGCCTACCTCAGCGGTGGCGCTGGCTTCGTGGTGCCACGGCGCGCCACGCCCCGCACCCGTATTCCGGCCGGTGCGGTAGCGCTGGCCGGTGGCTTCAGCGGTATTTATCCACAGGCCAGCCCCGGCGGCTGGCAGATCATCGGCGTCACCGACTCAAAAATGTGGGATTTGCAGCGGGACGAGCCCGCCTTGCTTCAGCCCGGTTATCGCGTGCGCTTCCAGGATGCGGGGCCGCTGCCTGTAACCGGCGTGTCGGTGCCCGCACCGGTTCGTCAGCAGGCTTCGACGGTCACCGAGGACTACCTGGAGATCACCGCGCCAGGCCTGCAAACCCTGTTTCAGGACCTGGGTCGACCCGGTCAGGCCGGGCAGGGCGTTTCTGCTTCAGGCGCACTGGACCGTGGCGCATTGCGTGCAGCCAATCGCGCGGTCGGCAATGAGCCAGGCACTGCTTGCCTGGAAATCCTCATGGGTGGCCTGACGTTCACCTGTCAGGGCCAGACGGTGGTGGCGGTCACCGGGGCTCAGGTGCCTGTCGAGGTGCTGACGGCTGATGGCCAACGATTACAGCCCCCTGTTTATGCGCCCTTTTCCTTGCAGAGCGGCGATCAGGTGAGTATTGGATCGCCGACTGCCGGGTTGCGCAGCTACCTCGCGGTTCGCGGCGGTTTTGTTCAGGAACCCGTGCTGGGCAGCCTCTCCACCGACACGTTGGCGCAGGTTGGCCCCGCCGCGCTGGCGGCCGGTGACCGGCTGGGCTTCAAGCGCAGAACCGGCGGACACGCCGTGTCGACTGCCGAGCAACCAGCCTTCGACATGCCGCGTAACGATCAGGTCATCACGCTGGATGTGGTCATGGGGCCACGCAGCGACTGGTTCACCGCCGAGGCGCAGCAATTGCTGGCGCAACAGACCTGGCAGGTGACGCCGCAATCCAACCGGATCGGTATTCGCCTGGCGGGCGAGCAGTCACTGGAGCGCGCCGTCAGTGGCGAACTGCCCAGCGAGGGCACCACGGTCGGCGCGATTCAGGTGCCGCCAAGCGGCCAGCCGGTGCTGTTCCTGGCCGATCACCCGCTGACGGGTGGCTACCCGGTCATCGGCGCCGTTGCCACCTATCACCTGGACAAGGCCGGGCAGATCCCGGTCAACGCCCGCATTCGTTTCAACCCGCTGAGCACGTTCGAGCCAGTGCGCCCCGCCACTTCAGACGAGACCCACAACAGATGAAAAAGGTTCTGATTGCCAACCGTGGCGAAATTGCCGTACGTATTGCCCGTGCCTGCCGAGACTATGGTGTCGCTTCGGTGGCGGTGTATGCCGATGCTGACATCGATGCGCTGCACGTGCGCCACGCCGATGAAGCGTATGGCTTGCAGGGCGAGCGCCCGACCGACACGTACCTGAACATCGAGAAACTGCTGGCAATCGCGGCTCGCTCGGGTGCCGACGCGGTTCACCCCGGCTACGGTTTCCTTTCCGAGCGAGCCGAGTTCGCCCGTGCCGTGATCGACGCCGGCCTGACCTGGATCGGCCCCGATCCTGCGACCATCGACGCACTGGGCGACAAGGTTCAGGCCCGGCGCATCGCCCTCAACGTCGGTGCGCCTTTGGTGGCCGGTACTGCAAACCCGGTGAGCGATGCCTCCGAAGTGGTCGCATTCGCTGAACAGCATGGCCTGCCGATTGCCATCAAAGCCGCGTTCGGTGGTGGCGGTCGTGGCTTGAAGGTCGCCTGGAAGCTGGATGAAGTCGCCGAACTGTACGAGTCGGCCGTGCGCGAAGCGATTTCGGCGTTTGGCCGTGGCGAGTGCTTCGTCGAGCGCTTTCTGGACCGTCCACGCCACATCGAAGCGCAGATCATCGCTGACCGTCATGGTCGTGTTGTCGTCGTCGGCACCCGCGATTGTTCGTTGCAACGCCGTAATCAGAAGCTGATCGAAGAAGCACCAGCGCCTTACCTGAGCGATGAGCTGCGCCAGCGCATTCACGAATCGGCCCGCGCGGTCTGCGCCGAAGCCGGTTATGTCGGTGCCGGGACGGTGGAGTTCCTGCTCAGCGGCGATGGCACGCTGTCGTTTCTGGAGGTCAACACCCGCTTGCAGGTGGAGCACCCGGTCACCGAAGAAACCAGCGGCATCGACCTGGTCATCGAGCAACTGCGCGTGGCTGACGGCCTGCCACTGTCGTTCGACGGCACGCCTGTACCGCGCGGCCACAGCTTCGAATTCCGTATCAACGCCGAAGACGCAGGCAACGGCTTCCTGCCGACGCCGGGCACCATCGATGTGTTTCAGCCGCCGTCCGGGCCGGGCGTGCGCCTGGACACCGGCGTGACCGAAGGCTCGCGAGTGTCACCGAACTTCGATTCGATGATCGCCAAACTGATCGTCACCGGCGCAACCCGCGAACAGGCCATCAGACGTGCCCGTCGCGCCCTGGCCGAGTTCAAGGTAGAAGGCGTCGCCACCGTGCTGCCGTTCCATCGGGCGGTCATGGCCCATGCCGACTTCACCGCTGCCGACACCTTCGCCGTACACACCCGCTGGATCGAAACCGACTTCGCCGAACACGTCACCCTCGCCCCCCGCAATGCCACGCCGGTCGACCCGGGCGTGCTGCGCACCTTCGTCGAAATCGACGGTAAACGCCACGAACTGGGCCTGCCCGCTGCGCTGCTGCGAGGCATGAGCCTGAACCCGGCAGCACCGGCTGATACCCATCAGCCCGCTGCCGACGCCCCGGACCCACACGCAGTGCTGACCCCGGTAGCCGGCAATCTGCACGCCTGGGCGGTTGAGGACGGTGCGACGGTAGAAAAGGGGCAGGTGATCGCGATCATGGAAGCCATGAAGATGGAAACATCGATACTGGCACCGTGTGCCGGGCAGTTGAAGATGAGCAAAGAGCCTGGCGGGTATCTGGAGGCTAAGGTGGTGATTGGGCGGGTTGAGGCTGCTGACTGATCAGTTTGGTAAGTGCGCCGCACAACCGGCAGCCACCGCTGCCGGTTATTCCATACTCAACCTCAGTCCAGCCTCAACTCCGGCGGCTCTGGCGCGTCTTTGGTGGCCGGGGTGACTTGAGTGTTCACGGGCTGCAGCGTCGTCTGTCCGGTGGGTGCGCCGGATTTTTCGCTCGGCTCGGCGGGGACCAGTTTGTATTCCAGGCCCTGGGTGTTCTTGAGGTAGATCTCCATCTGGCGGAACGAGATGTTGATGTGCTGCTTCTTGAATTCGCGGTTGATGAAGCGGTTGATCTCGTCCAGCACCGGGTTGCGGTCGCCCAGGTCGCGCACGTGCATGCGCAGTTCGTGGTCGAGGGTGCTTTCGCCGAAGTTCAGGAAGTAGACGATGGGCTCCGGGTCTTTGAGGACGCGAGGGTTTTCCCGGGCCGCTTGCAGCAGCAACGAGCGCACCAGATCGAGGTCCGAGCCGTAATCCACGCCCAGCTTGAGGGTTACGCGGGTCACGGTGTCGGTCAGCGACCAGTTGATGAGCTGGCCGGTGATGAACGTCTTGTTCGGGACGATGATGTCCTTGCGGTCGAAGTCGGTGATGGTCGTGGCGCGGATGCGGATCTTGCTGACCGTCCCCGACAGGGCGCCGATGGTGATGGTGTCGCCGATCCGCACCGGGCGTTCGAAGAGGATCATGATGCCGGAGATGAAGTTGGCGAAGATCTCCTGCATGCCGAACCCCAGGCCTACCGACAGCGCTGCGACCAGCCACTGCAATTTGTCCCAGCTCACGCCCAGCGTCGACAGCGTGGTCACGAAGCCGATGCCGGCGATGGTGTAGGACAGCAGAGTGGTGGTGGCGTAGGCGCTGCCTTGTGCCAGGTTCATGCGTGACAGCACCAGCACCTCCAGCAGGCCGGGCAGGTTGCCCGCCAGCAGGAAGGTGGTGACGATGATCACGCCGGCACCCAGGAAGTCGCTCAGGCTGATCGGCACCATGCTCATGTTGGCGCCGGTGCCGCTGGTGTATTCGTAGAGGATGATGTTGTCCAGGTAGGCGAAGACTGTGATCAGCTCGGCCCAGACCAGGTACAGCGCGCCGACGAAACCGGCCAGCAAGGCCAGACGGATCAGGCGCAACGACTGCTGGTTGACCTGTTCGATGTCCAGTTTCGGCTCTTCGACGGGGATGTCGCTGTCGCCGTTTTCTCTCGCCGCCTGACGCTTGGCCAGTGCCCGTTGATAAGCCAGTCGCCGTGCCGCAACGCCCAGGCCACGCACGAAGGTCGCCTCGACCATCAACCAGATCATCATCAGGTACAGGGTGTCGATCAGGCGGTCGCTGAGCTTGAGTGCGGTGTAGTAATAACCGAAGCACACGGCCAGAAACAGTGCGACTGGCAGCGCCGTGAACGCCACACCAATCGCCTTGCGGAACAGCGAAGCGTTGTGGTGCGTAGGGCTTGAAATCAGCAATCGACCCAGCAACCACGCCATCAGTGCGTAGCAGGTCAGAACGACGCCGATGCCCAGCACGTCTTCGGACAGCGCGGCCGGCTGGTGTTCGGCCACGGCGACGACAGCCACCAGCGCCAGCACCACCAGCCCGAGGCGACGGACCCAGCCGCGGAGGAATTCGACCTGCGCGGTTTCCCAGCGGAAGTGCAGCTGCGCGACGCCTTGAGGGGCCAGGACGCGGTAGGCGGTGTAGAACACCAGCCACGCCAGAGCGATTTGCAGCAGGGCTTCGCCCAGGTTGGCGTTTTGCCCGCGGGCGTCGATTTGCAGGGCATAGCCGCACAGCGCCAGGCCCAGCGCAACCGGCATCGCCAGCAGGACGTTGATCAGCAGCGCCAGCGGGGTCTTCCACTGGCTGTCACGCTTGAAGTGGCCGATATCGGCATGCAGACGGTTGAGCTTCTGGTAAAGCGCCTTGCGTCTCCAGGTCAGCACGGCAATCAACAGCAGCAGCGGCAGGAACAGCAGAGGCCGCTGGGTCAGGCCATCCGACAGCTCGCTGAGGCTGGAGGTCCAGGGCAGGGTAGCGACCTGTTTTTCCAGGCGCGGCCAGATGTTCTGGAACCACTCCAGGTCCAGTGGCTTGTTGCTGGGAATCCAGAACATCTGTTCGTCCAGCGTGGAGCGCAGGCCCATCGCCGTGCTGGTCAGTTGCTTTTGGTTCAGTTGCAGCGTGATGGACTCATTGAGCAGCGCGCTCAGTTCACGGTTCAGGCGCTCCAGCAGATCGCTGCGGGTAATCGCCAGATCGAGCAGGGTTCTGCGCAGTTGTGGCGTGACGTTTTCAGGGGGTTGAGTGGCGAGCAGGCGATCGACGTAAGCGTTCGGGGTGCTCATCTGCTCGCGCTTCTGATTGATGTCGAACTGATACAGGCGAATGTTGGCGATTTCGTCAGCCAGGCCCTTGTCCAGCTCCAGGTGCGGCAGTGCCTGTTTCTGTTTGTAGAGAATCTTGGACAGCAGCAGGCTGCCGCTCAGCACGTTGATCTGTTCGCTGAGGGCCTGATCGGTCTGCGTCAGGTTGTCGAGCTGTTGCTTGGTCTTGAGGTTCTGCTGGGTCAGTTCGTTGAGGCGATCGGTGCCGCGCAACAGGTAGTCGGACAGCTTGAGGTTTTCAGCGCTCTCGGTCGCCAGCAGGCTGCTGCCTCCCGACTTCTGCGCTTCGAGAGACAGCTCGGCCACGGTTTTCTGCGACTGGGCACGACGTTTGTCGTTGATCAGGGTTTGCAGGTCCTGAATTTCCTGTTCTTGACGCGCGACTTTTTCAGTCAGCAAGTCATGCTGGCTGTTACCAAGATCCTGTAGCTGGCTGTTGCCGGCCAGTTCCTGGCGACGCAACAGGTTCAGGGCATTGATCGACGCCAGCTCGGCGTTGAGCAAATTGCGCTGGTCTGCATTGAGCGCCTTCCCGTTGTCCTTGCCGCTTTTGAGGATGGCATTGATCTGCTGAATGCGTGTCTGGTTGGCGCTGATTTCAGCCTGTGCGCGTTCTGGTCGCGTCTGTGCCGTGATGGCCAGGCTGTTGGCGTCGTTGAGTTCGCTCTGCAAGTCACTCTGCTGCGTGCTGCGCTGGCTGAGAAGCTGCTCCAGTTGCGGTACATCAAGGCCGCCATAGCGCTGTGCAACCGGCACGGCTTTGCTCTCTTTCAGGCGCGCCAGCTCACGCTGGTTGTCCGAGGTCTGTTTCGGGGCCTGAGCCAGTTGCTGCTTGAGCGCGGTCAGCTTCTGTTCGCTGTCCTGTTTGCTGGCCAGAAACGCCAGCGTCTGCTCAAGCACTTGCTGCAATGCCTTCTGATCGGCATCGGGCAGCTTGCGGTCGGCAATTTTGTCGAGGCTTTGCTGCACGGCTTCAGCGGTTGGCGGTTCGGCGGCCAGCGCCGGAAAGGTAGACAGGCAAAGTGCAAACAGTGCGGCAGCACAAATGGAACGCAGGGAAAACATAGACACCGGTCGCATGATGATACGTGTGGATTGGCAGTTTAAAGGAACAGTCCGGGGGCCGGGCGGGTTCCTTCGGGGAATTTGACGCCGACTTTCTGGATCTTGTTCCCGTCCATGACGGCAACGGTCCAAATAGTTCCATTCCATTCAATCTGGTCGCCGACCACCGGTTCGCCACGGTTCTTCTGCACGATGAACTGACTGAGCGGCATGCCGGGATCGATGCCGTCGAGTTTCAGGCCATACAGCGCTGCCACTTCGCCAAGACGCGCGTCGCCTTCAAGCACAAAGTCGCCGAAGAAACGCAGGTCCTGACCACGTTGCGGGGCCTGACTGAAGAGTTTGCCCAGCGCAGGAAGGTCATGTTCATGGCCGATGACGCACAGCAGGTCACCCACTTCCAGCGTCGTGCTGCCGGACGGGTGGAGCAGTTGCTGGCCGCGGAACAGCGCTGCGATACGGGTGCCTTCCGGCATTTTCAGTTCGCGCAGTGCGGCGCCGATGCACCACTTTTCGGCGCCCAGTCGGTAAACGAACAGCTCCCATTCGCTGGTGACATGAACCTCCAGCGCTGCACGGGAAACAGGGGCGGGTTCTGGTGGCACCGTGACCTTCAGCAGTTTGGCCATCCACGGCAGGCTGGTGCCCTGCAGCAACAGCGAAACCAGGACGATGAAGAACGCCAGGTTGAAATACAGTTGAGCATTCGGCAGCCCGGCCATCAGCGGGAACACGGCCAGAATGATCGGAACTGCGCCCCGCAGGCCGACCCACGCGATGAATGCCTTTTCGCGTCCATGAAATACCTTGAACGGCAGCAGGCCGACCATCACCGACAGCGGCCGCGCGACAAGGATCATCCACAGCGCCAGCCCCAGAGCCGGAATGGCGATCGGCAGCAGGTCATGCGGTGTGACCAGCAGACCCAGCACGAGAAACATGCCGATCTGCGCGAGCCACGCCATGCCGTCGAGCATGTGCAAAATGCCGTGACGGCTGCGGATCGGCCGGTTGCCGAGTACCAGGCCGCACAGGTACACCGCAAGGAAGCCGCTGCCGTGAATGGCATTGGTCAGCGCAAAGATCGCCAGACCGCCGGCAATGACCAGGATCGGGTACAGACCGGCCGCCAGATTGATGCGATTGACCAGTTGCAGCAGGATCCAGCCGCCCCCCAGACCAATGAAGCTGCCGATGCCGAATTCCTGAATCAGATGGCCCAGAAGCCCCCAGTGCAGGCCGGTCTGGCCACTGGCGATCATGCCGATCAGGGTGACGGTGAGAAACACTGCCATCGGGTCGTTGCTGCCCGATTCGATTTCCAGGCTGGCGGTTACCCGTTCATTCAGGCCTTTGCCACCGAGCAGGGAGAACACCGCTGCGGCGTCTGTCGAGCCGACGATGGCGCCGATCAGCAGGCCTTGAATGACGCTCAGGTTGAACAGCCAGGCGGCCATCATGCCGGTCAGCACGGTGGTGATGAGTACGCCGACGGTCGCCAGCGACAAGGCTGGCCAGAGCGCTACCCGGAAACTGGAAACCCGCGTGCGCAGACCGCCGTCGAGCAGGATGACCGCCAGGGCCAGGTTGCCGACCAGGTAAGCCGTAGCATAGTTGTCGAAGATGATCCCGCCGCCATCGACACCTGCCACCATGCCCACTGCCAGGATGATGACCAGAATCGGAATGCCGAGGCGCGAAGAAAGGGAGCTGACCAGGATGCTTGCGGCTACCAGCAACGCGCCGATCAGGAACAGGCTGTTGATGGTGGTGGCGTCCAAGGGCGGTACTCCATAGAAAACGAAACAAAAGCGGGAAGAGCGAAAACTGACCATGCAGTCCGCGTGCCAAGCGATTTAACCTGTTGAATTGCTTGGCTGTCAAAGTGCAATTTCAAGCAAGCGGGTACAGGAGGGTGGATCACGCGCTTCAGCGCACAGTATGCGCCACCGCCGAGCCGCTGCTGAATATCTATATACCGCGTGCGAGTCGTTCAGGCGTTTTATTGTCTGCGATCCAACTATCAGAGTGTTTTCATCATGGACGATGAATATGCAACAAACCTGGACGCTGTCCACCCGGTCAATGACGACGACCCTTACGCAGCGTTCTGGGAGCGTGTGCGGGAGGATTTTTCGGTCAGCGATTACTTTCGGTTGAAGAAAATCACGCTGCAATCACCCGCGACCCAGGCGTGCGATGACATCAGGCAGGAATGCCTGTCCAGGTGGGGCGTCGAGGTTGAGCCGGACGAAACACTGATCGCTACGGTGTACCTTGAAGACCCGAGGGTCTACCCCGTGCCGCTGCGCGCCAATGTCGCGCACTCGATGACGTTGACCCAGGCGTTGCTGTGCAACTGGCAACAGAAGGGCAATGGCGACTGGTTCGATCACCTTGGGCATTTGCAGGCTCACCGCGACCATGGGTTCAATTGCCGGGTGGTAGATGAAAAGCTGACGGCGTCAGAGTGTGTCGCCTATGAGGCTGTCTATCGAAAAACCAGCCCCCAGCGTTACGATTCGACCACGCATCTTTCCATCAGGGCCGATGCATTCAAGCACTACGTGTGGGATCACAATCTGCAGTCTCGTTACCTCACGTACCTGCAGCAGTTCTGGCAAGCGCATTCCAAGGACTACAACCTGATGCTCAAGGCAGGGCTGTTCAGGGCTGCCTGTCTGCAGGCCGATGAGCACACGCTGAAGGCCGAACACAAGGCGATGATTCTGGAAGCGCTGGGTGTGCCTGACAACCAGGGCTGGGATGAACTGAGCTTCGATGCTTTTCTCACTGCTCCGGTGTCGCGCCGCGTGACGATTTCAGAGTTGATCGTTTACGGCTACAGCGCTGTTGACCTTATGGTCATACGTAGCGCGGACTCTCCGACGGTTCTGCTGTATATCCCCGGCAACTCGTCGCCCATTCATGCTTTTATGAATGAACATGCGCTCAAGGACTGGATCGGCCAACTCTGTCGGGACCCGGTGAAGCGCCGCCTCTTCGAGGCGCATTTCAGCGCAGCGGATGATGACGACGGTTTTTTTTACAGCGGCGTTGCGACCGCCTTGCAAGGCTTTGCGGTGTACCCGAAGCTGCTGAATGCGGCGACCGGTGCGTGGAACCCCCGAAAGCTGGTGCAGTTCGGTGAACCTCTGCACCCCTGGCCGTTCTCGCACTTCAAGGACCGGATCAAGGCAAAGTCCGAATCCGATGCGCTGCAAAAGATCCGGGGTCACGGTGACTACTGGAAAGCAGAAGTCAGCAGTGGCCTGAGCGAATGCGTGTCTGTGCTGGGCGGCATTGCGATTGTTTTCCCCGAACTGATGCCTGTGTTCGCAGGGCTGTCTGTTGTGCTGGCCGGGCTGGGCGTCGATCAGGTGCGTAACGGTCGTACGCTAGAAGAGCGACAGGCCGGGCTGGGTCGGGTGGTCTTTGGCGTACTGAATGCGTTGCCAATCGTTGCCGAAGAAGCTGCGCCGATTGAAGCCGGACTCGACGCTGGCTTTATTGACGAAGCAGGCGGCGGCTATGAAATTTCAGGCCCCGTTATGCCTTTCGAACCGTCGATTGAAAACGGGCATGCTCCGGTTTTCAGGGCTCAACCTCCGGCGCTAAGCTCGCTTGACGCCAAAATGCGTCGTTTGTTGCGGGCACTTGAGGCGCCTTGTGAATGGCCGGAGATCGCTCAGGGCGAGTTTGCCGGTGTCTATCCTGTTCAAGGTAAACACTACATTGAACTGCATGACCGGGTATTCCGCGTGGAGTGGATCGCTCAGGAAAAACAGTTTCGTATCCGTTCGCCTTCGGACCCGCGCGTGTGGGGGCCGTACGTAAAGACCCTTGATACCGGTTACTGGGACCTTGACCTCAAGCCGGGGTTGCGAGGCGGGGAAAGTTTCGACGGCTCGCACCTGCCACCGATCAGTGAACCCATTGACGCGCCGGTATCGGTTACGCCGGACGAGCCGGAAATTCCATTGCAGCGCAGAGAGGCCAAGGTGCAGGTGGAGTTGCCGCTGGACGGTGTTTCAACTGAAGAAGTCCCCAGTGCCGAGACGGGGGCGATCAAGGAAAAATACTTTATTCGCCTTAACGGCGTGAATACGCGCATCTACTACGATGCAGACAACGGCTGCTGGAAAACCGATTCGGCATTGGCAAAACCGGTATGGCTCGACCCGAACGGACAGTGGAAAAGCGGTTCGCTGAAGATGTTCAGGAGCGTGGAAACCTCGTTTCCCCAGAGTAAACGTTACGAGATATACACCTTCCCTCGGCTGCCCGAATTACCGACAGAGGCTCAGCCTGTCAGTCGTGTCATTCATCACCTCTGGATGGGTGACAGCGTTCCTGGCGATGAAT
The DNA here is from genome assembly GCF_002093745.1 of Pseudomonas graminis. Taxonomy (GTDB): domain Bacteria; phylum Pseudomonadota; class Gammaproteobacteria; order Pseudomonadales; family Pseudomonadaceae; genus Aquipseudomonas. The sequence continues at coordinate 183,359 of NZ_MTSB01000002.1, forward strand.
TGTTGAAGAACATCCAGCGCAACATGAGTGTCAGCCCTGGGGTCCGTTTTCATTTGCACATTGATATCGACGCTCCCCAGGCATACGACCAACTGTCCGATTACTTTCGTGAGCATCCCGAGATGCACATTTCACATCTGAAAGATGAACCGTTCTATGCGGATTTTCTGAACGGTGAGAATGGCGAGGCATTTCATTATTTTCGTCACTCTGAAAACCATAACTACGCGGCCGCATCCGACATCTTGCGGTATCGCCTGATCAACGAATATGGCGGTATCTATGTCGATTGTGACGATGAAATAGCGAGCTCGTTTGCAGGCGCTGAATTGCTGGCCGGACCGAACGATGTCCTTTTGGGCACACGTCTGGATGCGCCGTCGTTAAGCTACACCGGGCCAGGTAACAGTCATTTCGCCAGCCATCCTGATAACCCTGTCCTGCGCCGGGTGTTAAAGGAAATAACCCGGCGTTTCGAGCGCGAGCGGCAGGCGAACAAGGCTTTCTTTACGACGCCTCGCCCCGTGATGAATAACGCAACCGAGGCGCTGAGGCTGGCGTCGAAGGCGCGGATGAAACCGTACATGACCCGTATCTCGGAGCTGACCGGCCCCAGGCTGTTTTCCGATGTGCTGCGAGAGGCGCGCCCCGACTATTTTGACTTGCTGGACCGCTCCTACTCGCCGGTTGATGAGGTCTTGTCCGTGGCGTATATCGAGCGTCTTAATAACGCAGTCGATTTTTACTTCCCTTTCAAAGTAAAAGCGCAGATCAAGGCCGGCAGTTCGAACCAGTGGTAACGGAATCAGAACCACGCTTCTTGCATCGACAAACACGTGTCATCGCGGTTTTCCAGAATCGCCAGCTCGTGATGGCAGCCCGGCACTTCCCATGTCAGGAAGTAGCGGGCTGCTTGCAGTTTGCCCTTGTAGAAGTCGTTATCGGCCTGATTGCCTGTGCTCAAGCCTTCCTCTGAACGGATCGCCTGTTCCAGCCAGCGCCAGCCAATGATGGTGTGCCCGAATACCTTGAGGTACAGCGCCGAGTTGGCAAGGGTGCTGGTGATTCTGCCCTGAGCCATGTCGGTCAGCAGCCCCAGCGTGACGGCTTGCAGGCGTGCCACCAGGTGTTCGAGAGGCTGGCGCAGTTCATCAAGGGATTCGTGCGCCTGTGCGCGCTCGCAGGCACTGGAAATAAGACGCAGCAGTTGTTTGAGGCCGGTGCCACCGTTCTGGGCCAGCTTGCGGCCCAGCAGGTCCAGCGACTGAATGCCGTGCGTGCCTTCGTGAATCGGGTTGAGACGGTTGTCGCGGTAGTACTGCTCGACCGGGTACTCACGGGTGTAGCCATGACCGCCGAGCACCTGGATCGCCAGTTCGTTGGCCTTCAGGCAGAACTCCGATGGCCAGGATTTGACGACGGGGGTCAGCAGGTCCAGCAACTCGTGGGCGTGTTTGCGGGCGTCTTCGGTTTCGCCGGTCTGGGTGTCGTCGAACAGTCGCGAGGCGTACAGGCACAAGTCAAACGCGCCTTCCACGTAAGCCTTTTGAGTCAGCAACATGCGCCGTACATCCGCGTGTTGAATGATCGGAACGGGCGTGCTTTCGGGGCTCTTGCTGTCGGGCAACCGACCCTGAGGCCGCTCACGTGCGTAGTCCAGCGAATACAGATAACCCGAGTAACCGAGCATGACGGCACCCAGGCCTACACCGATGCGCGCTTCGTTCATCATCTGGAACATGTACGTCAGACCCTGATGCGGTTTGCCGACCAGATACCCGACGCACGCTCCCTGATCGCCGAAGTTGAGTGCAGTGGACGTTGTGCCTTTCCAGCCCATCTTGTGGAACAGCCCGGCCAGCAGCACATCGTTGCGCTTGCCAAGGCTGCCGTCATCGTTGACCAGAAACTTGGGCACGATGAACAGCGAGATCCCTTTGACCCCGCCTGGCGCATCCGGCAGCTTTGCCAGCACCAGGTGGACGATATTTTCCGACAGCGAATGATCGCCCCCGGAGATGAATATCTTGTTGCCGCGCAGTCGATACGTGCCGTCGGAAGCGGGTTCGGCGCGCGTGCGAATGTCCGACAGTGACGAGCCAGCGTGCGGTTCGGTCAACGCCATCGTGCCAAAGAAGCGGCCTTCTATCATCGGTTTAAGAAAGCGCTGTTTCTGTTCGTCACTGCCGAAACTTTCGATCAGATTGGCCGCCCCCATCGTCAGAAACGGGTATGACGTGGTCCCGACATTGGCGGCCTGGAAGTGGGCAAAACAGGCCTGCGATAACAGGGTAGGCAATTGCATGCCGCCTGCTTCGAAGTCGCGTGATGCATTGAGAAAGCCAGCCTCAAGGAACGCGTCTACGGCCGGCTTGACCTCAGGGATCAGAATGGCCTCGCCGTTTTCATAGCGCGGCTCGTTCTCGTCTGCCTTGCGATTGTGTGGCGCGAAGTACTTTTCCGCGAGGGTACGTGCCGTGCCCAGTGCTGCATCGAACGTTTCCCGCGAATGTTCGGCAAACCGTTCACGCCGGATCAGCCCTTCGGCGTCCAGCACCTCGTACAGCTCGAAAGCCAGATTGCGGGAACTGAGCAGCAACTCGGACATGATGGCGCACCTGTTCTTGGAATAGGCTCAGTCTAGGTCGCGTTGCAGGGGGAGGGTAGCAAGATTGATTCGGGTGATAGGCGGGCGTGGTGCCGCCGTATTGTGATACTGGAACGAAAGAGCGGAGGCAGAGCGTCCAGGCCTGCATGCCAGCGCGGAGCGCTCAGCGATACACAAAAGTCCGCTTTTTGAGTATCGCCGGAGGCCGTGGGGGTGAACCTGTTCACGAAAGTGCCGGTATGATCGCCGAAAAAAGCATCCTCTGAAACACCGTCTTCGCGAACAGGTTCGCTCCCACGCCCTGCGGGCAGAGGCCTTAAGGCTGAGCGCTTCGCGTCACCTGCTAAAGCGCTGTAGCCTCACCCGATCGTCATCAAGCTCGCATTGCCCCCGGCCGCTGCGGTGTTGACGCTCAGCGCGCGCTCGATCACCAGACGCTCCAGCGGGACATTGGTTTCGCCGTGGGAGAGACCGTTGACACCGACTATTGCACCATTGCGCCGGGCGATCTGCTGGCAGATGGCGCGCAACTGATCGGAATCGCCGTGGTGCAGGACGGCGTCTATGGCGACCTCGTCCTTGCTCCAGTCCGGGACCAGCTTGATACGTGCCTGCACATCTTTCGGCAGACGAGCGCGAAGCGGCTTGCTGACATCGGTTTCCGGCCAGATGGCCGAGCCACCGACAGCCAGAACGGCAGCCAGTTGAATCAGCAGGTCGCCTTCGTCATCGGCCAGGCACAGCACGTGTTCGCGCGGCAGGATGGCGTAGCTGTTGCGCTCGCCGGTCGGGCCAGCCAGCTGGCGAGTGATGCCGCTTTGTGACTGCTCGGCGTACAGGCTGCACAAGGCATCCAGTTCGGCATGTTGGTGGCTGGCCGCCCAGGCTTTCAAGGCTTGCAGCGGTTTGCTCAACACGTCACGCAAGCGGGTATCCGGCGCAGACAGCGCGTCGCCGCGTACGAATGATTGCTCGATGGCATCCTGCGGTCGCGTCGACAGCAGGCGATACAGGTACAGCGGGCCACCGGCTTTCGGGCCGGTGCCGGACAGGCCCTCGCCGCCAAACGGCTGAACACCCACCACGGCCCCGACGATGTTGCGGTTGACGTACACGTTACCGGCGTTGACGTTGTCGATCACCTTGGCGATGGTTTCGTCGATCCGGGTATGCACGCCGAGCGTCAGGCCATAACCGGACGCATTGATCTGAGCGATCAGCTGGTCCAGTTCCTTGCGCTTGTAGCGCACCACGTGCAACACAGGGCCGAAGATTTCGCGTTGCAGCTCATCGAAGCTTTCCAGCTCGATCAGGGTCGGCATCACGTAGGTGCCGCGCTTGAGTTCGGCACTGTCGGCGATGGCGACCTGATAAACCGTGCGTCCCTTGTCGCGCATGGCCTGGATGTGTTTCTCGATCCCGGCCTTGGCTTCAGCGTCGATAACCGGACCGATATCCACGGACAGACGCTCGGGGTTGCCCAGACGGCCTTCAGCCATTGCGCCCTTGAGCATTTCAATGACTCGGTCAGCCGAGTCTTCCTGCAGGCACAGCACGCGCAGTGCCGAGCAGCGTTGCCCCGCGCTGTCGAACGCCGAGGACACCACGTCGATCACCACCTGTTCGGTCAGTGCCGAAGAGTCGACGATCATCGCGTTCTGGCCACCGGTCTCAGCAATCAGCGGGATAGGGCGGCCCTGCGAATCCAGACGCCCGGCCACGTTGCGCTGCAGCAAGCGGGCGACTTCGGTGGAGCCGGTGAACATCACCCCTTTCACGCGCTCATCACCTACCAGCCCGGCACCGACGGTTTCGCCACGGCCTGGCAGCAATTGCAGCACGCCTTCCGGAATACCGGCTTCAAGCAGCAGGCGCACGGCCTGGGCGGCGATTAGCGGTGTCTGCTCGGCGGGTTTGGCCAGCACCGGGTTACCGGCAGCCAGCGCTGCGGCAACCTGCCCGCTGAAAATGGCCAGCGGGAAGTTCCACGGGCTGATGCAAACCACCGGCCCCAAGGGGCGGTGGCCGTCGTTGGTAAAGTCATTGCGCGCCTGCACGGCGTAGTAGCGCAGGAAGTCCACCGCTTCACGCACCTCTGCGATGGCGTTGGCGAACGTCTTGCCTGCTTCACGGACCAGCAAGCCCATCAGCGGCTGAATGTCGGCTTCCATCAGATCGGCCGCGCGCTCCAGAATGGCTGCACGCTCGGCAGGCGGCGTGGCCTGCCAGATTGGGCCAGCACTCAAGGCGCACTGGATGGCGTTATCGACATCCTGCAGCGAGGCTTCCTGCACATGCCCCACCACATCACGCAGGTCCGAAGGGTTCAGCGCTGCGGTCAGGCTGCCGGCACCGGTCGGGCAGCCGAGCATTGGCGCGGCCTTCCAGTCATTGTGCGCAGTGGCCAGCAGCGCCGAAGACAGCGAAGCCAGGCGATGCTCGTTGGCCATGTCGATGCCGCTGGAGTTGGCGCGCTCAGAACCGTACAGGTCACGCGGCAGCGGAATACGCGGATGCGGCAGGCCGAACCCCCCTTCCTGAGTCGCCATGCGCTCGATCTGGCTGACCGGGTCGGCCACCAGTTCCTGAATGGAGATCGAGTGGTCGGCAATGCGATTGACGAACGAGGTATTGGCGCCGTTTTCCAGCAGGCGACGGACCAGATACGCCAGCAGTGTTTCATGCGTGCCGACCGGCGCGTAAACGCGACAAGGACGGTTCAGCTTGCCATCGGCGACCTTGCCGACGACCTGTTCGTACAGCGGCTCGCCCATGCCATGCAGGCATTGGAATTCGTACTGGCCGGGGTAATAGTTCTGACCGGCAATCTGGTAGATGGCTGCCAGCGTATGGGCGTTGTGCGTGGCGAATTGCGGGTAGATGACTTCCGGCGCCGCCAGCAACTTGCGGGCGCACGCGATGTACGAAACATCGGTGTACACCTTGCGGGTATACACCGGGTAGCCTTCCAGGCCTTCGACCTGCGCGCGCTTGATTTCGCTGTCCCAGTAAGCACCCTTCACCAGACGGATCATCAGGCGATGGCGGCTGCGACGTGCCAGATCGATCACGTAATCGATCACATACGGGCAGCGCTTCTGATAAGCCTGAATCACGAAACCGATGCCGTTCCAGCCGGTCAGTTGCGGCTCGAAGCACAGGCGTTCCAGCAGATCCAGCGACAGCTCCAGGCGGTCGGCTTCCTCGGCGTCGATGTTCAGGCCGATATCATATTGTTTAGCCAGCAAGGTGAGCGACAGCAGGCGCGGATACAACTCCTCCATCACGCGTTCGTACTGAGCGCGGCTGTAGCGCGGGTGCAGTGCCGACAGCTTGATGGAAATGCCCGGTCCTTCGTAAATGCCCCGACCGTGCGAGGCTTTGCCGATGGAGTGAATGGCCTGCTCGTAGGACGCCAGGTACTTCTGCGCGTCGTGCTCGGTCAGTGCGGCTTCACCCAGCATGTCGTAGGAATAGCGGAAGCCCTTGGCTTCAAAACGGCTGGCATTGGCCAGGGCTTCGCCGATGGTTTCACCGGTGACGAACTGCTCGCCCATCAGGCGCATGGCCATGTCGACGCCCTTGCGGATCATCGGCTCACCGCTCCTGCCGATGATGCGGCTCAGCGAAGAGGTCAGGCCTGCTTCGTTGTGTGTGGCGACCAGCTTGCCGGTCAGCAGCAGCCCCCAGGTGGCCGCATTGACGAACAGCGAAGGGCTGTTGCCCAGGTGCGGCTGCCAGTTACCGTTACTGATCTTGTCGCGAATCAAGGCGTCGCGCGTGCCCTTGTCCGGAATACGCAGCAGCGCTTCGGCCAGGCACATGAGGGCAACGCCTTCGTGAGAAGACAGCGAAAACTCTTGCAGCAGGCCCTGAACGATACCGGCACGGCCACCGGCGCTTTTCTGGTTGCGCAGCTTTTCGGCAATCGAGGCGGCCAGCTTGTTGGTGGCTTCTGCCACAGGCGCTGTCAGGCGAGCCTGCTCCAGCAGCATGGGGACTACTTCGGGCTCCGGGCGACGGTAGGCAGAAGTGATCGCGGCGCGCAGCACGGATTGCGGTTGAATGCTTTCGGCAAAATCCAGAAAGCATTGCAGCCCGGTGTCTTCTGCCAGTTCGCCACGGTCATCATTGTCCTTGCCTGTCGAGCCGTTCAGCTCCAGCAGGGTTGCACCACTCTCCAGCTTTTCCAGGTAATTGAAGATCGCCTGCTTGATCAACCAGTGTGGCGTGCGGTCGATGGACTGGGCGGCGGCTTTCAATCGCTCGCGGGTCGGGTCGTCAAGTTTGACGCCCAGCGTGGTAGTGGCCATATGTTGTCCTCATTATAGCCACTCGAACGTGGCATCGGCTTTGGCGCAGATTAGCGCTGGAGTTCATGGGGTGCAACCGAGTGCAACCCTGTTTCGACAATATTTTGTGACATTCCTGCCGATTGGCTCAGGAAATGTCCGCTACGCTCATTACTAGTGCGTGTATTTTTGTGTGTTGCGCCAAAAGCGCCCTAAAATAGGGCGAAAAATCGCGTAAACCTGTTTTTTTGTAACAGGTGCAACTTGCGCGATGAAATGGGTTGCACCTTGTTCGGTTTGTTTCATAGGATTCGTTTCTCGGTGCAACCGTGACTGTCATTCCGCAGGGAATCAGTCAGCGCGGTGTCGGGTGCGAACGTGTGGATCACCATCAGGTGGCCCGCTGCCGCATCAGGTGCCAACATAAAAACAATGCCAAGGCAGAACTCATGAGTGTCAGCAACCCTACCTTGATCACGTTCGTGATCTACATCGCGGCAATGGTATTGATCGGCCTGATGGCCTATCGCTCGACCAACAACCTTTCGGATTACATTCTCGGCGGACGCAGCCTGGGCAGCGTGGTCACGGCTCTGTCGGCGGGCGCTTCGGACATGAGCGGCTGGCTGCTGATGGGGTTGCCGGGTGCCATTTACATGTCCGGCCTGTCGGAAAGCTGGATCGCAATCGGGCTTATCATCGGTGCCTACCTGAACTGGCTGTTCGTCGCCGGCCGTCTGCGTGTGCAGACCGAACACAACGGCGATGCACTGACCTTGCCCGACTATTTCAGCAGCCGTTTCGAGGACAATAGCGGGCTGCTGCGCATCATCTCGGCCATCGTGATTCTGGTGTTCTTCACCATCTATTGCGCCTCGGGCATCGTCGCCGGCGCGCGTCTGTTCGAAAGCACTTTCGGCATGCCGTACGAAACTGCCCTTTGGGCCGGTGCTGCAGCGACCATCGCCTACACGTTCGTCGGTGGCTTCCTGGCGGTCAGCTGGACCGATACCGTGCAGGCCACGCTGATGATCTTCGCGCTGATCCTGACGCCGATCATCGTCCTGTTGGCAACCGGGGGTATCGATACCACCTTCCTGGCGATCGAAGCGAAGGATCCGACCAGCTTCGATATGTTCAAGAACACTACCTTCATCGGCATCATTTCCCTGCTGGGCTGGGGGCTGGGTTATTTCGGTCAGCCGCATATCCTGGCGCGCTTCATGGCGGCAGATTCGGTCAAATCGATTGCCAGCGCCCGTCGCATATCCATGGCCTGGATGATCCTCTGTCTGGGTGGCACGGTCGCTGTAGGCTTTTTCGGTATAGCGTATTTCTCTGCTCATCCGGAGGTGGCCGGTCCGGTGACTGAAAACCCGGAGCGTGTGTTCATCGAACTGGCCAAGTTGCTGTTCAATCCGTGGATTGCCGGCGTGCTGCTTTCGGCGATTCTGGCGGCGGTCATGAGCACACTGAGCTGCCAGTTGCTGGTATGTTCCAGCGCACTCACCGAAGACTTCTACAAGGCTTATCTGCGCAAGAACGCGTCTCAGGTCGAGCTGGTCTGGGTCGGTCGTGCAATGGTGCTGCTGATCGCGATCATTGCCATTTTGCTGGCCGCCAACCCCGAGAACCGCGTGCTGGGCTTGGTGAGCTACGCCTGGGCAGGTTTCGGCGCCGCCTTCGGCCCTGTGGTACTGATTTCGGTGCTGTGGAAAGGCATGACGCGCAACGGCGCACTGGCCGGCGTGATTGTCGGTGCTGTGACCGTGGTGCTGTGGAAGCAATTCAGCACGATGGGGCTGTATGAAATCATCCCCGGCTTCATCCTGGCCAGCATCGCCATCGTGGCGTTCAGCCTGATCGGCAAGCCTGCATCGGCATCCATGCAGACGCGTTTCCTCGCGGCTGAGCAGGACTTCAAAGCCAACCGTTGATAGCGTACTGCTGAAACGAAAGCGGCCCGCCTTTCCAGTGAAAGTGCGGGCCGTTTTGCTTATGCCTGAACGCTGAGGGGCTCAGCTTTTATTGTGGTCGATGTCGAGGTTGTAGAACGTGGCCTTGCCGCCCTCCGAGGTGTATCCCGTGTTGTCCTGGGTGTAGACACCGGCCTTGAAGTACAGCGGTTTGTTGCTCCAGGTCTTGCTGATGCGTTTGCTCCAGTCGATGTCGTTGACGCTGACCGTCAGTTTGCCGCCTTTGCTCAGGTGGATGACGTACTTGAATGTTTCATTCAGCTTCACACCTTCGACTATCGTATAGACCTTGCTCTCGTCGTCATCGTAACGATTGCGAACCTTGGCAACGATGTCGCCTGTTTTGGTGTCTTCATCGTACTGGTATTCGACTTTCAGCAGAGGCTCGGTGCTTTCATACGCGTGGATCTGGCCGATCACGACCTTGCCGCTTGAAGGGACCTGGTCGACTTCCAGTTTGGCGTTCAGATAATTGTCTGCATCTGTGTAGACCCAGTTGTGCAGTGATCCGTCGGCCCAGGTTTCTCGTAGTTCGGTTCGCGAATATTTGGCGTTTTCGGTTTTGGTGCCCGTGACCGGCGACCAGAACACAATGGAGTCGGACTTCGATTCGAAGTACTTCCCGTCGTAACCCTTTACCAGTTGAGAGGTTTCGATGGTCTTGGGCGGTGTCTCCACCGGAATGCTGAGGTTCCACGATCCAAGATCTATCATTTTCTATCCGTCCATAAATACGTTTTGCCAGCGATGAAGGTCTCTGGTCTGTAGGGAAAGGTTGGGGGAGGGTTTTATACGGCTTGTAAGACAATTTGTTAATGGAAAATTGTCGAACGAATGACGTCAAAGTGCTGTCACTTTTTCTGCAGGGCAGGGTTTTCAAGGGCTGTAGAGAATGACCGTTAGTCGGTTAGATCGAACTTTGATGATTGGGAAGAGGTGCCTTGCTTCTGCTTTTGGCAAGACGGGGCTAGAGTTGGAACCAACGTATGACGGTCGTCCTGACGTACAGGCGTCATACCCACACAGAGAAGCAGCATGGAACGCGTGCCACCCCAGCCACATGATGGCTCTTCAGTATTGTTGGTTGTAGACGATTACCCGGAAAATCTGGTGACGATGTGCGCTGTTCTGCAAAGGACGGATTGGCACATCGTGACCGCCAGCTCAGGCATTGAAGCGCTGACGGTGCTTCTGGAGCAGGAAGTCGATCTGGTATTGCTGGACGTACAGATGCCGGGCATGGACGGTTTCGAGGTCGCGCGATTGATGCGTGGCAGCCAACGCACCCGGCTCACCCCCATTATTTTTCTGACAGCCAACGAGCAGACCCAGGACGCGGTGCAAAAAGGGTACGCAAACGGTGCGACGGATTACCTCTTCAAACCGTTCGACCCCAACGTTCTTAAGCCCAAGGTGCAGACCCTGCTGGAGCAGCAGCGCAATCGTCGGGCACTGCAGCAGCTTTCCCACGAACTGGAGTCGGCTCGGGCGTTTAACGCCTCGGTCCTGTCCAACGTGGCCGAAGGTATTCTGGTCGTGGACGAAGCCGGCTTGATCAGCTTTGCCAACCCTGCCATCTGCCAGCTGTTGAATGCATCGGTCGATCAGTTGCGCGGCACCCAGGTGCTCGATTATGTCGTCGAGCCACAAGTGGGCGGCTGGCTGGAGTCGGGCTTCTATCAGCACTATCGCAAAGCAGACACCTACCGGGTACACGATGCTGTTCTGCGCACGGTGCAGGGCACGCAGTTGCCGGTCGCCTTGTCCTGTGCCGCGCTGCCTGCCGAGCAGAAGGCGATGGTGCTGACGGTGCTGGACATGTCGGTGGTCCGTGACCTTTATCAGCAACTTGAAAAACAGGCCGTTACCGATGCCTTGACCGGTCTGCTCAATCGGCGCGGGCTGTATCAGGCCGTCGAAAGCATGCTGTTGCGCAATGAACAGGCGGATAAATACCTCGTTGTGCTGTTCATGGATCTGGACGGCTTCAAGCAGATCAACGATGCGCTCGGCCACGATGCCGGCGATCAGGTGTTGCTCTGGGTCGCTCAGCAATTCAAGGACTGCATGCGGCCTTATGACGTGCTGGCGCGGGTAGGTGGCGACGAGTTTACCGTGGTCATCGATGGCCTCGACTATCCCGAGCAGGCTGCAAAAATAGCGGAAAAGCTCATTGAGCGTGTATCGGGCAGGCGGCAGGTTGACGGTGTCGATATCACCCTTGGCGCGAGCGTCGGCATTGCGACCTTTCCGGATTGCGGCTCGAATCTGGACGGCTTGTTACGTGCGGCGGATATCGCCATGTACGAGGCCAAGCGCGCAGGGCGCCAGCAATACCGGTTCTATGACCAGAACATGAACGGGCGCGCTCGCTCACGGCTGATGCTGGAAGAGAGTGTGCGCACGGCCATCGACGGCAAGGACTTCTCGGTGGTCTATCAGCCCCAGATTCATGTCGCGGACGGTCGGCTGCGAGGGTTCGAGGCGCTGCTGCGCTGGCAGCATCCGGCGGTCGGCGAAGTGCCTCCTGCGCTGTTCATCCCGCTGCTGGAAGAAACACGGCTGATCAACCGGCTGGGCGGCTGGATCTTCGATCAAGGTGCCGAGCAGCGTCAGGTCTGGAGTCGGGTGTTTGCTTCTGAGGTGGTGGTGAGCGTCTGCGTGAGCCCCACGCAGTTCTGCATGCCCAACCTGGCGTCGGAGCTGAAACGTGCGATGGATCGTTTCGAGCTGAAGCCGGGCCAGCTGGAGGTGGAAATCACGGAAAGCTCGCTGGTCAACAACCTCACGCACAGCCACAAACAGTTGGGGTTGCTGCACGATATCGGTGTGCGCATTGCGCTGGACGACTTTGGCACGGGGGAGTGCTCACTGTCGCACCTGCGTAACCTGCAACTGGACACCCTGAAGCTCGACCGGCGGTTTGTGGCCAACATTATCGGGTCCAGGCGAGAGTCGGCGCTGGCAAGCAGCATTATCGATCTGAGTCGCAACCTGGATATGCTGGTGATTGCCGAGGGCGTCGAGACCCATGAGCAATACCAATGGCTGGCCGATAACGGCTGTCAGATTGTGCAGGGGTTTTTTATCTCGCACCCGATGGTGGCCGAAGAGGCTCTGCATTTCCCGGCGCACGTTGAGGTGTCAGCCTTGAAGCGCAATGGATTGCTGTAGAATGGCGCCTTTCTGACCATCGCCAGCGACCTATGACCGCGCTCAGCCCCGCCCCGCTCAAATACCTGCAAGCCTATCCGCAGGCCCTGCAGGATCAGGTTCAGCAGTTGATCGAGCAGGGCCGGCTGGCGGATTACCTGCAACAGCGCTACCCCGAGCGCCATCAGATTCAAAGCGACAAGGCCCTTTATGCCTTCGCGTTGGGCTTGAAGCAGGATCACCTGCGCAACGCGCCGGCCATCAAAAAAGTCCTGTTCGATAATCGCCTCGACCTGACTCATCGCGCGCTCGGGCTGCACACCAAGATATCCAGGGTGCAGGGCGGCAAGCTCAAGGCCAGCAACGAGATTCGTGTGGCGGCCCTGTTCAAGGAAGCACCGCCGGAATTTCTGAAAATGATCGTCGTCCATGAGCTGGCTCATTTCCGGGAGTCAGACCACAACAAGGCGTTTTACCAGTTGTGCGAACACATGCTGCCCGGCTACCACCAGCTGGAATTCGACTTGCGCGTTTACCTGACGTATCGCGATCTACAGGCTGGCACCCCTCAAGGGTAACCAAGCACCGCCTTGATGCCATTCAGGTTGCGGGCGATCCAGGCCTTGTCGATGGCGCCCCAGTCGCGAATGCAGTAACTGCCGGCGTGATGGCGAGCACCTTCCTGCTGTTCGAATTCGCACGCGATGTCCAGATCGGCGAGCGCGCTGATGGTGTCCTGCGCGGTGCGGCGTGGCATGCCGGTCACTGCCATCAATTCGGGTACGCTGCAGGCGAGCTTCGAATCAATCAGGTACGCCACATACAGGCGGCGATAAAAACTGCTTTTAGTCTTGCTGACCTCCATCGACGAATCCTTTTTCAATGTTGCCTTAGTCCAGATCGCGACGCATACCAATGTGGGGAATGTCGTCTTCCAGGTAGATTTCGCCGATAGGGTCGAAGCCGTAGCGGCTGTAATAGCCCTGCAAGTGAGCCTGAGCCGATAAGTAAATAGGCTGGTCTGGCCATTTGCGTTCGGCATTTTCGAGGGCCTGGACCATCAGTTCATGGCCAATCCCTCTGCTGCGAATCGACGGCGAGGTCACCACTCGGCCGATGGTCACGTCGCCGCCCTGCTGGATGGGGTCGAGCAGGCGAAGGTACGCCACCAGTTTGTCGCCTTGCCAGGCCATCAAGTGGCAGGTATCGCCTGTCAGGTCCTGCCCGTCCACGTCCAGATAAACGCATTGCTGCTCGACCACAAACACCTCCGCGCGCAGTTGCAGCACGGCGAAGAGCTGCTGGATGCTCAATTCGGTGTGATGTTTGCAGATCCATTCGATAGACATGTCGCAGACTCGCAGATAAACCAGAAGCGAAGTCTAAACGTATCCGGCGACATTCCCAATAAACGCTGTCATTCAAGTACGCGCAGCTTTGCAGAACATGTCCTCCCTGCGAGTTGTCTATTGACTGCTCAGGGTCTTGAATAATGTGCAGACACGCTAATGAACGACCGTTTTGCTGCCGATAGGAGTGAATCGGGCTCGCCGATCTTCTCAGGAACCTGGGCATGTCGAATTTGCTTCGCGCAGTTGGGTTGCTGGTCTTTTTGCTGATGGCACCTGCCAGCTCAGCGGAAAAACTGCGTCTGGTCGCGGACCCTTGGCCACCGTTCACCGACGCAATGCTGCTCAATGGCGGCCTCGCCACGGACATCGTCAATACGGCATTGCGCCGCGCGGGTTATTCCACGCTGTACGAGCAGGTGCCTTGGGCGCGGGCCATGCTGGGGTTGCGCGAAGGGCGTCATGATGTGCTGATCAACGCCTGGTTCAGCGAAGACCGTACCAAGGTGGGGCAGTTTTCAACGGAGTATCTGCTCAATCGGATTCGCTTCATCAAGCGCAAGGAATCGCCCATCGGTAACCTGACCCATGAGCAGCTTCATGAATACCGCATTGCCGTTGTAAGGGGGTACGCGTATTCACCTGCGTTCGATAACGACACGCTGCTCAAGAAGGTGCTGGTGCAGAACTTCTCCACGGCAGTGCGCATGCTGGCAGCCGGTCGAGTCGACCTCGCGCTGGAAGATGAATACGTCGCCCGCTACAACCTGGCACTGGAGTCTGATGAAGTGCGCAATCGGGTCGAGCTGGTGCCGGGCTCATTGAGCGAGAACAGCCTGCACATTCTGGTCAGTCTGAAAAACCCGAATCACGCGAAAATCGTTGCCGATTTTGACCGCGAGATTGCCGCCATGAAAGCTGACGGCACTTACGAAGAACTGCTCAGACTGCACGGTCTGCAACCGCCTCCGGAACTTTGATCAGGTGCGCTGCAAGGGTGCGCAACGGAGCCAGTTGACGGCAGATCAGGGCCAGTTGGGCTTGTACCAGACGCTGGCTTTCATCCATCTCTTCCGGAAGCTGCTCGAGTTGCGAAGCCAGCGCTTCCTCGGCATCACTTTGCACCGCGACAGGCTTCTTCTCGGCCAGCCCTGAGGCGATTTCATCAATGCTGGCGGCCAGCGTGGGGCCGACGTTATCGATCAGGTGCTCGCGGATGTCAGCCGGCAATTGCGTGTCCCGGTGCGCGCCCAGGCCTGACAGGTAGCTCAGCAACGTGTGCGACAGCACCAGAAAACGGAAACCGACGTCTGCTTCCTTGCGAAAGTGACCGGGCTCCATGAGCATGTTTGCCAGCGTGGTCGACAACGCGGCGTCAGCATTGTGGGCGTTGCGCCTGGCCAGTCGGTAGGCCAGGTCGTCGCTTTTGCCCTTGGCGTACTGCTGCATGATCTGGCGCAGGTAAATGCTGTTGCAGGTCAGGGTGTTGGCCAGCACTTTGTTCAGGCGTCGGCCCTGCCAGTCGGGCAGGAACAGAAACACGGCAAGACCGGCGATCAGGCTGCCCAGCAGGGTGTCGAACAGGCGCGGCAGAAACAGGCCGTAACCGTCACCCACCTGATTGAAGCAGAACAGCACCATGACCGTGATGGCGGCGGTCGACAGGGTGTAGCGCGTGGTGCGGTTGACGAAGAACACCACGCCGGCCAGCACCGCACACATCGATTGCAGAATAGGGCTGGTGACCAGGTCGAACAGCACCCAGCCGACCGTCAGGCCAATCGCCGTTCCGATGATCCTCTGCCCGAGCTTGCGCCGGGTGGCGCCGTAACTGGGCTGGCAGACAAACACGGTCGTCAGAATGATCCAGTAGCCTTGCGACGGGTGGATCAGATGCACCATCGCATAGCCGATGGTCAGCGCCAGTGGCAGGCGCAAGGCGTGGCGAAACAGCAGCGATGTCGGGGTCATCTGCAGGCGCAGGCGCGTCCAGACATCTTTGAGGTTGCGCGGCGAGCGGTCCAGCAGGCTGCTGTCGGTGGCGTCGGCAACGGCGTCCGGGTTGCTGGCGTCGCTGATCAGGCGGTCGAGCGTACCCAGGTTGGCAGCCAATGCACGCAGCGAACGCAGCAAGCCGCGCCACGCCGGGTTGCTCTGGATGCGCAGGTGCTCAAGCGACGCCTGCAGGTCTTCCATGGCTTCGGCGAAGCTTGGGTCATAAACGAACGGCTGACGCAGCTGGATGGACTCTGAGAGCGCCTGACAGGCCACACCTTGCTGACGCAAGAGGCGCTGGCAGCGGAACAGCACGTCACTGTGGAAAAACGCCTCGGCCAGTGAGTTGTAAGGGTAATGCGACGAACTGGCGCGTTCGTGAATGTCCTGTGCAATGAAGTACAGCTTCAGGTAGCGGCTGACCTTCGAGCCGGGGCGACCGCTGCCGACGCGGTGCAGGATGATTTCCTTGGTAGAGTTCAGCGCCGCAACCACCCGGCCGTTCTGCTGCGCCAGTTCCAGTCGCCGCGCTTCTACATCAAGTGTGCGAATCGGTTCGAACAGCGTCGATTTGAGTTTCAGGTATTGCCCCAGCTCACGAAACAGGCGTGCCAGCGCCTGCTGCACCGGCTGGTTGGAAAACAGCATCTGCCATAGCACTGACAGCAGGCCGTACCAGGCCGCGCCCGCCACCAGCAGCATCGGTTCATGCCAGAAGTCCAGCACTTCGCCGCCACGCTGATCGACGCCAATCATGGTGTAGACCGAGAGAATCAGCGTGCCGTAGGCGATGGCACCGTAACGTTCGCCCAGTGCGCCGAGCATGGTCAGGCAAAAGCTGGCCAGCGCCAGGGAGCAGACAAACAGCCACGGGTAAGGGAACAGCAGTTCGACGGCGAGGGCGGCGATGCTGAAACACACCAGGGTCACGGCCAACGCGTTGAGGCGGCCTTGCCAGCTGTCATCGGTTTCGGCGAGTGCGCAGGCGATGATTCCCAGAAACAGTGGGATCAGCAGGGCCATCTCGTTTTGATACCAGCACAGCGCCATGCTGCCGGTCAGGGCGATAAAGACTCGAACGCTATAGCTGAATTTATCCAGCGCCCACAATCGACGGAGTGTATGACGGAGAGATTTCGATGCCATGGATAAGCTGACGGCCCTGTGCGCTATTGATCGATCTTGCAGGAGGATATGTACAGACCAAATGGCTGGCTGTACATCCGATTCGCAAAATTTGTACCGGTTTGCAGTGGTGCGGTGTTATGTCAAAACGTTACGTCAAACATAGTGCGCCGCTGCATAAGCCGAGGCCCAGGCCCACTGGAAGTTGAAACCGCCCAGGTGGCCGCTCACGTCCAGCACTTCGCCAATGAAATAGAGGCCAGGGGACTTCAGCGACTCCATCGTCTTGGACGACACTTCGCGGGTGTCGATGCCACCCAGCGTCACTTCGGCAGTGCGATAGCCTTCAGTGCCGGCCGGGACCACTTTCCAGCTCGCGAGCTTTTCGGCGATGTCGGCCAGTTCGGCGTGGGTGTACTGCTTCATGGGTTTCGAGGCGAACCAGTGTTCGGCGATCAGGTTGGCCATCTTCTTGGTGAAGATTTCGCCCAGCAGGGTTTTCAGCTCACTGTTGGGGCGTTCGGCCTGTTGTCCGGTGAGCCACGCGGGTACGTCATGATCGGGCAGCAGGTTGATTTCCACGGTGTCACCGGGCTGCCAGAACGAAGAGATCTGCAAGATCGCCGGGCCACTGAGGCCGCGATGCGTGAACAGGATGTTTTCCCGGAAGCTGATGTCGTTGCAGCTCACCAGGCAGTCCACCGAGGTGCCGGACAGCTCGGTACACACTTCCTTGAGCTGGTCGGTGATGGTGAACGGCACCAGCCCGGCGCGGGTGGGCAGCAGCGTGTGGCCGAACTGCTTGCCGACCTGATAACCGAAACCGGTTGCGCCCAGCGTCGGGATCGACAGCCCGCCGGTGGCGATGACCAGTGATTCGCAGGTCAGCGTACCCAGCGTGGTTTGCAGGCTGTAACCGGCGTCGGTTTTGTCGATCTGTTGTACCGAGGTGTCCATGTGCAGGTCGACACCGGCCTGACGGCATTCTTCAAGAAGCATCTCCAGAATGTCGCTGGACTTGTTGTCGCAGAACAACTGCCCCAGTTTTTTCTCGTGATACGGCACGCCATGTTTGGCGACCATCGCGATGAAGTCCCATTGGGTGTAGCGGGCCAGCGCCGATTTGCAGAAGTGCGGGTTCTGCGACAAAAAATTGGCCGGCTCGGTGTACGTATTGGTGAAGTTGCAGCGCCCGCCACCGGACATGAGGATCTTCTTGCCGGGCTTGTTGGCGTGGTCGATCAACATGACCTTGCGTCCGCGAGCGGCAGCGGTAAACGCACACATCAGTCCTGCGGCGCCAGCGCCAATGATTACAACGTCAGTAACGGGCACAGCGTGTTTCCTCGGTTATGCAAATCGATCTGTGATGATCGTCCCCATGCTCCGCTCTAAGCTATACACAAGCCTGTTTTTGATTCTGGCCGAAGGCCGTGGGAGCGAACTTGTTCGCGAAAGGGCCGGTATGTTCTTCGAAAATTTATCGTCTGAACTACCGTCTTCGCGAACAAGTTCGCTCCCACGCCCTGCGGGCAGAAGCCTTAAAACCGCGTTTCGGGCCCTTCGGAGCCTGTATATGACGCTTGGCGTGGAGCGTAGGGACTGTCAGGGTCAACGATAAACTTTACAAAATCCGTACGCGCAGCGACTTGCCTTTGATCTTGCCGTTGTTCAGACGCTCCAGCGCCTGCTTGGCCATGCTGCGTTCGACGGCGACATAGGCCTGGAAGTCGAAAATGGCAATCTTGCCCACCTGAGTACCGGGAATGCCGGCTTCACCGGTCAGGGCGCCAAGGATATCGCCCGGACGCAGTTTGTCCTTGCGGCCCGAACCGATGCACAGGGTTGTCATGGCCGGCAGCAGCTTGCCGCCTTCCTTGATGCTCAACTGATCGTACTGCTGCCAGTTCAGCGGGGCTTTTTGCAGTTCTTCGATGGCGCGGGCTCGCTGGCTTTCCGACGGTGCCACGAGGCTGACCGCGATGCCTTTTTCGCCTGCGCGACCGGTACGACCAACGCGGTGAATGTGGATTTCCGAATCGCGCGCCAGTTCGACGTTGATCACCATGTCCAGCGCATCGATATCCAGACCGCGTGCCGCCACGTCGGTGGCGACCAGCACCGAGGTGCTGCGGTTGGCAAACATCGCCAGCACCTGATCACGGTCACGCTGCTCCAGATCGCCATGCAGGCCGACGGCAGACATGCCCTTGGCGGTCAGGTGATCGACCACTTCCTGAACCTGCTGCTTGGTGAAGCAGAACGCCACGCAGGACGTCGGGCGGAAATGACCGAGGACCTTGACCACCGCTTCCAGGCGCTGCTCGGGGGAGATCTCGTAGAAAATCTGTTCGATCTGACTGTCGGCGTGCAGCGCCTCGACTTTTACCGTCTGTGGGTCGCGCATGAACTTCGACGACAGCTGCTTGATGCCGACCGGGTAGGTGGCCGAGAACAGCAGGGTCTGGCGACGTTGCGGGGTCTGCTCGATGATGTCGGCAATGGCGTCGTAGAAACCCATGTCCAGCATGCGATCGGCTTCATCGAGAATCAGCGTGTTCAAGCCGTCCAGCACCAGCGAGCCTTTGCGCAAATGCTGCTGAATGCGGCCCGGCGTGCCGACGATGATGTGCGCGCCGTGTTCCAGCGAGCCGATCTGCGGGCCGAAAGACACGCCGCCGCAGAGGGTCAGCACCTTGATGTTGTCTTCCGAACGGGCCAGGCGACGGATTTCCTTGGCCACCTGATCGGCCAGTTCGCGGGTCGGGCACATGACCAGCGCCTGGCAGCCGAAGAAGCGCGTGTTGATCGGGTTAAGCAGGCCGATGCCGAACGCAGCGGTCTTGCCGCTGCCTGTCTTGGCCTGAGCGATCAGGTCCATGCCCTTGAGGATCACCGGCAGGCTCTGCGCCTGAATCGGCGTCATTTCGGCATAACCAAGCGACTCCAGGTTAGCCAGCATGGCAGCAGACAGGGGCAGAGAATTGAAAGCGGTGTTAGTCACGACGGTGAACCTGCAAAACAAAAATGTCGCGCAGTGTATCACCCGCCAGCCAGACCTGGCACCGACCGCGAGGCTTTTGTGGGAGCGGACCGGGCGACGCTTCGCTTGTCCGCGAAGACGGTGGTTCAGGCGACGCATTTTCGGTGAACATACCGCCCCTTTCGCGGACAAGTCCGCTCCCACAGAGAGTGAGTTTCAACTTTAGGTCGAGCGAATCTGTGTATGACGCTGGAAGGCTTTGCCGTCCCAGACGCAGAGTGGCCTGAACGGCGAGGCTTTTGTGGGAGCGGACTTGTCCGCTCCCACATAGAGTGAGTTTCAACTTCAGGTCGAGCGAATCTGTGTATGACGCTGGAAGGCTTTGCCGTCCCAGGCGCAGAGTGGCCTGAACGGCGAGACTTTTGTGGGAGCGGGCTTGTCCGCGAAGACGGTGGTTCGGACGACGCATTTTCGGTGAACATACCGCCCCTTTCGCGGACAAGTCCGCTCCCACAGAGAGTGAGTTTCAACTTCAGGTCGAGCGAATCTGTGTATGACGCAGGATAGCCAGACAAAAAAATCCCCGCTGGAGGGCGGGGTTGAGGTTCGAGCGTGGCAGCTCGCAAAGGTGTACGGCCAGGCCCGCCACGCGGCGGGCCTGGCTGGCTTACAGCAGGATTGTGCGGATGTCCGCCAGCAATTCGCTCAAGCGCTTGGTGAAGCGGGCAGCCGCTGCACCGTTGATCACGCGGTGATCGTAGGACAGAGACAATGGCAGCATCAGTTTAGGCTGGAAGGCTTTGCCGTCCCAGACAGGCTGGATGGTTGCCTTGGCAACACCAAGGAACGCCACTTCCGGCGCGTTGACGATCGGCGTGAAGCCGGTGCCGCCAATGTGGCCGAGGCTGGAAATGGTGAAGCACGCGCCCTGCATGTCGTTCGCGGTCAGCTTCTTGTTGCGCGCCTTTTCAGCCAGTGCGGCGGCTTCTGCTGCCAGTTGCAACAGGCTCTTCTGATCGACATCGCGGATAACCGGCACCAGCAAGCCGTCCGGGGTGTCCACGGCGAAGCCGATGTGTACGTACTTCTTGCGGATCACAGCCTTGCCGCTTGGCGCCAGCGAAGCGTTGAAGTCCGGCAGTTCCTTGAGCAGGTGTGCGCAGGATTTGAGCAGCAGCGGCAGAACGGTCAGCTTGACGCCGGCTTTCTCGGCAGCGCCTTTCTGCGCGACACGGAAAGCTTCCAGGTCGGTGATGTCGGCCTGATCGAATTGCGTAACGTGCGGAATGTTCAGCCAGCTGCGGTGCAGGCCCGAAGCGCCCAGTTGCATCAGGCGCGTCATAGGCACTTCTTCGATTTCGCCGAAACGGCTGAAATCGACTTCCGGGATCAGCGGGATGCCCGAGCCGCCGCTTGCGCCGCCGGCCGGAGCTTCCTTGGCTTTCTGCATCATGGTCTTGACGTAGGCCTGAACGTCTTCTTTCAGCACACGGCCATGCGGGCCGGTGGCGCTGACTGCGTTCAGCTCGACGCCGAACTCGCGTGCCAGCTGACGAACAGCCGGGCCTGCGTGAACCTTGGCGCCGTCTTTGGCCGGTGCGGCCGGAGCCGGTGCAGCCTCGGCTTTCGGCGCGGGAGCTGCGGCCGGGGCAGGGGCTTCAGCTTTGGCTGGCGCGGCAGCCGGTGCGCTGGCGGCAGGGGCCGGTGCAGCAGCAGGCGCAGCGCCTTCGACTTTCAGCTTCAGAATCAGGTCGCCGGTGCCGACTTCCTGATCCAGTTTGACTTCGATGCTTTCCACAACGCCTGCGGCAGGAGACGGAATCTCCATGCTGGCCTTGTCGGATTCCAGGGTGATCAACGACTGATCAGCCTGAATGGAGTCGCCGACCTTGACCATCAGTTCGATGATCTTGGCCTTGCCCGACGAACCGATGTCCGGGACATGAATGTCCTGAACGGTCGCGGCAGCCGCCGGAGCGGGCTCGGCGGCAGCGGGGGCGGCTTCAGCCGGTTTCTCGGCAGCGGCAGGGGCTGCTGCAGGTTCGGCAGCAGGTGCCGGCGCAGCAGAGGCTTCGCCTTCCACTTCAAGCTCGAACAGCTCGTCGCCTTCTTTCAGGCGGTCGCCCAGCTTGACCTTCATGGCCTTGATGACACCGGTCTTGGGGGCCGGAATTTCCATGCTCGCCTTGTCCGATTCAAGCGTCAGAACGCTCTGGTCGGCTTCGATGCGATCACCGACCTTGACCATCAATTCAATGACTTCGCCTTCACCGTTGCCGATGTCGGGTACACGAATTAACTCACTCACTATGTCTCTCCTTAGGAGAACCTGTTCACTCACGAATACGCTGGTTCAGTTACAACGAAACAGCGTTGGATGCTCATTTACAGTGGGTAAATTCCGCATCCTCGGCTGTTTACGCTCTGATCAGCGCTCTTGAAGCAGACTCTTAGCAGTCCAGTGGATTGCGTTTTTCAGGATCGATGCCGAACTTGACGATGGCTTCCGCCACAACCTTGGGTTCGATATCGCCACGGTCAGCCAAGGCTTCCAGGGCTGCCAGCACCACGAAGTGGCGATCGACTTCAAAGAAGTGACGCAGCTTCTTGCGGCTGTCGCTACGGCCGAAACCGTCGGTGCCCAGGACTTTGTATTCCTTGGTTGGAACCCACTGACGAATCTGGTCAGCGAACAGTTTCATGTAGTCAGTCGAGGCAATGACCGGACCCTTGCGACCGCCGAGGCACTGCTCGACGTAGCTCGATTCCGGCTTCTGGCCAGGGTGCAGGCGGTTGTTGCGCTCTACCGCCAGACCGTCGCGACGCAATTCGTTGAAGCTGGTAACGCTCCAGACGTCGGCGCCGATGTTGAACTCGTCACGGAGAATCTTCGCCGCTTCGCGCACTTCACGCAGGATGGTGCCCGAGCCCAGCAACTGGACGTGGTGCGCCGCTTCCCGGGTGTCTTCTTCGAGCAGGTACATGCCCTTGACGATCCCTTCCTCGACGCCGGCCGGCATGGCTGGCTGGGCGTAGGATTCGTTCATCACGGTCAGGTAGTAGAAAACGTCCTGCTGTTCTTCGAACATCCGGCGCATGCCATCCTGGATGATCACTGCCAGTTCGTAACCGTAAGTCGGGTCGAAGGTGCGGCAGTTCGGGATGGTCGATGCCAGGATGTGGCTGTGACCGTCTTCGTGTTGCAGACCTTCGCCGTTCAGCGTGGTACGGCCGGCGGTGCCGCCGATCAGGAAGCCACGGGTGCGGCTGTCGCCAGCGGCCCAGGCCAGGTCGCCAATGCGCTGGAAACCGAACATCGAGTAGAAGATGTAGAACGGAATCATCGGCTGGTTGTGGCTGGAATACGACGTGCCGGCAGCGATGAAGGAGGACATGGCGCCCGCTTCGTTGATGCCTTCTTCGAGGATCTGGCCTTTCTTGTCTTCGCGATAGAACATCACTTGTTCTTTATCGACTGGCTCGTAGAGCTGGCCGACCGACGAGTAGATGCCCAGTTGGCGGAACATGCCTTCCATACCGAAGGTACGGGCTTCGTCCGGAATGATCGGCACGATGCGCTGACCGATTTCCTTGTCCTTGACCAGTTGCGTCAGGATGCGCACGAAAGCCATCGTGGTGGAAATTTCGCGGTCGCCCGAGCCGTCAAGGATGGCCTTGAGGGTGTCGAGTGGCGGGGTCGGCAGGTTGAAGCTCTGTGCGCGACGCTGTGGCACGAAGCCACCCAGCGCAGCACGACGCTCGCTCAGGTAACGGGCCTCGGCGCTGCCTTCTTCCGGCTTGTAGAACGGCAGGGCTTCAAGCTCGGCGTCCTTGACCGGGATGTCGAAACGGTCACGGAAGTGACGCAGGCTGTCGACATCGACCTTCTTGGTGTTGTGCGCAGTGTTTTTCGCTTCGCCGGCACCGGTGCCATAACCTTTGATGGTCTTGGCCAGAACCACGGTCGGTTGACCCTTGTGGTTGACGGCTTCGTGATACGCCGCATAGACCTTGTACGGGTCGTGGCCGCCACGGTTGAGTTTCCAGATCTCGTCGTCGGACAGATCGGCAACCATCGCCTTGAGTTCAGGCGAGTTGAAGAAGTGCTCGCGAACGAACGCGCCGTCTTTGGCTTTGTAGTTCTGGTATTCGCCGTCGATGACTTCGTCCATACGACGTTGCAGGATACCGTCGACGTCCTTGGCCAGCAGCGGGTCCCAGAAACGGCCCCAGATGACTTTGGTGACGTTCCACTGAGCGCCACGGAACACGCCTTCCAGTTCCTGGATGATCTTGGCGTTGCCGCGAACCGGACCGTCGAGGCGCTGAAGGTTGCAGTTGACGACGAAGATCAGGTTGTCGAGCTTCTCGCGACCGGCCAGGGCGATGGCGCCCAGGGATTCCGGCTCGTCGGTCTCGCCGTCACCCAGGAAGCACCAGACTTTCTGCTTGCCTTCCGGAATGTAACCGCGGTGCTCCAGGTACTTCATGAAGCGGGCCTGGTAGATCGCCTGGATCGGGCCAAGGCCCATCGACACGGTCGGGAACTGCCAGAAATCCTTCATCAGCCACGGGTGCGGGTAAGAAGACAGGCCATTGCCGTCGACTTCCTGGCGGAAGTTGTTCATCTGGTCTTCAGTGATGCGGCCTTCCAGGAACGCACGGGCGTAGACGCCTGGCGATGCGTGACCCTGGAAGTAGATCAGGTCGCCGCCGTGTTCGTCGGTCGGGGCCTGGAAGAAGTAGTTGAAACCGATGTCATACAGCGTGGCGCTGGAGGCGAAGCTGGAGATGTGGCCGCCCAGATCCGGGTCGTTCAGGTTGGTTTTCACCACCATTGCCAATGCGTTCCAGCGCACCAGCGAGCGAATGCGGCGTTCCATGAACAGGTCGCCAGGCATGCGTGCTTCGTGGGTAACCGGAATCGTGTTGCGGTATGGCGTAGTGATGGCGTACGGCAGCTGCGAACCACTACGGGTGGCCAGCTCGCCCAAACGGGTCATCAGGTAGTGAGCGCGGTCTTCGCCTTCTTTGTCGAGAACCGATTCCAGGGCGTCCAGCCATTCCTGGGTTTCGACGGGATCGAGGTCTTGCATGGCTTGCTCCAGGGCGGAAAGGCTTCCAGAATCGGTTGCCTGAGTTTGCGACTGGCCTTGTGGGCAGACGACATAAATTCTTGGATTACCGGAGGGTGGGATCCGGCGGCGTGTAGTTTTACTACAAATCGACGGCGATTTCAGCCCTCCACTCTGTGGACCCAGTAGTAAAACTACAGAGAAGCGACGTAATCGCTTCTGTTGTGTTGTGACTTAAAACGTTACTGTTGATTGCTATTGAATATCTTGCCGGTAAAAAGCGGATTTTTATGCTTCTAATTTGATTTTTCCAGCAATTTATAACCTTTGTTCGACAAGCGGTGGTGGCAGACGCGTCTCGTACACATGACGGACGGGCGTTTGCACGCCGATCAAGGATAGACCATGAGCCTACCTTTACTCGCCGATTTTCCGGCCATTCTGCTGCCACTGATAAGCCGTGCCCGGCAGACCTTCCAGGCCGCACTGACTAATGTGTCGGACCAGGCGCTGGCTTCTTTCGAGGCATGGCCCGAAGCGCGCCGCCAGGCATTCGACCGGGTATGTGCGGCCAGCGATTTTGTAACCGAACAAGTCTGTCGCGATCCGCAGATGCTGCTGCAACTGGCCGATTCGGGCGAGCTGGAGCGTAGCTTTTCTGTCGGCCAATTGCGCGGTCAAATTGCCGAGGCGCTGCTGAACGCTGCCAGCGAGGACGAACTGGGGCGTAATCTACGTCGACAGCGCGCGCGTCAGCAAGTCCGGATTATCTGGCGCGACCTGACCCGCCAGGCAGACCTGATCGAAACCTGCCGCGACTTGTCGGAAATGGCCGATGCCTCGATCGACCTCGCTTACCACTGGCTTTACCAGCGTTTGTGTCAGCAATTCGGTACGCCGACCGGTCGTCACTCAGGGTCGCCACAGCACATGGTCATTCTGGGCATGGGCAAGCTCGGCGCGGTCGAGCTGAACCTGTCGTCGGACATCGACCTGATCTTCGGCTATCCGGAGGGCGGAGAAACGACCGGCACCAAGCGCCCGCTCGATAATCAGGAGTTTTTCATCCGGCTGGGGCAGCGACTGATTAAGGCGCTGGACCCGGTGACGGTCGACGGCTTCGTATTCCGCGTCGACATGCGTCTGCGGCCCTACGGTTCATCCGGGGCGCTGGTGCTCAGTTTCAATGCGCTGGAGCAGTACTATCAGGACCAGGGCCGTGACTGGGAACGTTACGCGATGATCAAAGCGCGAGTGGTCGGTGGCGATCAGGCCGCCGGCGCCGAATTGCTGGAGATGCTGCGCCCGTTCGTGTACCGCCGTTACCTGGACTTCTCGGCCATCGAAGCGCTGCGCACCATGAAGCAGCTGATTCAGCAGGAAGTGAAACGCAAAGGCATGGCCGAGAACATAAAGCTCGGTGCCGGCGGCATCCGTGAGGTCGAGTTTATCGCCCAGGCGTTCCAGTTGATACACGGTGGCCGCGACCTGAGCCTGCAGCAGCGTCCGCTGTTCAAGGTGCTCAAGACCCTTGAAGGGCAGGGCTATCTGCCTTCCGCCGTGACCGAGGAGTTGCGCGAGGGCTACGAGTTTCTGCGTTACACCGAGCATGCCATCCAGGCCATTGCCGACCGCCAGACGCAAATGCTGCCCGACAACGAGCAGGATCAGGCGCGTATCGCGTTGATCATGGGCTTTGCCGATTGGGCCGGTTTTCACGAGCGGCTGATGCATTGGCGCGGTCGCGTGTCCTGGCACTTCCGTCAGGTGATCGCCGACCCTGATTCCGATCCGGACGACGAGCAAGAGGACGACGGCGAAGTCGTGGTCGGCGGCGAGTGGCTGCCGTTGTGGGAAGAGTCCCAGGACGAAGAAGCTGCTGGCCGTCAGCTGTTGCAGGCCGGTTTTGTCGACGCCGACAGGGCGCTTAAACACCTGGCCAATCTGCGCAGCAGCCCGAACCTGCGTTCTATGCAGCGTCTGAGTCGCGAGCGTCTGGACGCCTTCATCCCCCGACTGCTGGCGCAGGCGGTGGAACATGAAAAGCCTGATCTGGTTCTTGAGCGTGTGTTGCCGCTGGTCGAGGCAGTCGCCCGGCGCTCGGCGTATCTGGTGCTGCTCACCGAGAACCCGGATGCATTGCGACAACTGCTGACCCTGTGCGCCGCCAGCCCGTGGATTGCGGAGCAGATCGCGCGCTTTCCGCTGCTGCTCGATGAGCTGCTCAACGAAGGTCGCCTGTTCAATCCGCCATTGGCGCCGGAACTGGCTGCCGAATTGCGTGAGCGACTGATCCGCATACCCGAGGACGACCTTGAACAGCAAATGGAAGCCCTGAGGCACTTCAAGCTGGCCCACAGCCTGCGGGTCGCGGCGTCAGAAATTTCCGGTAGCCTGCCGTTGATGAAAGTCAGTGATTACCTGACCTGGCTGGCTGAGGCGATTCTGGAGCAGGTGCTGGCGCTGGCCTGGCGTTACAGCGTGGCCCGCCACGGCACACCGTCGCGGCCTGACGGTTCGCTGTGCGATCCGGGGTTTGTGATTGTCGGTTATGGCAAGGTTGGCGGCATCGAGCTGGGCCACGGTTCCGATCTGGACCTGGTGTTCATTCATGACGGTGATCTGCAGGCCGAGACCGACGGCGCCAAGCCCATCGACAGTGCGCAATTCTTCACCCGGCTGGGGCAGCGGGTCATCCATTTGCTGACCACGCAGACCAACTCCGGCCAGCTGTATGACGTCGACATGCGCTTGCGACCGTCTGGTGCTTCCGGCCTGCTGGTCAGTTCGGTAGGTGCCTTTGCCCGCTATCAGGCCGGCGAAGCCTGGACCTGGGAGCATCAGGCGCTGGTGCGCGCCCGTGTGCTGACGGGCAGTCGCGATGTGGGCGAGCAGTTCGAGAAAGTCCGCGCCGAGGTGTTGGGGCGCGCGCGTGACCTGGACACGTTGCGAGCCGAAGTCAGCGAGATGCGTGCCAAGATGCGCGACAACCTCGGCACCCGGCTGACAGCGGCGGGCAGGGCAGCCAATGCGTTCGAAGCGGCGGTGCCATTCGACCTCAAGCAGGACGCCGGAGGTATCGTAGACATCGAATTTATGGTGCAATACGCCGCTTTGGCATGGTCCAGAGAGCATCCTGCCCTGCTGCTGTACACCGATAACATCCGTATTCTCGAAGGGCTGGAAGACGCCGGACTGTTGCCGGATGCGGACGCCAGCCTGTTGCGTGAAGCCTACAAGGCCTACCGTTCGGCGGCGCACCGTCAGGCCCTGCAGAAGCAGGCGGGCGTGGTCAGTGGTGATCAGTTTCATGCCCAGCGGCGTGAGGTGATGCGGATCTGGACGCAGATGGGGTTGAGCTGAGCCGCAAGGTTGCGCGAGGCCCCGGTGCCCACTATATAAAGCTATGACAGGGAGGCGACAGGTTGTGTGGGAATGTCACGCAGTCTGATCGGCCTCCCTGATCGTTTCCGGTCGTTTTTGGATAGAACATGAAAATTCTGATCGTTGGGCCTAGCTGGGTCGGTGACATGGTGATGGCGCAAACGCTGTTCCAGTGCCTGAAACAGCGTCACCCCGAGTGCGAAATCGACGTGCTGGCTCCGGAATGGAGCCGGCCGATACTGGAGCGCATGCCCGAGGTTCGTGCTGCGCTCAGCTTTCCGCTCGGCCACGGCGCCCTCGAACTGGCGACCCGTCGGCGAATCGGCAAGTCCCTCGCCGGCCAATACGATCAGACGATTCTGCTGCCCAATTCGCTGAAATCCGCGCTGGTGCCGTTTTTTGCCGGTATCCCGAAACGTACCGGCTGGCGTGGCGAGTTTCGCTATGGCCTGCTCAATGACGTGCGCACCCTCGACAAGCCGCGCTACCCGCTGATGATCGAGCGCTTCATGGCGCTGGCTTTCGACAAGGGCGCGGAGTTGCCCCGTCCTTATCCAAAACCCAGCCTGCGCATCGACCCCACGACTCGCGATGCTGCGCTGCTCAAGTTCGGTCTCGTTCTGGATCGCCCGGTGCTGGCGCTGTGCCCGGGTGCCGAGTTCGGCGAGTCCAAACGCTGGCCTGCCGAGCATTACGCACACGTTGCCGAAGCCAGTATCCGTGAAGGCTGGCAGGTCTGGCTGTTCGGCTCGAAGAAGGATCACCCGGTCGGCGAGAGCATTCGTCAGGAATTGATCCCCGGCCTGCGAGAAGAATCCGTCAACCTCAGTGGCGAGACCTCGCTCGCCGAAGCCATTGACCTGCTGTCGTGCGCCGATGCCGTGGTGTCCAACGATTCCGGCCTGATGCACGTGGCTGCGGCGCTGAACCGCCCGCTGGTGGCGGTGTACGGCTCGACCTCGCCGGGCTTCACACCACCGCTGGCCGACGAAGTCGAGGTGGTCCGGCTGGGCCTGGAGTGCAGTCCCTGTTTTGAGCGCACCTGCCGTTTTGGTCATTACAACTGCATGCGCCTGCTTGAGCCGGATGCCGTGATTCAGGCGCTCACCCGGCTGGGTAGCACGCCAGTGGAGGTGGCCTGATTTTGCGGGTACTGCTGATCAAGACTTCCTCGCTGGGCGATGTGATCCATGCCTTGCCCGCCTTGACCGACGCGGCCCGGGCGCTGCCGGGTATCCGCTTCGACTGGGTGGTCGAGGAAGGTTTTGCCGAGATTCCCGCCTGGCATCCTGCGGTCGATAAGGTCATTCCGGTGGCAATTCGTCGCTGGCGCAAGAACCTCTGGCAGACCTTCAGGTCAGGCGAATGGCGACGCTTCAAGCAGCGTGTGCGCGAGCAGCATTACGATCTGGTGATTGACGCGCAAGGCCTGTTCAAAAGCGCCTGGCTGACGCGTTACATCGATGCGCCGGTGGCCGGTCTGAACCGTGACTCGGCGCGCGAGCCGGTGGCCAGCCGTTTTTATGATCGGGCGTTTCCCGTGGCACGCGGACAGCATGCGGTCGAGCGACTGCGCCAGTTGTTTGCTCAGGCGCTGGGGTATCCGCTGCCGGACGGCATGGGTGACTATGGCCTCAACCCCCTGACTGGCGACGATGACCGGGTGCAGGCCCCGTTCGTGCTGTTTCTGCACGGCACGACCTGGGACACCAAGCACTGGCCCGAGGTGTACTGGCGGCAATTGGCCGAATTGATGGCCGCTCGCGGTCTGCACGTGCAGTTGCCGTGGGGCAACCCGGCAGAAAAAGCCCGCGCCGAGCGCATCGCCGAGGGGCTGGACAGCGCGCACGTGCTGCCGAAACTGAACCTGGCAGGTGTGGCGCGGGTATTGGCCAGCGCGCAGGCGTGTGTTGCGGTGGACACCGGTATCGGGCACCTGGCCGCAGCGCTGGATGTGCCGACCATTTCTTTGTTCGGCCCTACCAATCCCGGGCTGACCGGGGCCTACGGCAAATCGCAGGTGCATCTGGCCGCCGACTATCCGGGTTGTGCGCCTTGCCTGCAGAAGAAATGCACTTACCAACCGACCGCCGACGATCAGCGCCGGTTCGACCTGAAACGCGAGTGGCCGCTGTGCTTCACTCGTTTGAATCCCGAGCGAGTAGCGAGCCAACTGGGCGCGCTGTTGCTGGCAAAGGAACCTGGCTGATGCAACTGGCTTTCGTGCTCTACAAATATTTCCCGTTTGGCGGCCTGCAACGCGATTTCATGCGCATCGCGCTGGAATGCCAGCAGCGTGGTCATCAGATTCGTGTCTACACCCTGATCTGGGAAGGCGATGTGCCGCCAGGTTTTGAGGTGCTGGTTGCGCCGGTCAAAGCGTTTTTCAATCATCGGCGCAACGAGAAACTCAGTGCGTGGATGGACGCGGACCTCGCGAAACGTCCGGTGGACCGCCTGATCGGCTTCAACAAGATGCCGGGCCTGGATGTGTATTACGCCGCCGATGGCTGTTTCGAGGACAAGGCACAGAACCTGCGCAGCCCGCTGTATCGCAAGTGGGGGCGTTATCGCCACTTCGCCGATTACGAGCGTGCAGTGTTCGCCAAGGACTCGAAAACCCAGGTGCTGATGATTTCAGAAGTGCAGCAGCCACTGTTCATCAAGCATTACGACACGCCGTTGTCGCGTTTCCACCTGCTGCCGCCGGGTATTTCCCAGGATCGCCGCGCGCCGCCTGACGCGCCACAGATTCGTGCCGACTTTCGCAAAGAATTCGGTCTGGCCGACGATGACCGGTTATTGGTGCAGATCGGCTCCGGTTTCAAGACCAAGGGCGTGGATCGCAGCCTGAAAGCACTCGCGGCGCTGCCGGCGGACATGAAGAAACGCACGCGCCTGTTTGTAATCGGCCAGGATGACCCCAAAGTATTCCAGCTGCAGAGCGCTGCGCTGGGCTTGGGCGATCAGGTGACGTTCATGAAAGGGCGCAGTGATATTCCGCGCTTCCTGCTCGGCGCCGATCTGTTGATCCATCCGGCTTATAACGAGAACACCGGTACGGTGCTGCTCGAAGCGCTGGTGGCCGGTTTGCCGGTCCTGGTCAGTGCGGTGTGCGGTTACGCTCACTATATTGCCGAAGCCGATTGCGGGCGGGTTCTGGACGAGCCGTTCGATCAGGCGCAACTCAATCGCTATCTGGCGAGCATGCTCGAGGACGATGCCGCGCGCAGCGCCTGGAGCCGCAATGGCCTGACCTTTGCGGACACAGCAGACCTTTACAGCATGCCGCAACACGCTGCGGATGTGATTCTGGCGGAGCACTATTGATGAAGCTGTTCCTTGCTGAACCGTTCAAGAGCCTGTGGGCCGGGCGCGATGCATTCGCCGAGGTCGAGGGCCTGAGCGGTGAGGTCTATCGCGAGCTGGAAGGGCGTCGCACGCTGCGCACCGAAGTCGACGGGCGCGGCTACTTCGTCAAGATCCACCGCGGCATCGGCTGGGGCGAGATTGCCAAGAACCTGGCAACCGCCAAGCTGCCGGTGCTGGGCGCGGGCAAGGAATGGGATGCCATCGAGCGTCTGCATGAGGTCGGTGTACCGACCATGACCGCTGTGGCGTATGGCGAGCGGGGCAGCAATCCTGCCGCGCAGCATTCGTTCATCGTCACCGAGGAACTGGCACCCACCACCAGCCTGGAAGACGTCAGCCTCAATTGGCGTAACGAGCCACCCGAGCCGCGCTTGAAAAGGGCATTCATTGCCGAAGTCGCGCGGCTGGTCGGGATGATGCACCGCGCAGGCGTCAACCACCGCGACTGCTACATCTGTCATTTTCTGTTGCACACCGACAAACCGGTGACGGCCGACGATTTCAAACTGTCGGTCATCGACCTGCACCGTGCCCAGACGCGACGGGCGATTACCCCGCGCTGGCGCAACAAGGATTTGGCTGCGCTGTACTTTTCGGCGCTGGACATCGGCCTGACCCGACGCGACAAGCTGCGTTTTCTCAAAGACTATTTCCAGAAGCCGTTGCGCGACATTTTGCTCAAGGAAGCCGCACTGCTGGCCTGGCTGGATAAAAAAGCCGACAAGTTGTATCAGCGCAAAGTGCGTTACGGGGACGCGCTCTGATGGCGGGCTGGAACCTTGAACCCGAGTACGCCTCTCTGGCGCACGACTTCGGCAGTCTGGACGCCGTGTTTGCCCTGGAAGGGCATCGCCTGACCCGGGACCCGCTTTCCGAGGTTATCCGTGTCGAGCGTGGCGGGGTCAACTATTACGTCAAACGCTATGTGGGCGCGGGCAAAGGCCTGCGCCGTTACATGGGCAAGCCCAGGGTCAAGTCCGAATGGCAGAACCTCAAGCGGTTTGCCAAGTGGGGCATTCCCACCGCCGAAGTGGTGGCCTGGGGGCTGGAGCGCAATGGCGCTTCCTATGATCGCGGTGCGCTGATCACACGTGAATTACCGAACACCGAAGACCTGTCTGCGCTGGCGCAGCGCAAGGATTCGCGCTTGGCCGACAGGCAGTGGGTCGAGGGCATAAGCCAGCAGTTGGCGGCCTATACGCGGATCATGCACGACAACCATTTCACCCATAACGATTTGAAATGGCGCAATCTGCTGGTCGATGACGAGGGCAAGCTGTTCTTCATCGATTGCCCCAACGGTGCGTTCTGGTGGAGCTTCATGCTGCGCTACCGGATCACCAAGGACCTGGCGTGCCTGGACAAGGTCGCCAAGTATCATTTATCGGCCACCCAGCGCCTGCGTTTCTATCTGCTCTACCGTCAGCGCACGCGTTTGAACGCCTCCGACAAAAAACGTATTCGACATATCGTCAGCTTTTTCGAGGGCCGTGAATGAGCGTTTTTATTGCCAGTGCCGACCAGCCTTTACTGGCGCGTCATCACCTGGCTGATTTTGAATCGCTTTGGAACATCCGGCTCGATGCGGTCGATGAACCCAACACCGGGCGTGGCGGGTGGAGCAGTGTGTTTCGCCTCGATCTGGACGGCCAGGGGTTCTACCTCAAACGCCAGAGCAATTACCTGACGTATACCTTGCATCACCCGTTCGGCGAGCCGTCCTTCTCTCGCGAGTTTCGCAACATCAGCCGCTATCGCAAGCTGGGCATTCCGGCGCTGCAAGCGGTGTTCTATGGCGAGCAGAAGGTCGACGGCGAACACCGCGCGATCCTGATGACCCGGGCGCTGGACGGCTGGACCGATCTCGATGAGCTGTTGCAGCAATGGAGCAGCCTTGATGCGGGTCAGCGTCTGGCGATCCTTCAGGCCTGTGGCCGCCTGGCACACACGCTGCACGGCGCACGGCAGGTCCACGGCTGCTTCTACCCCAAGCATATTTTTCTCCGGCCCGGTGGCTCGGGGTATCTGGCGCAACTGATCGACCTGGAAAAAACCCGCCCGGTGATCTTCGGCAAGCGTGACCTTGCCCGGGATCTGGAGCCGCTGCTGCGTCGTGCGCAGGTATGGAGTGAAGGCGAGCGGCGCGAGTTGTTGGCGGCCTACCTGCAAGCCAGCCCCGACAGCGCTCTGGTCGATGCCTGGAGCGTACGACTGGGCAGGCGCAGTGACCATAAACGTGACCTTCAACACCGCAATGATAAAGAGACCCGTTGATGCGCTTGTCTGAACTCAAGAACGCCGGTCGTAACCCGGCGTTGCCGATGAGCCTGACGCTGGCCGATGCAGCCGGCCCGGCTGAACTGCAACTGCTGACCCTGCTGCGCGTCTTGCCGGGTCAGCGGTATGTGGGGGCGGGTGTATGGCGGGGGCGGACGGTGCTGGCAAAACTGCTGGTGGGCGACAAGGCCGCCCGGCACTTTCAGCGTGAACTGGCTGGCGTGCGTCTGCTTGCCGAGCAAGGGCTGACCACACCGCTGTTGCTGGCCGATGGCTTGCAGGAGGGCGAAGGTGGCTGGCTGCTGTTTGAATTTCTGGAGCAGGCGTCGAGTCTGGGTGACGCCTGGAACGCGGTCAGGGATCTGCCGCCGCTGGCCGACGAACAGCAAGCGGTGCTGGGTGAGGCGCTGACCGCCATTGCCTTGCAACATGCCAAAGGCTTGTGGCAGGAAGACCTGCACCTGGACAACCTGTTGCGCCACAAAGGACAGTTGTACCTGATCGATGGCGCGGGCATTCGCGCCGAACAGGCCGGGCAGCCGCTGTCCCGGCAGAAGGTGCTGGAAAACCTCGGCGTGTTCTTTGCCCAGTTGCCCCGCGCCTTTGCGCCATTTACCGAAGAACTGCTGGTGTATTACCTGCTCAGCAATGCCGAGCATGGCCTGCCGATGGAAGCGCTGCAAAAGCAGATCGACAAGGTCCGCAGTTGGCGCCTCAAGGATTTCATGGGCAAGACGGTGCGCGACTGCAGCCTGTTCAGTGTCAAGGACAGCGCCTCGGTGTTCCGCGCCATGCGCCGCGAGAAAGAAACCGCGATGCTGCCAGTGCTGGACCAGGCCGATGCGTTGCTCGACAAGGGCCATCTGTACAAAACCGGTGGCGCGGCGAGCGTTGGCCGTGTCGAGGCCAATGGTCGTGCGCTGGTCATCAAGCGTTACAACATCAAGAACTTCAGTCACTGGCTCAAGCGTTTCTGGCGTCCCAGCCGTGCCTGGCATTCGTGGCGTGAAGGCAACCGCCTGATGTTTCTCGGTATCGCCACGCCCAAGCCGCTGGCAGTGCAGGAGCAACGCTTCCTCGGTTTGCGCAGCAAAGCCTGGTTGGTCACCGAGTTTCTGGACGGGCCGGACATCATCGAGCGCTTCGCCCCCCATGTCGAAAGCGGTGATGCACCTGAGGCCGAGTTGCTGGCCCTGGATCAGCTGTTCGCGCAGCTCATTCAGGAGCGCATCAGTCATGGTGATTTCAAGGGGCACAACCTGTTCTGGCACAAGGATCGCTGGGCAATGATCGATCTGGATGCCATGCAGCAGCACGGTTCGCAATCGTCATTCGCGTCGGCCTATGCCCGCGACCGGGCGCGCTTCATGCGTAACTGGCCGGCGCACAGTGCGCTGCACCAGAGGCTGGAGCAGCGCTTGCCGAAAGTCGCGCAGGGCTGAGCCTGCGCGTGGGGTGGGGGACGCGCTTCAGCCGACTCGTGTGAGGTTCATCTCTTTCAGTGCCGCCACCAACGCGTCCATGTCGTCGTAGGGGATGAGATGCACGCGCGGCCAGCGGACACGTTCTACATACAGCTTGCCCTGGTCATTGACCAATATCGGTGTGCGGTAAATCCAGGTGTCTCGTGCGCGATGGACGATGGTCTGCAGGTCGCCTTCGCCCTGTTGCACCAGAAACATGCCCGGCCGGGGAAGCCGTTGTTCAATCGTCAGTGGCTGCTGCGGCCTAATGGTATTGGGCAGTTGCGGCACTTCCATCTCGACTCGATAGTCGCCTTTGATGTGGACCTGGGTCGTCGATATATTTCCGGAGACCAGTTCCCCCGGATCCGGCATCACGCCCCTTGATTGCCCCGGTGCCACATCGATGACCCGCAGACCGATCCCGCCTTCCAGTTCGGCAAGGCCGGGTACGACGCCTTGGTAGATATTGGAATGGCTGTTGCCGACCAGCGCGATCCACTTGTGTGAACCCATGACGTCCTGATGCTTGCGTATCGTGCGTGACGCAAAGTAATTCATCATCTGCTGGCGAGTGAGGGAATCTTCGCTGGCAATGTCACTGAGGTGGTAGCTGGCCGCGCAATCGATGGCCCTGACTTCCATGCCATGCTGGCGCGTTTTGATGACCAACTGCTCGAAGGTGTAGACCTTGTCCGGGTCGGTATGATGCCCCCGGTCCAGCACTTTCAAGTCATGCAGCAGGGTTTTGCTCATCTGGCCGGTTTCGAAGAAGCGGTCCAGGTCCGCCTGATGCAGGTCGGTCAGCAAGTGTTCCATGTACAGCGTCCTGACGTTTTGCTGTGACAGCAGCGGCAGGTTGTCGATGATCATTTTTTTGCTGGCGACCGAAAAGTGCGACTCGCCGATCACGAGACTGTCGGTGTGGCGGTACAGGGTCTCAAACAACTCCGGCACGCTTGTCTGAGGCTTGATGGCTGGCAAGGCAGGACG
This sequence comes from Pseudomonas graminis, assembly GCF_002093745.1. Classification (GTDB taxonomy): domain Bacteria; phylum Pseudomonadota; class Gammaproteobacteria; order Pseudomonadales; family Pseudomonadaceae; genus Aquipseudomonas. Next base: position 219,404 of record NZ_MTSB01000002.1, read on the forward strand.
AGGCGGAAGTTGTGCGGCGCTGATCGTGGCGGCGTTTTTTTGCAGCGTCTTGCGGCGCAGGGCGAAAGCATCGCGCACTGCATCCAGTTCAGGGTCATCGAAAAAGTACTCCATATCGAGCCCTTTCTTTTCGAAGTTCGCCAGCCGGTGCAGGTTGGTCCGGGTCTCCAGGGGCATTTCGTAGGTTGTGTCAGCCAGTGATTGCTGGATCGCCGTCGCCGGACGCTCGGCATTCCAGTCTTCGGGCGCTACACGCAACCAGGCCCCTTTTTCGTCCTGAACGAATCCGTACTGGCCTGCCCAGCGCTCGCCATCCGGGAGCGCGGCCGGGCTTCTCAGTTCTCGCAGCAGCATGTCATCCAGAGGCGTAGGTGCCGGCAATGGCGCCATTGGCACAATAAGCGCCGGATCGGCGAACGCAACCGTGAAGTCACAGCGGGTCGGCAGGTGCTGACCGGGCAATCCGCTGCTGCCCTGAATGATGCGCGTCGGGCGACCGGCAGGGATGTCATGCACATGCACGCTGACCACGCCCTGCATCTCGGCAATGCCGGGAATCTGGTCATTTGCTGTGGCAAGCCTTTGGTCCAGCAAGGCAACCCAGCGTCGCGTGGGGGCTGATGCGATGTCACTGTTGATGAGCGTATGGCCGAAGAAGGTGCTCATTTTTTGAGCAGCAGCCGGGTCGTTGGCTGCGCTTGCTACCGGATGACTGCTGAACGGGTAGCTGATTGAAGAACTGAACGGGCGCACCTCGATGCCGTAGCGGTGCGCGGCCTTGATCACATGGTAGTAATCGTAATCAGTGCTCGAGTTGTTCAATGCACCCCGGTTGGTATCGTTCAGATAATGTTTGATTTCATGCGAGCCGGAGCGGCTCTTTTTGCCCAGCTGGCGATATCGGGCGAGTTTTGCCAGGTGTTTGTCGGTCAGCAGGTGTTCGATGTACAGCACTTCGACACGCTGTTCGGCCAACAGGGGCATGTTGAGCAGCAACAATCGCTTGCTGGCAACCGATTTGGGGGCCTCGCTGAAGATCAGACCGTTGCTGTGCGCAAAGACATGTTCGATCAGGTTGTCGACGGCAACAGGCGGTGTCAGTGGCGGCAGCGGCGGCTTGGGCGGTGGCGTGAATCCGGCGAGAAATGCCTGGGCGTCCTGGTAGAGTTTTTCCCGACGCGCCACGAAACTCTGCCGCAGGTCGGCGAAATAGCTTTCGAAGTAGGCTTCCATGCCGATCCCGGTCGGGTCGTAAGGCCTGTTGCTCAGTACCACCTCCAGCGCCGACTGCATGGCGGGCGGCATCTCGTATTCGCTTGGGATGGACCCCGTGCTGGTGCCCGGTGTTTCCGGCGCCAACGGGCCGTAAGGCTGTGAATCACCCACACCGCCACCACGCAGGCGTTGCTGGCCGACAAGCTGCCATTGCTGGTCGGCATCAAGGTGAACCGGCTGATTGCCGAAGAAGGCGAACGGGTTGGCGGGATCGACGATTTGCCAGCAGCGCAACTGCGCGTCGTACTGCACCTGAAAGGTTCTGCCGGACAGTTCGATGTAGCGTTGGCCGTTGACCAGGCACACGCCTCTGGCATGGCCGGCAGCGATGCGTGGCACGTCATGCAGAGAAAGATCGACCGCCCTGTCAATGCGCAACCCCGAAGGGGCGCGAGGTGCGGCATTGAACACCGGGGCAAGGGGTTGCCAGTTGCCGCCTGCTTCCCTGACGGCGTATTGGCCGGTTGCCCTTGGCGGGGCCGAGGACACCGGGGTCGCGTGAAACACCGGGGCGTGGCCGTTGGCATTTGGCCTGCCGACCAGAAAGACCTGCTCCTGCAGTTCCACCGGGTACAGGTGTTCGTAACGCGGCACGGAAGACTGCTGGCGGAACGAGCGCAGTACCGGGGTAGCCTCTTGGCTGTGTTCGAGCTGGTGCAAAACCCCGCCGAAGCCTTTCAGGCCTGTCAGCAGGTCGCCGCCCGCGCCGAGGCCGTTGAACAATGCGGCAAGCACGTAAACCCCGGCACGCTCCTGATCACCCTTGGTCAGGGCTTCAAGTGCTCGTCCGCTGTCATGCAGCACCAGCAGGCTGCCCACCGCAAAGCTGGCCGGGGGGAAGGGCAGGGTCAGCGCCGTGGCGATCAGCTCGACGCTGTTCCAGATCAGTCGCGACAACATGTCGTTACGGCCGGTGGTGGTTTCTTCTACGTCCCGCAACCTGCGCTCGATCGGCCGGTTGTAGCAGGTGTCGGCAAAGTCGGAAATGAATGCTTTGGGGATCACGGGCGGCTTGTCGGCGTTGTTCTGCTGCATGTCGCGCAGGAAGAATGACAAGGTACGGCGTGCGTCGATCCGGCAGCGGTCCTTGTAGTAGTCGATCATGCCCGCGGTATCCAGCGAGCGAACGAAATCGCTGAACAGGCGGAACTCGATGCCGTCGGGTGCCTGTGGTGTGTACAGCAGCGCGGAGTGCCGGATCTGCATCGGCAGGATGACCACGCAACCTTGCACGGTTTCGATCTGGCTCAGCGGCGTGGAGGGAGTGACCAGTTGGTCGACGCCGTTCAGCCCGGAAGCAATAAGGGCTTTATCCACATTTATGTGCAGCGGGTAAAGCAGGTATTGCTCGCGTGTGGTCGCATCGTCGAGGTGCGCGTTATCCAGTGACGGTTTCAGCCAGGCGTACTGCGCCGCATCGACATGGCCTTTGAGGAGGCTGCGCAGGGCCGCGGCCTGCATCTGCAACCGGGTGATCAGGACGCTGGCCCTGCGCCGATACTCATAGCCCTGATCGTCGGGGTTGAGCAGCGTGCGTCTGACCAGGGCAATGTAATCGTCTGCCAGCCACTTGCCGCGCACCGAACCGGCCACCGCTGCCGGCGACAAGGCGCTGAGGTCGACGCCCTCCGGACCGCTGAAGGTGGCCTGCGTGTCGGCGGAGGTGCGAACAGGGTCGATGCTGTCGTCATAGCCCTTGAGCAGCATGTCGGTGTAGGTCAGCGTTTCGCGCTCGCTGGTGATCACGATGAGGTCGGGGTCTACCGTGCCGGTGGGCACGCCCAGCAACTTGCCGATCTGCTGGGAGGCGCGCTGGTGAACGTAGTCCTTGAACGGCTGGACCCGAGCATGAGGCTGTGCCTGATAATTGCCGAGGGCGCCGCCGACAGCCTCTTCCAGGGCCAGCAGTTCCTGACGCTGTGAACGACTGGCACGCAGATACCAGTCCGGCGTGTGACGGGCCTGTTCGGAGAGCGTGACGCGTACTTGTTCATCGGTGAAGCCGCGCAAGGCCGCTTCGCAGTCCGGGTGGTCAATGAACTGGATGAAATCATCCTCGGGGTGGGGTTTCAGCCGGAGTGCCGTCAGGTGTTGCTCAAGTTCCGGGCGAGCGGCAACCTCCACCTGAGTGAGCAGGTAGTCGGTCATTGCCGGCGATGCGCTCCAGCCGACGATCTCATGCAGCAATCGGGTTTCATCTTCGAAAGCCTTGAACGGCTGTCCGGGGGCGTCCAGCGCAAGCATGACCAGTCGCTCCGTGTGACCCTCAGCGTCCTGCTTGCGGAACACCAGCAGCCTGGCCATCACGTTGCGGCCGTTCAGCTTTATCTGCTGCACGCGCAATGCCGGATCAGGCCTGCCCTGCGGCACACGCGCCAGCGCCTCGACAATGTTGAAATCTCCGGGCTGGATGTGGCCCTGCATCTTTGACGCCCAGGCCAGTGCGGTCAGCCGGGTGCGTGCCAGCATGGCCAGCAGTTTTCGGTTGTGTTCTTGCTGGTAGGCCGCCTTTTGAAAGTCGCCGAAGACTGCCCGCAGATCCAGTTCGGCAATCAGCCCGACGAGGTAGGACGGGGTCAGGGCGGCGCAGGCGATGTCCAGCGGCTCGCCATCAAGGCGGATGACGGTCTGCTCCAGAAAGTCCGAACCGGCGACCTCGTCATTCAGGTGCAGGCCATAAAGTGCCAGCTCGATCAGCGAGCGTGTCACGTGATAGGTCTCGCCCGTCAACGGCAGCGTGCGGCGCGTGTCGATGGTCAGTGCGCCAGGGGCCAGGTCAAGCCCCAGATCGTCGGCCAGCCGTGCGCGTAAACGAGCATCGGCGAACTGCTCCGGGGACGCGGCACTGCCCAGCACGCTGAGCATGGCGGCATGCGCTTCATCGTAGCGGCGCAGGTGCCCGGCGTAGGCTTGCAGGTCTGCCTTGCTGGCGATCTTCATCCAGTCCGGCATGTCCCGCTGATACTGACGTTGCCGGTTGGTCAGTTCTCGCAGTTCGAGCATGGACGCAGGGCCGAACAGGCCGCCCATGTCGATGGCTTCCTGAATCAGTGCCCGACGTTCGTGCCGGTCTTCGCTGCCAGGTCGTTCGCAGGCGTAACGAATGTCGTTGCGCTGCTTGTTCAGCAGACGGTCGAAGGCATACACGAACGGCGCCGTGGTCACCGGTTTGACGTGCAGGTCGGCGGCGCTGAACGGTTCGAGGTACAGGTCGGCGTCCTGGCTGATCGCAGCCAGTGGTTCTTGATGACGTCTTTCCATGCAGTTGAACAGTGCGCCGCGCAACCTCGGCGTGTTCAGCCAGCGTGCAAGGTTATGCGCCATCTGTGCCTGGCTGGCGAAGCCCATGATGCCGATCCCGGGGAGCATCAGCAGCGTGTGCTCCGTTTCCAGGGATATCGTCAGCACGCCGGCCAGTTCGACCTGCTCGTCATCGTGCAATTGCACCGACAGCGAAGAGTAGACCGGCGCAGGGTCGTGCGGCTGCTCTGCCGGGTCCGGCAGGCAGGCAAGATAGCCGCTCTCCAGGTCGCGCTCGTGAATCCTGACGCTCGCTTCGTCACGCACTGCACGCTGCAGCGCAGGCACCAGTCGTTCACGGCGGCTTTCGCCGGTTTCTCCGGGGACCAGCCAGTAGTCATCGACCTGTTGCAGCAGGCTGAAGATTTCCAGTTCTCGCTCGGAGACGTCGCTGCCGCCGAGGGCGGCCAACAGCGCATCGCCGGGGGCGGGCTGCGTCAGCAGTTCGCCGGCCAGCACGGTGCGCAGTTCGTCGAGGCGCTTCAAGGCTGCCGATGCGGCAGGCCAGGTATCGGCGGGCGTCAGTGAGACGGGGGTTAAAGCTGAGGCGGTCTGTGTTTGAGTCATGAGGGCTTCCCATTGCGCATTTCAGGCGCTGAGGTTTGATCGAAGGCCCTGAGGCCAGCGTTGATGGGCCTCAATTAATCAGACGCAACGGGGTGCAACGTCGTAGATAGTTATTGGGTGTGGCGAAAGAGACGTTTCTTACACCGTCTGGCGGGAGCCCGCAGCGACATTTCAGGCCGCCGAGCCAATCCTCGGTCATTACGTTATAATCCCGCCCTTTAGCTGCCCTCAGCCCGCTGTGCGGGGGCACACCTTTTCTCGGGCGCGATGCGCCTGTATGCAGACTAAAGAGGCTAGACCCTAGTGGCATTGACGATCCTTGGCCTGTCCGGCGCCCTTAGCCATGATCCTTCCGCAGCGCTTTACATCGACGGCAAGCTGGTAGCAGCGGCCGAAGAAGAGCGCTTCGTTCGTGACAAGCACGCAAAGAACCGCATGCCCTACGAGTCCGCGAAGTTCTGCCTCGAGCAGGCAGGCATCAAGCCTTCGGACGTCGATGTGGTCGCGATTCCATTCGCGCCGATCAGTCTGTTTGGCAAAGCGCGCTGGCACTACGCCAAGCGTTACTGGTACGCCCCGGACCGCGCACTTGATGCGCTGTTGATGGGTAATCGCCGTTACAAACGCTATCGCAACAAGATCGTGTGGTGCCTTGAGCAGTTGGGCTTCGATCCGAAAAAGATCAAGATCGAGCCGGTCGAGCACCACCTGGCCCACGCCTCCAGCGCTTACCACTGCTCCGGTTTTACCGAAAAAACCGCGATCATGGGCATCGACGGCAAAGGTGAGTACGCCACGACCTTTTTCGGCTATGGCGAAAACGGCAAGATCCACAAGATCAAGGAATTCTTCGATCCGGATTCGCTGGGCGGCCTGTATGGCGCGATCACCGAATTCCTCGGTTTCGAGATGCTCGATGGCGAATTCAAGGTCATGGGCATGGCGCCATATGGCGACGCCAGCAAGTATGATTTCTCGCGTCTGGCGACGTTCGAGAATGGCGAACTGGTCATCAATACCGAACTGGCCAATGTCATCGGTCTGCGTCGTTACAAAGAGAAAGGCAAGGGCTTCTATTTCTCGCCGAAGCTGATCGAATGGCTTGGCCCGAAGCGTGTCGGCGACGTCGCCGACGAGCCGTACATTCATTACGCCGCCAGCATGCAGGCGCTGTTTGAAAAGCTTGCGTTGCAGATGATGGACCACTACCTGGGCGACATCCTCAAGGAAACCGGCAAGATTGCCTTCGCCGGTGGCTGTGCGCTGAACGTCAAGCTCAACCAGCGCATCATTGCCCGCCCGGAAGTGAAAGAACTGTTCGTGCAGCCGGCTTCCGGCGACGCCGGTACGGCGGTGGGTGCTGCGGCTTATGTGTCCCACGCTCGCGGTGTGCCGGTCGAGAAGATGGAGCACGTCTACCTCGGCCCTTCGTACAGCAACGAAGACGTGATCGCGGCGTGTGCCCGTCACCCGAGCAAGCCGGTCTGGCGCCAGATCGACAATACGCCTGAGCGGATTGCCGAAATCATGGTCAAGGGCAATCCGGTGGCCTGGTTCCAGGGGCGCATGGAGTTCGGTCCGCGCGCGCTGGGCGGTCGTTCGATCATCGGTTGCCCGAGCGTGTCCGGCGTGGCCGACCGCATCAACCATCAGATCAAGTTCCGCGAGCGCTGGAGGCCTTTCTGCCCGTCGATGCTCGACACCGTTGCACCGCAGATGATCAAGATCGATCACCCGGCGCCGTTCATGACCTTCACCTTCGAAGTCGCCGAAGAGTGGAAGACCCGCGTGCCGGAAGTCGTCCATGAAGACGGCACGTCCCGCGCCCAGGTGCTCAAGCGTGAGTACAACCCGCGCTACTACGACATGATGAAAGCGCTGGAAGAACTGACCGGTAACGGCGTGTCGCTGAACACCTCGCTCAACCGCCGTGGCGAGCCGATGATCTGCTCGCCGACCGATGCCCTGAACATGTTCTTCGGCTCGGACCTCGAGTACCTGATCATGGAAGACATCCTGGTGGTCAAAGAGGGCGTCGAGGCTTATGACACGCTGGGCTGAACGTCACGTGCTGCAGTTCTGCCACGGCTATGACGGGCCGTTTCTGGACTGCGCGCGGCAATACGCCAGCCTGTTCGCCGGCAAGGGATACCGGGTAACGACGGTGTTTCTGACCGGTGCCGCCGACCCTGATGTGGTGGCCGACTGCGGTTCCGACGAAGTGCTGTTCATGGAGTACAGCTCCAGTGCCATTCGTGGCCTGAAGCTGGGCGCCATCCGGGACCTGCGCAAGATCGCCGCCACCCGCCGTTTCAGCTTTTGCATCGCGCACCGCTTCAAGCCGGTCTACATCGCGCTGCTGGCAACCAGACTGCCCGTCATTGGCGTGCATCATGCGTTCGGTGATTATCACCGGGGCAGTCGCAAGCTGTTCGCCCATCTGTTTCGCAAGCGCCTGAGCCTGCTGGGCGTGTCCGATGCGGTTCGTGACGACATGCGCAGCAGCCTGCCCAAGTGGCCGGCCGAGCGTATTCAGACCTTGTACAACCGTATTGATGTCGAGCAACTGCAGGGCAGCCAGTTTTCCCCTGAAGATGCGCGTGCAGAGCTGGGTTTGTCGCCGTCAGCATGGATCGTCGCCAACGTCGGCCGTCTGCACCCCGACAAGGATCAGGCCACGCTGCTGCGCGGTTTTGCCGAGGCGTTGCCCAATCTTCCCGAGAACAGCCAGTTGGTGATTCTCGGCAAGGGCCGTCTTGAGGACACGCTCAAGGCGCTTGCGCTGGAGCTGGGGATTGGCTCGCACGTGCTGTTTCTCGGGCAGGTGTCCGATGCTCGTCGCTACTTCAAGGCGTTTGATGTCTTTGCCTTGAGTTCGGATCACGAGCCGTTCGGCATGGTACTGCTGGAAGCCATGGTCGCCGGTGTGCCGCTGGTGGCGACGGCCTGCGGCGGCGCGAAGGAAGTGGTCGAAGACGTTGGCCTGCTGTTCCCGCTGGGGGATGCCCATAGCCTGGCGAACGGCCTGGTACACATGGCGGGGCTGGACGCGGAGCAGCGTCAGGATTGTGCTGAACGTATGCTGTTGCGGTTGCGCGAGCGTTTTTCCGATCATGCCGTGCGCGATGTGTTCTGGCGCTTGCCGCAAGTCTCCAGCCTGACGGCGGGGGTCTGATGCTTAACAGGTTCAAAGGCTGGCGTGAGCGTGGCTGGGTGCAGATCGATGCGCCCGCCTACGAGCAGGCATGGCACCGGTTTGGCGGCAGCGTGGCCACACACCCGCTGGTGGTCGCACGTTTGTCTGCGCTCGCCGGTATTCCCGTGCGTTATCTCGCTTGGGAGCAGAACGGCGAGGTGAAAGCTGCGATTGCCACCTGGGGTCGCTCGATGGCGCTGTCCAAGGACGAACTCAAACGTCATGGCAAGAAGGGGTTGTTCGACCTGGGCAACGCCGAGCTGATTCTGCCGATGGCCGATGATGTTCAGGTGCCGGTTCGTCACCGTGCCCGCTACGTGTCTGCGCTCAACGAAGGGCGCGTCAGCACCTTCAAGCCGCAGGCCGAATCACTGGCAATGGCGCGCACGCCTGAAGACCTGTCGAAAAAGTTTCGGTACAACCAGCGTCGCGAGCTGCGTCTGCTGGAAGAGGCGGGTGGAACGGTCCGGCCGGTCAGCGAGTTCAGCAGCGCCGAGCTGGCGAGCATGTACTGCGAATTGTTCCAGCGCCGCTGGGGCTTTGAGGCCACCGGTGCCCGGCACAAGGCTGAAGTCATCGAGTTGCTGCGCGAGCTGCTGATCGGCTCGGTGGTGTTTCTCAATGACGCGCCGGTGGCCATCCAGTTGGTGTACCGCGTCGAGGCGCCACAGTGGGTCAGCGTCGAGTACGTCAACGGCGGGGTCGACCCTGAAACCCGTGATTTCAGTCCGGGCAGCGTACTGAGTTTCGTCAACACCCAGTCCGCTTGGGAAGATGCCCGGGCGCTGGGCAAATCGCTGCGTTTTTCCTTTGGCCGTGCTGATCGCGAGTACAAGGACCGATGGTGCAACCCCGTTCCGGTGTTCCAGATTTGAGCCGCAAGCAGCAGTTGCTCAAGCGCCATCGCCGTCACAAGCGGCTGGTGTTGCTGGCTGGGCTGTTGCTGCTGATCGCGCTTGGCGTGATGGTGGCCTGGTGGCTGGTGCCGCTTCTGGCGCTTTGCGCGTGGGTCGCTCACGAAGCCTGGTTTGCCGATCATCTGTTCTATTCGCCAGCCGACGACTATCAATACAGCTTTCCCGTCGACAGCGAAGTGCCGGGCGTGCGTCTGGACGCTGGCAAACTGTTACTGGAGACGCCGCTGCAATTGGCCGGCGACGAGACGCTGATCCTGGCGCTGACGATCAACAGCACATGGCTGGGTCGTTTTCTCGACCCGTTCATCGAGCTTCACGGGCTGGATCTGCAGGACCGGCAGGCGTTCGAGCGCGGTGTCTCTGGCGTGCGTTACCTGAACCTGACCGGGCTGGGCGAGCCGCTGGCCGCGGGTGCGCTGCAATTGCGGGGACGGTTCTGCCGGCTGTCAGCCGCGCCACGGCTCTGGCTGTTTCGTCAGCCCGATCCACGAAAGCAACGTGTCATGGTGATCGCGCCGCACGCTGACGACGCTGAGCTGGCCGCGTTCGGGCTTTACAGTCAGGCCGAGGAAGCATGGATCGTCACGCTGACCGCTGGCGAGATTGAAGCCGAACACTATCAACAGATGGGCATGCAGCGCGCCGAAGCGGCGCGCATGAAGGGCCGCTTGCGTGCCTGGGACAGCATCGCCGTCGCGCGTTGGGGCGGTGTGCCGGAATCTCGTTGCGTGCAGCTGGGCTACTTCTGCCTGCAACTGCCCGCCATGCAGGCGGCGCCGGGCACGCCGGTCGGGTCGCGAGAAGCGGATTTGACCGATACCCGGTTATTTCGTCAGTTCAATGCGCTGGCCTTGCCCGGCGACGACGGCCAGCCGACCTGGAACAACCTGCTGGCCGACCTGCGTGCATTGATTTCAAACGCCAGGCCACAGGTTATTGTCATGCCGCACCCCGCCATCGACCCTCACCCCGATCATGTCTGCGCACAGGCTGCGGTGCGTGAAGCCTTGGTCGGGCTTGAATGGCAGCCAGACGTGATACTCGGTTACGCCAACCATTTGCATGACAATGACCGCTGGCCAATGGGTGATGCCTACACGGGGATCAGCCTGCCGCCGGTGTTCGATGGCGAACTGTCGCTGGTGCCTTACAGCCTTCAGTTGTCGGTTGCGACCCAGAGGGACAAGGCGATGGCGCTGGGCATGATGCATGACCTGCAGCCGCCAATGCCGTTCAAGCGCCGTCTGCGCCGTGCGTTGCAGCGTGTTCTGGCCGGGCGGCGCTGGCCGGCTGAAGGCGAAAACGAATTCTTCCGTAAAGCTGTGCGACGACACGAGTTGTTCTGGTGCAGCCGTGACATCTGATTCAGCAGGCGCAGTACTGCAAGGAAAACCATGAAAGTCCTACTTCTGGTCCAGAAAGAGCAGCGTGCCATTCTGGACCGTCTTTACGACGGCATCGCCGCACATTGCGAATGCGACGTGCGCTGGCTGAGTTCCGATGAGCAGCGCAACCTGCGGAGCTATTTTCGCCGCGAAGTGGATGTCAGTCGTTATGACCGGATCGTGTTCTTCCTGCGCTTCAAGCAGGAAGTGCGTCAGGTCGGTTTCATCCGCACAATTCCCAATCTGGTCATCCTTGAACACGATGCCTACCAGAACTACATTCCGTGCAAATACACCAGCAAGTTCAGTGCGCACTATCGCAAGCTGCCGTGGGCCAGGGTGATCTGTTCGGGGTTCATGGTCAGCGAGCGTCTGCGCCAGGAAGGCTTTGATGCCGTGTTTGTGCCCAAGGGGTATGACCAGAGCCTGTTGCAGTTGCAACGCCGCGAGCGCGACATCGAGCTGGCGTTTGTGGGCAGCACCAACAGCGTCGCCTACAGCGGGCGCAAGGCGTTGCTGGACGAGCTGGGGCAGGTCGAAAACCTGCTGGTCACGCGAACCAAGTCCGGCGAAGAATACTGCGACACGCTCAACCGGATTCGCTATTTCGTCAGTGCCGACGTCGGCATGGGCGAATACATGATCAAGAACTTCGAAGCCATGGCGTGCGGGTGCGTGCTGTTTGCGTTTGATCAGGGCGCTGAGGAAAACCGTGCGCTGGGCTTTGTGGACATGCACAACATCGTGCTCTACCGAGACATTCCCCAGCTTCGGGAAAAGCTGGCACAGTTGCGCGAGAACGCCGAACTTGCCAGCGAAATCTCACGCAACGGGCAGACTTTGGTTCAGGAACGCTTTACATTCCATGCCCTTGGAAAAGCCATTGTGGACACTATGCGTGCGCCATTGCGCAGTATGCCGGCACCCCGCTGGACCGATCGCTTGCGGTCACGGTGGGGCTGGTAATGCCTTATGAATATTCAATGATTGGGAACGAATGATGGTATTCAGCGAAAACAGCGACATCACACTGGTCGTGACCAGTTGTGGTCGCTTCGACCTGTTGAAGCGCACCCTGGAGACATTCGACCGTTTCAACACTGCGCCCTTGCGCCAGGTGCTGATTACCGAAGACTCGGGCGACGCTCAGGTCGAAGCGTGTATTCCGGAACACTGGCGTCCCCACACGCGCTTCATCATCAACAACCCGAAGCTTGGGCAGATGCGCTCGGTCGATGCGGCCTATTCGATGATCGAGACAACCTGGGTCTTCCATTGCGAAGATGACTGGGATTTCTACCGTCCGCACTTCATCGAAGAGTCGATGGCCCTTCTGGAGCATGACCCTCAGGCGCTGCAGGTCTGGCTGCGCAGCTACAATCACGACCTGCGTATCCACAGCCCTTATGTTTACCTCGACGCGCGCGAAGTGGTCGATTGCATTCCGTTTTACAGGCTGTGTTCACACAAGGCCGAGTGGCAGGGGTTTTCATTCAACCCCGGGCTGCGCCGTCTGGCGGATTACCAGCAGCATGCGCCTTATGCGGCGCACGGTGGAGAGAAGAAACTTTCACAATTATTCGCTGCGCAAAACCGGTACGCTCTGATTCTGGAAAATGATGCCGTGTTGCACACCGGTTTCGGTGAGCATGTGGTGGTGCCGCAGGAGCGGCTTGATAAACAGCGTCGCAAGCGTCGTGATCGCATCAAGCTGATCGCCGCTGTGTTCGCTGGCCTTGTAGCAGGTTGGTTGCTCAATAATGTCAGTTGACCGAATCAGAATGCCCGGCAGCAAAGTACAAGCGTATTTCACGGCAGCGATTGTTGTCTTTCTGCTGAGTTTCATTCTCAACTCGTCAGCCAAGATCACCAACAACCTGTTCTATGCATTCACGGCCTTGCCCGGCTTGTTCTTTTTGATCAAGTACCGGGGCGCAGGCGTGTTTGCCAAGCCGCTGGGCATTGCCTGGGTGGTGTTCATGACGTGCTTTCTGGTCCCGGCGCTGCAAGCGCAGGAGTTCCAGTATTACAAGCACATTGTCTACGTCAGCCTGTTTGTCTTTGTCGTGGCCGGCATCACGGACAACGGGTTTTTCCGGCGTGGCCTCTTTGTGCGGGGCATGTTCTGGGCCGTAGGCCTGTACATTCTGCTCAGTTCGATCCACAGCTGGGTGACCGGGCAGTTTGTCTTCGGCCAGCGTGTGGCAATTCTGCCGGGACGTATGGAGAACGTGATCTACGCCAGCGCCTGGCTGGTGTGCAGTCTCGCCCTGGCACTGCCGCTGTGGGCTAAAGAGCGACGTTGGGTCGAGGCGGTCTGCGCAGCCTTGTTCACGCTGGTGATCACCGCGTTTGTCGTCCAGACACGGACCGCTCTGGTCGGGGCGGGCTTCCTGTTTTTTGCCTGCACGGTGTATTCGATCTACCGTTTTCCGTTGCGTACTGTCGTGGCCTTACTGGTATTGGGCGTTGTGGCGGCCGCAGGTTTCTGGATCGTGAAAGATGAGCAGTGGGTGACCTTGTTGATGGTCAGAGGCGATTCCTACCGTATCGAACTGTTTGAAATCATGACCGGCGAGTGGCATCGCTGCGGTTGGCTGCTGGGGTGCGGTGTCGACTTTTACACCACCCAGACACTCACCGGGGGCGTACCGATTCAGCACCCGCACAACATCTTTGTGTCACTGGGGCTCTACACCGGCGCCGCTTCGCTGGTGATGTTTCTGGTGGTGATGGCGATGACGCTGTGGAACGCCTTGCGTGAGGGTGACGCCTGGGGCCTCTATCTGGCATGCGCGCTGGTGATGCTCAACTTCGACGGCGGGCAACTGGTCGGCAACCCGGACGAACTCTGGGTGCTGGTGCTGCTGCCGGCGACGATGGTGCTGGGGCGTGTGGTGCAGACGCACCGGCTCAAGCGGGCAGCGGCGGTCTGATCGCCGCAACGAATAAAAATGGCCGCCTTTCGAGCGGCCATTTTTTTCAGGCCATCGCCTGGGTCAGTTCGCCCGTATCGCAGAGAGTCTGAGCGCTCATGTAGCCTTCCAGAAACGCCGGATTGCCGTTGTCCAGCAGCCACTGGCGGTCTTCCTGATAGCGCAGCATGTGCTTGAAGTTACGCAGACGCAGGCTTTTGCGGAGCGCGCGGCGGTAGGTTTTCATGTCGGCAATGTCGATCAGGCCGAGGTTGCCGTCTGGCGTGAGGATCACGTTGCCCAGGTGCGCCGAGCGAAAGTAGATACCTTTCTCATGCAGGTTGGCGATGAAACGCCCCAGTTGCGCGCGCAGTTTGTCATCGGCGAGCGCGCTGCCCAGCAGTTGGCGCAGCGTGTAACCGGCCAGCGGTGCGTAATGCACGGCATCACGTTCTATCTCGGCGATCCGGCGGACCGCGAGGACGCGAGGGCAGGGGATATCACGATTGGCCAGCGTGACGCAGTTGTCCGCGAAGCGCTGGGCATAGGGATACCAGGCTGCCGAGCTGACAAAACGTTTGCGCCGAAACAATTTCAACATCGACCCGTCACGCAGACGTAGTACTTTATCGCCCGTGCCGTCGGCTTCAAGCACTTCGGCGCCTTGAACCAGGTCAAGGTAATGGGCGTGGTCAAGCGCTTGCATCGATACTCCGGTTTTTACGCCCCAGGGGCCACTGGTCGTCATGCACAAGCCTGCTTTTGATTCTGGCCAAAGGCCGTGGGCAGAAGCCAGATTTGCAGGTTTCAGGCAGCGATCAGAAACCCTTGGGTATGGGCGGGCCGCCTATGTTACCGCAGCAGGCGGCCGCGAAAACTGCTGTGATACAATTCGGCCTCTTTTTAACACGACGGATTCTCATGACAACTTCCGAATCGTCCGCCACCTCCAGCGTGAAAATCTATTTCCGTCTGTTGTCGTACGTGCGTCCGTATGTGGGCATTTTTCTGCTCAGTATCATCGGTTTCGTGATCTTCGCCTCGACCCAGCCGATGCTCGCCGGCATCCTGAAATACTTTGTCGATGGCCTGACCAACCCTGAAGCCGTGCTGTTCCCCAATGTGCCGTACCTGCGCGAGCTGCAATTGCTGCAGGCCGTGCCGCTGCTGATCGTCCTGATCGCCGCCTGGCAGGGGCTGGGTTCGTTTCTGGGTAACTACTTTCTGGCCAAGGTCTCGCTGGGGCTGGTACACGACCTGCGCGTCGAGCTGTTCAACAAGCTGCTGGTCCTGCCCAATCGCTATTTCGACACGACCAATTCCGGCCACCTGATCTCGCGCATCACCTTCAACGTCACGATGGTGACCGGTGCTGCCACCGATGCGATCAAGGTCGTGATTCGTGAAGGCCTGACAGTCGTGTTTTTGTTCATCTATCTGCTGATGATGAACTGGAAACTGACGCTGGTGATGCTGGCAATTCTGCCGCTGATCGCCGTCATGGTCGGCAGCGCGAGCAAGAAATTCCGCAAGCAGAGCAAGAAGATTCAAGTGGCAATGGGCGATGTGACCCATGTTGCTTCGGAAACCATTCAAGGCTATCGCGTGGTGCGCAGCTTCGGTGGTGAGTCCTACGAGCAGAATCGTTTCGCCGAGGCCAGCGACAGCAACACCCGCAAACAGCTGCGCATGACCAAGACCGGCGCGATCTACACGCCGATGCTGCAACTGGTGATCTACAGCGCCATGGCGGTGCTTATGTTCCTGGTGCTGTTCCTGCGTGGCGATGCCACTGCAGGCGATCTGGTCGCCTACATCACTGCCGCCGGCCTGCTGCCCAAGCCGATTCGTCAGTTGTCGGAAGTCAGCTCGACCATTCAGAAGGGCGTCGCAGGTGCCGAAAGCATCTTCGAACAGCTGGATGTCGAGGAAGAGGTCGACACCGGCACTGTCGAGCGTGATCGGGTCACCGGCCACCTTGAAGTGAAGAACCTCAGTTTCTTCTACCCGCAAACCGAGCGTCAGGTGCTGAATGACATCAGCTTCTCTGCGGCGCCGGGGCAGATGATCGCGCTGGTGGGCCGCTCCGGCAGCGGCAAGTCGACGCTGGCCAACCTGATTCCGCGGTTTTACGGTCACGAGATGGGCAATATTCTGCTCGATGGCGTCGAGATCAACGACTACCGGTTGCGCAACCTGCGCAGGCACATCGCCCAGGTCAACCAGAACGTCACCCTGTTCAACGACAGCATCGCCAACAACATCGCTTATGGCGATCTGGCCGGTGCGCCGCGTGCCGACATCGAGGCTGCTGCCGCTGACGCTTACGCCAAGGAATTCATCGACCAGTTGCCGCAGGGTTTTGATACTCAGGTGGGGGAGAACGGTGTGTTGCTGTCCGGTGGTCAACGGCAGCGCCTGGCGATTGCCCGTGCCTTGCTCAAGAATGCGCCCTTGCTGATCCTCGACGAGGCCACGTCCGCACTGGACACCGAATCCGAGCGTCACATTCAGGCGGCGCTGGATCACGTCATGAAAGGCCGTACCACGCTGGTCATCGCTCACCGCCTTTCGACCATCGAAAAGGCCGACCTGATTCTGGTCATGGACGCCGGGAAAATCGTTGAGCGTGGCACCCATTCCGAGTTGCTGGCGCAAAACGGCTATTACGCCCGTTTGCATGCGATGGGGCTGGATGAGCCTGCTCCTGTCGGCGCTGTCTGACATTGCTATCAGGCGGGCTGATGCAGCCCGCCTGCCTTTTGGTGGCGTGATTCAACAGCCTGTCTGTTGCAAACCCCTGTGCTAAGATTCCGCCCCTGTCCATTTTTCTAGTACGGGTTGTTCCATGAAGCTAACCATGCCGCGCTTTGATCAGGCCCCTGTCCTGGTGGTCGGTGATGTCATGCTCGACAGATACTGGCATGGTGGTACCTCGCGTATTTCCCCTGAAGCGCCGGTGCCTGTGGTCAAGGTCGATCAGATCGAGGACCGTCCGGGCGGTGCCGCCAACGTTGCCCTGAACATTGCTGCGCTGGGCGCGCCGGCTTCGCTGGTCGGTGTGACGGGTGACGATGAGGCGGCTGACAGCCTGGCCAACAGCCTGAAAGCGGCGGGTGTACTGGCGCGCTTCCAACGCATCGCCGATCAGCCGACCATCGTCAAGTTGCGTGTCATGAGTCGCCATCAGCAATTGCTGCGTATCGACTTCGAAGAACCGTTCAACACGGATCCGCTGGCACTGAGCGCAGAAGTTTACAGCCTGCTGGACGGCATCAAGGTGCTGGTCCTGTCCGATTACGGCAAGGGCGCACTGAAAAACCATCAGGCGCTGATTCAGGCAGCCCGCAAGCGTGGCATTCCGGTGCTGGCCGACCCCAAGGGCAAGGATTTCGCGATCTATCGCGGTGCGAGCCTGATCACCCCGAACCTGAGCGAATTCGAAGCCATCGTCGGGCATTGCGTCGACGAAGCCCAGTTGGTCACCAAAGGTGCGCAACTGATGCAGGAGCTTGACCTGGGCGCGTTGCTGGTGACCCGTGGCGAGCACGGCATGACATTGCTGCGCCCCGATCAACAAGCCCTGCACCTGCCGGCCAGAGCACGCGAAGTGTTTGATGTGACCGGCGCGGGCGATACGGTCATCTCCACGTTGGCGGCGGCGATTGCGGCTGGCGAAGAATTGCCCCATGCCGTCGCGCTGGCCAATCTGGCGGCGGGCATCGTGGTCGGCAAACTGGGCACCGCAGCCATCAGCGCCCCTGAGCTACGCCGCGCCATTCAGCGCGAAGAGGGCTCCGAGCGCGGCGTGCTGGGCCTGGAGCAATTGCTGCTGGCGGTCGACGATGCGCGTGCCCACAAGGAACGAATCGTCTTCACCAATGGCTGTTTCGATATTCTCCACGCCGGCCATGTGACCTACCTGGAGCAAGCCAGGGCGCTGGGCGATCGCCTTATCGTGGCAGTCAACGACGACGCTTCCGTCAGTCGTCTGAAAGGGCCGGGCCGTCCGATCAACAGTGTCGACCGGCGCATGGCGGTGCTGGCCGGGCTGGGGGCGGTGGACTGGGTCATCAGCTTCCCTGAAGGCACGCCCGAGAACCTGCTGGCTCACGTCAAGCCGGACGTGCTGGTCAAAGGCGGTGATTACGGGGTCGATCAGGTGGTCGGCGCTGACATCGTTCAGGCCTACGGCGGCGATGTGCGGGTCTTGGGGCTGGTTGAAAACAGCTCGACAACGGCAATCGTCAGAAAAATTCGCGAGCAATAACGCCAAGGCGAGCGGCAGGCTTCAGCCTGTCGCTCACAGCCTGCCGCTCATCGCCTGCAACAGTTCCCGTGCCTTGCCGGTCAGGCGCTTGAAACCGGTCTTTTTCGGCGGCGGTGTCATCCCCTGCTGACGCAGCCAGTCTTTCCAGCGGATTCGCTCCTCACGCACCACCCAGCCATCCTGTGCGGCAAAGCTTTCTGCCAGGTGCAAGCCGCGAGTTCCGGCCGGGATCAGCTTGTCGCGCTTGAGCGTGTAGAGCTCGGGCAGTGGCGATCCGTTCTCCAGCGGCATCAGGTACAGGTCCGGTTTACTGCGGTTCAGGCGGACGATCAGTTGATCGTTTTCCAGCACTTCATCAACGTGGAACAGGCTGACCGGGCGCGCCTCTTTGGGGATTTCCAGGCGCATGTCGTAAATCAGCTGCAACGATGCCGTGGGCAGATGCACATAGGCCCTGGGCCGCTCGATGAGTGTCAGGTTGCCGCTGCGCACCGGCCTTGCCGCACCGGACAACGGGCTCAGGCGAAAGGGCATTGCGTCGCGGTAATGCAGCGCCGCCGCGTAGGGCGCAGGCAGCCAGGTTTCCTTGAACAGCCCGTTCAACCAGCCCTGAGGCGTTTCGATCAGGCATTCTTCGGCCACTTCCTGAATCGCCGTATGCAGAGGCAACGCCATTTCGTGGGCCGGGACATAACCCGAGATCAGCTTGAGTACAACGTCGCCGCGGTCCTGACGGCGCTGGCGGACCAGCACCCAGTAATCACGATTCTGCCAACTGACGGTGAGGCGGACCGAGACGCCCAGATTGGCCAGCTCGGCAGCGAAACGTTCGGTGTCCGGCACCTCGATCTTGCGTCGTCGCTGCAGGGTCTGAGCGAAGTTCATCGGCATGCCGACGCTCTGATAACTCAGGCCTTCCGGGGTGGCTTCGACGAACAGCGGCAGGGTCTTGAAGTTGCTGGGGTTCTTTCGGATCAGTGTTCGCGGCATAACGGCTCCTTCTTGCGTTGGGGTCGGCCGCCTACATCAGGCTTGACGGCAAATCACGGCAGCGGCGGTTGCAACGTTATGCGCCAGGTGCAATGGGTTGATGGTCCCGACAATAGCACTGACAACTCCCGGGTGTTCAAACAGTAGTTGAAAACTGGCCTGCACCGGGTCCATTCCGGACGTCAGGCATGCATGGCCGCTGGCCAGTGCCTTTTTGACCAGAATGCCTTTACCGTGCGCGGCGGCGTAATCGATCACCGGTTTTTCGGTCTGTTCGTCGAGGTTGTAGGTGACCATCGCGCAGTCGCCCTCACGCAAAGCCAGCAGGCCCCCCTCGACGGTCTTGCCGGAAAAGCCGAAGGCCCGCAGCTTGCCTTCGCGCTTGAGGTCGGCAAGGGTCTGGTACACCTCGGTGTCATTGAGAATCGCCAGATCGTTGCCATCCGAATGGACCAGGACCAGATCCAGAAAGTCAGTTTCAAGACGTTTCAGGCTGCGCTCCACCGACTGGCGCGTGTGCGCAGCGCTGAAGTCGTGGCTCGACTGGCCGTTGTCGAACTCTTCACCCACCTTGCTGACGATTACCCAGTCCTGACGCTGGCCACGCAACAACGGGCCGAGGCGTTCTTCGCTGGTACCGTAGGCCGGCGCGGTGTCGATCAGGTTGATGCCCATGTCGCGGGCCATTCGCAGCAGCATCTGTGCCTGCTGATCATCCGGAATCTTGAAGCCGCTGGGGTATTTGACACCCACATCCCGGCCCAGCTTGACGGTGCCCAGGCCCAGCGGCGAAACCGTCAGGCCGGTGCTGCCGAGGGGGCGGTGCAGGTTGTGCAGGGTTTTCAGGCTCATGGCAGCAGTTCATCCCAGACAGGTATGGCCATTGGCGGCCTTGGCACATTCGCCAGCGGGGCTTGCGGTGTCGGATGGATGCCGTCTTTCGACAACTGAGACAGCACCCGGTCAGCGAAGTCCGGTGCCAGTGCCAGCTTGGTCGGCCAACCCACCATCAGGCGCTGCTGGCTGTCGAGAAAGGCGTTGTCCGGGCGTACCAGGCCTGACTGGGCAGGCTCGGCACGGTCCACGCGCAGGGTCGCCCACTGCGCCTGGCTCAGGTCGATCCACGGCAGCAACGCTTCAAGTTCCTTGCGGGCGACGGCAATCTGCGCGTCAGGTTCGCGCGCCACGCCGTCGGCCTCGGCCAGATCGCCGCCCAGGTACCACACGCATTGGCCATTGGCGGCAAAATGAGTGGTGACGGTAATGCGCGGCTTGGTGCCACCGCCCAGACAGTGTGCGTACAGCGGTTTCAGAGTTGCGCCCTTGACCAGCACCATGTGCAGGGGGCGGCGCTGCATTTGAGGTTGCGACACGCCAAGCGCGTTCAGCAGGTCGGCATTACCGCCGCCCGCACTGAGCACGATGCGCTGGGCATGAATGTCACGATCATCGACGCGCAGGCCGACCAGTTCATCCGCCTCGTAAAGCGGCTCGATCTTCTGCCCGGCCAGCAAGCTGTCGCCCGCCAGCTCCGCAAGCCGTTCGATCAGGCTTGGTACATCGACCACCAGTTCTGCCAGTCGATAGACCTTGCCCTTGAATTTCGGGTTTTGCAGGGCCGGCGGCAGTTGCTCGCCCTTGACCTGATCCACGCGACCACGCACCGCCTTGCTGGCAAAAAAGCTGGTCAGGTTGCCCGCGAGGGTGCCCGGCGACCACAGGTAATGGGCCTCGGACAGCAGGCGTACGCCGGACAGGTCCAGCTCGCCCTTGCCGTCGAGCGCTTCCCGCCAGCGGCGCGGCATGTCGGCAATGGCCTCGGAGGCACCCGACAGCGCGCCATGCAGCGCGTATTTGGCGCCGCCGTGAATAATGCCCTGCGACTTCAGGCTTTGCCCGCCACCCAGGCTGGCGCTTTCTACCAGCACTGTCGAGAACCCTTGACGACGCAACCGGGCATTGAGCCAGAGACCGGCGACGCCAGCCCCGACAATCAGCACGTCAGTGGAAATAACCGATGGCATGAGCACCTCAGTGAGCAAAAAGTATGAGCATTATAAGGGATCAGGTTTTCAATGCCCGGCGGTTTTCGAGAACAGCTGGATGACCGCCACACCGGCCACGATCATACCCATGCCCAGTAACGCGGGCAGGTCGAGTTTCTGGCCGTAGATAAAGTACGCCGCGATGCTCACCATGACGATGCCCATGCCCGACCAGATCGCGTAAGTGATGCCCACCGGGATCGTGCGCATCACCAGGATCAGCATCCAGAACGCGATCGCATAACCGGTGATCAGCAACAGCAAGGGCAGAGGCGTGCTCAGCCCCTTGACGGCCTTCATGGACGTGGTGGCGATGACTTCCGCGCAGACGGCGATAGCCAGCAGGTAATAAGCGTTCATGATGCATTCCTTTTCGTCAGGATGCGCATTCTAGCGGCTTGTGATGGCGGGCTGATAAACTCCGCGCCCATGAATAGAACCCTTTATACCGTGCTGTTTCATCTTGGCCTGCCTTTGGTTGCCCTGCGTCTGTGGTTGCGCGGGCGCAAGGCTCCGGCTTATCGCCAGCGTATCGGCGAGCGCTTCGCCACTGGCTTGCCCGCCATGCAGCGCGGCGGGATCTGGGTGCATGCGGTGTCGGTGGGCGAGAGCATCGCCGCCGCGCCGATGATTCGCGCGTTGCTGGCGAACTATCCGCAATTGCCGATCACTGTGACTTGCATGACGCCCACAGGTTCGGAGCGAATCAAGGCGATGTTCGCCAGCGAGCCGCGCATTCAGCATTGCTACCTGCCGTACGACCTGCCGTGGGCTGCCGGCCGTTTCCTGGATCATGTGCAGCCGCGGCTGGGCATCATCATGGAAACCGAGCTGTGGCCCAATCACATTCATCAGTGTGCAACGCGTGGCATTCCGGTGGTGCTTGCCAATGCGCGGCTGTCGGCGCGTTCGGCGCGGGGCTACGCACGTTTTGCGAAGCTGACCCGCCCGATGCTGGCCGAGATGGCCTGGTTCGCGGTGCAGACCGAAGCTGAAGCGCAGCGCTTTCGTGATCTGGGCGCACGGCCTGAATGCGTCGCGGTGACCGGCTCGATCAAGTTCGATTTGAGCATCGACCCGCAATTGCTGGAGCGCGCTGCGCAACTGCGTGAACAATGGCAGGCGACGCAGCGACCGGTGTGGATCGCTGCCAGTACTCATGCCGGTGAGGATGAAAGCGTTCTGTCAGCCCATCGCTCCTTGCTGAAGGATCATCCCGATGCGTTGCTGATTCTGGTGCCGCGCCACCCCGAGCGTTTCGACAGCGTGCATGCGTTGTGTCAGCAGCAGGGTTTTGCGACGGTTCGGCGCTCCGCTGCCCAGCTTGTCACGCCGGAGGTGTCAGTGCTGCTGGGCGACACGATGGGCGAATTGCTGTTTCTTTATGCGCTTGCCGACATCGCGTTCGTGGGCGGCAGCCTGGTGCCCAACGGCGGACACAACCTGCTGGAGCCGGCAGCACTGGCCAAGCCGGTATTGAGCGGCCCGCACCTGTTCAACTTCCTTGAGATCGCTGCACTGCTGCGCACGGCCGGTGCTCTAGAAGAAGTCAGCGATGCAAATGCGCTAGCCATTGCCGTGCAGCGCCTTATCGACCAGCCACAACAGGCGCGCAACATGGCCGATGCCGGGCTTGCGGTGATGAAAGCAAATCAGGGCGCGCTGCAACGCCTGCTCGACGGGATCGGGCGGTTGCTGGCCAAGCGCTGAGTTGCGGAGGACGCAGAGCGTCCAGAACGGCATGCCCACGCGGAGCGTGGGCACGATAGGGTTCTCTGGCCCAGACACCTCTCGTTCCTCGTTCCATTGGGGAGGACGCAGAGCGTCCAGAACGGCATGCCCACGCGGAGCATGGGCACGATGGGGGCTCCAGACACCTCTCGTTCCTCACGCTCCGCGTGGGAATGCCGTTCGTGACGCTCCGCGTCACACCTGTGCGCCGCGCGACGTACTCAAGGTTTCACGCAGATAGCTCGCGCAATCCTTCCCTGTCAATCCACTCAGCGCTTTGCAGGCCGTTCGAAGTTCTTCTGAGCAGCCGTCGCCAGGTCTGGCGGCAAGAAGTCCTTGTCCGGGTTGTAATCGGGCTTGAGGTAACGTGACAGGTCCTGCAAGTCACCCGGGTTCAGGGTGCCCGCTGCCTGTTTCAGGCGCAGGTTGTCGAGGATGTAGTCATAACGGGTGTTGTTGTAATCGCGCACCGATGCATACAGCTGGCGCTGGGCGTCCAGCACGTCGACGATGTTGCGGGTGCCGACCTGATAGCCGATTTCCGTGGCTTCCAGCGCGCTCTGGTTGGAGATGATCGACTGCTTGCGAGCCTGAACCTGCTCGACATCGGTGTTCACCGCGCGGTGCAGGTTACGGGTGTTTTCCACCACCTGACGGCGCAGGCTTTCGCGGCGCTGTTCGCTCTGGCTCAGGCGCGAATACGCCTCACGCACTTGCGAGCTGGTCAGGCCGCCGCTGTAGATCGGGATATTCAACTGCACGCCAATGCTGCGCTGTTCGACGTCACCGCCGTAGTTCTGGCCGGTGTAGTTGGGATTGCTGAAGCCGAGTGCGTCGTTGTCGCCACGCTGGTAGGTCGCCACCGCATCGAGTGTCGGCGCATGCCCGGCCTTGCGCTGGCGCAGGGTTTCTTCGGCCGCACTGACGGCGTAGTTGCTGGCCAGCAGGTTCAGGTTCTGTTGCGCGGCAGTGTCCACCCAGGCCTTGGCATCATTCGGCGTCGGCGCGAGCACCGGCAAGGTATGCACAATGCCTTCGATGGAGTTGTATTCACGGTTGGTCAATGTCACCAGCGCCTGAAAAGCGTCGTCCACCTGACGTTTGGCGATAAGCCGGCCGGCACGCGAAGTGTCATAGCCGGCTTGGGCCTGAAGCACATCGGTCTTGTCCGACAGGCCGACATCGAAGCGCTCCCTGGCCTGGTCCAGTTGGCGTCTGAACGCTTCCTCCTCAGCCTTGGTCGATGCCAGATTGTCCTGCGCACGCAACACGCTGAAATAGCTCTGGGCTGATTGCAGGATCAGGTTCTGCTCGGTGGCCGACAGCTCCAGCGCCGCTTGTTCGTTGACCGCCTCGGCCGCCTGCAACTGGAACCAGCGGTCAGCGCGAAAGATCGGCTGGCTCAGGGTGGCCTGGTACACCGTGCCGCTGCGGGTTGCCACGGCGCTGGGCCGGTCGATGCTGGTGCGGGTGTTGCTGTTCTGAACGCTGCCGGAAATATTCGGCAGCAGGCCGGCACGTGCCTGCGGCACCGCTTCCTTGCGGGCGTCGTAATCGGCGCGCGAGGCGGCGAGGTCGGCGTTGTTGTCCACCGCCTGCTGGTACACGTTCAGCAGGCCGGTCTTGGTCGGCATTGGCAATTCGGCTGCCCAGGTCAGCCCGCTGGACGCAAACGAAACAGCCACGGCCAACGAAAGTTTGCGCAACATGAGGCATTCCCTGTTCATGAAGAAAGTCATCACGGTTTGGAGAGAAACCGGGTTAGCGAGTGTAGAGCCAGACTCTTTAAGCAACAATCTTCGATTTGCACCATTTATCGAGGTCCGAGCAAATAGGCTGGCATTGCGACTGCGGCCCGTCATAGACTGACGGCGTTCTTGTCGGGGTGCCTTGCTATGAGGCTGAGATCGGTTAAACCGGATCCCGTTGAACCTGATCAGGTTAGCGCCTGCGTAGGGAACAAGATTTCTCGTCTCCCGGCGAGTCCTCTTGAGTGTCGTCCGGGGTCGATTGTTCAAATAATGAACAGTTTCGCCTCCTGTCGATACTCGGCACCAGCACTGGTGCGTCCGTCCGTCATGTTCAGGTCACTCCGACAATCAATCCGCAGCCGGATGTCTGGAGAGCCCGTGATGAGTACAACACAAAAAAACACAGCCCATTTGAGCGAGTCGGCGCAGGTCGATTCCGGATCAGTGCAGCCGTTTACCCGTTCGCAGAAAATCTACGTTCAAGGCTCACGCCCTGACATCCGCGTGCCGATGCGCGAAGTGACACTGGACATCACGCCGACGGATTTTGGCGGCGAAATCAACGCCCCCGTTACCGTGTATGACACCTCCGGCCCGTACACCGACCCCAACGTCATCATTGACGTGCGCAAGGGCCTGGCTGACGTGCGCTCGCCGTGGATCGACTCGCGCAATGACACCGAGCGTCTGCCGGGTCTGAGTTCTCATTTCGGTCAGCAACGCCTGAGCGACGCCGAGTTGACGGCATTGCGCTTCGCCCACGTGCGCAACCCGCGCCGTGCCAGGGCCGGTGCCAACGTCAGCCAGATGCACTATGCCCGTCAGGGCATCATTACCGCCGAGATGGAATACGTCGCCATCCGCGAAAACATGAAACTGCAGGAGGCGCGCGCCGCCGGCCTGCTGACGCAGCAGCACGCCGGGCACAGCTTCGGTGCCAGCATCCCGAAGGAAATCACCGCCGAGTTCGTGCGCGAAGAAATCGCCCGAGGCCGCGCCATCATTCCGGCCAACATCAACCACGTCGAGCTGGAGCCGATGATCATCGGCCGCAACTTCCTGGTGAAGATCAACGGCAATATCGGCAACAGCGCGTTGGGTTCTTCCATCGAAGAAGAAGTCGCCAAACTGACCTGGGGCATTCGCTGGGGGTCGGACACGGTCATGGACCTGTCCACCGGCAAGCACATTCACGAAACCCGCGAATGGATTATCCGCAATTCGCCAGTGCCCATTGGTACAGTGCCGATCTATCAGGCGCTGGAAAAGGTCGGCGGTGCGGCGGAGGACCTGACCTGGGAGCTGTTCCGCGACACGCTGATCGAGCAGGCCGAGCAAGGCGTCGATTACTTCACCATTCATGCGGGCGTGCTGCTGCGCTATGTGCCGCTGACCGCCAAACGCGTGACCGGCATTGTCAGCCGGGGCGGTTCGATCATGGCCAAGTGGTGCCTGGCGCACCATCAGGAAAACTTCCTGTACACCCACTTCGAAGACATCTGCGAAATCATGAAAGCGTACGACGTCAGCTTCTCGCTGGGTGACGGCTTGCGTCCGGGTTCGATTGCCGACGCCAACGACGCGGCCCAGTTCGGCGAGCTGGAAACCCTCGGCGAGCTGACCAAGATTGCCTGGAAGCACGACGTGCAGACCATGATCGAAGGCCCCGGTCATGTGCCGATGCAGTTGATCAAGGAGAACATGGACAAGCAACTGGAGTGCTGTGACGAAGCGCCGTTTTACACCCTCGGCCCGCTGACCACCGACATTGCGCCGGGTTATGACCACATCACGTCAGGCATCGGTGCCGCGATGATCGGCTGGTTCGGTTGCGCCATGCTGTGCTACGTCACGCCCAAGGAACATCTGGGGTTGCCGAACAAAGATGACGTGAAGACCGGGATCATCACTTACAAGATCGCAGCCCATGCGGCGGACCTGGCCAAAGGGCATCCGGGCGCACAGATTCGTGACAATGCCTTGAGCAAGGCGCGTTTCGAGTTCCGCTGGGAAGACCAGTTCAACCTCGGCCTGGACCCGGACACCGCACGCTCGTACCACGACGAAACCCTGCCCAAGGACTCGGCCAAGGTCGCGCACTTCTGCTCCATGTGCGGGCCGAAATTCTGCTCAATGAAAATCACCCAGGAAGTACGCGAGTACGCGGCCAATCAGCGGATTGAAGCGGTAGACGTCGATGTCGCCAAAGGCCTCGCCGAGCAGGCCGAGCGCTTCAAGCAGGAAGGCAGCCAGTTGTACAAGAAGGTGTAGAGGGCGATAGCACGTCGTTATACACAAGTTCGCTTCTGATGCTGGCCGAAGGCCGTAGGAGCGAACTTGCCACGCCCTGCGGGCAGAGGCGTACTCTGCGTCCGACGCATCGTCATGCACAAGTCCGCTTCTGATGCTGGCCGAAGGCCGTGGGAGCGAGCTTGCTCGCGAAGGGGCCAGTGCAGTCATTGAAAATGGGGCGTCTGAACCCTCGTCTTCGCGAACAAGTTCGCTCCCACGCCCTGCGGGCAGAAGCGTGCTCTGCGTCCGATGCATCGTCATGCAAAGTCCGCTTTTGATTCTGGCCAAAGGCCGTGGGGGCAAGCTCACTTCCATGCCCTGCGGGCAGAAGCGTGCTCTGCGTCCGATGCATCGTCATGCACAAGCCCGCTTTTTGATGCTGGCCGAAGGCCGTGGGGGCAAGCTCACTTCCACGCCCTGCGGGCAGAAGCGTGCTTTGTGTCTGATGCATCGTCATGCACAAGTCCGCTTTTGATTCTGGCCAAAGGCCGTGGGAGCGAGCTTGCTCGCGAAGGGGCCAGTGCAGTCATTGAAAGTGGGGCGTTTGAACCCTCGTCTTCGCGAACAAGTTCGCTCCCACGCCCTTTGGGCAGAGGCGTGCCCTGCGTCCGATGCAGCGCTATGCACCAGTCCGCTTTTGATGCTGGCCGAAGGCCGTGGGGGCAAGCTCACTTCCATGCCCTGCGGGCAGAAGCGTGCTTTGTGTCCGATGCATCGTTATGCACAAGTCCGCTTTTGATTCTGGCCAAAGGCCGTGGGAGCGAGCTTGCTCGCGAAGGGGCCAGTGCAGTCATTGAAAATGGGGCGTCTGAACCCTCGTCTTCGCGAACAAGTTCGCTCCCACGCCCTGCGGGCAGAAGCGTGCTCTGCGTCTGATGCATCGTCATGCACAAGCCCGCTTTTTGATGCTGGCCTAAGGCCGTGGGGGCAAGCTTGCCACGCCCTGTGGGCAGAGGCGTGCTCTGCGTCATCGCACCTGTCACGTGCTGGCCAATCTCTACGCTGAGGTGGGCGCAACACTGCCAGCGCTCATCGGCGCTGGCGTGTTGTAACGGTTGATCGGCAGAGCGATCAACCGCGGCCGGGGAACAGTTCCGGTTTGAGGATGCCGTTGAGCTGAGGGTAGGGCACCTTCAGTTCGATGTGGCCCATCGAATACGGTGCGATGGTATCCACCGAGTATTTGAGGATCACGGCGCCGTAGGTCAGCGCAATGTGCGGCGTGCGCTTGAAGGGCCAGGTCTTCATGAACTCGCTGTCTTCATTCATCTTGGTCGATATCAGCCAGCTCTGGTGAGCCAACTGGACTTTCTGCCAGAACTCGCTTTCCTTGCCCGGAATGATCATGTCGGCCAGCGTCAGGACTTTCTGTTGCTGGCGCGAATAGTTGATGAACGCACGGCCAGGATTGCCATGAGCGCCACCACCGGTATCGAGGTAGCTGGACAGTTCTACAACCACGATACCGTCATGCTGCTCGCGTACCTTGGCTTGCAGGTAACTGGCATTGCGACCCTGTGCCTGGCTCAGGAACTGCTCCTGATACGCCTTGATGGACGGCGGTGTGGTGGTGCTGGTATCGCCGACCGTCAGTTGCAGCAGCGTTTTCTGAACGATGGCGTCCAGGCGCGGCTCATCCGGGAAATGCACGGTATCGATGTTCACCAAC
This sequence comes from Pseudomonas graminis, assembly GCF_002093745.1. GTDB lineage: Bacteria > Pseudomonadota > Gammaproteobacteria > Pseudomonadales > Pseudomonadaceae > Aquipseudomonas. Next base: position 247,707 of record NZ_MTSB01000002.1, read on the forward strand.
GGGCAATCTGCCGTGGTGCAGCCCGGCTTGATCAGCTCGGACGCATCGCGCTGGACTTGCAGCGGTGCGCGCATGTTGGGCGTGAAGAGGCTTTGGCAGGCGCCGAGCAACAGGGCCAGGCAAGCCAGTGAAGTGATCCTCAGTAACGACATGTTGATCCTTGGCAGTGTCAATAAAGGCGGTTGCGTTGTGCGTGTGCAGGCTGGTTTGACTGTGGACAACGACTTCGGTTCGCTAGATGGCAGATTAGAATTGTTTTAGGCCCCAACCGTCTACCCTGCATGTTCAAGGGGGCTGCATCCGACCGTCGATGCGCGTTAGGATGGCCCGATGTCAAAAATGGCGGCAAGCGAGAATTCCATGACCCAGACCACACGCACTGAACCCAAGGCTTTTGAAACGATCAGCCGCGAAAACTGCTTCAAAGGCTTTTACAGGCTGGACAAGTTACACGTGCGTCACGAACTGTTCGCCGGTGGCATGAGCAAGGAAATCAGCCGCGAGCTGTTCGTTCGTCATGACGCTGTTTGCGTGCTTCCTTATGACGCCAAACGCGATGAAGTGGTGCTGATCGAGCAGTTCCGCGTCGGCGCCATGAAAAAGACCCAGAACCCTTGGCTGATCGAACTGGTCGCCGGTCTTATCGACAAGGATGAGCAGCCGGAAGAAGTTGCTCATCGTGAGGCAGAAGAGGAAGCTGGGCTTGTGTTCGACGCGCTGTGGCCGATCACCAAATATTTCCCTTCGCCGGGCGGCAGTGACGAATTCGTTCACTTGTACATGGGGCGCTGCAGCAGCGAAGGGGCGGGTGGGTTGCACGGCCTTGAGTCCGAAGGCGAAGACATCCGCGTGACGGTCTGGTCCTTCGACGACGCGATGCAAGCCATGAAAGACGGAGAAATCAAGAACGCTTCAACGATCATTGCCTTGCAATGGCTGGCGTTGAACCGCGCTGAAATAAGGGGGTTATGGTCGTGAATCTATTGCGTGACCGCTATCGTGTCGACCTTGCCGGGCTGCAGGCTGCGTGCGAGGCGAACTATGCACGCCTGATGCGTCTGCTGCCCGACATGCGCAACGAACAGCGTTCACGCCGCGTCGCCGTTACCCAGGGCGACCAGATGCTGGGCGTGCTGGCCGTCGAAGTGCTGCTCGACTGCCCGTACACCACCACGCTGCAAGTCCGGCAGGAACACAGCCTGCCCTGGCTGCCGGTGCCGGTGCTTGAAGTGCAGGTCTACCACGACGCGCGCATGGCCGAAGTCATCGGCGCCGAACACGCGCGCCGCTTTCGTGGCATCTATCCGTACCCGAACGCCGATATGCATCAGCCGGATGAAAAGGCCCAGCTCAATCTGTTTCTCGGCGAATGGCTGAGTCATTGCCTGGCGTGCGGGCATGAGTTTGAAGCGGTGCGTTGATTGTTTTGCGGCTCATCCTGATGACTGATGCCGTGGACCGTTCATCTGGCGGGGCTAGCTCTCAGCGTTGTTTCTGCATCTGTAATGGCAGGACATATCAGCCCTGACAAGCCTCATGAGCACGCACTTGATGACCTCTTGGGTGCCGCGCTGGCAGGCATGCTGGTGGTGTGGCTGGTGGCTTCAATTGCGCTCAAGCGCCGAGCGAATCAGCAAATGTGACCAAATGCTCATTCGCCCCCACATTCCCGGTTTACCCATTCGTTGCCACATCACATAATCGCGCTGAATCCTCCTTGGGAGACGGTCTTGCCGAGCGCAGCCCCTAAATCGTCAGTCCTGCTGGTCCAGCTATCCGACAGCCACCTGTTCGCCGAGGCGGACGGGGCGTTGCTGGGTATGAGTACCCGGGACAGTCTGGAAAAAGTCGTTGACCGGGTGCTGGCCGAGCAGCCTCAAGTGGATCTGGTGGTGGCCAGCGGGGATATTTCCCAGGATGGCAGCGTCGGGTCCTACGAGGCGTTTCGCCAGATCAGTGCGCGAATCGAAGCGCCTGCGCGCTGGTTTGCCGGCAATCACGACGAGTTGCCGCAGATGGAGCATGTCGCCGAGCGCGACGGGCTGTTGAACCCGGTGGCCGATGTCGGTCAGTGGCGGATCACGCTGCTGGACTCGGCCGTGCCCGGCTCGGTGCCGGGGTTTCTGGCGCAATCACAGCTGCAACTGTTGGAACGGTCGTTGAGCGAAGCGCCTGACCGGCATCATCTGGTTTGCCTGCACCATCATCCGGTGGCCATCGGCTGTGAGTGGATGGCGCCCATCGGCCTGCGCAATGCCGACGCGCTGTTCGCGGTGCTGGACCGGTTTGCCCAGGTCCGGGCTGTGCTGTGGGGGCATGTGCATCAGGAGTTCGACCAGGTGCGCAACGGCGTGCGCCTGCTGGCATCGCCTTCGACCTGCATCCAGTTCGCACCGGGCAGTGTGGATTTCAAGGTGGACACGTCGGCGCCAGGGTATCGCTGGCTGCGGCTGCACGATGACGGACGGCTGGAGACCGCCGTGTCCCGCGTGGTCGGCATGACGTTCGAGGTGGACTACGGCGGAACCGGGTATTGAAGAATGAGCGGGCCGACACGTTTCCGGTGAGGTGTTGTAGCGTGAGTCCCTGTAAACTACACGGCTTTGCCTTGCACCCGGGAGCGATAGCGTGACCAGCGACACACCTTCATTGCTGTATATACACGGCCTGAACAGCTCGGCCCTGTCGAGAAAGGCCTGTCAGCTGGTGACGCTGATGACATCACTGGGCCTGGCAGATCGCCTGCAAGTGCCTGAACTGCATCACCATCCGCGTCAGGCCATGCTTCAACTCGAGTCGGCCATAGACGCGCTGGGCCGCCCTTTGCTGGTCGGCAGCTCTCTCGGCGGCTACTATGCGACTCATTTGGCGCAGCGTCACGGGCTCAAGGCTGTGCTGATCAACCCGGCGGTCAACCCGCATCAGCTTTTTGACGGGTTCCTCGGCACGCAGCAGAACCTGTACACCGGTGAGCAATGGCAACTGACCGAAGACCATATTCAGGCGCTGGCGGAGCTGGAAGTCCCGGCCCCGCAAGACCCGCAGCAGTTTCAGGTGTGGCTGCAGACCGGTGACGAGACCCTCGATTACCGTCGCGCCGAAACGTTTTACCGGCATTGCGCGCTGCGCATTCAGTCAGGGGGCGACCACAGCTTTCAAGGTTTTGCCGAGCGGTTGCCTGCGCTGCTGAGTTTTGCCGGATTTGCACCCGATCTGCTGCAGAAGATCGACCTGTGACCGATGCCCGGTCATGTGAATGCAAGAACATTGAATCCCGAAATTTCATGAAAGATTGATAACGAGAACCCATGGCCAATCCCAGCGCTAGCTCTTATAACGCAGACGCCATCGAAGTCCTCTCGGGCCTCGATCCGGTTCGCAAACGTCCGGGCATGTACACCGACACCTCGCGGCCCAATCACCTGGCGCAGGAAGTCATCGACAACAGCGTCGATGAGGCCCTGGCCGGTCATGCGCGCTCGGTGCAGGTCATTCTGCATGCCGACAACTCTCTGGAAGTGTCCGACGACGGTCGCGGCATGCCGGTGGACATTCACCCGGAAGAGGGCGTGTCCGGCGTCGAGCTGATCCTGACCAAGCTGCACGCAGGTGGCAAATTCTCCAACAAGAACTATCAGTTTTCCGGCGGCCTGCACGGCGTGGGTATTTCCGTGGTCAACGCGCTGTCCACCCAGGTCCGGGTGCGGGTCAAACGTGATGGCAATGAATACGAAATGACCTTCGCCGACGGCTACAAGGCCACTGAACTGGCCGTCATCGGCACCGTCGGCAAGCGCAACACCGGCACCAGCGTCTATTTCGCGCCGGACCCGAAGTATTTCGATACCCCCAAGTTTTCCGTCAGCCGTCTCAAGCACGTACTCAAGGCCAAGGCGGTGTTGTGCCCGGGGCTGCTGGTCAGCTTCGAAGACAAATCTTCGGGCGAGAAAGTCGAGTGGCATTACGAAGACGGTTTGCGCTCTTATCTGCAGGATTCGGTCACCGACTTCCTGCGCCTGCCGGACGAACCGTTCTGCGGCAGCTTTGCCGGTAATAAAGAAGCGGTCGATTGGGCGCTGCTGTGGTTGCCTGAAGGCGGCGACAGTGTGCAGGAAAGCTACGTCAACCTGATTCCGACGGCGCAAGGCGGCACGCACGTCAATGGCCTGCGCCAGGGCCTGCTGGATGCAATGCGCGAGTTCTGCGAATTCCGCAATCTGCTGCCGCGCGGCGTGAAGCTGGCCCCGGAAGACGTCTGGGAGCGCATCGCCTTCGTCCTGTCGATGAAAATGCAGGAGCCACAGTTCTCCGGTCAGACCAAAGAGCGCCTGTCGTCCCGCGAAGCCGCCGCGTTCGTTTCCGGTGTGGTCAAGGATGCCTTCAGCCTGTGGCTCAACACGCACTCCGAGCTGGGCCTGCAACTGGCCGACCTGGCGATCAACAACGCTGGCCGCCGCCTCAAGGCCAGCAAGAAGGTCGAGCGCAAGCGCATCACTCAAGGGCCGGCACTGCCCGGCAAACTGGCTGATTGCGCGGGTCAGGACCCGGCGCGTTCCGAGCTGTTTCTGGTCGAGGGTGATTCCGCGGGCGGGTCGGCCAAGCAGGCGCGAGACAAGGAATTCCAGGCCATCCTGCCGCTGCGCGGGAAGATTCTGAACACGTGGGAAGTGGACGGCGGCGAAGTCCTCGCCAGCCAGGAAGTCCACAACATTGCCGTTGCCATCGGTGTCGATCCGGGCGCTGCCGACATCAGCCAGTTGCGCTACGGCAAGATCTGCATCCTCGCCGACGCCGACTCGGACGGTCTGCACATCGCCACGCTGCTGTGCGCGCTGTTCGTCCAGCACTTCCGCCCTTTGGTGGATGCCGGTCACGTGTACGTCGCGATGCCGCCGCTTTACCGGATCGATCTGGGCAAGGAAATCTACTACGCGCTGGACGAAGGCGAGCGCGACGGGATTCTTGACCGTCTGGTGGCCGAGAAGAAACGCGGCAAACCACAGGTCACCCGATTCAAGGGGCTGGGTGAAATGAACCCGCCGCAGTTGCGCGAAACCACGATGGACCCCAATACGCGGCGTCTGGTGCAGCTTACGCTGGACGATTACGCCGCGACCTCGGAAATGATGGACATGCTGCTCGCCAAGAAGCGTGCGGGTGATCGCAAGTCCTGGCTCGAATCCAAGGGCAACCTCGCCGAGGTTCTGACTTGATGCGAGCGTGGCTCGCTGCGTTGGGCTGCGTTTTTCTGGCTTTTCTGGCGGCTCCGGTTCTTGCTGCGCCGCTTGAGGTCCTGACGCTGCAATCCGAGCATCCGGTTGACGGCATGGTCGGCGGCAATCTGTCGGGTCTGGCCATGTGCAATGGTCGGCTCTGGACAGTCTCGGACCGTGACGACAACCTGCTGTACAGCCTTGATGTGTCCGAAAACACCTGGAAGGCCGAGCCGCAACGCATCGACGCGCCAGCGCCGCAGAGCTTTCTGCCGCTGAATTTGCGTTCGCTCGCGCATCTGTCATCCGTGGTGCGAGGCGGTGATCTGGATTTCGAAGGCATCAGTTGTGACGCCGCCGGTAATCGCTATCTGGTCAGCGAGGCGTATGGCACGGTCCTCAAGGTGCCCGTCAGCGGCACGCCGTCATGGCTGCCGCTGCCTGAAGAACTGATCGAACAGGCCCGTGCGCAAGGCATGTTGCAGCACTTCAATGCGATCTTCGAAGGTATCGCGGTGAATGCCGAAGGCAATCGCCTCTGGCTGGCCGCCGAGCGCGAGAAACGTGGTTTGTTGAGGGTGCAACGTGACGGGGGCCAGTGGAACTGTGGGCAAGGCTGCGTGATGTTGTCCGAGTCGGGCAAAGACCGGTTGCCGGCAGAACAGGGTGGCAAAAGCGTTTCCACGGATTTTTCCGATCTGTCGCTGTACAACGGCAAGCTGTTCACGCTGGAGCGCGCGGTGTACCGGATTTGTCGTCGGGATGTGCAGACAGGGCAGGTCGAACGCTGCTGGTCGTTTGCCAGGGAAGCGATGGTGCCGTCCCGCCGCTACAATCAGCCCTATGGCCTGACCGAAGCGCTGGTGGTGGACGAGACCGGCGCCTGGGTCGGCATCGACAACAACTTCGGCGCTCGCGCCGACGGCGAGAAACGCCCGATTGTCTGGCGTTTCGCCGCGCCACAGGACGGCTGGAGTGCAGGTCAGTGAGCGAAATACAGCCCGGCAAACGCGCAGGCAAGGTATTGATGATCATGGCTTGGGCAGCCGGCCTGTTTCTGGCTACGCGCTTTTTTGGTGACTGGGAAGACAAGCAGCAAAACCCTAACGCCGTGGTCACTTCGCAGCACGGTGACGGCTATATTGAGGTGCAACTGGCTGGTAATCGTCAGGGGCATTTCGTCAGTACCGGCCAGATCAATGGCCGGACGGTGGAGTTCATGATCGACACCGGCGCGACCGATGTCGCGATACCCGGTGACATGGCCGATAGCCTTGGTCTGAAGCGCGGCTTGCCGGTCACGGTCAGTACCGCCAACGGCAATAGCCAGGGCTTTCGTACCACGCTGGATCGTTTGCAACTGGGCGACATCGTCCTGAACAACGTGCGCGCTCTGGTGGCGCCCGGCCTTGACGGCGAGCAGGTGCTGCTGGGCATGAGTGCAATGAAACAACTCGAATTCACACAGCGCGGTGGCAACTTGCTGCTGCGCCAGTCAACGAAATGATGAGGCCCGCATGAGCGACTCCCTTGACCTCAGCCTGGATGGCGTAGAACGCCGATCACTGGCTGACTTCACCGAACAGGCCTACCTCAACTACTCCATGTACGTGATCATGGACCGTGCCTTGCCGCACATCGGCGACGGCCTGAAACCCGTCCAGCGGCGCATCATCTACGCGATGAGCGAGCTGGGCCTGGGCGCCGACGCCAAGCACAAGAAATCGGCGCGTACCGTCGGTGACGTGCTCGGCAAGTTTCACCCTCACGGCGATTCGGCCTGCTACGAAGCTATGGTGCTGATGGCCCAGCCGTTCAGTTATCGCTACACGCTGGTGGACGGGCAGGGCAACTGGGGTGCGCCGGATGATCCCAAATCCTTCGCCGCCATGCGTTACACCGAGGCGCGTCTCTCGCGCTACTCCGAAGTCCTGCTCAGCGAGCTGGGCCAAGGCACCGCAGACTGGGTGCCGAACTTCGACGGTACGCTGGATGAACCTGCGGTGTTGCCGGCCCGTTTGCCGAATATCCTGCTCAATGGCACCACCGGCATTGCCGTCGGCATGGCCACGGACGTTCCGCCGCACAACCTGCGTGAAGTGGCCAGCGCCTGTGTTCGCCTGCTGGACGAGCCAAAGGCCACGATCCCCGAGCTGTGCGAGCATATTCTGGGGCCGGATTACCCGACCGAAGCCGAGATCATCACCCCGCGCGCCGACCTGTTGAAAATTTACGAAACCGGTCGTGGTTCGGTGCGCATGCGTGCCGTGTACCGCATCGAAGATGGCGACATCGTTGTCACGTCGCTGCCGCATCAGGTGTCCGGCGCCAAGGTGCTGGAGCAGATCGCCGCTCAGATGCAGGCCAAGAAACTGCCGATGGTGGCGGACCTGCGTGACGAGTCGGACCACGAAAACCCTTGCCGCATCGTGATCATCCCGCGCTCCAACCGGGTTGAGCTGGACGAGCTGATGCAGCATCTGTTCGCCACCACCGAGCTGGAGTCCAGCTATCGGGTGAACATCAACATCATCGGTCTGGATGGCAAGCCGCAGCTCAAGAACCTCAAGACGCTGCTCGGCGAATGGCTGACGTTCCGCATCGGTACCGTGCGTCGTCGTCTGCAGTTCCGTCTGGACAAGGTCGAGCATCGTTTGCACCTGTTGGACGGTTTGCTGACGGCTTACCTGAACCTGGATGAAGTGATCCACATCATCCGGACCGCCGAACATCCCAAGGCCGAGCTGATTGCCCGCTTCGGGCTGTCGGAAATCCAGGCGGATTACATTCTCGACACCCGCCTGCGTCAGTTGGCGCGTCTCGAAGAGATGAAGCTGCGCAGCGAACAGGATGCACTGCTTAAAGAACAAGCCAAGCTTCAGGCCTTGCTGGGTAGCGAGGCCAAGCTGCGCAAGCTGGTGCGCGCCGAGCTGATCGCCGACGCGGAAACCTACGGCGATGACCGCCGTTCGCCCATCGTCGCTCGCGCCGAAGCCAAGGCGCTGTCTGAAAACGAACTGATGCCGACCGAGCCGGTGACGGTGGTGCTGTCGGAAAAAGGCTGGGTGCGTTGCGCCAAGGGCCATGACATCGATGCGACAGGGCTTTCCTATAAAGCGGGAGACGGTTTCAAGACCTCGTCCATCGGGCGCTCCAACCAGTTTGCCGTGTTCATCGACTCGACCGGGCGCAGCTATTCGGTTGCGGCGCACACCTTGCCTTCCGCGCGTGGCCAAGGCGAACCGCTGACCGGCAAGCTGCAACCGCCGCCGGGCGCGACGTTCGAGTGTGTATTGATGCCGGAAGACGACGCGCTGTACGTGATCGCGTCCGATGCCGGTTACGGCTTTGTGGTCAAGGGCGAAGACCTGCAAGCCAAGAACAAGGCCGGCAAGGCGCTGCTGAGCCTGCCCGCCGGTGCCAAGGTCATTCTGCCGCGGCCGGTGTCTGATCGTGAGCAGAACTGGCTGGCAGCGGTGACCACTGAAGGCCGTCTGCTGGTGTTCAAAATCAGTGATCTGCCGCAACTGGGCAAAGGCAAGGGCAACAAGATTATCGGTATTCCGGGCGAGCGGGTGGCCAGTCGTGAGGAATACGTGACCGATCTGGCCGTGATCGCACAGGGCGCGACTCTCGTTCTTCAGGCCGGAAAGCGAACCCTGTCACTCAAACCTGAAGACATTGAACATTACAAGGGTGAGCGTGGCCGTCGTGGCAATAAACTGCCAAGGGGCTTCCAGCGCGTCGACGCGTTATTGGTGGAAAATAGCTGAAAACATTGATCTGGGACCAGTGTTCTTCGTTTTGCCACGAAGTACGATGCATAATCGCTGGAGTCAGACTGCATATTCACGGATGATATGGGGTCTTGGGGTGCATGCGTGGCTCAGTGCCTGCATGGGTCTTGAAAGCACTTATACCGTGGCTAGTCTCTGGGCGGCCACTTGGATGGGATGATGAATTTTCTACGCCTTCCCCTGATCTTGCTGATGACAGGCGTGCTGGGTCTGGCTGGTTGCAGTGTGCGCCAGCCGACCGCGCTGTATCAGCTTGATAGCGGTGAGCCTGGTCAGCCGAAACAGAGTAGTGGTCTGGCAGTATTGCTGGGTCCTGTTTCGGTGGCCGACTATCTGCAACGCGAAACCCTTCTGCAACGCCAGCCTGATGGCACCCTGACCGCATCGCCGGATGGGCGCTGGGCAGGCAACCTGTCTTCGGACATCGATCAACTGCTTTTGCGTCAGCTGGCCTGGAAACTCGACAGCCAGCGTGTCGTGATGGCGCCAGCGGTTGCCAATTTCACGCCGGACGTTCAGGTCGTGCTCTCGATCACCCGACTGGACTCCGGCGCCAAACAGCCTGCCGTTCTGGATGCGCAATGGCGTCTTCTGGACCGCAAAGGCCATGTGCGTGACAGCCGGCTGGTACACCTTGAACAGGTCCACGCTGGCAGCTCTGCCGATCAGGTCAAGGCACAAGGCATGCTGTTGCAACGCCTGGCCGACCAGGTCAGCACCGCCATCAAGCCTATTTCATGGCAACCGCTTGAAGAGCCGAAAAAGGCCCCGGTCGCCAAGGCCAAAGAGCCTGACAAGCCACGGATCCCGATGGCATCGCCGATACGTACCGACCTTGAAGTGTTCCGCTTCTAACATCGGACAAACAAAAAAGCCCGCAGCGATGCGGGCTTTTTGTTGGGTGTTCGGCGCAACACTTCTTGTTCTGAACGCTTCAGCGCGGGAACGCCTCTCGCTACGCTGTGCGTCGCTGGTGGGCGCACAATGTCCCGAACGGCATGCCCACGCAGAGCATGGGCACGATAGGTGTTGGGGTGCGAGAGGCGGTGGTCAGGCTTTGTTGGCGTCGTGCATGCGCGCCAGTTGGCGTTCGAGCATTGACGGGTAAGGCTCCATCAGGCGCTCGACGCAGCAGGCGCCTTCAGGGCTGGCGATGGGGCGGATGCGGGCGCGTTGGCGGATCAGCGGATCATCGTTGATTCGCCGCTCGACCAGCAGCAGATTGCGGCTGTGCTGAGACAGGGCCAATGCGTTCTGGGCGGTTTCGGTCAGCAGCAGGTCGATCTGGCTCAGGTCGCTCAGGTTTTCACCCAGGGTCAGGCCCAGTTGCAATTGCAGGGTGATGCCGCTGTCCGCCACTTCAATCTGCAAGGCGTGGCTCAGTGCCCGCAGCAGTTCGCCGCAGCAGATGGCGTTGGTCAGGTAATCGTCGCCGCTTTCATGGCTGTGAAACAGCATCAGCGTGCTGCCGTCATTCAAGGTGTGCAGTTCACCTTCATACACCGACGCCGCCTGATCAAGGCAGTCGCGATAACGTTGCAGCAATTCGGTCAGACGCGCACGAGGCAGGCGGCGCAACTGGTCCTGCGAACCAAGTTGCACGGCCAGCACGGCGCTGTCGTGGGGTTCACGCTGAACGACCGCAGCGGCTGCGGGACGCACGGCTGACGAGTTGCTGGAATGGTCGCGAAGGTCAGCGAACGGGTCTTCTTCGTCCTCTTCATCTTCTTCGGCGACGATGCGGCGCTGCACGGGCGGCGCTGGCAGGCGAGGCTTCGGTTCGCTGAGCGTCGAACTGCGTGTGGTGACAGGCGGCGCAGGCTTTTCTTCAGGCTCCAGATACGGATCGTCGCCGTCGTCTTCGTCATACTCCGGTTCGGGCAACGGTTCCGGTTCGGGAATCGGCGGCGCGAACGAGGCGCGCAACTGCCGGGCGAGATCGCCGATCTCGTCCTGACGATCAGTGGCCGGCGTGTACGGGTCGATGTTCCGCAACCAGATGCGCATCTGCATCAACGGCGTGGAGATATGCCGGCCAAGGCGCAGGCTGAGGGCCAGCGCCAGTGCCAGCAGAATACCCGCCAGAATGCCCATGCTCTGCAGGCTGATGGTCATCGGCTGCTGGAACTGTGACATGTCGAGGCTGATGCGCAGATGACCTGCCATCACATCCTGGAACGTGATCTTGATTTCATACAGGCCCTGAGCCTCACCCAGAATCCCGTTTTTCGGGCGCTGGCCGGCTTCCGCGAGGATGCGGTTATCCACACTGTAGATAGCGGCGTGCGCTACCAGCGGGTTTTTGACCAGATTGCCCAGCAGCACGTTGAGACTGAGGATGTCGTTGGACACCAGCAGTTCGGTAGCCGACGTAGCCGTCTGGGTCGTCAGGGCCTGCCCCAGTGCGTCAGCCTGTTCATGCATGGCCTGCTTGAACTGCAGGCCCATGACACCGGCGTAGATCACCAGCGCCAAAGCGACCAGGATCACGTTATGGCTGGCAATGCGCAAAGCGATCGGTACACGGCGATGACGCAGGGCACGAAAGATGAGCAGGAAGAAATTATCGGTTTTAACGGGCGTGGGCCGGTTCACAGAGCACGGCTCTTTCGGTGAAGTTGTCGCGCAGTATAACGAGCGACCCAGTAGCGGCAAAGCGCTGCCTGTGCCCGATGGTCACTGAAAGTGGTTAGAATGCGGTTTTTTTCCACTGCGGGGGTGCGCCTTGCGCGAAATCGTCCTGATTAACATCACTGGTGTCGACCGTCCCGGTCTCACCGCTGCCATCACCGGCGTCCTCGCCCAGGGTGGCGTGAACATTCTCGATATTGGTCAGGCGGTGATCCACGACACCCTGTCGTTCGGCATCCTGGTTGAAATTCCGGATACCGTCGAAGGTTCGTCCGTGCTCAAGGACATCCTGTTCACAGCCTATAAGCTGGACCAACAGGTGCGCTTCACGGCGGTGTCCGAAAAGGATTATGAGCACTGGGTCGAAGGCCAGGGCAAGTCGCGTCATATCGTGACGCTGTTGACCCGCAAGGTGACCGCCGAGCAATTGCAGTGTGTCAGCGCCATTACGGCGAAGTACGGGTTGAATATCGATCAGATCGATCGTCTGTCCGGTCGCATGCCGCTCGACACGCCTGCCGACAAGGGCAAGGGCTGCATCGAGTTCACGGTGCGCGGCGAGCCTGCCGATCCGAAAGCCATGCAGGCCGAGTTTCTTGCGGTGGCGCAGGAGCTGAACGTCGATATCGCATTCCAGCAGGACTCGCTGTTTCGCCGCAATCGGCGTCTGGCGGTGTTCGACATGGACTCGACCCTGATCGAAGCCGAAGTGATCGACGAGCTGGCCAAGGCCGCAGGCGTCGGCGAGCAGGTTTCCGAGATTACCGAGCGTGCGATGCGCGGCGAGCTGGATTTCAGTGAAAGCTTCAAGGAGCGTCTGGCCTTGCTCAAGGGGCTGGATGTCAGCGTGCTGGACGAAATCGGCGCTTCGCTGCGGCTGACCGAAGGCGCTGAAACCCTGTTCGCCGAACTCAAGCGTCTGGGCTACAAAACAGCGATTCTGTCAGGTGGCTTTACCTACTTCGCCAAACAACTGCAGGCAAAGCTGGGCATCGATTACGTGTATGCCAATGAACTAGAAGTGGTCGACGGCAAGGTCACGGGCGTCGCCGTCGAGCCTATCGTCAATGCTCAGCGCAAGGCAGACCTGCTGCGTGAACTGGCTCATAAGGAAGGCTTGAGCCTGGAGCAGACCATTGCGGTCGGCGACGGGGCCAATGACTTGCCGATGCTGGCGATTGCCGGGCTGGGTGTGGCGTTCCGTGCCAAACCGCTGGTCAAGCAGTCGGCCAAACAGGCGATCTCGACACTGGGGCTGGACGGGGTTCTGTATTTGCTGGGCTTCCGCGACCGCGAAGCACAGCGCTGAGCCTGGCGTTGCGGGCCGTCGTGACAGCGCAATCTGTTGCGACGGCTACAGCGTGCCCCACAACGAATCGAACTCCTGATCAGGTTTCGCTTTTTCTTTCGGGGCAGCTTTGGGCGCCTCGTAAACCTGATACTCGAACTGATTGTAACTGGCGCTGCTGATGCGCCGGTTGCTCAGTGACGCGCGCCGCTCTTCGCCATTGATATTGATCATCACTTTGCTGCCTTCCTGAAAAGGCAGTCGTGGTGCGAGCACGGTCGGCGGTTTTTCCATCGCGCGCACTTCCGGCAGCATCAGCGTCCGCAGGTACTGGCTGTTCTGCTGTTCGCGTATCAGTTGCATGCCGCAGGGCTGGGCAAAAGGCGCAATCAGCTCGATGCCCATCTGCGTGCCGCCACTGCGCACCTGGCGAACCCAGCGTACGATGGCGATGCTCCAGCCTTGCCCCGAATCATCCTGAATGCCCACCAGCTCGCCCGCCTGCAACTGCTGCGGGACTTCCTTCTGCCATGCCAGGCAGTAACCGCCCGGACTATGGTTGACGATGTTCAGGTCGTAAGTCGGGAACGTGTGCTGGTTATTGGATGACGAGTCACTGTCACCGTCGCTTTTCGGGTACTCGATCTCTTCGTACGGCAACAGGACGGATGAGGTATTGCCTCGCTGCGTGTCGAAGGCAGAGGACCAGGGATCGTCCTCGGTCTCGTTGACAATCTTCAGCGAAAAATTCGCCGCGCTGCTGGCGCCACTCAGTTGCAGCAGTTCGCTGAACGACTTTTGACCAGCGACGTAAAAATGCAGCGCACTCATGCCGATGCACAGCTTCAGCGTGCCTTGGCCCGCTGTGCGCTGAAACGTACGCTCGGCCACATCGCCCCAGGCCGCTGCCAGATGTTGCAACAGGTCAGTGTTGATTCCGGTGGGGATCAACAACTTTGAAGGCGAGCGCTGGTCGTCGGGCAACGCCAGGTACTGGTTGATCGCGTCGGCCAGCGCCAGGGTGTTGATGCCCAGCAGTCTGGGAGATTGCTCGTCGGTGAACAGGGTGCGGTACAGCGGCGGTTTATCAACCGTTGGCTCCAGCGCGAAAAGGCTGCTGTCCTCCGCGGGCGATCGCAGCCTGACCAACGGGCTCCAGGCCTCCAGCGCGTCGGCCAGTTTGCCGATGTTCAACTGGCGCATCTGATTGCAGCGCGAGCATCCCATCAGCAGCGCGATCACGTACGTCTGCTCAACGCTCAACGCTTTGGTGTGATGAGCCAGCGGTTCGTCGATCAGCGTGTTGTGTAACTGGTACTGGCGAGCGATCTGGTAGATCTGATGCAGTTCCAGCCACAGGCCGTCCTGAACCGGACAGTAAAGCTGATTGGCGCGAATCAACGGCCCGTTGAGCCCGTGCAGTGCGCGTTGCAGTGCCGTGCCGAACAGCGTGGATTGATCTTTGCTGTAACGCGGCGCGACCTGCTGGATGATCTGTTTGTAACCGGTTGCCAGATGGTTTTGCAGCGCCTGGCAGAGGTTGGCTACTTTGCGCGGTCGCTCGTCGAGCACGATGGCCTGATTGAGGAAGTGGCGTTCCAGGTGTTTGCAGACGAAATACACCTCGGACCGCAGCAACTCGAGCATTTGCAGGCGATTGTCACTGGGGGTGATCAGTTGGTTCAGCTCGGTCAGCCCCTGATAAAGCTGACGTGCCATTTCTCCGAGGTTGGCCTTGGGCAGTCTGGAGATCCAGCGTTTGAGGTCGCGGGGCGTTGCTTCACAGAATGTCAGGCTCGACTGCGCCGGCGTAGGGGCACGCAGCAGCAGAGGGAGGCTAAAATTACTCATGTGACAGGCAAACTCCAACGACTCACTGGACCGGGCGGCAACATTAAATGGCTGCCTGACACCATCGCCCGACAGAGAGGTGTCCAGCATACGCCGCTAATGTGCGAAGTGTCCTACAGCACCGAATGAGCGACTCTACCAGTATCGGCAAAGCCACGCAGCAAATGTGGCTTTGTGCCAGCCTTGCTCCCGTTCGACGCTGGAAGAGCGCAGCCGTTCAGGCCGCGCCCCTTTATTTTTCTGCCCGGCCCGGTTATCGGGTGTCAGGCCTGTTTCGGAACGGCCAGCGCCTGCCCCATCTGAACCTTGGACCCCGCGGTCAGTTGTTCAGCCCATTTGACCTGATTCGGCCCGAACAGAACGATTGCGGTCGAACCCAGCTTGAAGCGACCCATCTCGGCGCCTTTTTCCAGATGGATAGGCGCACGCGCTGCTTCATCGTAGCTGAATGTCTTCAATTCGCGCTTGGGCGGCGTCACCAGCCCGGCCCAGACCGTCTCGACCGACGCCACAATCATCGCGCCCACCAGCACCACGGCCATCGGCCCACGCTCGGTGTCGAACAGACATACCACGCGCTCGTTACGGGCGAACAGCTCCGGCACGTTTTCAGCAGTGGTCTGATTGACCGAAAAGATGCGGCCCGGTACGTAAACCATTTCGCGCAGCGTGCCGGCCAGCGGCATGTGAACGCGGTGGTAGTCTTTGGGCGACAGGTAGACCGTTGCGAACTCACCCCCCATGAACGGTGCAGACAGCTTCGGATCGCCGCCCAGCAGTTCAAGCACGCTGAAGCTGTGGCCTTTGGCCTGGAAGATGCGGCCATGATCGATCGGCCCCAACTGACTGATTGCACCGTCAGCGGGTGACAGAATCGCGCCAGGCGTGGTGTCCAGCGGGCGCGCATCGGGTTTCAGTGCGCGGGTGAAGAAGGCGTTGAAATGCTCGTAGGATGTCAGGTCTTCAACCAGTGCCTGCGACATGTCTACCTGGTAGCGACGGGCAAACCACGCGGTGAAAGCGTTTTTGAACCAGCGCACGCGGCATTCGGCAACGCAGCCGGCCAGTCGGGACAGCAGGTGATGCGGCAGCAGGTACTGACTGAGAATAAACAAGCGATCTTTCATTGAGGGTCCTGAAGATGAGTGTCCTGAAAATGAATGCCCTGCCGATTTCTGAGACGTTCCGGCCGGCTCGCTGACGCTGACAGGTTCGATGGCCTCGGCGGGCTGTGCCGGCTGGAATGGTTCAGCGGGGGCGGCCGCTGCGTTCGATGTTTCAACCGGCGTGTCCGGATGGTTGCCCCATTCTCCCCACGAGCCGGCGTATGCCTTGACCCTTGGGTAGCCCAACGCTTTCGCCACCAGGTACGTGAAGCCCGAGCGGTGGTGGGTTTGGCAATGGGTGATCACTTCCTTGTCCGGGGTAATGCCCAGCTCGCGCAGAACCTGCGGCATGTCCTGACGAATGCGCAGGTTGCGCGTCTTGTCCATGCCCGCGGTCCATTCGAAATTGACGGCCCCTGGCACATGACCGCCTTTGGCGGAGACCACTTTTTCGCCCGAATATTCAGTCGGCGCGCGCGCATCCCAGATCGCCAGGTCGGCTGCACCCAGGCGGCTTTGCAGGTATTCACGGGTGGCCGTCGGTTCTTCATGCAGCGTCAGCGTGACCGGACCGCCTGCAACGGGCGGAACCTCGGTACTCATGGGCAGCGATTCTGCTTCCCAGGCCAGCACGCCGCCGTCCAGGTAGTGATAGCGGTGATGGCCGATGACATCCAGCAGCCAGATGAAGCGACCGGCCCAGCCGCCGCCTTCGTCATCGTAGACGACATAAACTGCATCGGGGTTATGGCCCAGTTCACCGAACAGTTGCTCCAGGCTGGCGGTGTCAGGCAGCAGGCCGGGGGCGGGCGGTTTGCCCAGCTGTGTGCGTTTGGGGTCGACGAAGCGAGCGCCGCGAATATGACCGGCTTCGTAGCGAGCGCTGCTGGTCAGATCCACGAGAATCAGTTCCGGGGCGTCGAGACGCTCAAGCAGATCGTTGGGTTCGATGACCAGCGACAAGCCAGTGAATTCGGACATTTGCAGCCTCCGATGGAGAGAAAGAGGCGAATTGTACGCCAGGCCTCATGCTTTGCGATGACTAAAGATGCCAAGTGCCCGTTCAATACATTGCGCGGTTTTTCCGAACGCTTGCACGGAAATTTCCGACAATGCGCCCCCGCCCTGATCGGCGATGACCAGCAGCATGACTTTGCCGTTATTGCTCAGCGAACGAATCAACCAGTGCTGGCCGCTGAACAATGCTTTGAGTGGCGCGGGCAATAGCGCTGAAAACTGCGCAATATTGGCTGGCGTCATGCGCAACTGTGTCGGCTGGGTCAGCAGGCGTTGCAGCACCGTGCTTTCCTTGATGAGCAGCTGCAAGGCAGCGGCTTCCTTGGGCAGGCCGGCGAGCTGATTGACGCGCAGCACGGTCGTGGTCTTGTCCAGCATCAGCAGCATGACCCGCTCCATGCCGCAGGCGGTCAGGGCTTCTCGGGCAGAGGTGGTCAAGTGCATGGCGTTGATGAACGGGCTGGGCTCTTGCAACAACTCGGCGCACAGCTTGCGCCAGAGCTGAAGGGCATCAGCCGAAGGCGGTGGCGCGGGCTCGTTGTCGCGCCTGATTCGGCGCGTGTCCCAAGGCCAGATCAGCGATTCGGCCGGGTGCCACAGGTCCTTTTCCGCATGGATGCGTGCGCTGCTGGCGGCGTTCTGATGCGCCTGCTGCTGCACTTCGCTGATGGACTGTTGCAGATAAAGGCTGGTCAACCGCTCCCAGCGCAGGCAATGCGGGCTGTTCCAGGCATTCTGTGCCGCCAGCGCAAGACCATTTCCCAGCAGGACGGTGTTGGCCGGCTGATTCAGCCAGCGTCGCAGGTTGGGGTCGGCGTCCATGAGCTGTTGCTGTTCCAGCGAACTGCGATCCGCCCGCGCAACGCGCAGTGCCTTGGCCAGTTCGCGTCGTTCATTGATCAGCAGTTTATAGCCGCGGGTGACCCATACCGGCAGGCGCCAGAACTCGGCCAGCGCCAGACACAGCTCCAGCAGGTTGACGCCGAACAGTTCTTTTTCCACCGCGACGCTGGAGTGCCCCTTATGGATAACTCGTACTTCAAGCTCCTCCAGCAGTTTCGGGTAAGCGAGCGCCAGGGGCCAGAGCGGTGCAAGAAACAGCAGGCTGCCCAGGTGGATGTCCTGCCACAGCCGCGCCAGACGGCTGGCAAACAGACCGTTGGCCTGTTGCGTGGCGTGCTGGCTCACCAATAGCAGTTGACGGTAGGCGGCAGGAATGTCTTCAGGCGGCTTGGCCGGCAGACGGCCTAGCAGGATTTCGGTGCGTGCCAGCCCCAGGCGGTTGATCGCGATTTCCAGGCTCTCGGCCTGCTCGGTCATGCCGTGGGTGTGATGGTTGGCCTCGCGCATCACGCTCAGTACCAGCGCAGGACTTTCCTGCATCATTTCGGCGATGTCCCGCAGCGAGCGGCGGCTGTCATTGAGTGCGGAACGCACGTGCGCATGATTGGCTGCGGGAACCGGCAACGCGATACCGTCAAGCTGTTTGACCCAGGCGTCGAGCGTCTTCGGAACGAGATGATGAGATGTATGTACTGTCGACATTGGATGGCCTGTGCGACTGATTATCCGGGCGGAAAGACCGCCAGTGTGCGGGTCGGAGCGGCCATTTTCACCTGTTGATTCCGCAGGTGAAATGGGTTTTTCACAAGAACCGGCTATAGTCTGGACCAGATGGGCCGATAAGGAGAAGAAGAGATTCATGAACTTCCGCACTGTCCCTGAACCCGACTCAGTAAAGTATTTTCTCCTATGGCTAAAATTATCGGCATCATCGTCGTTATCGCGAGTGTCCTCGGCGGGTATGTGTTGTCCCATGGCAAGGTCATGGCGCTGTTCCAGCCCTACGAGGTCTTGATCATCGGCGGTGCTGCACTGGGCGCGTTCCTCCAGGCCAACCCTGGCTATATGACGATGCACGTGTTCAAGAAGTCGCTGAAGATGTTCGGCAGCCGCTTCACTCACGCCTACTACCTTGAGGTGCTGGGTCTGGTGTACGAGATCCTCAACAAGAGCCGCCGTGAAGGCATGATGGCTATTGAAGGGGACATCGAAGACGCGGCCTCCAGCCCGATTTTCACCAAATACCCGGGTGTCCTGAAAGATGAGCGCATGACGGCGTACATCTGTGATTACCTGCGCATCATGTCGTCCGGCAACATGGCTCCCCATGAGCTGGAAGGTCTGTTCGACATGGAGCTGCTGAGCATGAAAGAAGAGCTCGAGCACCCCTCGCACGCCATCACCGGTATTGCCGACGGTATGCCCGGTTTCGGTATCGTGGCGGCGGTATTGGGTATCGTAGTGACCATGGCGTCCCTGGGGTCGGGCGACAAGGCGGCCATCGGCATGCACGTAGGTGCGGCACTGGTGGGAACGTTCTTCGGTATTCTGGCGGCGTACGGCTTCTTCGGCCCTCTGGCCACCTGCCTTGCGCACGATGCCAAGGAAGAAATGAACGTCTACGAGAGCATCAAGGCGTCTTTGGTGGCTTCGGCCTCCGGCATGCCGCCTTCGCTGGCCGTGGAGTTCGGCCGCAAGGTTCTTTATCCGTTGCATCGCCCCAGCTTCAGTGAGCTGGAACAAGCGGTTCGCGGTCGCTAAGTCATGGAAAATAATCAGCCGATAATCATCAAGCGCGTAAAGCGCTTCGGTGGCGGACATCACGGCGGCGCCTGGAAAATCGCCTTTGCCGACTTCGCGACGGCGATGATGGCGTTCTTTCTGGTGCTGTGGCTGATGTCGTCTGCCACGCCTGAACAGTTGCTGGCTGTCGCGGGTTACTTCAAGGACCCGGTGGGCTTTTCGGACAGCGGTTCGCCCTATGTGATCGATCTGGGCGGCTCGCCGGAGATGTCGCCGAACCAGACCCTCAACCCCGAGGTCAAGACCACGCCTTCCCCGGACACCGTGCCCATCGAGGCCGAGACCTCGGAAACCAAGGCCGAAGCGGTCGAGCAGGAGCGTCTGGAGATGCTGTTGCAAGAACTGCAGAACAAGGTCGAAGAAAACCCGCAACTGCAGAAGTTCAAGGATCAGATTCTGTTCGAGATCACCCAGGACGGCTTGCGTATCCAGATCATGGACGCCGAGAACCGGCCAATGTTCGACTCGGGCAGCGCGCGGCTCAAACCTTATTTCGAAGATATTCTGCTGGCCTTGGCTGACACCATCAAAAGTGTGCCGAACAAGATCAGCATCAGTGGCCATACCGATGCGACGCCTTTTGTGGGCAGTGGCGGCTTTGGCAACTGGGAGTTGTCGGCCAACCGCGCCAACGCCGCACGCCGGGCGCTGGTCGCCGGGACGTATCCGGATTCACAGGTGGCCAGGGTGGTGGGCTATGCCTCGTCGGCTCTTTATGACCACGATAACCCTACCAACCCGGTCAACCGCCGCATCGATATCGTGGTCCTGACCAAAAAGGCCCAGCACCGTATCGAGGGCGATCAAAACTCCGGCGGCGCGCCACCCGCCAAGCCTGCGCCGGCAGCACCAGGAACGCCAGCTGCGCCAGCTTCGAGCGGCACGCCGCCCGATCCGCAGGCGTACGCTCAGCCGCACGAGATACGGCAGAAGCTGAACATCTTCGACGACGGCAAGTTACGGGTCGATCCGGCCCAGAACTGAGCCACAACAGACACAAAAACGCCGCGATGATCGCGGCGTTTTTGTGTGCGGCGTTTCAGGCGTCAGTAGCTGTCTTGCGGCAGGCTGGCGATGATCGAGCGATAGCTGTTCATGCGCTGCTGTTGCACGCGGCCGTCTTCAAGCCCGGCGAGCAGGGCGCAGCCTGGTTCGCGGTCATGCTTGCAGTCGCGGAAACGGCAGGTGCCGATCAGGTCGTTGAACTCGATGAAGCCCGCCTCTACGTCGGCACGGCTGACGTGGCCCAGGCCGAACTCACGAATACCCGGTGAGTCGATCAGATCACCGCCCCGCGGGAAGTGAAACAGCCGTGCGGTCGTGGTCGTGTGCGTGCCCTGACCGGACACCTCGGACAACGGCCCGACACGGGTATCGGTTTCCGGCAGCAGGCTGTTGACCAGCGATGACTTGCCGACACCGGACTGACCGACGAACACGCTGATATGGCCATCAAGCTGGCTTTGCAGCTTCTGCATGCCGTCGCCGTGGTGCGCGGAGACTTCCAGTACCGGGTAACCCAGGGTGCGATAGACCGCCAGCAGCGCATTCAGCGCAGGCGCGTTCTGCTCGTCGATCAGGTCTGCCTTGTTGAGCAGCAGCAGCGGGTGAATGCCTGCATGCTCGGCGGCGACCAGATAGCGGTCGATCAGGTTGGCATGCGGCTCTGGCATCGGCGCGAAGACGATCACGATCAGGTCGACGTTGGCGGCCACGGGCTTGAGCTGGCCGCGAGAATCGGGGCGGCGCAGTTCGGTGGAGCGCGGCAGTTGCGCGACGATCACGCCGATGCCCTGATTACCGGCCCGCCAGACCACGCGATCGCCGGTTACCAGTGCAGGCAGGTTGGCGCGCAGGTGGCAGCGGAAGACCTGACCGGCTGTTTCGCCTTCCTGGGCTTCGACTTCGACCTGTACACCGAAGTGAGCAATCACCAGGCCTGTCTGCTCGGGGCCGAGGTCGCCGCCCTCCAGTGTTTCAAGCGTGACAGACTCGCGCTTTGCTGCGCGGGCTGCACGTTCGCCCTGGATTTTTTCGATGCGCCAGTTCTGACGACGATTGAGTTGGCGTTTGGCCATGGGTGTTCCGATGTGAAGTAAGCAATGAATTAAGCAGTACGTTTGATCCGCAGGAGTCTATCACGGCAGGGTGAGCTAAACTGCGCGCCTACGCTGAGGAGTCGACACATGCAGAACAAGCAGAACCTGATCTGGATCGATCTGGAAATGACCGGTCTGGACCCGGATACCGATGTCATCATCGAAATGGCCACGATCATCACCGATAGCGAGCTGAACACGCTGGCGGAAGGGCCGGTGATCGCTGTGCATCAGAGCGACGAGACGCTGGCGAAAATGGACGAGTGGAACACTCGCCAGCACGGCGGCTCGGGCCTGACCCAGCGCGTGCGGGAAAGCACCATCAGCATGGCTGAAGCCGAAGCGCAGACCCTTGAATTCATCAAGCTGTGGGTGCCCGAGCGCAGTTCGCCGATCTGCGGCAACAGCATCTGTCAGGACCGTCGCTTCCTTTATCGCCACATGCCGACGCTGGAAAACTACTTCCACTACCGCAACCTCGACGTCTCGACGTTGAAGGAGCTGGCCGCGCGCTGGTCTCCGGAACTCAAGTTCAAGAAAGGCAGCACGCATCTGGCGCTGGATGACATCCGGGAATCAATCGCCGAACTGCGTTTCTACCGCGAGCATTTCATCAAGCCGTGATCTAGTGAATGCAAGGCATCAGCGTGCGGTGAATAATCTTCGCTGCACTCTTTCAGTGCGCCGGTCCGCTGGTTAGACTGCGCGCCTTTGTCGCAGAGTCGCCGCCATGTTGCTGATGCTTTATCTGATCGCCATCACTGCTGAAGCCATGACCGGCGCCTTGTCGGCCGGGCGGCGCGGCATGGACTGGTTCGGTGTGGTGCTGATCGCCTGCGTGACTGCGTTGGGCGGCGGGTCGGTGCGTGACGTGCTGATCGGTCATTACCCGCTGACCTGGGTCAAGCATCCGGAATACCTGATACTGACCAGCGTGGCCGCCTTGGTGACGATCTTCATTGCGCCGCTGATGCGCCACCTGCGTTCGCTGTTTCTGGTGCTCGATGCCTTGGGGCTGGTCGCCTTCACACTGATCGGCTGCATGACCGCCCTGGAGGCCGGGCACGGTCTGGTGATCGCGTCGGTGTGCGGCGTCATCACCGGTGTCTTCGGCGGGATCCTGCGCGACATCTTCTGCAACGACATCCCGCTGATCTTCCGCCGCGAGCTTTACGCCAGCGTGTCGTTTCTGGCCGCGTGGTGCTTTCTGCTCTGCCAGTACCTGCAACTGCCGAATGAACAAGCGGTGCTGATCACCCTGTTCGGCGGCCTGCTGCTGCGTCTGCTGGCCATCCGGTTTCACTGGGAAATGCCCAAGTTCGTCTATAAAGACGAGCCTTGAAGCTTGTGGGAGCGAGCTTGCTCGCGAAGAGGCCAGCAAACGCGCTGCCAATTAAAGCGTCGCAACACCATGCCGCCCCAACGCCCATTCCACATGCTCCCTGACCAGTTCAGACGGGTAGTCGCGCCGCGCTTGCAGGGCCTCGAGCACCGGAATGGTGGAGGGCGCATTGCCGAGGCCGACGGCCAGGTTGCGCAGCCAGCGTTCATACCCGGCACGGCGCAGGGGCGAGCCTTCTGTGCTGCTGAGGAATTTTTCTTCATCCCATAAAAACAGTTCGGCCAGCCCGGCGTTGTCCAGGTTATGGCGCGGCTGAAAGTCACTTTGTTCGGTCGGGCGAGCGAAGCGGTTCCACGGACAGACAATCTGGCAGTCGTCACAACCGAACACCCGATTGCCTATCAAGGGCCGCAGTTCTTCGGGAATGGCCGTCTTCAGCTCGATGGTCAGGTAGGAAATACAGCGTCGCGCGTCCAGCACGTAAGGCCCGACGAAGGCGGCTGTCGGGCAGATGTCCAGGCAGGCCGAGCAGCGACCACAATGTTCCGTTGCGTGAGGCGCGTCGACCGGCAGCGGAATATCGACAAACAGTTCGCCGAGAAAAAAGAAGCTGCCGGCCTTGCGGTTGAGCACCAGTGTGTTTTTGCCGATCCAGCCCAGCCCGGCCTGCTCGGCAATGGCCTTTTCCAGCACCGGCGCGCTGTCCACGAAGGCGCGAAAGCCGAACGGCCCGATGGCCTGCTGAATGCGCTCGGCCAGTTGCTGCAAACGCTTGCGGATCAGCTTGTGATAATCGCGGCCCAGGGCGTAGCGTGAAACGTAGGCCTTTTCCGGTTCTGTCAGGCGTTGCGCCATCTCGGTGTCGCCGGGCAGGTAGTCCATACGCAGCGACACCACCCGCAGTGTTCCCGGCACCAGTTCATCCGGGTGGGAACGTTTGCTGCCGTGGGCTGCCATATAGTCCATTTCGCCGTGATAACCAGCATCGAGCCAGCGTTGCAGGTGCTGCTCATGCTCTGCCAGGTCCAGGCCGCTGATCCCGACTTCCTGAAAACCCAACTCGCGCCCCCACGCCTTGATCGACAGGGCGAGAGCGGCAAGATCATCGGAAGTGGGAAGTACAGCAGTAATAGCGGACATGCGCAGAGAGAAACCGGGGCCAAGGTGCGTATAATTCTGCCAGACATCGGAGCCTACAGACGCATGTTCGACACTAAACCTCATTTACCCGACGCGCTGTACAGTGCCGAGCAGGTCCGCGACCTCGACGCCCGGCTGATTGCCGCCGGCACGCCAGGCTTCGAATTGATGCAGCGTGCGGCTCACGCCCTGTGGCGAGCGATACGTCGGCGCTGGCCCGAGGTGAGCCAACTGACGGTGCTGGCCGGGCGTGGCAACAATGCGGGCGACGGGTATCTGGTGGCGGCGCTGGCGCACAAGGCTGGTTGGCAGGTTCGCGTGCTGGCGGTCGATGACCCGGCAGCGCTGGCAGGTGATGCGGCATCGGCGCATGCAGCGGCATCGCAGGTGGATATTCAGGCCTGGGCAGGTCAGCCACTCAATGGCGTGGTGCTGGATGCGTTGCTGGGCACCGGTCTCAAGGGCGACGTGCGTGAGCCTTATCGTTCAGCCATTGAAGCGATCAATGCCAGCGGTCTGCCGGTTGCGGCGGTGGACATCCCGTCAGGCTTGAGCGCAGACACCGGGCAGGCCCTCGGCGTGGCGGTGCGCGCCGATCTCACGGTGACGTTCATTGGCCTGAAAGCCGGGCTGCTGACCGGCGAGGCGGCCGACTGTGTCGGCGAACTGGTTTTTGACGACTTGCAAGCCGATCCGGCGCTGGTTGCGCAGACGCCGGTCACCGCGAAACGTCTTGATACACACAATTTGCCGTCTCTGGCGCCACGTCCGCGTACTGCTCATAAAGGCATGTTCGGGCGAGTACTGGTCATCGGTGGCGATCACGGCTTCGGCGGCGCCGCCTTGCTGAGTGCCGAAAGCGCCTTGCGCAGCGGCGCAGGCATGCTGACCCTGGCGACCCGTGCCGAACACATCCCGGCAGCGTTGACGCGCATGCCGGAAATCATGAGTGCGGCGATCCGCTCGGCAAACCAGTTGATGTCGCTGATCGAGCCCGCCAGTGTGCTGGTGGTCGGTCCAGGGCTGGGGCAGGCCGCCTGGGGGCGCAGCCTGTTGTCGGCTGCCGCCAACGCGGATCGGCCGCAAGTCTGGGACGCCGACGCCCTGAACATGCTGGCGGCCGGGCAGGCAAGTTTGCCGGCAAACAGCGTCATCACGCCGCATCCGGGTGAAGCGGCGCGCCTGCTGGGTGTCGGCATCAAAGACATTCAGAACGATCGCCTCGCCGCTGTCCGGGCGCTGGCCCGCACATTCAACACCGTTTGCGTGCTCAAGGGCTCCGGCAGCCTGATTGCCGATGCGCACGGGCAAGTGGCGTTGTGTGATCGCGGTCATCCGGCAATGGCCACCGCCGGGCTGGGTGATGTGCTTGCCGGCCTGATCGGCGCGTTGATGGCGCAACATCTGTCGCCCTTCGAGGCGGCGTGTCTGGCGGTATGGCTGCACGCCAGTGCCGGTCAGAACGTCGGTGAAGCCGGTCGCGGGCTGGCCGCCAGCGACATTATTCCCGCCATTCGTCAGTTATTGGAGGAGCTGCAACCGTGTCTGATTTAACGCTGCATGTGGTTGGCGAAGAGGCAATGATGCGTTTTGGTGCGCGTCTGGCGCAGGTGACCGAGGGCACAGGCGTCATCTTTCTCGACGGCGATCTGGGCGCGGGGAAAACCACCCTGTCGCGGGGAATGATTCGCGGGTTCGGGCATGCCGGGGCTGTCAAGAGCCCGACTTTCACGCTGGTCGAGCCTTACGAAATCGGTGAGATCCGGGTGTTCCACTTCGATCTGTATCGGCTGGTCGATCCCGAGGAGCTGGAGTTCATGGGCGTGCGTGATTACTTCGACGGCCAGGCACTTTGTCTGATTGAATGGCCCCAGCGTGGTGCAGGCTTTTTGCCAAAGCCTGACCTGACCATTACCATTGGGCCGCACGGAGAAGGTCGGTCCGTGATATTGAGCCCACTGGGCTCGCGTGGCGAACGCTGGTGTGCCACTTTGGCTTTGGAATTCAAATAGATATGGGGTTAGGTATGCGCATGCGCGCGCTGGTTACTGTAGTTGGTCTGCTGTTGATGGCCCTGGCTGTCGAGGCGGTTGCCGCTACGCAAGTACGAAGTGTCCGCTTATGGCGAGCGCCGGATAACACGCGTCTGGTATTCGACCTGACGGGGCCGGTCCAGCACAGCGTATTCACCCTGACGTCGCCCGATCGTCTGGTCATCGATATCAATGGGGCGACACTGGCCGGTCCGCTGAATGTGCCGACCGCCAATACGCCGATCAGCAGCATGCGCTCTGCCCAACGTACGCCTTCCGATCTGCGCGTGGTCATCGACCTGAAAAAGGCGGTGACGCCGAAGAGCTTCACGCTTGCGCCCAACCAGCAATATGGCAACCGTCTGGTGGTCGATCTGTTCGACAATGCCGCAGATGCCAACCCGACGCCTGTGATTCCGGACACCGCCGCCAACACCGCGCCAGCGGTTCCGGTGAGTCCTGCCAAACCTGAAATCAAACTGACCCCGGTGCCCAACGGCAAGCGCGATATCGTGATCGTGATCGATGCCGGGCACGGTGGTGAAGACCCGGGCGCCTCGGGTGGTGCGGGTCAGAAAGAGAAAAACGTGGTGCTGTCGATTGCCAAGGAGTTGCAGCGCCAGGTCAACGCTGAAAAAGGCTACCGCGCCGAACTGACACGGACGGGCGACTATTTCATTCCGTTGCGTAAACGTACCGAGATCGCCCGCGCCAAAGGTGCCGACCTGTTTGTGTCCATTCACGCCGACGCCGCGCCTTCCACCGCCGCTTTCGGTGCGTCGGTGTTCGCTCTTTCTGATCGCGGGGCCACGTCCGAAACGGCGCGCTGGCTGGCGGACAGTGAAAACCGTTCCGACCTGATCGGCGGGGCCGGTGCCGTCAGCCTGGATGACAAAGACCGCATGCTGGCGGGCGTGTTGCTGGACTTGTCCATGACCGCCTCGTTGTCGTCGAGTCTGAACGTCGGCCAGAAAGTACTGAGCAATATCGGTCGCGTCACTTCATTGCACAAATCCCGTGTCGAGCAGGCAGGCTTCATGGTGCTCAAGTCGCCGGATATCCCGTCGATTCTGGTGGAAACCGGCTTCATCTCCAACGCCAACGAAGCCAACAAGCTCGGCTCTGCGTCGCACCAGCAAGCGTTGGCCCGTTCGATCACTTCCGGTGTGAAGCAGTTCTTCCAGCAGAATCCGCCGCAGGGCACTTACATCGCCTGGTTGCGTGACAACGGCAAGCTGGCGCAGGGGCCGCGTAACCATGTGGTTCGCTCGGGCGAAACCCTGGCCATGCTCGCGGCACGCTATGACATGAACATCGCCACCTTGCGCAGTGCCAACAACCTGAAAACCGATGAATTGAAAATCGGCCAGGACCTGCGCATTCCGAGTTCCGAGGTTGCTACACAGTAATGACCGATCTTCTGCTTGACGGCGCCGAAGCCGATAACGCCCGGACGGGCTTGAATGCCGCACGTATCGAATTGCTCAGCCCGCGTCTGGCCAACCAGATCGCGGCCGGCGAGGTGGTCGAGCGTCCGGCGTCGGTTATCAAGGAATTGCTGGAGAACAGCCTCGATTCCGGTGCGCGGCGCATTGACGTCGACGTCGAGCAGGCGGGCATCAAGCTGTTGAAAGTGCGGGACGACGGCGGCGGCATTTCGTCTGATGACCTGCCGCTGGCTTTGGCGCGACACGCGACCAGCAAAATTCGCGATCTGGAAGACCTCGAACGGGTCATGAGCCTGGGGTTTCGCGGCGAGGCACTGGCCTCGATCAGTTCCGTGGCCCGGTTGACACTGACCTCGCGAACCCGTGACGCCGATCAGGCCTGGCAGGTCGAAACCGAAGGCCGTGACATGGCGCCACGGGTGCAGCCAGCAGCGCACCCGGTAGGCACCTCGGTGGAAGTGCGCGACCTGTTTTTCAACACGCCGGCTCGCCGCAAGTTTCTCAAGGCCGAGAAAACCGAATTCGATCATTTGCAGGAAGTCATCAAGCGCATGGCGCTGGCGCGTTTCGATGTGGCCTTTCATTTGCGCCACAACGGCAAGACCGTGCTCAGCCTGCATGAAGCGCATGATGACACCGCCAGAGCGCGTCGTGTTTCGGCCATCTGCGGGCCGGGCTTTCTTGAGCAGGCGTTGCCCATCGAGATCGAGCGCAATGGTCTGCACCTGTGGGGCTGGGTCGGGCTGCCGACGTTTTCGCGCAGCCAGGCCGATCTGCAGTATTTTTTCGTGAATGGCCGTGCAGTGCGCGACAAACTGGTCGCCCATGCGGTGCGTCAGGCTTATCGCGACGTGCTGTTCAATGGCCGCCACCCGACCTTCGTGCTGTTCTTCGAAGTCGATCCAGCTGCCGTCGATGTCAACGTTCACCCGACCAAGCACGAAGTACGCTTTCGTGACGGGCGCATGGTGCATGACTTTTTGTACGGCACCTTGCACCGAGCCTTGGGTGATGTGCGCCCTGAGAATCAGCTGGGTGGCAGCGTGCCAGTCGTCACCGAAACGCGTCCGACCGGCCCTGAAGCAGGCGAGTTCGGGCCGCAGGGCGAAATGCGTTTGGCCAACAATGTGCTGGAACAGCCGCAGGGCGAGGCGTTTGCCCGGCCTGCGGGCGGCGGTTCCGGCAGCGGCTATCAATACCAGTATTCGCCACGGCCCACGACGGGCGTGCCGGTTGCCGAAGCGCAGAGCGCCTACCGCGAGTTTTTCGCACCGCTGCCCAGTGCCGCGCCCTCGACGCTGCCTGAGTCGCCGAGCGATATTCCCCCGTTGGGTTACGCGTTGGCGCAGCTCAAGGGTATCTACATTCTGGCCGAGAACGCCCACGGCCTGGTGCTGGTGGACATGCATGCCGCCCACGAACGCATCATGTACGAGCGCTTGAAGATCGCGATGGCCAACGAAGGCCTCAGCGGTCAGCCGTTATTGGTGCCTGAGTCCCTCGCGGTCAGTCAGCGTGAAGCCGATTGCGCCGAAGAACACATTGCGACGTTCCAGCGGCTGGGCTTCGAGCTTCAGCGGCTTGGCCCGGAAACCCTGGCGATCCGCCAGATTCCCGCGCTGCTCAAACAGGCCGAAGCCAACCGGCTGGTCAGTGATGTGCTGGCGGACCTGATGGAATACGGCACCAGCGACCGGGTGCAGGCGCACATGAACGAGCTGCTCGGTACGATGGCCTGTCACGGCGCGATTCGGGCCAACCGGCGCCTGGCCATCCCGGAAATGAACGGGCTGCTGCGCGACATGGAAAACACCGAGCGCAGCGGTCAATGCAACCACGGTCGTCCCACCTGGACCCAGATGGGGCTCAACGACCTGGATAAATTATTCCTGCGCGGTCAATGAATGAATGCTTTACCTCCGGCCATCTTTCTCATGGGGCCAACCGCCGCAGGCAAGACTGACCTTGCCATCGAACTGAGCAAAGTACTGCCTTGCGAGCTGATCAGCGTCGATTCGGCACTGGTCTATCGCGGCATGGACATCGGCACCGCCAAGCCCTCCAAAGCACAGCTGGCCGAATTTCCGCACCGCCTGATCGACATTCTCGACCCTGCGCAGAGCTACTCGGCTGCCGACTTTCGCACCGATGCGCTGGCGGCCATGGCGGAAATTACCGCACGCGGAAATATTCCTTTGCTGGTCGGCGGCACTATGTTGTATTTCAAGGCTCTATTGGACGGGCTGGCAGATATGCCGGCCGCCGATGCAGAGGTTCGGGCGCAGCTTGAAGCCGATGCACAGGCCTTTGGCTGGCAGTCGTTGCATGACCAGTTGGCGGTGGTCGACCCGGTGTCGGCGGCACGTATTCACCCCAACGATCCGCAACGTCTGATCAGGGCGCTGGAGGTTTATCGCGTCAGCGGAATGAGCATGACCGCACACCGCGAGCAACAAACTGCGCAAAGTACCGAAGCAGCCGCATCAGGGCGTCAGCAATTGCCCTATACTGTCGCAAATCTTGCAATCGCCCCGGCTGATCGCAAGGTGCTGCACCAACGCATCGCGCTACGTTTTGAACAAATGCTGGACCAGGGGTTTGTGGACGAAGTACTGGCATTGCGCTCTAGAGGCGACCTGCATTCCGGGTTGCCATCGATAAGGGCAGTGGGTTATCGCCAGGTCTGGGATCATCTGGACGGAAAGCTGACGCGGGATGAAATGCAGGAGCGGGGCATCATTGCAACGCGCCAGCTGGCCAAAAGGCAATTTACCTGGCTACGCAGCTGGGAGAATTTGCACTGGCTGGACAGTCTGGCCAGCGACAATCTGCCGCGCGCCTTGAAATACATGGGATCGGTCTCCATATTGAGCTGAGTCCCTGCAATAGCCGTCTATCCTTGGGGGGTGGCCGGTCAAGCCAATCGAATTCGATTTATTATTATTGATCCTTAAAGGAGTGCGGCACATGTCAAAAGGGCATTCGCTACAAGACCCTTACCTGAATACCTTGCGTAAAGAGAAGGTCGGGGTATCGATCTATCTGGTCAACGGTATCAAGCTGCAGGGTACGATCGAGTCTTTCGACCAGTTCGTCATTTTGCTGAAAAACACTGTCAGCCAGATGGTCTACAAACACGCCATTTCCACCGTTGTACCGGTTCGTCCGATCCGCCTGCCTAGCGCTACAGACGCTGACGGCGCGGACGCCGAGCCAGGTAACGCCTGATAGGAGTCTGCCTTGTTCTTTGAGCGCCACAGTGGTGGTGAACGGGCCATACTCGTTCACCTGGATGGTCAGGACCCTGAGGCGCGCGAAGATCCGCAGGAGTTTCAGGAGCTGGCCATATCGGCCGGTGCTGATACCGTTGCGTTCATCAACGTGCCGCGTCATCGGCCATCGGCCAAATACCTGATTGGCTCTGGCAAGGTCGAGGAACTTCGCGACCAGGTCAAAGCCGAGCAGGCTGATCTCGTGATATTCAATCACACCCTCACGCCCAGTCAGGAACGTAACCTCGAACGCGTTTTCGAGTGCCGCGTGCTTGATCGTACGGGCTTGATTCTCGATATCTTTGCGCAACGAGCGCGTACTCACGAAGGCAAGTTGCAGGTCGAACTGGCCCAGCTCGAGCACATGAGTACCCGTCTGGTGCGTGGCTGGACTCACCTTGAGCGACAGAAAGGTGGTATCGGCCTGCGCGGTCCGGGTGAAACCCAGCTTGAAACCGACCGACGTCTTCTGCGGGTTCGCCTGCGGCAGATCAAAGGGCGACTGGAGAAGGTTCGCAGTCAGCGGGATCAGGCGCGTCGCGGGCGTCAGCGTGCCGATATCCCGTCGGTTTCACTGGTGGGCTATACCAACGCCGGCAAATCGACCCTTTTCAACTCGGTGACCGATTCGGACGTGTTCGCGGCTGACCAGTTGTTCGCCACGCTTGATCCGACCTTGCGTCGTCTGCAGCTCGACGACCTGGGTCCCATCGTGCTGGCTGACACCGTGGGCTTCATTCGCCATCTGCCTCACAAGCTGGTAGAAGCCTTTCGCGCGACACTTGAAGAATCGAGCAATTCCGATCTGCTGCTGCATGTCATCGATGCGCACGAGCCTGATCGCATGTCGCAGATCGAGCAGGTCATGGCGGTGCTCGGTGAGATCGGTGCCGAGGGCTTGCCGATCCTCGAGGTCTATAACAAACTCGATCTGCTCGAAGGGGTGGAACCTCAGATACAGCGCGATGCCGATGGCAAGCCGCAGCGTGTCTGGGTGTCGGCCCATGACGGTCGTGGTCTGGATCTGCTCAAGCAGGCTATTGCCGAGCTGCTCGGCAATGACCTGTTTGTCGGCACACTGCATTTGCCACAGAGTCTCGCCCGGTTGCGTGCGCAGTTTTTCGAGCTGGGCACGGTGCAGAGCGAAACCCATGACGAAGAAGGTGCCAGCTTGCTGGCGGTGCGAATACCGCGCGTTGAACTCAATCGACTGGTGAGTCGCGAAGGATTGCAGCCGCTGGAGTTCATCGAGCAACACACTTTGCAATAAAAGCACGGGAAAGCCGTTGTACGGCTTTCGCGAGCATTCTGTAGCATTGGTCGGCGCGCCGCGGGCGCGTCTTTGCTTTATCAGATGGAGAGCGCTATGGCTTGGAATGAGCCGGGTGGCAACTCGAATAATCAAGATCCCTGGGGTGGCAAACGCCGTGGCGGCGACCGCAAGGGACCACCTGATCTCGACGAGGCCTTCCGTAAGCTGCAGGAAAGCCTGAAGGGGTTGTTCGGCGGCGGTAACAAACGTGGCAGCGATGGCGGCGGCAGTGGCAACGGTGGCGGCTCGGGCAAGGGCGGTGGCTTTGGCCTGCTCGGCATCGGCCTGGTCGTACTCGTCGCTTTCTGGCTCTACAGCGCTATCTATGTTGTCGATGAGCAAGAGCAGGCGGTCGTGCTGCGTCTCGGCAAATACCACGATACCGTGGGGCCGGGCCTCAACATCTACTTCCCGCCGTTCGACCGCAAGTACATGGAAAACGTGACTCGCGAACGTGCCTACACCAAGCAGGGCCAGATGCTCACCGAAGACGAGAACATTGTCGAAGTGCCTCTGACCGTGCAATACAAGATCAGCGATCTAAGGGCCTTCGTTGTGAACGTCGATCAGCCTGAGATCAGCCTGCAGCACGCGACCGAAAGCGCGTTGCGCCACGTCGTGGGTTCCACGGCGATGGATCAGGTGCTGACTGAAGGTCGTGAACTGATGGCCAGCGAGATCAAGGAGCGTCTGCAACGTTTCCTCGACACCTACGGCACCGGTATCACCGTCACTCAGGTAAACGTACAGAGCGCTGCTGCGCCACGTGAAGTGCAGGAAGCCTTTGACGACGTGATCCGCGCCCGTGAAGACGAGCAACGCGCACGCAATCAGGCCGAAAGTTATGCCAATGGCGTGATTCCGGAAGCGCGCGGTCAGGCTCAGCGCATTCTTGAAGATGCCAACGGCTACCGTGATGAAGTGGTTTCGCGCGCCAAAGGTGAGGCTGATCGCTTTACCAAGCTGGTCGCCGAATACCGCAAGGCGCCAGAGGTCACTCGCCAGCGTCTGTATCTGGACACCATGCAGGAAGTCTTCAGCAACACGAGCAAGGTCCTTGTGACCGGCGACAAAGGGCAGAACAATCTGCTTTACCTCCCGCTCGACAAGATGATCGAAAGCAGCCGCAGCAGTACTGGCAACGGTTCCAATACGGGCACGTCGTCTCAGTCCGCTACTGATGCTGCCGCTGCTGCCCGGGCGACTGAGGCTCAGCAGCGCGGTGAAGTACGTACCAGGGAGACTCGCTGATGAGTAACAAGTCACTGATCACCCTTATTGTCGGCGTGGTGCTGGCCGTCATCGCCTGGAACAGCTTTTACATAGTGTCCCAGACCGAGCGCGCGGTTCTGCTGCAGTTCGGGCGTGTGGTTCAGGCGGATGTCAAGCCGGGCCTGCACGTGAAGGTTCCTTACGTGAACCAGGTGCGCAAATTCGACGGGCGTCTTCTGACGCTGGACGCGCCCACCCAGCGTTTTCTGACGCTGGAGAAGAAAGCGGTCATGGTCGATGCCTACGCCAAATGGCGCGTGAAGGATGCAGAGCGTTTCTATACTGCGACTTCCGGCCTCAAGCAGATTGCCGACGAACGTCTTTCGCGTCGTCTGGAATCCGGCCTGCGCGACCAGTTCGGCAAGCGCACCCTGCACGAAGTCGTGTCGGGTGAGCGAGACGCGCTGATGGCGGACATCACCGGTTCGCTGAATCGCATGGCTGAAAAAGAGCTGGGCATCGAAGTAGTGGATGTCCGGGTCAAGGCCATCGACCTGCCGAAGGAAGTGAATCGCAGCGTGTTCGAGCGGATGAGTACCGAGCGTGAGCGTGAAGCGCGTGAGCATCGTGCCAAGGGTAACGAGCTGGCTGAAGGTATTCGTGCCGATGCCGATCGTCAGCGCCGTGTGCTGCTGGCAGAAGCCTATCGCGAGTCGGAAGAAGCGCGTGGTGACGGTGATGCCCAGGCTGCTGCGATCTACTCCAAGGCCTACGGTCAGGACCAGGAGTTCTACGCGTTCTACCGTAGCCTGCGTGCCTACCGCGAAAGCTTTGCGAACAAGAGCGACGTGATGGTGCTTGATCCGAACAGCGAATTCTTTCGCTACATGGAAAAAGCCAAGCCGTAATTAATCACCCGCCGGGCGGCAAAACCGCCTGGTGGGGTGAACGTACGGTGAAACGTGTGTATCATGCGGCAGCCGGGAAATTCCCGGCTTTTTTGCGTCTGCACGATTGATTGGCCGCATCTGGTTCAGACAGCGGCAAAGTTTTTCGAGGAGAGTGGTCTGCAAAGCCTGTCTCGGGCATTTGTCGTGCCCGCCATACGGCGCACCACTTTCTGCTTCACTCAAGGCCGGCCTTCAGGCTGGCCGCCTGGATCACAGGGGATAGGCGTAATGGCAACGGTTGACCGCTGGCTGCTACCAGATGGCATCGAAGAAGTACTGCCACCGGAAGCGGCGCGCATTGAAGTAGCGCGCCGTCAGGTGCTGGATCTGTTTCAGAGCTGGGGCTATGAGTTCGTCGTCACCCCGCATATCGAGTATCTGGAGTCCCTGCTGACTGGCGCGGGTTCGGATCTGGATCTGCGCACCTTCAAGGTCATCGACCCGCAGTCGGGTCGGCAGATGGGCTTTCGCGCCGATATCACGCCGCAGGTTGCTCGCATCGATGCACACACCCTGAAACGTGAAGGCCCGAGTCGCCTGTGCTATGCGGGCAGCGTTCTGCATGCTCAGCCCCGGGCACTGTCTTCTTCGCGCAGCCCGATTCAGCTCGGCGCCGAGCTGTATGGCGACGCAAGCCCGAGCAGCGACGTCGAGGTCATCAGTCTGATGCTGTCCATGCTGCAACTGGCTGAAGTGCCGGATGTACACATGGACCTCGGGCACGTAGGCATCTACCGTGGGCTGGCACGTGCGGCCGGGCTGTCGGGCGAAGTCGAGCAGCAGTTGTTCGATGCCCTGCAGCGCAAGGCCATCGACGAAGTAATTGCCCTCACCGCCGATCTGCCGCAAGAGCTGGCTTCGATGCTGCGTGCGCTGGTAGGGCTGTGCGGTGGGCGTGAGGTGCTGGATGCGGCGCGTGATCGTCTGGCGGGCGCGCCTGCACCGGTACTGGCGGCACTGGATGACCTGCTGGCCATTGCAGACCGCCTCGCAACACGCTTCCCGCAGTTGCCGCTGTATTTCGATCTTGGCGAGCTGCGCGGCTACCATTACCACACCGGTGTGGTGTTCGCGGTGTTTGTTCCTGGCGTGGGTCAGTCCATTGCTCAGGGTGGTCGTTACGATGACATCGGTGCCGATTTTGGTCGTGCCCGCCCGGCGACCGGCTTTTCCACTGACCTGAAAACCCTGGTAACGCTGGGGCAGGCAGAAATCGTATTACCGTCTGGTGGCATCTGGGTGCCGGACAGTACGGATGCGGCACTCTGGCAGCGGGTTTGCCAGTTGCGCAGCGAAGGTCAGCGTGTGGTTCAGGCGTTGCCTGGGCAGCAGGTAAGCGCCGCGCGTGAAGCCGACTGTGACCGGCAATTGATTCAGCATGGCGAGCACTGGCAGGTCATGCCGCTGGCTTCTTGAGTATTCCTGCCGGCCGCCGCCGGCACCAAGTTTGCGTGAATGAGGACAAGTGTTATGGGTAAGAATGTCGTAGTCCTGGGCACTCAATGGGGTGATGAGGGCAAAGGCAAGATCGTTGATCTGCTGACCGAACATGCTACCGCCGTAGTTCGCTACCAGGGTGGCCACAATGCGGGTCACACACTGGTGATCGACGGTGAGAAAACCGTATTGCACCTGATTCCGTCCGGTGTCCTGCGCGAAGGCGTGCAGTGCCTGATCGGTAACGGTGTGGTGGTTGCCCCCGACGCGCTCCTGCGCGAAATCATCAAGCTGGAAGAGAAAGGAATTCCGGTGCGTGAGCGCCTGCGCATCAGCCCGTCCTGCCCGCTGATCCTGTCGTACCACGTTGCACTGGACCAGGCGCGTGAAAAAGCCCGCGGCGAGTTCAAGATCGGCACCACCGGTCGTGGTATCGGCCCGGCCTACGAAGACAAGGTTGCACGTCGCGGTCTGCGCATCGGCGACCTGTTCCACCGCGAGCGCTTCGCCGCCAAGCTGGGCGAGCTGCTCGACTACCACAACTTCGTGCTGGTCAATTACTACAAAGAGCCTGCCATCGACTTCCAGAAGACACTCGACGAGTGCATGGAATACGCTGACCTGCTCAAGCCGCTGATGCTCGACGTCACCGCTGCGCTGCATGAAATGCGTCGTGACGGCAAAGACATCATGTTCGAAGGTGCCCAGGGTTCGCTGCTGGACATCGACCACGGCACCTATCCGTACGTGACCAGCTCCAACACCACGGCTGGCGGCATTGCGACAGGGTCGGGCTTCGGTCCGATGTACCTGGATTACATTCTGGGCATCACCAAGGCCTACACCACGCGTGTCGGTTCAGGTCCGTTTCCGACCGAACTGTTCGACGATGTCGGTGCTTTCCTGGCCAAGCGTGGTCATGAATTCGGCGCAACCACAGGCCGTGCCCGTCGTTGCGGCTGGTTCGACGCCGTCATCCTGCGTCGCGCCATCGAGATCAACAGCATCTCGGGCTTGTGCCTGACCAAGCTGGACGTGCTGGACGGTCTGGAAACCATCAACATCTGTGTTGGCTACGAGAATGAAGACGGCGCAGTCATCGACGCGCCTACCGACGCCGACAGCTACCTGGGTCTGCGTCCGGTCTACGAGCAGATGCCGGGCTGGAGCGAGTCCACGCTGGGTGCCAAGACGCTTGAAGAGCTGCCTGCCGCTGCGCGCGCTTACATCAAGCGCGTCGAGGAGCTGGTAGGTGCGCCTATCGATATCATTTCGACCGGTCCTGACCGTAACGAAACCATCGTGCTGCGTCATCCGTTCGGCTGATCCATCGCCGGGCGTTACAAAAAGGGTCGCATTTGCGGCCTTTTTTGCTTTCGGCGTGTAAGGCGGTTCATCGTAAAAAGTGAGACTTGTGTCACGGCACGGCGCTTGCTACAAAGATGACAGAAAAGTGCCATCATTTTAATGGCGCTCAAGGTGGAGGGATTCTCCTGTGTCAGCTGTCCTGTCTCTTTTGCAAAGTCGTCTGCTGCGCCCCGTGTTCATTGCGCTGGGCATCGCACTTTTGGTGCAGGTGGTGGTAGCGGTTGCGCTCACCCGGAGCACGGTCACTGCGCTGGAGGCTGATCTTGCCAATCGCCTCGGGGTAGATTCGCAACACCTTTCCGCCGAGCTGGAGCTGGCGAGTAGCGAAGTGACGTCGAGTCTGGATTCGCTGTCGACCAGTACCCGCCAACGTCTGAGCGTCGGGCTCTCTGAGCGCTTGAAAGGTGAGCAGGCGCAACTGCGCGCTACGTTGGAAAAAGACCTCCATGATTCTGCGACCGACATGGCTGAATTGCTGGCTGCCGTCGCCCCGCGAGCGATGTGGGACAACGACACGCCAACCCTTTCCGAATTCGCGCGACGTGCGCAGCGTAATCCGAACGTGCTGTTCGTGGTTTACGACGATGCAGCTGGCGAGCACTTGACCCGCTACATGAACCGGGATAACCCTCTGGTCAAGGCATTGCTGGCCAAAGGCGAGGGTGAGCGGGCGATGGACAAGATTCTGAACGCCGCGAAAAACGATCCATCCGTTTATTACGTCGAGGCCTCCATCAGCCCTAACGGCGTCGAGATCGGCAAAGTGCGCATGGGTGTTTCCACGGCGACAGTCGAGGAAAATCTCGCGGCACTGGACAAGCGCTTCGCCACGCTGATCACCAGTGGCGAGCAGCTGGTTTCCGACAGCCTCGCCAGTGCGTCGAAGGACAGCTCCGCGGCCTTGCGCACGCGCCTGCAATCCGCTCAAACCGCCGCGACAGCCATGACCGGCAACACGCGTGTCGCGGTTCAGGAGGCGGCTGAAACCTTGCGCTGGCGGATCGGTCTGGGCCTGGCGCTGGTGGGGCTGGGCGTGCTGCTGTTGCTGGCCGTGGTTCTGGGGCGTCGAGTGGTCAGCAAGCTGCACCTGTTGATCGCCGCGCTGAATGATCTGGCGGCGGGAGAGGGCGACCTGACCAGGCGCGTCAAGCTGGACAGCAATGATGAGATCGGCGATATGTCGGCCGCGGTCAATCGCTTCATCGACAAGCTGCAACCCATCGTGCGCGAAGCCGGTGAAGTTGCGCAACTGACGGGTGTCGAGATTGGTGCGATGAGCCAGCGCAATGCCGGTGCCGATGCAGCAGCCGAATTGCAGCGAGATGAAGTGGCGGCCAGTCTGAAAGCGCTGGAGCAAATGGCTGACGAGGCGCAGTCGGAAAGTCATGCGATGCAAGCGGCCTTGCGTCAGGTCATCGACATCAAGCAGGCCACCGATGAAAACACCCGCACCTCCAATCAGGTGGGCGGTTTGATTGAGGCGCTGGCCGGACAGGTCGAGACTGGCGCGCAAGTGATCGAGCGTCTGGCGCAGCAAAGCCAGCAGATCGAGGTGGTGCTGGAAGTTATCCACGGCATTGCCGAACAAACCAACCTGCTGGCACTGAACGCGGCCATCGAGGCGGCGCGTGCTGGCGAGACGGGCAGGGGGTTTGCGGTTGTCGCGGACGAGGTGAGGGCGCTGGCCAGCAAGACGCAAAGTTCGACCGGAGACATTCAGGAACACATCGTCGCCTTGCAGCGCGGCGCGAAAGAGGCCGTCGCCGCCATCGGCATCGCCGGTCGCCAGGCCAAGGAAGGTCTTGAGGTGCTGCGTGAAAGCGTCAAGCGGCAGCAGACGGTGCAGACCTCGGTGGAGCAGGTACACGCCGCCATCGGGTTGGCGACCAAGGCTGCCGTGCATCAGGCAGAAGGTGCCCAGGCAGTGCGTGGTCGGGTAGAGGTGATTCACGCTCAAGCCGAGCGAGCGGCCAAGGCCGTGGTGGAAACGACCGCCAGTGGCAAGGTCCTCAACGGGCTTGCTGCACAGTTGAAGGCAAGTCTGGGGCAGTTTCGGGCTTGAGTTTGCGGTGTTCGGCGCTACGGCTGTAGCGCTGAATACGCGGGAAGGAATTTCACAGCGTCTTAAATGCAAAAAACCGAGCCATTGGCTCGGTTTTTTTGAATTGGTGCCCAGAAGAAGACTCGAACTTCCACGACCTTGCGGTCACCAGCACCTGAAGCTGGCGTGTCTACCAATTTCACCATCTGGGCAGCATCAGCAGCGTCTCCGCCGTTGATGGGGCGCACTATACGGCGATCGTTTTGCTCTGTAAACCCCTGTTTTGATTTAATAATCAAAACCCAAAAATGCAAAAACCCGCTTTCGCGGGTTTTTGTGAGGCTTGAGACTGTTGTAGTCTGTTGCCTGAATTGGTGCCCAGAAGAAGACTCGAACTTCCACGACCTTGCGGTCACCAGCACCTGAAGCTGGCGTGTCTACCAATTTCACCATCTGGGCAGTATCGAATGGCATCAGCCTGCCGATGGCGCGCACTATACGGAGCGCTTTTTAGGCTGTAAACCCCGGCGGCGAAAAAAAGTCTAAAAAATTCGCGGGCGGTGTGTTTCGGGTGTTGCAGCGGGGTCAGGCAGGCTTTTTGTCGAGCGGTTTGAGCGTGAAATTTCCCGTTTCATGAGGTCTATGCCAAACTAACCCCTATATATACAAGGTGAAAACTATCTAATGGCCGATTGGCAGTCCCTCGATCCCGAGGCCGCTCGTGAAGCGGAAAAATACGAAAACCCTATTCCCAGCCGCGAGCTGATCTTGCAGCACCTGTCCGAGCGCGGTTCGCCGGCCAGTCGCGAGCAACTGGTCGAAGAATTCGGCCTGACCACCGAAGATCAATTCGAGGCCCTGCGCCGTCGCCTTCGTGCGATGGAGCGTGACGCCCAGTTGATCTATACCCGTCGTGGCACTTACGCACCGGTAGACAAGCTTGACCTGATTCTTGGTCGCATCTCCGGCCACCGCGACGGTTTCGGTTTCCTGGTGCCCGATGACGGCTCCGATGACCTGTTCATGAGCCCGGCGCAGATGCGTCTGGTGTTTGACGGTGATCGGGCGCTGGCGCGGGTTTCCGGTCTTGATCGTCGTGGTCGTCGCGAAGGCGTGATCGTCGAAGTGATCTCGCGTGCTCATGAAACCATCGTGGGTCGCTATTTCGAAGAAAGCGGCATTGGTTTTGTGGTGCCCGATAACCCGAAAATCCAGCAGGAAGTGCTGGTGACGCCGGGTCGCAACAACAGCGCCAAGATTGGCCAGTTCGTCGAGGTGAAGATCACTCACTGGCCTACTCCGCGCTTCCAGCCTCAAGGTGATGTGGTCGAAGTGGTCGGCAACTACATGGCGCCGGGAATGGAAATCGATGTCGCGCTGCGCACGTACGACATTCCGCACGTCTGGCCGGAAGCCGTCCTCAAAGAGGCCGCCAAGCTCAAGCCGGAAGTCGAAGACAAGGACAAGGAAAACCGCGTCGATCTGCGCCACTTGCCGTTCGTGACTATCGACGGCGAAGACGCACGCGACTTCGACGATGCGGTTTATTGCGAAGCCAAACCTGGCAAGCTGCGCTTGTTCTCTGGTGGCTGGAAGCTCTACGTAGCCATCGCCGACGTGTCGAGCTACGTGAAGATCGGTTCCGCGCTGGATGCAGAATCCCAGGTACGCGGCAACTCGGTGTACTTCCCCGAGCGCGTCGTGCCGATGCTGCCTGAGCAGTTGTCCAACGGCCTGTGCTCGCTGAACCCGCATGTCGATCGTCTGGCCATGGTGTGCGAGATGACCATCTCCAAGACCGGCGAGATGACCGACTACGTGTTCTACGAAGGCATAATCCACTCCCATGCTCGCCTGACCTACAACAAGGTCAGCACTATCCTGGAACAGCCGAAAACCGCCGAGGCGAAAAGCCTGCGCGGTGAATATGGCGACGTGGTGCCGCACCTCAAGCAGCTTTACGCGATGTACAAGGTATTGCTGGGTGCGCGGCATGTGCGTGGCGCGATCGATTTCGAAACGCAGGAAACCCGGATCATCTTCGGTTCCGAGCGCAAGATTGCCGAAATCCGTCCAACCACCCGCAATGATGCTCACAAGCTGATCGAAGAGTGCATGCTGGCCGCCAACGTGGCCACCGCGCAGTTCTTGAAAAAGCATGAAATTCCTGCGTTGTACCGCGTTCACGATGGTCCGCCACCTGAGCGGCTGGAAAAGCTGCGTGCCTTCCTGGGCGAGCTGGGTCTGAGCCTGCACAAGGGCAAAGACGGTCCGACACCGAAGGATTATCAGGCGCTGCTCGAAACCGTTCGTGATCGTCCTGACTACCACCTGATCCAGACCGTGATGCTGCGTTCGTTGAGTCAGGCGGTCTACAGCTCGGATAACAACGGCCACTTCGGCCTGAACTACGAAGCGTATACGCACTTCACGTCGCCGATCCGCCGTTACCCGG
This sequence comes from Pseudomonas graminis, assembly GCF_002093745.1. GTDB lineage: Bacteria > Pseudomonadota > Gammaproteobacteria > Pseudomonadales > Pseudomonadaceae > Aquipseudomonas. The sequence goes on from NZ_MTSB01000002.1 coordinate 289,365, forward strand.
ATCTGCTGACCCACCGTGCGATTCGCAGCGTTATCCGTTCCAAGCAGGATACCCCGCACGTACGCCGTGCCGGTGCCGCAACGATTCCGAAAGCGCGCATCTATCCGTACGACGAAGCGCTGCTGGAGCAGTTGGGCGAACAATGCTCGATGAGCGAGCGCCGTGCCGATGAAGCCACGCGTGACGTGGTCAACTGGCTCAAGTGCGAATACATGAAAGATCGCGTGGGCGAGTCGTTCCCGGGTGTGATCACGGCCGTCACCGGCTTCGGTCTGTTCGTCGAACTGACCGACATTTATGTCGAGGGTCTGGTCCACGTTACGGCCTTGCCGGGGGATTACTACCATTTCGATCCGCTGCATCACCGCCTTGCCGGCGAGCGCACCGGGCGTAATTTCCGCTTGGGCGACACCGTTGAAGTGCGTGTCATGCGTGTCGATCTGGATGAACGCAAGATCGATTTCGAAATATCCGAAACGGCAGCGGCAGCTACGCCGGTCGGTCGCAAGCGTCGTGGTCATGACACGGCTCCGCCTGCAGCCGCTGCGGCTGAGAAAGACAAGGCGCCTGCAGCCAAGTCGGGACGTCGTACGTCTTCGACGAAAGAGACGGGCTCCGAGGCTTATCGCCCAAGCGATGCGGCTGCCAAAAATGCCGAAGTGCGTAAAAGCCGAGAGCTGAAAAAGGCTCTGCTGGCAGACGCGAAGGGCGGTAGCAAGGCGACGTCGGGAAAGTCTGACAGGTCGGGTTCTGCTCCTTCATCGAGCAAACCGGCCAGCAAACACCGTAAAGGCTCGTCAAAAACGGGCTCCGCGCCAACTGCAAAAAGCAGTGGCGCTCGTAAACCCAAGGCCAAGTCATGAGTCAGCTGGAAAAAATCTACGGCGTGCATGCCGTAGAAGCATTGCTTCGTCACCACCCCAAGCGCGTCAAGCACATCTGGCTGGCGGAGGGTCGTAACGACCCTCGTGTCCAGACGCTGGTCGCGTTGGCGAGTGAAAACCGCGTCACCATCGGCCAGGCCGAGCGTCGCGAAATGGACGCCTGGGTCGAGGGCGTCCATCAGGGTGTGGTTGCCGATGTCAGCCCGAGCCAGGTCTGGGGCGAAGCGATGCTCGACGAGCTGCTGGATCGCAGTGAAGGCTCGCCGTTGTTGCTGGTGCTCGATGGCGTTACCGATCCGCATAACCTGGGTGCTTGCCTGCGTACTGCCGATGCGGCAGGCGCGCTGGCTGTCATCGTGCCCAAGGACAAGTCTGCAACGCTGACGCCTGCGGTGCGAAAAGTCGCCTGTGGTGCTGCGGAAGTCATTCCGCTGGTGGCCGTGACCAATCTGGCTCGCACGCTGGAAAAGCTTCAGCAGCGCGGCTTGTGGGTTGTCGGTACGGCCGGCGAGGCGGAAGTCGAGTTGTATCAGCAAGACCTGACCGGGCCTACGATCATCATCATGGGTGCTGAAGGCAAAGGCATGCGGCGCCTGACCCGCGAGCACTGCGATTATCTGGTGCGCCTGCCGATGGCGGGCAGCGTCAGCAGCCTTAACGTGTCGGTTGCTACCGGCGTGTGTCTGTTCGAAGCGTTGCGCCAGCGCAGCGTCAAGGCTACCGGCAAGAAGGCCTGATCTTCTCGCTGTCTGCCGAGTGAGCAGGTCGCGCTCTGCGATCTGCTCAGAAATTCACCAATTGCCTTGCGCCTCCAGCGACCCTTCTCTACAATTGCGCCCCTTGCTGTCACGGCAGGCGCGCATGTGCCTGTCCCTGAGCAAGACCAACAGTGTCATTCACTCCTTGTCTGACCGCTTTTGAGCGGCAGGCTACAACCCGTAAGGAGCATTCATGCGTCATTACGAAATTATCTTTTTGGTCCACCCGGATCAAAGCGAGCAAGTCGGCGGCATGGTAGAGCGTTACACCAAGCTGATCGAAGAAGACGGCGGCAAAATCCACCGTCTGGAAGATTGGGGCCGTCGTCAACTGGCCTACGCAATCAACAATGTTCACAAGGCTCACTACGTGATGCTGAACGTTGAATGCACTGGCAAGGCCCTGGCCGAGCTGGAAGACAACTTCCGTTACAACGATGCTGTGATCCGTAACCTGGTCATCCGTCGCGACGAAGCCGTAACCGGCCAGTCCGAGATGCTCAAGGCTGAAGAGAACCGCAGTGAGCGCCGTGAGCGTCGTGACCGTCCTGAGCACTCCGACAGCGCCGATGGCGATGACGGCGACAACAGCGACGTTAGCGATAACGCTGACGAGTAATCCACGGACCTTTTGAGGAGCCAATTACATGGCACGTTTCTTCCGTCGTCGTAAATTCTGCCGCTTCACCGCTGAAGACGTCAAAGAGATCGATTACAAAGATCTCAACACTCTGAAAGCCTACGTATCCGAGACCGGCAAAATCGTTCCAAGCCGTATCACAGGTACCAAAGCACGTTATCAGCGTCAGCTGGCCACCGCTATCAAGCGTGCCCGCTTCCTGGCCCTGCTGGCCTACACCGACAGCCACGGCCGCTGAGACCAGGTAGTCGACAAAACGTAACAAAGGATAGAAAGCATGCGTGCCCTGGCTGAATTCATCATGCGCGGCCGTATGCAGGCCACTCTCGTAGTGGCTGGATGTGCGGCATTGCCGCTGTTGTTCTGGTTGAGTGCTGCCGCAGGGTGCCTTGTGCTCCTGCGACGCGGGTTCAGTGATGCCGTTGGTGTCCTGTCCTGGGCTCTGCTGCCGGCTTTGGTCTGGTGGTATTTCGGCGAACCTCGTACAGCCATGGTGCTGCTGGGTTCGCTGAGTTTGGCAATGGTTTTGCGTGCCAGCGAGTCCTGGGTCCGCGTGCTGCTGGTCAGCGTGGCGTTGGGTGTGGTGTATGCAGTAGTTCTGGGCACGGTTTTTCGCGAACCTCTGGAAGCAATGTCGCAGGAGTTGCAGAAACATCTGCCGACAATGCTGGCCGGGCTCTACGAGCAGTTGAACGTAGAAGAGCGAGCGCGTCTGGGATCACTGATTGCTCCCGTCCTGAATGGCCTGATAGCGGCTGTGTTGCAGATCGTCAGTGTGCTGTGCCTGATGCTTGGGCGGTACTGGCAAGCGATGTTGTACAACCCGGGTGGTTTCGGGCGTGAATTTCGCGCCGTGAAACTTCCACTGGTGCCTGCGTTGGCGCTGTTGGTGTGCATGCTGGTGGGGCCGAATTTCGGTCCTCAGATAGCGATGATTACACCGCTGTGCAGTGTGCCGCTGGCATTTGCCGGGCTGGCCCTGATTCATGGACTGGTCGCTGAAAAGCGCCTCTCCAGGTTCTGGCTGGTAGGGATGTACATCACGCTGCTGGTGTTCATGCAACTGATTTATCCGTTGCTCGTGGTAATTGCCATTGTCGACAGCCTGATTGATTTTCGCGGTCGCCGGGGTTCGAAAGATTCCGGCAATGGTCCTGCGAACGGTGAAGGTTAAAAGTTAAGAGGATTTCCACATGCAACTGATCCTTCTGGAAAAAGTCGCCAACCTGGGCAACCTGGGCGACAAAGTAAACGTTAAGGCCGGCTACGGTCGTAACTACCTGCTGCCTTATGGCAAAGCAACCGCTGCAACCGCTGCCAACGTGGCTGCGTTTGAAGAGCGTCGTGCCGAGCTGGAAAAACTGGCTGCAGACAAGAAAGCATCTGCCGAAACTCGCGCTGCCCAACTGGCTGAGCTGGAAGTGACTATCACTGCCACCGCTGGTGACGAAGGCAAGCTGTTCGGTTCGATCGGCACCCACGACATCGCTGATGCACTGACCGCCTCTGGCGTTGAAGTTGCAAAAAGCGAAGTTCGTCTGCCGAACGGCACTATCCGCAACGTTGGCGAATTCGACGTAGCCGTGCATCTGCACAGCGACGTAGAAGCGACCGTGCGCGTTGTCGTAGTGGCTGCTTAAGCAACACCGAATCGTCTGGCGGCATTGTCGTCAGGGGATTAACATCGGGCACGATCCTGTTTACAGGTCGTGCCCTTTGTCTTTGTGCCATCCTCATTCTGCAAACCCCGAATTAAAGTGGCCATGAACGATATATCCGCCCCCGAGCAATACGATCTGCAAACCGCTGCCCTGAAGGTGCCGCCCCATTCCATCGAGGCCGAACAGGCTGTGCTCGGTGGTCTGATGCTGGACAACAACGCCTGGGAGCGGGTGCTTGATCAAGTGTCCGATGGCGATTTCTATCGACATGACCACCGCCTGATTTTCCGCGCCATCGCCCGTCTGGCCGATCAAAACAGCCCGATCGACGTGGTCACGCTGGCTGAGCAACTGGACAAGGAAGGGCAGACCTCGCAAGTCGGTGGCCTGGGCTATCTCAGTGAGCTGGCGAAAAACACGCCGTCCGTCGCCAACATCAAGGCCTATGCGCAGATTGTTCGAGCGCGTGCCACGTTGCGGCAGTTGATCGGTATCAGTACCGAGATCGCCGACAGCGCGTTCAACCCCGAAGGTCGAACCGCCGAAGAGATTCTGGACGAGGCCGAGCGGCAGATCTTCCAGATTGCCGAAGCGCGCCCCAAGACCGGCGGCCCGGTCAGCGTCAATGATTTGCTGACCAAAGCCATCGACCGCATCGATACCCTGTTCAACAGCGACAACGCCATTACCGGCCTATCAACCGGTTATACCGACCTTGATGAGAAAACCAGCGGCTTGCAGCCGTCTGACCTGATCATCGTCGCGGGCCGTCCGTCGATGGGTAAAACCACGTTCGCAATGAACCTGGTCGAAAACGCCGTGTTACGCAGCGACAAGGTAGTGCTGGTCTACTCGCTGGAGATGCCAGGTGAATCGCTGATCATGCGTATGTTGTCGTCGCTGGGGCGTATCGACCAGACCAAGGTGCGTGCCGGTCGCCTGGACGATGATGACTGGCCGCGTCTGACTTCTGCGGTCAATCTGCTCAATGACCGTAAGCTGTTCATCGACGATACCGCAGGCATCAGTCCTTCGGAAATGCGCGCGCGCACCCGCCGGATCGTTCGTGAGCACGGCGACATTGCCATGATCATGATCGACTACCTGCAGTTGATGCAGATTCCCGGTTCAAGCGGCGACAACCGTACCAACGAGATTTCCGAGATTTCCCGCTCGTTGAAGGCGCTGGCCAAAGAGTTCAACTGCCCGGTCATTGCCCTGTCGCAGCTTAACCGCTCGCTGGAGCAGCGCCCGAACAAACGCCCGATCAACTCCGACCTCCGGGAATCCGGAGCGATCGAGCAGGATGCCGACGTCATCATGTTCGTGTACCGGGATGAGGTGTATCACCCGGAGACCGAACACAAGGGTATCGCCGAGATCATCATCGGCAAGCAGCGTAACGGCCCCATCGGCACTACGCGCCTGGCGTTCATCGGCAAGTACACCCGCTTCGAGAATCTGGCGCCGGGCAGTTATAACTTCGACGACGATTGATCTCGCCGTCAGATGCTGTTCCCGTTTCATCATGGCTCATGGTGAGACGGCGGCAGCATCTATCGGTGCGTATCCCCGATTCGGTGTGGACGCCATTGCCCTGTTTTGTCGTCTTTTGCCAGTAGCAAGCGGATTTTGCCTCTGCCTTTGGCGCTGGCTACCCCGGCAAGATCCAAGGAGATTTCCTTGCGTACCTTGTGTGCTGATGCGCCCTTAAAGCCTCGCTCATTGAAACTGTCGATCGCTTTGGTGACGGCTGATTCCAGATCATTCTGGCTATATTTATTTTTGGCATCCTCGAACACTGGGGAGCTAAAAAAGTCGCCAATATCAACGTTGATGACGAATTTTTTCTTTTGGGTTTTTTGTGCTGGGGTGTCAGGGCTGGGGGTCGCAGACGTGGATTTACTTGTTGTTCCACCTTCACGGTACTTCTTTTTTTCTGCAGTAGAGATGTCGAATTCCGACATCTGACTAAGAGACGTCAAGTTGCTTAAGTTGCTTATGGCACTCGCTCTGCGCGATGGCCTATATTCCTCCTCAGGGTACACGGGCCCTCTGATTTCACTTTGGAAGAGCACTTTTGTTGTTGAAAGGCTCATGAAGAGGGGGGACTGTTGGTTGTTTTTAAAATACTCTTTTTGCTTCAGGCTGGTCAGGTAGAACGCATTCAGGGCGTTAGTGGTGCTGTCATGCCGGAATGCAATATCCGAGGGCATTGCATTAATGCGGGTCATGAATACGTCAAGTTCCTCAATCTCTTTGCGGTCAAGATTATAGGCGTCGGCCGCTTGATCGAAAAAATCCGCATAGGCCTCTATCTTGGCGTTTTGCTTTGCCCACGCGCTGTACTTTTGAACCGCCCATAATGTCAGTCCTGTAATGATGACTCCCATAAAACCGCCCGCAGCAAGGGTGCCCATGTCATCGAAGTCAACGCTGATCCCGCCCTGCGAGTCGACTCTGCTGATGGGGTTGTTTCGGGTCATTCGGTAAAGATTCAGTCCTTCAACGTCGCCTAAAGGGTCCGCACTTATCCAGCGCATCAGCCAAGGCGCGTAATACCTCATACCGTAGTAGTAAAGCCCTGTGCTGTCCCGCTCCACTCCCGAGTAACGGATGACTTTGCAGGACGCTTCAACCGCTGAGTGCGCAGCCCACCAAGCCGTCCCTCCGAACGGGTAATATCCTTCATAACTGATCAGTCTTGCTTCGGCATCCAGCTCCAGTGTGCTGGAACCCAAGTGGTCATCGACGCTATAGCGCAGCTGATCGTTGTCTATGGCCTCCGGTTTGCCCTGAACCCAATGCAGGTAGCGCACGTTGCTCCGTCCGGCTTGCACGGTGATGACTTCAAGGTGCTCGCCTGTGGCGCTGTCTGTGCGGATTTCCAGGCCTGGGAGATAGCGCACATCGCGTATGTGCCGGACCGTCCGGGCCATGGCTGTTGCCGTTTTACGCAGGCGCTTGCCGCCAGCGTCGTAAGCATAGTGTTCGCTGTCGTCTGGTTGATCGGGCCGAGTAACGGCATCCGCCTTGATCAGACGGTTTCGTGAGTCCCAGTACAGCGCTCGCCCCGCAATCAACACCTGCTGATTGCCATTGGCGTCGAACGCTTTATCGAAGTCTGGTGGCGCGTCACCCTCGTTCCAAGGCAAAGCCCGGTTGCTTTTGGTATCGACGAGCATGTGACGGGTATACGCTTGTGTACCCTCGTGGCTGAGCCTTAGAAGGTTGCCCGCTTCGTCGTAGCAATACCGTTGGATGTAATTGAGCAGCTGACTTTTATCCACGGGCAGTTGGACAAGCTCCGGCAGTTCAGGGCGGATCCCCGCACGGGCGGTTTCGCGACCACTCGCTTTGATCAACTGGTAAAGGCTGTCGTATTCGTATTCATTGACCGCATCAATGCGCTGGCCTGAAAAGTGTCTTACAGGCTGTGCCTTATCCTCAATTCGGGTGACATTACCCGTCTGATCGTAACCATACAGCAGGTGCTGCAGAGGCTTGGCGCCCGGACGTTTGGTGATTAGTTCGTGCAGACGGCCATCGGCAGGGTCAAAACTTGCGCGGCTGATGACTCCGTTACCGGCCGTTTGCGACTCGGTACGGCCAAGAGCGTCGTACCTCAACTCATGCACCAGTACTTGATCGCTTCCGTTCATTGGCTTCAGGCGGAGGGTCTTTAGCTGGCCCGACACGTCATAGGTGCAGGTACGACGATTGCCTGATGCGTCGATCTGGGCCAGTACCTCGCCCATGACGTCGACGTGTGCGTTGCTTGAGAAGCCGGGGCCTGACTCCAGCAACGCCTCTTGGTTTAAAGAGTCTTCAGGCCAGTTCGGTAAATCGGTTGTCCGGAGAAAACGACGGGTCTGGCGCAGAATGTGTCCTGAAATGCCGCACGCCTCAATGAGGTCGGTACCCGCGCCGTCGCACGTCCGAATCAGACTCCCACAAAGGTTATTGGCAGCAGCCAGCTCTGAACTATCAGCATAGGAGAAACGTTCGGACGTTCGGGAGGCTTGCCCCCAGAGCTGTTCGCTTACCGCCGAGGGACGGTGCAGTTCGTCGTAGCGGGTTTTCCAATGGGTGCCACGTGCGTCCCAGTGCTCCAGCAAATGACCTGCCTCGCCATAGAGGAAAACCTGATAGCCTGCGTCGACACTGTCTACTGCCAAAGGCGCTCCGGTGAGGCTGAATACAGTAGTCAGATTCGGGCGGGTCAATGGCTCGGTGGTCAATTGCCTGAATCGTCTGGCGTCCCATTTTGCGACGGGTCTTGCCGCTGCATCATATTGCTGGCGTTCCGGGCGCCCCTCTGGGGTTTCACCCTGTGTGCCGCGGTACTGACTCACGCTGCGGATTGACAGCCCCCGACTGTCATTAACCAGTAGCGAGGGTGTATGTCGGTGCATGGCGTCAGTCATGGGCTTCGATTTCCATCAGGTATCGAAATCAGGGTATTCCCACTTGATAAGTGCCGGTACTGTCATAAATGGCAGTGAGGCACGTCAGACGAATCATCTGGCATTTCCGACCATCGCCGTCGGACTTGATCAAAAAATGTGCTATATTCCGCACCCGCGATTTTTCCAACGTGCAAACGTAGGTCCTGAACATGCAAGCAGCCAAGCCGTTATTTGACTATCCCAAGTACTGGGCCGAATGTTTCGGACCAGCACCTTTCCTGCCCATGAGCCGGGAAGAAATGGATCTGCTTGGCTGGGATTCCTGCGACATCATCATTGTGACCGGTGATGCCTACGTCGATCACCCGTCTTTCGGCATGGCAATCATTGGTCGCCTGCTTGAGTCCCAGGGCTTTCGGGTCGGGATCATTGCGCAGCCGAACTGGCAGTCCAAAGACGACTTCATGAAGCTCGGCGAGCCGAACCTGTTTTTCGGTGTCGCTGCCGGCAACATGGACTCGATGATCAACCGCTACACCGCCGACAAGAAAATCCGCTCCGACGACGCCTATACGCCCGGCGGCATGGCCGGCAAGCGTCCGGATCGCGCGAGTCTGGTTTACAGCCAGCGTTGCAAGGAAGCCTATAAGCACGTGCCTATCGTGCTGGGCGGCATCGAGGCTTCGTTGCGCCGCATCGCCCACTATGACTACTGGCAGGACAAGGTTCGCAACTCGATCCTGATCGACGCCTGCGCCGACATCCTGCTTTATGGCAACGCCGAGCGGGCCATTGTCGAAGTCGCCCAGCGTCTGTCCTACGGCCACAAGATTGAAGACATCACCGATGTGCGCGGCACCGCGTTCATTCGGCGCGACACGCCACAGGGCTGGTACGAAGTCGATTCGACCCGCATCGATCGTCCGGGCAAGGTCGACAAGATCATCAACCCGTACGTCAACACCCAGGACACTCAGGCCTGCGCCATCGAGCAGGAAAAAGGCAACGTCGAAGACCCGAACGAAGCCAAGGTGGTGCAGATTCTTGCCAGCCCGCGCATGACCCGTGACAAGACGGTTATCCGTCTGCCATCGGTGGAAAAAGTGCGCAACGATGCCGTGCTGTACGCACACGCCAACCGCGTGTTGCACCTGGAAACCAACCCGGGCAACGCCCGCGCGCTGGTGCAAAAGCATGGCGAAGTCGACGTCTGGTTCAACCCGCCGCCGATTCCGATGACCACCGAAGAAATGGACTACGTGTTCGGCATGCCTTACGCGCGCGTCCCGCATCCTGCGTACGGCAAGGAAAAAATTCCTGCCTACGACATGATCCGCTTCTCGGTGAATATCATGCGTGGCTGTTTCGGCGGCTGCACGTTCTGCTCGATCACCGAGCACGAAGGCCGGATCATCCAGAACCGCTCTGAAGAGTCGATCATTCGCGAAATCGAAGAGATCCGCGACAAGGTGCCAGGCTTCACAGGGGTCATCTCCGACCTGGGCGGGCCGACTGCGAACATGTATCGCATCGCCTGCAAAAGTCCGGAAATCGAGTCGGCCTGCCGCAAGCCATCGTGTGTGTTTCCTGGCATCTGCCCGAACCTGAACACCGATCACTCGTCACTGATTCAGCTGTACCGCAGCGCCCGCGCCTTGCCGGGCGTGAAGAAGATCCTGATCGCCTCCGGGTTGCGTTACGACCTGGCGGTCGAGTCGCCGGAATACGTCAAGGAACTGGTCACGCACCACGTTGGCGGCTACCTGAAGATTGCCCCGGAACACACCGAGGAAGGTCCGCTCAACCAGATGATGAAACCGGGCATTGGCAGCTATGACAAGTTCAAGCGCATGTTCGAGAAGTACACCAAGGAAGCGGGCAAAGAGCAGTACCTGATTCCTTACTTCATCGCCGCCCACCCGGGCACTACCGATGAAGACATGATGAACCTGGCGCTGTGGCTCAAGGGCAACGGCTTCCGGGCGGATCAGGTGCAGGCGTTCTACCCGTCGCCGATGGCAACGGCCACCGCCATGTACCACTCGGGCAAGAACCCGCTGCGCAAGGTGACTTACAAAAGTGATGGCGTCACGATTGTGAAGAGTGAAGCCCAGCGTCGCCTGCACAAGGCGTTTCTGCGCTATCACGACCCGAAAGGCTGGCCGATGTTGCGTGAGGCGCTGGAGCGTATGGGGCGTGCCGATCTGATCGGGCCGGGCAAGGATCAGTTGATTCCGTTGCATCAGCCAGCGACCGACACCTACCAGAGCGCCCGCCGCAAGAATTCGACGCCGGCGGGTAGCCATAAGGTGGGCAAGAACACCAAGACCACGCTGATCCAGACCCAGCACACCGGTCTGCCGCCACGCGCAAGCGACGGCAGCAAACCGTGGGACAAGCGCGAAGAAGCCAAGGCTGCGGCAATGGCGCGCAACAAGCAGGCTGCCAAAGAACGTATGGACGCAGCCAAAGGCAAAGGCCCCAAGCCAGCCAAGCGCAAACCGGTAGTGCCGCGCTGACGCGAGGTACCAGGGCAGACGCAGAGCGTTGCACGATAGTTGAGATTATCGTTCCTCACTCTGTGGGAGCGACCGGGGTGGCGATCCACATTGCTCGGGAAAGCGATTGTTCAGTGATGACGCTTTCGCGAGCAAGCTCGCTCCCACAGGGGGCAATGTGTGCCTGTCATGCGTTCGTGTGCTGATGTGCCGGAAATCTAGGATCGGGCAGTGCTGAAACCCGCCTGCGATTTCCTGTGGGAGCGACCGGGGTGGCGATCCACATTGCTCGGGAAAGCGATTGTTCAGTGATGATGCTTTCGCTAGCAAGCTCGCTCCCGCAGGGGGGATGTATCGGGTGAAGCTGCGCATCACACACCTGCAACGCGTCGGATGCGTATCCAGACCGCTCCACAATTCTTTACCCCCCATTCAATCCCTCTGCCACACTGTCTGCCTTATTACTGTGCAACCCTTGCACCGTCTGCTCAGGCGGACACGATTTTGGTGCTGCGCCTTGCGGGGCGGGCAGTGCTGGTGTCGTTGGCGCCTGACTTTGACTGGATGGCATAAGTCTTGCGCGGCTCATTTACCGTTCAGGCTCGCAGGAGGCACGCCGTGTCGATTCATATTGCCTTGCACCATGTCACGCATTATCGCTACGAACGCGCGGTCGAACTGGGCCCTCAGATCGTTCGCCTGCGCCCGGCCGCCCACAGCCGCACCCGCGTGCTGTCGTACTCGCTGAAAGTCCTGCCTGAAAACCACTTCATCAACTGGCAACAGGACCCCCAGGGGAATTATCTGGCGCGCCTGGTCTTCCCGGAAAAGACCAACGAGTTTCGCGTGGAAGTCGACCTGGTCGCCGAGATGGCGGTGTTCAACCCGTTCGACTTCTTTCTGGAGCCGTACGCCGAGAACATTCCTTTCACGTATGCCAGCGAAGAACAGCGTGAGCTGGCGCCGTACCTCGAAAAGCTGCCGCTGACGCCGAGATTCCAGGCCTATCTGGACAGCATCAGTCGCGAGCCGATTCCCGCCATTGATTTTCTGGTCGGTCTCAACCAGCGCCTGAGCCAGGACGTCGCGTACCTGATCCGCATGGAGCCGGGTGTTCAGACCCCGGAATTTACCCTCGAAAATGCGTCGGGCTCATGCCGTGACTCTGCATGGCTGTTGGTGCAACTGCTGCGTCATCTGGGCATGGCTGCGCGGTTTGTGTCGGGCTATCTGATCCAGCTCAAAGCCGATGTCGAGGCGCTGGACGGGCCTTCTGGCACCGAGGTCGATTTCACTGACCTGCATGCGTGGTGCGAGGTGTATCTGCCGGGCGCAGGCTGGGTCGGGCTGGATGCCACCTCCGGCCTGTTTGCAGGCGAAGGGCACATTCCGCTGGCGTGCAGCCCCGAGCCATCCTCCGCCGCACCGATCAGCGGGCTGGTCGAACCGTGCGAAACCGACTTCAGCCACGAAATGTCGGTCGAGCGCATCTGGGAGGCGCCGCGCGTCACCAAGCCTTACACCGAAGCGCAATGGCAAGACATCCAGACACTGGGCCGGCAGATCGACGCCGATCTGGTGCGTGACGATGTGCGCCTGACCATGGGCGGCGAGCCGACGTTCGTGTCGATTGATGATCGCGACGGCGCTGAATGGAATACCGCAGCGCTGGGGCCTCGCAAGCGCGAGCTGTCTGCCGAGCTGTTTCAACGCATGCGGGCGCATTACGCACCGCTGGGGATCGTGCATTTCGGTCAGGGCAAGTGGTACCCCGGCGAGCAACTGCCGCGCTGGTCGCTGAACTGTTTCTGGCGCAAGGATGGCAAGCCGGTGTGGCGCAATAACGCGCTGATCGCCGATGAAACACAGGATTACGGCGCGACGGGTGAGCTGGCCGGGCGTTTCCTGGCCAGCGTTGCCGAGCGCTTGAAACTGCCGAGCCGTTTCGTTTTTCCGGCTTACGAAGACAATTTCTATTACCTGTGGCGCGAAGGTGCGCTGCCCGTGAACGTGACCGCTGAAGATTCAAGGCTCGGCGACGAGATGGAGCGGGCACGTCTGCGCAAAGTCTTCGCGCAAGGTCTGGACAAAATGATAGGTCAGGTTTTGCCGCTGGCCCGTAGCGCTGACAGCGAAAGCTGGCAGAGCGGTCGCTGGTATCTGCGCGACGAGCACTGCCGTCTGGTGCCGGGCGATTCTGCGTTGGGCTATCGACTGCCGCTGGCGTCGCAGCCGTGGGTCAAGGCAGCGGAATATCCGTTCATTCATCCGACCGACCACAATCAGGACTTCCCTGAACTGGCAGACAGCGACTCGCTGACCGCGCAACTCCGGTCCACAGACACCGATGCCGAGCGCGCACCGAAGGTTGACGAGTCCGCCGACTGGCTGACCCGCACGGCGTTGTGTGCCGAGGCGCGTGACGGGCGTTTGTACCTGTTCATGCCGCCGCTGCAGAAGCTTGAGGAATACCTTGAGCTGGTGGCTGTGATCGAAGCGACCGCCGAAGAACTGCAGTGCCCGATTTTGCTGGAAGGCTATGAGCCTCCGAGTGATCCGCGTCTGTGCAACTTCCGCATCACACCTGACCCGGGCGTGATCGAAGTCAACGTGCAGCCGTCCGCCAGTTGGGACGAACTGGTTGAACGCACCGAGTTTCTTTACGAACAGGCCCGCCTCACGCGCCTGACCACGGAAAAATTCATGATCGATGGCCGGCACACCGGCACCGGCGGCGGCAACCATTTTGTGCTGGGCGGGGCGACGCCTGCGGACTCACCGTTTCTGCGTCGTCCGGACCTGCTGCGCAGCCTGATCAGCTACTGGCATAACCATCCTTCGCTGTCGTACCTGTTTTCCGGCCTGTTCATTGGGCCGACCTCCCAGGCGCCGCGTATCGACGAAGCGCGCAACGATTCGCTGTATGAAATGGAAATCGCTTTCGCGCAGATGCCTGAACCCGGCGAAGACGTCGCGCCGTGGGTCGTGGATCGCCTGCTGCGCAATCTGCTGATCGACGTCACCGGCAACACGCACCGCGCCGAGTTCTGCATCGACAAACTGTACTCGCCGGATGGCGCGACCGGACGTCTTGGCCTGCTGGAACTGCGTGCGTTCGAGATGCCACCCCATGCGCGCATGAGCCTCGCCCAGCAATTGCTGCTGCGGGCGCTGGTCGCACGTTTCTGGCGTGAGCCTTATGCACCGGCCAAGCTGGCGCGTTGGGGCACGCAGTTGCACGACCGCTTCATGCTGCCGCACTTCATCGAGCAGGATTTTGCCGACGTGGTCGCCGACCTCAACGCCGCCGGTTACCCGGTCAAGGCCGACTGGTTTGCCGCGCACCTGGAGTTCCGCTTCCCGAAAGTGGGCGACTACGCTGTCAACGGTATCGAACTGGAACTGCGTCAGGCGCTGGAACCCTGGCATGTGCTGGGCGAAGAGGGCTCGGCCGGTGGTGCGGTGCGCTATGTCGATTCGTCGCTGGAACGCCTGCAAGTGCATCTCACCGGGCTGCCGCCGCAACGCTACCTGCTGACCTGCAACGGCATACCCGTGCCATTGCAGCCGACCGGCCGGGTCGGTGAGTTTGTCGCGGGCGTGCGCTATCGCGCCTGGCAGCCTGCCAACTGCCTGCAACCGACCATCGGTGTGCATGCGCCGCTGGTATTTGACCTGCTCGACACCTGGATGCATCGCTCGCTGGGCGGCTGCGAGTATCATGTCGCCCACCCGGGCGGTCGTAACTACGAAACCTTGCCGGTCAACGCCAACGAAGCGGAAAGCCGTCGCCTGTCACGTTTCTTCCGCATTGGTCATACACCCGGCAAACTGGACGTCCCGTTGCTCAACATTAACGACGAGCTGCCGATGACGCTGGATATGCGTCTGCATTAAAAAAACAGTGGTTTTGTGCGTCAGATGCACACGGACGTGACATCTGGCTGCACTACTCTGAAGTCCTTACGTTGCCTGCCGAGCCTTCCATGCCTGACCTGCTTGACCGCTACCCTCTTTCCGAGGGTACTTACCACGAGATGCTCGACGCTGACGGTGCCGTTCGCCCGCATTGGCGACGCCTGTACGAGCACATGCAACGCAGCACTTCAGCGCAATTGATCCAGCGCCAGGCCTTGTTGACCCGGCAAATTCAGGAAAACGGCGTCACCTACAACGTTTACGCCGACCCCAAAGGCGCAGACCGGCCGTGGGAGCTGGACCTGTTGCCGCACATTATTGCGGCGGATGAGTGGCAGCACGTCGCGGCAGGGATTGCCCAGCGTGCGCGGCTGCTCAACGCCGTGCTGGCTGACCTGTACGGCCCGCAAACCCTGATCGCCAATGGCTTGCTGCCCGCTGAACTGGTGTTCGGTCACAACAATTTTCTGTGGCCGTGCCAGGGCGTCAAACCGCCGGAAGGCACCTTTCTGCACATGTACGCCGTGGACCTGGCGCGCACGCCGGACGGGCGCTGGTGGGTCACCGCCGACCGGACTCAGGCCCCGTCGGGTGCCGGCTATGCGCTGGAAAATCGCCAGAGCGTTGCGCGCGCCTTGCCGGAAACCTACCGCGACTTGCAGGTCAGGCATCTGTCAGGCTTTTTCGACACCCTGCAACAGACCCTGGCCCGTCAGGCGCCGACCAGCAGCGAAGCGCCGCTGGTGGTGTTGCTGACACCGGGACGCTTCAACGAAAGTTATTTCGAGCATCTGTATCTGGCGCGGCAGTTGGGTTATCCGCTGGTCGAGGGCGGCGACCTCACCGTGCGTGATGCGACTGTCTACCTGAAAACCCTCAGCGGCCTGCGCCGGGTTCACGCGATCATGCGCCGCCTGGACGATGACTTCTGCGACCCTCTGGAATTGCGTACCGATTCCGCACTTGGCGTGCCGGGCTTGCTGGAGGCGGTGCGTAGAGGCAATGTGCTGGTCGCCAATGCGTTGGGCAGCGGCGTTCTGGAGTCCCCGGGCCTGTTGGGCTTTTTGCCGAAAATCAGTCAGTACCTGTTTGGCGAGGACCTGATCCTGCCCTCGGTTGCGACCTGGTGGTGCGGAGAGCCGACAGTGCTGGCGCAAGCGCTGGAGAAACTGCCTGATCTGCTGATCAAACCGGCCTTCCCCTCGCAGCACTTCGCCCCCGTGTTTGGTCGCGACCTCAACGAAGAGCAACGTAATGCGCTCGCCCTGCGCATGCAGTCGCGGCCTTACGCTTATGTTGCCCAAGAGCTGGCACAGTTGTCTCATGCGCCGGTCCTGCAAGCAGACGGCACCGGCCTGCAACCCCGCGCCATTGGCATGCGGGTGTACGCCGTGGCCAGCCTCGACGGCTATCGCGTGTTGCCGGGCGGTCTGACCCGCGTCGCCGCTGAAGCCGATGCCGATGTAGTGTCGATGCAGCGCGGCGGTGCGAGCAAGGACACTTGGGTGCTGGGCGAGCGTTCGCACCTTGGCGAACCCTGGAAAGGCCAGCGCACCCTGGGCGTCTATGATCTGATCCGCCGCGATCCTTACCTCCCGTCGCGAGTGGTAGAGAACCTGTTCTGGTTCGGGCGTTATTGCGAGCGTTGCGACGACAGTGCGCGTCTGTTGCGCATCATGCTGACGCGCTATGTCGATGATGACGATCCTCTCGCGTTGCAGGCCGCCGTGGCTCTGGCGGAAAGCCTGGGCATGCTGCCGGAAGCGGAGGAGGACGAAGAACTGAAGGACCGTCTGCTCGTTGCCTTGCTGGGTGACGAGTGGCCTTTCAGCCTGCGCGCCAATTTGCAGCGCCTGCAATGGGCTGCGTCGCAAGTGCGTGGCAAGCTTTCACGGGAAAACTGGCAGACGCTGGTCGAGTTGCAGCGTGAAGCCCTGAGCCTGGAAACCGACGAGCCGGATTTCGGCGAATTGCTGGACTTCCTCAACCGTCTGGTGATGTCGCTGGCGGCCCTTTCCGGTTTCGCGCTGGACGACATGACCCGCGACGAAGGCTGGAGCTTCCTGATGATCGGTCGGCGTATCGAGCGATTGAAATTCCTCAGTACCAGCCTCGCGGCGTTTCTGCGCGGTTCGGTGGCTTCGGAACAGGCCGGGCTGGAATGGCTGCTGGAGCTGGGTAACAGCAGCATCACCTACCGTTCGCGTTACATGGCCGTTCCGCACCTTATTCCGGTGCTGGACCTGCTGTTGCTCGATGAGCAAAACCCGCATGCCGTGCTGTTTCAGCTCAAGCTGGTCCAGCGCTCGCTGCGCCGCCTGAACGATGAGTTCGACGCGCCGCGCGATAACAGCCTGGCGGTACTGGCCCAGCGTCTCGCCGCCTTCGATCTGGGCAGCCTGGAAAATCCGCTGTTTGGTCAGAGCAGCATCGACGCTGTCCTCGACGGGCTGGCGGATCTGCTGCACAGCATCGGCGACAGCAGTGGGCAGGCTTCAGACCGTCTGGCCCTGCGCCATTTTGCCCACGTCGATGACGTCAGCCAACGCACGGTATCTGTCTGATGAGCGCCTTCTACCAGATTTTTCACGACACGCATTACAAGTACGACAGTCCGGTTTCCCTGGCTCAGCAACTGGCGCATCTGTGGCCGCGCAGCAGTCCGTGGCAGCGTTGCACCGAGCAGGCACTTGAGATTTTTCCGACGCCCACAACGCGTCGCGATGAACTGGATGTGTTCGGCAATCCGCTGACCCGCCTGGCATTCGAGCGCCCGCATGATGAACTGCAGGTCAATGCCCGGCTGCGTATCGAGGTGCTGGAACGGCCATTTCTGGATTTCAACCTGTCGCCGGAATGGGAAGTGACCCGCAGTGCGCTGACTTACAGCGCCAAGCCGATGACCGAGGATATTCTTGAAGCCTGCCGCTACCGCTTTGAATCACCTTACGTCCACCTGAAGCGTTCGTTCGTCGAGTTTTCTCAGGATTGTTTTCCTGCGGGGCGGCCTTTGCTGCTGGGCGCGCAGGCCCTGATGGAGAAGATCTTTACCGAATTCACCTTCGATGAAGAGGCGACTCAGGTCGCTACGCCGCTGGTGGAGGTGCTGGAGCGGCGACGCGGCGTGTGCCAGGACTTTGCGCACTTGATGCTGGCGTGCCTGCGCTCACGCGGGCTGGCGGCGCGTTACGTCAGCGGTTACCTGCTGACCCAGCCACCGCCTGGCCAGCCCCGGTTGATTGGCGCGGACGCTTCGCATGCCTGGGTGTCGGTGTTCTGCCCGGCGTCGGGCTGGGTCGATTTTGACCCGACCAACAACGCCCAGCCTGCGCTGGAGCACATCAGTCTGGCCTGGGGGCGGGACTTCTCGGACGTTTCACCGTTGCGAGGCGTTATTCTGGGTGGCGGCAACCACGATCCCGAGGTTCGGGTCACGGTCATGCCTGTCAGCGCCTAATTCACGGCCTTCGCGAATCGTTCTTCAGGGGTGCAATGGCGACGAGGGCCTTTCGACGTACGTCCTTGGAACCCCGGCCCTGATCGGGCACTCTCTTGTAACGTCAATTCTTACGTTTTTTAAATAGCCTGCCCTGGAGATTCAAATGATTCGCAAGCTCGTAGCGATTTCGCTGTTGTCGTTGGCCAGTGGTCAGTTGTTGGCTGCCGAGTGCTCGGCCACAGTCGATTCGACCGATCAGATGATGTACGACACCAAAGCCATCCAGATCGACAAGAGCTGCAAGACGTTTACTGTCAACCTGACGCACTCCGGCAACCTGCCGAAGAATGTCATGGGGCATAACTGGGTATTGGGCAAGAAAGCCGATGCTCAGGCGATCACCAACGATGGCATGGCGGCAGGCATCGACAAGGATTACCTGAAGCCGGACGACGACCGCATCATCGCCCACACCAAAGTCATTGGCGCCGGTGAAAAAGACTCGGTGACGTTCGATGTGTCGAAACTGGACCCGGCGCAGGAATATGAGTTTTTCTGCACCTTCCCGGGGCACATCAGCATGATGAAAGGCGCCGTGACCCTCAAGTAACGATACGTTTCCAGAGTCGGACGCAGAGCGTCCAGAACGGCATGCCCATGCGGAGCGGGGGCACGAGAGGTGTTTTTCCCGGACACCGCTCGTTCCTCACGCTCCAGCGTGGGAATGCCTTGCGTGACGCTCCGCGTCACAGATCTGCGCCGCGCCCATCCGGCATGCCCATGCGGAGCGGGGGCACGAGAGGTGTTTTTCCTGGACACCGCTCGTTCCTCACGCTCCAGCGTGGGAATGCCTTGCGTGACGCTCCGCGTCACAGATCCTTGCCGTGCCAATCCCTCACGGGGCGTAGGGCAATTCGCGTTTGTGCTGGGTCTTGTCGTAGGTTTCGCAAATGATCCTGAACGCTTCCTCACGCACCGGCTCGCCGTGCAGGAAGGCGTCGATCTCGGCGTAGGTGATGCCGTGTGAGGCTTCGTCCGGTTTGCCGGGTGACAGGTCTTCCAGGTCGGCCGTCGGTACTTTTTCCACCAGTGACTCCGGCGCGCCGAAATGGCGGGCGATGGCGCGCACCTGATTTTTCACCAGACCGCTCAACGGTGCGAGGTCGCAGGCACCGTCGCCGAACTTGGTGAAGAAACCCATGACGGCTTCGGCCGCGTGATCAGTGCCGATCACCAGGCCCTGATAAGCCCCGGCGACGGTGTATTGGGCAACCATGCGCATGCGGGCCTTGGTGTTGCCGAGTACGAAGTCCACGGAACTGGCCGGCAGCCCGTCGAAGGCTTTCACTTCAGCAGCCAGCGCCTTGACGCTGGAGCCGATATTGATGGTGTGACGCTCGTCCGGCTCGATGAAGTCCACGGATGCCTGAGCTTCGTGTTCGTCGGCCTGCACGACGTAGGGCAGGCGCACGGCGACGAAGCGATAACCGGCGTCACCCGTGCTGGCGCGCAGCTCTTTGACGGCGCGTTGTGCGAGCAGGCCGGCCGTCAGGGAATCGACCCCGCCGCTGATGCCCAGCACCAGCGTTTTGAGGCGTGCGTTCTGCAGGCACTCCTTGATGAAGTTGACGCGGCGGGCGACTTCGGCCTGCAATGCGTTCTGGTCCGCAAAAGGTGGCTGGACCTTGAGCTGTTCAGCAATCTGGCGCTGTACGGCGTGCATGATTCACTCCTCGTAAATAGGACAATTCAAGCGGGTGTGTCAGGCGTCGGCAAGGCGGGCACCTTGAACACATGCCGCAGGTAGGCGACAAAATTCGGGTCCTTGCATTGCGTCTTGCCGGGCTCGTCGGAAATTTTCGCGACGGCCTGACCTGCGCAAGCGGTCATTTTCAGCACCATGTTCATGGGCGCGATGCCTGGGATGTCGGCGGTCAGGTTGGTGCCGATGCCAAAGCTGACATTGATGCGCCCGCGCAACGCCCGAAAGATCTCCAGCGATTTGGGCAGATTCAGGCCATCGGAAAACACCAGCGTTTTGCTCATCGGGTCGATGCCCAGTTTCTGGTAGTGCGAGATGCATTTTTCGGCCCACTTCACCGGGTCACCCGAATCGTGGCGCAAACCGTCGAACAGCTTGGCGAAGTACAGATCGAAGTCGTTCAGAAACGCGTCGGTGGTGATGCAATCCGTCAATGCGATGCCCAGCAGGCCTCGGTACTCGCGAACCCAGCAGTCGAGCGCGGCGATCTGGCTGTCGATCAGGCGCGGCCCCAATTGCTGGTGAGCCATGATCCACTCGTGAGCCATTGTGCCCAGCGGTTTCAGGTCAAGCTGGCGCGCCAGATGGACATTGCTGGTGCCGACGAGTTGGCCCGGAAAATCCTTTTTGAGTACGCAGAGGATTTCTTCCTGAACCCGGTAGGAAAAGCGTCTGCGAGTCCCGAAGTCCGCGACTTTCAGCTCGGCCAGTTCATCAGGTGTGGCGTGAGTGCTCAGCCATTCGAACTTGTCATACAGGCGGTCGCGGGCCTGGCTGAGCAGGGTGTCCGGGTAACGGTGGCGGTTCCGGACTTCGCTGACAATTGCCAGCAGTGGCACCTCGAACAGAATGACGTGCAGCCACGGCCCATGCAGGCGGATGCACAGCTCACCGTCTTCGATGCTGGTTTTGACATAGCGGGTGTTGAAGCGGAACAGCCCCAGAAACCTCAGAAAATCCGGTTTGAGAAACGTGATGCGCTCCAGAAAGCCCAAGTGCTCAGGGGTCAGCGACAGCTCGCACAGCAACTCGATCTGATGCTTGATCTCGTCCAGATAGGGGCGAAGGTCTTCCCCGTTGCGGCAGCGAAACTCCCACTCGACGTCCACGTTGGGGTAGTTGTGCAGGACGGCCTGCATCATGGTCAGCTTGTAGAAATCGGTGTCGAGCAGGCTTTGCACGATACGATTTGAAAAGGCGCTCTCGCTCATTGAATCGGGCTCTCCAGAGCAGCCGGATAATGTCGGACCCGCGACTTCCTGTCTGTCACCACGGAAAGCTCACGGCCGGATGGGTGTGCATTGTCGCCCTTAACGTGGCGATTGTTCCAACTGTTCCAGCATCCACTGCAGAAAAACCCGGATTTTGGGCACGTCGGCAGTGTGTTCCGGATAGGACAGGTAATAGGCGCTGTTAGTGCTGGGCAATGGGTAATCCCATGGAATGACCAGCTTGCCCTCGGCCAGTTCTTCCTCCACCAGAAAGCGCGGCAGCAGCGCAACACCGCAGCCGACCTGGGCGGCGCGGATGCACATGTAGAAGGTTTCAAAACGTGGGCCGTGATAACTGTGATCAGTATGAAAGCCCTGGCTTTCGAACCATTCATGCCAGGCCTGAGGGCGAAAAGCGTTCTGCAACAGGACCAGTTCGCTCAACTGGGTCGGGTCGGTGAAGGGCGTATCAGGAAGGCTGTCGGGGGCGCAGACCGGTACCAGTTCCTCGCCAAACAGCTTCACGCTCTCCGCACCGGGAATGGCGGCCTGACC
The DNA here is from genome assembly GCF_002093745.1 of Pseudomonas graminis. Classification (GTDB taxonomy): domain Bacteria; phylum Pseudomonadota; class Gammaproteobacteria; order Pseudomonadales; family Pseudomonadaceae; genus Aquipseudomonas. Next base: position 311,100 of record NZ_MTSB01000002.1, read on the forward strand.
GAAATAGAACGACACGTCGCACCGGCCCTTGATCAGGTCATCGGATTCCTGCTCGTTGATCAGGTCCAGGTGGATGTGCGGATGACGCAGGCGCCAGCCCTTCAGGCGCGGCACCAGCCAGCGGGCGCCGAAGGTGGAAGGTGTCGAGACCCGCAGCACCTCGGTTTCGCCGCCGTAGGAGCGCAGAAAGTGGGTGGACATCTCGATCTGAGTAAGAATCTTGCGCACTTCCGCCAGGTACAACGCGCCGGCCGGTGTGAGTTGCAAGCGACGCCGCACCCGCTGAAACAACAGGTGCTGGACCAGCTCTTCAAGCTGCGCGACCTGTTTGCTGACGGCGCTCTGGGTCAGGTTGAGTTCTTCTGCGGCGCGGGTGAAGCTCAAATGCCGGGTCACCGCCTCAAAGCATTGCAGGGCGGCGATCGAGGGCAGATGACGTTTGTTCAGCATGATGACTTCTCTGTATTCCAGCGCGAGCGTGCGTGAGCACCATGAATAATCGGAATGATATCTCGCTTAAAGGTTGTTTGTCGGCCAGGCCCCTCTCGCATTATTAATGCTCAAGGGATCCGCACCTGCTTTTTCTGACAAATCCACTAGCCTCAAATGGTGCGTCTCGTAGCGTTCGCGCACCGGGCGTGTGCAATTCGGTGACGTGTGTTGTTACAGGGGGGTTGCACGACCTGTGCTTTGCCGGTTGCTATGCAGTCCGGTCAAGGTTGCTCTTTTTCTTGGGTGGGTTGCACCTTTTGCGTTCTAGAGGGTTGCACGGCCACGGCGCGGGTTGATCAGGTCCTTGAATGAAAAGAAAAACACGACATTTTCAATAATGAAAAAGTGATGGCACGCGCCTTGCTCTACGCAATTCTGTAGTTGAGCAAGCCGGTATCCGAGCAGTCACGCAATCGCAGTGCCTATTAAAAAAATATCCTCAGGAGCACCACTCATGTCGCATACGTTTTACAGGAAAGGCTTTCTGGCAATTGCAGTGGCAACTGCATTGGGCGTGTCTTCGTTTGCACAGGCTGACGTGAAAATCGGCGTCGCGGGTCCCATGACGGGCGCCAACGCATCGTTCGGTCAGCAATACATGAAAGGTGCCCAGGCAGCGGCTGACGCGATCAACGCGGCAGGCGGTGTGAACGGGGAGAAAATCGTTCTGGTTGCGGGCGATGATGCCTGTGAGCCAAAGCAGGCCGTCGCGGTGGCCAACCGGTTGGTCGATAACGACAAGGTCATCGGCGTCGTCGGCCACTTCTGTTCGTCGTCGACCATTCCAGCTTCCGAGGTCTACAGCGATGCAGGCGTGATTGCCATTACGCCTGGCTCGACCAACCCGACGGTGACCGAGCGTGGCCTGAAGGAAATGTTCCGTATGTGCGGGCGTGACGATCAGCAAGGTATCGTCGCCGGTGATTACATCGTTGATGTGCTCAAGGGCAAGAAAGTCGCCGTCATCAATGACAAAGACACCTATGGCAAAGGCCTCGCAGACGCTACCGCCAAGCAACTGACGGCACGCGGCGTCAAGCCAGTGCTTGAAGAGGGCCTGACCCGCGGCGAAAAAGACTTCAGCGCACTGGTCACGAAGATCCGTTCGACCGGTGCTGACGTCGTGTACTTCGGCGGCCTCCACCCTGAAGCCGGCCCGCTGGTTCGTCAGATGCGCGAGCAGGGTCTCAAGGACGTCAAATTCATGTCCGATGACGGCATCGTCACCGACGAACTGGTCACCACCGCCGGCGGTCCGCAATACGTGGACGGCGTGTACATGACCTTCGGTGCAGACCCGCGCGTCCTGCCGGACAGCAAGGCGGTCGTAGACCAGTTCCGTAAGTCCGGTTACGAGCCTGAAGGCTACACCCTCTACGCTTACGCTTCGATTCAGGCCCTGGCTGCCGGCTTCAATGGCGCCAAGTCCAACAAAGGCGACAAGGCCGCCGAGTGGCTCAAGGCGAACCCCGTCAAAACGGTCATGGGCGAAAAAGCCTGGGACAGCAAGGGTGACCTGAAAGTCTCCGACTACGTGGTTTACCAGTGGGACGCCAACGGTAAATACAAGCAACTCGAAAAACAGAAGTGAGACAGACCTCTGTCAGCCCTGCCTTCGGGGGCTGACGCGGTGATGGGCTCGCCCATGAGCGAGCCTGCATCTCTGTTGTTGTTTTCGGACCTGCCGGTCGCGCCTCACGAGGGCGCGACCGTCAGGGTGCTGAGCTGCCTTTCAGTGTGTGAGCGTGCGTGATGGATGGAATCTTCCTGCAACAAATGGTCAACGGACTCACTCTGGGGTCGGTCTACGGCCTCATCGCCATCGGTTACACGATGGTCTACGGCATCATCGGCATGATCAACTTCGCCCACGGCGACGTGTACATGATTTCCGCCTACCTGGCCGCCATCGGCCTCGCGGTTCTGTCTTTCTTCGGGCTGGAGTCTTTTCCCTTCCTGATTCTCGGCACGCTGGTGTTCACCATCGTGGTGACCGGCGTGTACGGCTTCGTGATCGAGCGAGTGGCCTACAAGCCATTGCGCAACTCGACCCGGCTGGCACCCCTGATCAGTGCCATCGGTATTTCCCTGATCCTGCAGAACTACGCGCAGATCAGTCAGGGCGCTCGTCAGCAGGGCGTGCCGACGTTGCTTGAAGGCGCATGGCGCTTCGAGATCGGCAGTGGCTTTGTGCAGATCACCTACACCAAGATCTTCATCCTCATTGCCGCCTTCGTCGGCATGGGTGTGCTGACCTACATCATCAAGTACACCAAGCTGGGCCGCATGTGCCGGGCCACTCAGCAAGACCGCAAGATGGCGTCGATTCTCGGGATCAACACCGACCGGGTGATTTCCTACGTGTTCATCATCGGTGCTGCGATGGCTGCACTGGCCGGTGTGCTGATCACCATGAACTACGGCACTTTCGACTTTTATGCCGGCTTCATTATCGGTATCAAAGCGTTTACCGCTGCGGTGCTGGGCGGGATCGGGTCGTTGCCGGGCGCCATGCTGGGCGGACTGATCCTGGGGGTTGCCGAGTCGCAGTTCTCCGGTCTGATCAACTCCGACTACAAAGACGTGTTCAGTTTCGGCCTGTTGGTTCTGATCCTGATTTTCCGTCCCCAAGGCCTGCTGGGTCGCCCACTTGTGGCGAAGGTATAAGTATGTCCGTTACTGCTGCTGGTCCTGTCACCAAACCTGTAGAAATCAAAAAAAGCCTGATTGATGCCGTGATCGCGGGGCTGCTGGCGTTGATCGTGTTCGGTCCGATTGTGGGCATCGTGCTCGACGGCTACAGCTTCAACCTGCAACCGACCCGCGTAGCGTGGCTGGTGGCTGTGGTCATGGTCGGTCGATTCCTGATCAGTCTGTTCCTGCAGACACCCAAGGGCATACGCATGTCCCAGAGCTTCGAAAGCTCGGACTCTGGCGTGCATGTGCTCAAGCCGGATCACAAATCCAGCCTGTACTGGATCATTCCGCTGCTGATCGTGATCGCCATCGTGTTCCCGATCTTCGCCAACAAGTACATCCTGACCGTGGTCATTCTCGGGCTGATCTACGTGTTGCTGGGGCTGGGGCTGAACATTGTGGTCGGCCTGGCGGGGCTGCTCGATCTGGGTTACGTCGCGTTCTATGCCATCGGCGCCTACGGTCTGGCGCTGGGGTATCAGTATCTCGGGCTGGGCTTCTGGTCGGCGCTGCCGCTGGCGGCGATTGCGGCGGCGCTGGCCGGATGCATTCTAGGCTTTCCGGTACTGCGCATGCATGGCGATTATCTGGCCATCGTGACGCTCGGGTTCGGCGAAATCATCCGGCTGGTGCTGAATAACTGGCTGTCGTTCACCGGCGGCCCGAATGGCGTGCCGGTGCCGTCGCCCACCTTTTTCGGCCTGGAATTCGGGCGTCGTGCCAAAGACGGCGGTGTCCCCATTCATGAATATTTCGGCTTCGATTACAACCCGGACCTGAAATTCATCTTCATCTACACCGTGCTGTTTCTGGTGGTGCTGGCGGTGCTGTTCATCAAGCACCGTCTGACCCGCATGCCGATCGGCCGTGCCTGGGAAGCCTTGCGCGAGGACGAGATTGCCTGCCGTTCGATGGGGCTCAATCACGTGCTGGTGAAGCTCTCGGCATTCACCATCGGTGCGTCGACAGCGGGGCTGGCGGGTGTGTTTTTTGCCAGCTATCAGGGCTTCGTCAACCCGACTTCGTTCACGTTTTTCGAGTCCGCACTGATTCTGGCCATCGTGGTGCTGGGCGGCATGGGCTCGACCGTAGGCGTTGTGATCGCCGCCTTCGTGCTGACCGTGGCACCTGAACTGCTGCGCAGCTTCTCCGAGTACCGCGTGTTGCTGTTCGGGATTCTGATGGTGCTGATGATGATCTGGCGTCCGCGCGGGCTGATCCGCATCAGCCGTACCGGCGTGAAACCACGCAAGGGCGCACTGGTGACAGAAGGAGGCGCACGATGAGCAATGAAGTGATTCTCTCCGTCGAGCACCTGATGATGCACTTTGGCGGTATCAAGGCCCTCAGCGACGTCAGCCTCAAGGTTCGCCGCAACTCGATCTTTGCCTTGATCGGCCCCAACGGCGCGGGCAAGACGACGGTTTTCAATTGCCTGACCGGTTTCTACAAGGCCACTGGCGGGCGCATCGAGCTGCACACCCGCGACAAGACCACCAATGTGATCCGGCTGCTGGGCGAGCCGTTCAAGGCGACCGATTTTGTCTCGCCCAAAAGCTTCCTCAGCCGGGTGTACTACAAGATGTTTGGCGGCACCCACCTGGTCAACCGGGCAGGGCTGGCGCGCACGTTCCAGAACATCCGCTTGTTCAAGGAAATGTCGGTGGTGGAAAACCTGCTGGTTGCCCAGCACATGTGGGTCAACCGCAGCCTGATCAGCGGCATCCTCAACACCAAAGGCTATCGCAAGGCCGAAGAGGATGCGCTCGGTACGGCGTTCTACTGGCTGGAAGTGGTTGATCTTGTGGATTGCGCCAATCGCCTGGCTGGCGAGTTGTCCTACGGCCAGCAGCGGCGTCTGGAAATCGCCCGCGCCATGTGTACGCGTCCTCAAGTGATTTGCCTGGACGAACCGGCCGCCGGCCTCAACCCACAGGAAACCGAAGCGCTGAGTGGCATGATCCGGCTGTTGCGCGATGAACATGACATGACCATTGTGCTGATCGAGCATGACATGGGCATGGTGATGGGGATTTCGGACGACATTGTGGTGCTGGACCACGGCAACGTGATTGCAACCGGCGGGCCGGAGCAGATCCGCAATGATCCGAAAGTGATCGCCGCGTACCTGGGCGCTGATGAAGAGGAACTGGTATGAGCAAGCCGATCCTCGAACTGAAAGACATCGATGTGTTTTACGGGCCGATTCAGGCCCTCAAAAAGGTCTCGCTGCACATCAATGAAGGCGAAACGGTGAGCCTGATCGGCTCCAACGGCGCAGGCAAGTCCACGCTGTTGATGTCGATCTTCGGCCAGCCGCGTGCCGCCAGCGGGCAGATCATTTATCAGGGCACTGACATCACGCAGAAGTCGTCGCATTACATTGCGTCCAACGGCATTGCGCAGTCGCCCGAAGGGCGGCGGGTATTCCCCGACATGTCGGTCGAGGAAAACCTGATGATGGGCACCATCCCGATTGGCGACAAGCATTCGGCGCAAGACATGCAGAGCATGTTCGAACTGTTTCCGCGCCTCAAGGAGCGTCGCAATCAGCGCGCCATGACCATGTCCGGTGGCGAGCAGCAAATGCTCGCCATTGCCCGCGCACTGATGAGCCGCCCGAAGCTGTTGCTGCTTGATGAGCCGAGCCTGGGGCTGGCACCGATTATCGTCAAACAGATCTTCTCGACCCTGCGCGAGCTGGCAGCCACCGGCATGACCATTTTTCTGGTCGAGCAGAACGCCAACCATGCGCTCAAGCTGTCTGACCGTGCGTACGTGATGGTCAATGGCGAGATTCGCTTGTCCGGCACGGGCAAGGAATTGCTTGTAAATGAAGAGGTCAGGAACGCGTATCTGGGCGGTCACTGAGTTCGTCAAAACCCTGCCGTTTCCGGTCAGCGCCCCGCCTGTTCATACATTCGGGGCGCTGTTGTTTTCAATTGTGGAAAACAATTCTGACGCGCCTGCCGGATGCGACATAAAACCGCTGCAAACGGTTGTTTTGTCACCGTTTTGACTTGTTCACCATTACTGTGGAACTGGCTGTTAATAACTTGGGAGTATGTGCCTGCAGCCCTTTATGCACAAGGTGTGTAGCGCTCTGGTTGAATTTTGATCAGTGCTTTCGGGCCAACTTTTCGCGGGTGTTGTCAACTGCTTTTGGGCTGGTTGTTCATACAGCTTTCCTGAGTGCAAACCCTGTGGATAAGTCTGTGAACAAGCGTTGGAAAGAGTGACCTGACCGTTACTGCATCGGGGCTACAGGCCATCACGGTTTTCTGACGGTCATGCCGCGCCTTCCGGTCTCGATCAAAGTCAAGGGAAAAACTTCTCCTGTTCTGCTGGAGGCCCCGAACGGCGGGACTTTCAGCCGGGCTGACTTGCCCCCAGAGTTTGTGTGCCTGACTGTGGATAAGGTGGGCAAAACTGGCTGCGAGGCCCGTAATGTCTGGCTTTGCCCGTGCTGGTTGTTTTTTGTACAAATGCGTTCGGTTGTTGCGTCGCAGGGCAGCAGACGGGCATTCTTCGGCCCTGCCGATCACTTATTAACAGGCTGCGCTCTTTTCGCGCCATGTCAGGAGAACCCAATGACTTCCACGGTATTCATTACAGGCGCTACGTCCGGTTTCGGTGAGGCCTGCGCCCGCCGGTTTGCGCAAGCGGGCTGGTCGCTGATATTGACCGGTCGCCGCAAGGATCGTCTGGATGCCTTGAGTGCTGAATTGTCCGGTCAGACCAAGGTTCATACGCTGGTGCTGGACGTGCGGGACCGCGCAGCGATGGAGGCTGCCATCGCTGACCTGCCTCCAGCGTTTGGCACGGTTCGGGGGCTGATCAACAACGCGGGCCTTGCGCTGGGTATCGATCCTGCACCCAAGTGCGATCTCGATGACTGGGACACCATGATCGACACCAACGTCAAAGGCCTGGTGTACACCACTCGACTGTTGCTGCCGCGCCTGATTGCGCACGGTCGCGGGGCGAGCATCGTCAACCTGGGGTCGGTGGCCGGTAACTACCCTTACCCGGGCGGCAACGTTTACGGCGGCACCAAGGCGTTCGTTGGTCAGTTTTCGCTGAACCTGCGCAACGATCTGGTCGGCACTGGCGTGCGTGTGACCAACCTGGAGCCTGGGTTGTGTGAAAGCGAGTTCTCGCTGGTGCGTTTCGGCGGCGATCAGGCCAAGTACGACGCCACTTACGCGGGTGCCGAGCCGATCCAGCCGCAGGACATTGCCGACACCATTTTCTGGATCATGAACACGCCGGCGCACGTCAATATCAACAGCCTGGAACTGATGCCTGTCAGCCAGACCTGGGCCGGTTTCGCGATTGATCGCAATCGCGGCTGATCAGCCCTCTACGGGCGTCGGCGGCGGGAAGGCGGTGATGAAGCGATTCGCGAGAGCGTCGGCCAGGCCGATGTAGCAGGTCGCCAGATGGTAGGGCGTGGTCGAAGGCATATCGCTGCGACTGACGCTGCCATCCGGTTCGACGCACTCGTTCCAGCCCTTGACGTGCAGGAAGCGCTGTTCGAACGCGAGTAACTGTTCGGGCAGCGCCGCTTCGCACTCCGGCCTCAGCGCCATTGCCCGCAAGTATTCGGCCTGGGCCCAGATACGCTGTGTGGCGTCGAGCACCGTACCCTCCGGCGTCAGCATGGCGTTCACCGCCCCGGTCTGCGGATCGACGCCTTGCGCCTGGGCATAGGCGAATGCGCGGGTCATGGACACGTGCAACTCGCGACCGTGCAGGTCAGGCGAGGACTGCAGCAGGAAAAACCATTCGAACTGATGACCTGGCTCGTACCAGTTATCCACAGCGCCCAGCGGTTTCTCCAGCATCACGCCGGTCGCGGTGTCGACGAAGCGTCGCTGCATGTGGATAACCAGCCCCTCCATCGCTGACTGAGTGGCCGGATCGGCCCGCACCGACAGCGTCGCCAGAAAGGCTTCCGCCAGATGCATCAGCGGGTTTTGCAGAGGGCCCGTGCCCAGCGTTGACCAGTCTTCGCCGAGTTGCGCTTCATACAGCCCGTCATTGTCGGCAAACCGCTCGGCCACGACAGTGAGCGCCGCATTGAGCACCGACTCGGCCAGCGGGTCGCGCACGTTGGCCCAGTAATGCGCGCAGGCAAAAATGATGAAGGCGTGGGTGTAAAGGTCCTTGCGGCGATCCAGCGGTTTGCCCTGTGGATCGATGCTGTAGAACCAGCCGCCATGCTCTGCATCATGAAAGTGCTGTTGCAACGAGCGAAACAAGGCGCCTGCCCGCGCTCGCGCATCCGGTACTTCAGGATGATCGATCAGGCTGGAAAACAGGAACAGCTGCCGCGCACAGGCCATCGCCCGATAGCGCTGCGGCGGCAACGGCTGATCGGCGGCATCGAGTGCTTCATAAGGGAGCGCCAACTGCGCATTCCAGCCCGGCCCCTGCCAGAGCGGCACGACGACTTTCAGGAAATGCTCCTGCAAGGCGGCAAACACCGCTGTCAATTCAGGGGTAGGGGTAGCGCTGGAAACATGAGGCATCGGCGGGCATCGCGGCAGTGTCGAAGTGCGCAGCATGTTATCAGGATTGCCGCGCCGGTGAGTATTCGGGGGACGCTGTGCTTGCAATGCTCGTTGCGCACGCTTCCGCGCTCAGCGTTACACACATCTGCTTTTGATGCTGGCCGAGGGCCGTGGGAGCGAACGTGTTCGCGAAAGGGCCGATACAATCGCCGAAATGCATCGTCTGAAATACCGTTTTCGCGAACACGTTCGCTCCCACAAAAGCTCTGCCTTTCGGGGTCTTCCAGGCCTGTGTATCACGCGGAGCGTTGGCACAAGCGTCAGTTATCAGCCCGCCAGCAACCACACGCCGGTCGCGGCCGAGGCTGCACCTGCGAGGCGAACCAGTGGCGCAGCCGCTTGCGGCAGTACGCGCACCACGGCATAACCCGCTGCATGCAACGCTGCAGTCGCCGCGACGAAACCTGCGGCGTAAGCCCACGGGCTGGACATGTCAGGCAGTTCAAGGCCGTGCGCCACGCCATGAAACAACGCGAAGAGTGCAGTCGCCGCCACCGCCAGTGCCAAGGGAGGACGAATCGCCAGTGCCACCGCCAGGCCCAGTGCCAGTACCGATGCGGCAATACCGCTTTCCAGCCCCGGCAGGTTCAGGCCTTCGAAACCCAGAACGCCACCGATCAGCATGGTGCCGACAAAGGTGCAAGGCAGCGCCCAGCGCGCCGCGCCTTGTTGCTGGGCGGCCCACAGACCTACCGCGAGCATCGCCAGCAGGTGATCCAGCCCACCGAGCGGATGGCTGATACCGGCGATCAAACCGTTATCACCGTGGCCGGGGTGAGCCAGCGCCAGTGTCGGGACCAGCAGCAGGGCGAGGGCGCCCAAGGCTTTTTTGTAGTTCATCAACGGATTCCTTATGAGGTTGAATTCAGGCGGCCGCCGTCAGCAAGCCCTGGCGCTCGATGAAGGCAATGATCTGTTCCAGACCCTGGCCGGTTTTCTGGTTGCTGAAGACAAACGGCTTTTCGCCGCGCATCTTGCGCGTGTCGCTGTCCATCATTTCCAGCGAGGCGCCTACCAGCGGTGCCAGGTCGATTTTGTTGATCACCAGCAGGTCGGACTTGCAGATGCCCGGCCCGCCCTTGCGTGGCAGTTTGTCGCCCGCCGAGACGTCGATCACGTAGATCGTCAGGTCCGAAAGTTCGGGGCTGAAGGTGGCTGACAGGTTGTCGCCGCCAGACTCGACGATGATCAGGTCCAGGCCTTCAAAACGACGATTGAGCTGGTCCACGGCTTCGAGGTTGATCGAGGCGTCCTCGCGAATGGCGGTGTGCGGGCAGCCGCCGGTCTCGACGCCGATGATGCGTTCGGGCGCCAAGGCTTCGTTGCGCACCAGAAAGTCGGCGTCTTCACGGGTATAGATGTCATTGGTCACGACCGCCAGGTTGTAGCGATCACGCAAGGCCAGGCACAGTGCCAGGGTCAGTGCGGTCTTGCCGGAGCCTACCGGGCCACCGATGCCGACGCGCAGGGGTTGGCTGTTCATTGAGTTCTCCATAGGTGCTGATCAGGACCGGAATAACCGGCTGTATTGACGTTCGTGCGCCATGCTCGCCAGCGCCAGGCCAAAGGCTGCACTGCCGACAGGGTGAATGTCCTGCGTGGTTGCGTTGACCTGAGCCTGCTGCAACAACGGCAGCAACTCACTGGTCAGGCGCTGCGCTGCCTGCTGGCCCAGTGGCAAGGTTTTCATCAAAACCGCTAGCTGGTTTTCCAGCCAGCTCCATAGCCAGGCGGCCAGCGCATCCTGCGGGCTGATCTGCCAGGCACGTGCGGCCAGTGCCCAGCCAAGGGCCAGATGCGGTTCTGTGGTCTGTTCGAGAAAACGGCGAGCGTCGCGATCCAGTTCCGGCAAACCGTTGAGCAACTGTTGCAGGGAATAGCCCATCTGACGGCTTTCCTGATGCAACTCACGGGTCTCGCGGCTGGCGCGATGCTGCTCGCTGACCTGCAACAGCTGCCCCCAGTCTCCGGCCGCTGCTGCCTCGCAGTGCGCCAGTAACAGAGGCGCCTCGAAACGGGCGAGATTGAGCAGCAGTTGGTCACCGATCCAGCGCCCGGCCGTTTGCGGGTCGATGACAATGGATTGCTCCACCGCCATTTCCAGCCCTTGCGAATAGCTGTAACCGCCAATCGGCAGCTGCGGACTGGCCAGGCGCAAAAGCGCCCAGGCGCTGTTCACGTGCGCACGCCGAACTGGTGCATGCGCGGCGGATAGTTGAAATCCTCTTCCCCGGCACGCGAGTGATGGTGCCCACCGCCATAGGCGCCATGTTCCGGCTGGAACGGCGCTTCGATGGTTTCAGTGGTGGCCCCCAGTTGATCGAGCATGGCCTTGAGTACGTAATCGTCCAGCAGGCGCAGCCAGCCGTCTCCGACTTGCAGGGCAACGTGTCGGTTACCCAAATGGTAAGCAGCGCGAGTCAGTTCGAAGGTGCTGCTGCAGGTGACATGCATCAGTTTCTCGGGGCGGGCACAGACACGCACAATGCGCCCGTCCTCGGCCTGTAGAAACTCGCCATCACGCAACGGTGACTGGCCACGCTGTAGAAACAGCCCCACGTCTTCGTTTTCTGCACTGAAGCAGCGCAAACGGCTCTTGCTGCGCGCTTCGAAATTCAAATGCAGCTCGGCGGCCCATTCGGCCTGAGGTTCGATTCGTTTGTGAATCACCAGCATCAGATAGCTTCCAGCCAATTGCGATGCTTCAAATCAGAGCAAGGTGCTTGCCAACAGAGCAAGGTGTAGGAAATGGCTGGCGGACGTGGATGAAGGGGCATGAGTGAGGCGTGTTCGTGGCGCGTTATGGTGCGAATTCACAAGGATGCTTTAATTTGGTGCGCAACCTTTCGCCAGTCGTAGGAATGAGCTTCAATCGTGACTGCCAAGCCCTCGCCAGTGACGTGCGCCGATGAAGATGAAGCGCAGTTGCTGGGTGATCTTGGCCTGTGGTGTCAGGTGCGGGGCCAGCGAGGCGGGCGGGGGGTCGATCAGTTCCGGCAGCATGGCGAAGACACTTTTCACCACCAGGTCGGCGATGATCGACAGGGCATCGGCGTTCAGGTGTCGCCATTTGGGCATTTTGGCCAGGTCGGCGGTCAAGTCGGCGCTGATGCCTTCGCGCAGGGCACCGAGCGCCTGACGCACCTTCAACGAGCCGCCATATTGCTCACGGGCCAGGAACAGAAACTGTGAACGGTTGGCGGCCACACGCTCCAGAAAGATCTTCACCGACGCGCGAATAAGGCCGCCCACGGCGAACTCGTTCTGCCGCACCAGCCGGATGGTTTCGCGAAAGGTCTGACCGACCTCGCTGACCAGGGCCAGGCCCAATTGGTCCATGTCTTCAAAATGCCGGTAAAAGCCTGTGGGAACGATGCCCGCTGTTCGCGCCACTTCCCGCAGGCTCAGGCTGCCGAAACCACGCCCGCTCTCCATCAACTGGTGGGCGGCATCCAGCAAGGCTCTGCGGGTTTGTTGTTTCTGTTCGGCGCGGGGCAGCATGGCTCAAATGTTTCTTGGATTAGGCTATGTAGCACTTTAGCAAATGCGCTTCGCCCGCGTCGAAGGGGTTTTCAGGCAGGTCTTTGGATGTCTGCACAGCATTGGTGCTGGTCTTTGCCTCGAATTCATATTCAAATCAAACCCTCGGCGCGTTTGTCAGTCGAACATTGATGTCATATTCAGCGCGCCAGGGTCGGGGTGCTGTTTTCTGGAGAGTCACGCATGACGCGCAGCCGCAAGATTTTCGCCTGGACGGGCGCCACGCTGTTACTGGTGCTGGCCCTATTGGTCATCGTGATCGCCACTTTCGACTGGAACCGCATCAAACCCACCCTCAACGAAAAAGTCAGCGAAGCGCTGCATCGCCCGTTCGCCATCAATGGCAATCTGGACGTACGCTGGACGCGTGAGCCTGAACTGGGGGGCTGGCGCGCCTGGGTGCCGTCGCCGCACTTTGTGGCTGATGATTTGATGCTGGGCAATCCGGAGTGGTCGAAAACCCCGCAAATGGTGACCCTCAAGCACGTTGAGTTTCGCCTCTCGTTGCTGCCGCTGCTGGTGCAGCACGTGGTCATCCCGCGCATCGACCTGACCGCGCCGGAAGCCAGGCTGGAGCGGCTTGCTGATGGTCGCGCCAACTGGGTGTTCGACCTGCCCAAGTCCGATCCGAATGCCGAACCGTCCAAATGGGAGGTGGACATCGGTGCCATCAAGTTCGACAAGGGGCTGGTGAGCTTCAATGACCAGACGTTGAATGCCAATCTGGATGTCGTGATCGATATGCTGGGCAAGCCGATCCCGTTCGGTGAAATCGTCGGCAGCAAAGAGGCGCAAAAGGCGCAGGAGAAGGGCGCTGTGCCGCAGGACTATGCCTTTGGCCTGGCTGTCAAAGGCCAGTATCACGGCCAGAAACTGAACGGCACCGGCAAGATCGGTGGCTTGCTGGCGCTCAAGGATGCCAACCAGCCATTCCCGGTGCAGGCCGACGTCAAGATCGGTGACACCCATGCGGTGATTGCCGGGACCCTGACCGACCCGCAAAACCTCGGCGCGCTCGACCTTCGCCTGAAACTGTCCGGTGCGAGCCTGAGCAATCTCTACCCGCTGACGGGCGTGACCTTGCCGGATTCTCCTGCCTACTCCACTGACGGGCGGCTGGTTGCCAAGCTTCATGATCCGGCAGGCGCGAACTTTCGCTATGAAGGCTTCAACGGCAAGATCGGCAACAGCGATATTCATGGCGACCTGGGTTACGTTGCCAGTCAGCCTCGGCCCAAGTTGAGTGGCGTGCTGGTCTCCAATCAACTGCTGTTCAGCGACCTTGCCCCGCTGATCGGCGCGGACTCCAACGCCGCGCAGAAAAAGCGCGGCGGCGAGAGCAAGCAGCCGTCGGGTAAGGTGCTGCCCGTCGAAGAGTTCCAGACCGATCGCTGGCGTGCCATGGACGCGGACGTGGAATTCACCGGCAAGCGCATCGTGCAAAGCCCCGATCTGCCCTTCACTGACCTCTATACGCACCTGATACTCAACGACGGTCAATTGAGCCTTGAACCGCTGCGGTTCGGTGTGGCGGGTGGCAAGCTGGACGGCGACATCCGGCTCGACGGGCGCAACAAACCCCTGCTGGGCCGGGCAAAACTGTCGGCGCGCAACTTCAAGCTCAAGCAACTGTTCCCGACCTTCGAGCCGATGAAAACCAGTTTCGGTGAGCTGAACGGCGATGCCGATATCAGCGGACGGGGCAATTCCATTGCTGCTTTGCTCGGCACCGCCAATGGCGAAATGAAAATGCTGGTCAACGACGGTGCCATCAGCCGTGGCCTGATGGAGATTGCCGGGCTCAATGTCGGCAACTACGTGGTGGGCAAGTTGTTTGGCGACAAGGACGTGAAGATCAACTGCGCGGCGTCCGACTTTGGCATCAAGGACGGGCTGGCGACCAGCCGCCTGTTTGTCTTCGATACCGAGAACGCGATCATCTACATCAGCGGCACCGCGAACATGAAGACCGAACAACTGGATTTGCAGATCAACCCTGAGTCCAAAGGCTTCCGCATCTTCTCGTTGCGTTCGCCCCTGTACGTCAACGGCCCGTTCGCGAAGCCCAACGCTGGCGTGCATTCCGGTCCGTTGCTGTTGCGCGGCGCGGGCATGGTCCTGCTCGGCGCGACGGTAGGCCCGGCAGCAGGCCTGCTGGCGCTGGTCGCCACTGGCGACAGCGAGCCTAACCAGTGCGGCCCGTTGCTGGAACAGATGCGCACCGGCAAGGCGCCGAAGACGGTGAAGTAGTTTCCTGAGACTGATCGTTCTTCACGCTCCGGCCACCCTTGCAGGTGCCGGCGTGTTCAGGGGTGAAGAAGGCTGCCGGGTCAGCATAAAAAAAGGCACCTGAGTCAGGTGCCTTTTTCATGTGCGCTTTACCGGGTATCAGAACTTGTAACCCACGCCCACCATGTACACCCACGGGTCGATGTCTACGTCGACTTTGGTCTTGCCGACGGCCAGGGCAGAGGGGCCGTCCACCGTGGCTTCGGTGTCGATGTCGACATACCAGACCGAAGCGTTGACCAGGACGTTTTCGGTGATCATGTAGTCCATGCCCAACTGGGCGGCCAGGCCCACCGAGTCCTTGAGTTTGAGGTTGCTGAACCCCTGACTCTTGCGCTCGCTGGTCAGGTCATTGTCGAAGAATGTGGTGTAGTTGATACCGACGCCCGCATACGGCTGGAAGCGGGACGAAGGCTCCATCGGGTAATACTGCAACGACAGGGTAGGCGGCAGTTGTTTGATGTCTGCCAGCTTGCCGTCAAGGCCCGGCCCCAGGCCTTTGACAGACACTGTATGGCTGAAAGGCGTGGCGGCCAGCAGTTCGATACCGACGTGTTGGGTGAGCATGTACGCGAAGGTCAGGCCGAGCTGGTTTTCGCCATCGACAGTCGCTTTGGTGCCGGAAACCCTGGCGCCATCGAGCCTGACTTCGCCGCTGTCTTCGTTGGGCTGGACGTGCGCGACACCGGCACGAACGATGAAATCGCCTTCTTCATAAGCGTTTGCGGCGGCCGGGGCGGTAATGGCAAGCGCGACAAGAGACGCGCGTAGCAGGTGCTTGTTCATGGAGGCTCCAGGATCAGTCAAAATTTATGGGCATAATGTTAAAGCGCTGTCGAACGGCGGCTTTGACTCAGCTCAATGAAATCGCTGGGAACCTCGTCATCCTTATGAATCCGGCAACTCGTAGACAAGAATCTTGTCTGCCTGCATCTGATAACCCGCTTCTGCCAGTTCGCTGGTAGACGATTTGGCCTGCATCGGTCCTTCGATCCAGTACGGCTGATACAGCTCATCGACCTTCACGCCCAGCTCACTCGTGACATGCACGATCTGGTTCGCTGGCGGCGGCGGCACATGGATGCAGGCACCGAAATACGGCACCAGCAAAAACTCCGTCACTCTGCCTTCCTCACTGACCTCAAGCGGCACGATGTAGCCCGGCAAACGCACCATTTGCCCATCCAGTGCTTTGACCACCGGTGCATGCGGGGCCAGTTGATGGGCCGCAGGCGCCGCTTCCATAGCCAGTGCATCGGACAGCTTGGACATATCGTGGATGGGAGCCGTCACCGGCTTCACCACGGGTGCATCGGGCGGAATCATGTCATTCCAGGTCAGTACCCGCGGCTCGGCGGCCCACAATGGCGTGGTAACCGAGAGCAGCAGAGTGAGTAGCATGCGCCGCATCATGAAGGTCCTCATAAACGAATCGACAGTCCATCGGCCAGTGACTGCCTGTAGGCTCGCCAGGCTGGCACGGTTCCCATCAACAGCGCGCAACCGAGAATGCCACCCAGTAAAGTCCATTCATATTGGCCAGGTGGCATAGACGAGAGGTACAGACCGTAGTTGTCGAGTACGTAGTCGCGGGCCGCGAAAATGCCGATATAGAGCAGTGCGAGGCCGCTGATGACACCGGCCAGCGCGAGTGCGAAGGCCTCGAGTATAAGCAGGCTTGCGATGTGCCAGGGGCGTGCGCCGACCGAACGCAGGATCGCCATTTCCCGACGTCGCTCGTTGAGGCTGGTGAGAATCGCGGTGAGCATGCCGATCAGGCCGGTCAGCACCACGAACAGTGAAATCACGAACAGCGCCTTCTCGGCAGTGCCCATCAGGCCCCACAGCTCTTGCAACGCCACGCCTGGCAGAATCGCCAGCATGGGCTCGCCACGGTACTCATTGATCTCGCGTTGCAGGCTGAACGTCGAAATCTTGCTGTTCAGGCCCAGCATGAACGCGGTTATCGCGGTGGGCGTCAGGTCCATGTTGCGCGCCTGATCGGCCGAGATACGTTCATTGCCGCGTGCCGGCGCGCCGTTATGCCAATCGATGTGAATGGCCTCCATGCCGCCCAGGCTGATATGCAGCGTACGGTCCACCGGGGTGCCGGTCGGTTTGAGAATGCCGACCACGGTGAACGGTTTGTCGTCATGCTTGACCAGACTGATTGCCGCGACACCGTGCGCCAGCACCAGCTTGTCGCCCAGCGAGTAGTGCAATGCCTTGGCAACTTCAGAGCCCAGCACCACTTCGAACGGGTCAGTCTTGAACTCGCGGCCTTCGGCCATCTGCAGATGTTGCTGACGACCGAACTGATAATGCTCGAAATACGAGGCATTGGTGCCCATCACCCGATAGCCGCGGTGGGAATCGCCCAGGGAAATCGGGATTGCCCATTTGACCTGCTTGTTTTCAGCAAAATGTTCGAAGCTGTCCCAGCGAATATTGTTGGTGGCGTTGCCGATGCGGAATACCGAATACAGCAACAGATTGATGGACCCGGAGCGCGCACCGACGATCAGGTCAGTGCCGCTGATGGTGCTGGCGAAACTGGAGCGTGCTTCGGTGCGTACGCGCTCGACGCCCAGCAGCAGGCAAACCGACAGCGCGATGGCGAAGGCGGTGAGAAACGCGGTGAAACGGCGATTGGCCAGGCTGGCAAGCGCCAGACGAAACAGATACATCTCAACTCTCCACGGCAACGGCGGCGCGATTCAGGTCGCTCAGCGACAGGTTGCGATCGAACAGCGGCGCAAGGCTCTGATCGTGGCTGACAAACAACAGGCTGGCTCCGGCTTCGCGGCACTCGGCGAACAACAGGCGAATGAACGCTTCACGTGAGTCGGCATCCAGCGCAGAGGTCGGCTCGTCGGCAATCACCAGTTCCGGTTGCCCGATCAACGCCCGCGCAGCGGCCACGCGCTGCTGCTGGCCGATGGACAGCGAATCGGCACGTCGGGTGAGCATCGCCGGGTCTTTCAGGCCCAGGTGGGCGAGCAGGGTGGTCGTGGCGTTTTCTACGCTGCCGTGGCGCTGTCTGGCGCGTTCTGCGCGGATACTGGAGAAGTGACAGGGCAGCTCGATGTTTTCCCGCACCGACAGAAAGGGCAACAGGTTGAACTGCTGGAAGATGTAGCCGGTGTGATCGACGCGAAAGCGATCACGCGCCGCAGCCGACAGCCCCGACAAATCCTGATTCAACAGACGGATACTGCCGCTGACGGGTTTTTGCACGCCGCCCAGCAAGCCCAGCAAAGTGGTTTTGCCGCTGCCACTGGGGCCTTTGAGGAACAGGGTTTCGCCGGTTTCCAGGCGAAAGCTGGGGATGTCCAGCAACTGCGGGTGACCTGGCCAGTTGAAGCTCAGGTCCGACAGCTCGATCAGTGCTTGGGTCATGGCTGACTCACGCTCGGTTGGAAATTAAAAGACCGGGCCAGGCCCGGTCAGGATGCTGCAACGTGCGATCAGAATTTCAGGGTCGGGTTCGCTGCAATCACTTCGGCACCGGATTGGCCGCCCGGCGAGATCAGTTGTACCTGAAGCTTCTTGGTGTCCGGGAACGTTTTGAATATTTGCGACAGGTCGAGCTTTTTCAGAACCGCGGGTGCGTCACAGACAAATGTGTAATGACCGTGAATTTCACTGTGTTCGTGATGATCAGCATCGCCTGCCTGGGCGTGGTCTTTGTGATCATCTTCATCTTTGTCGCCAAACAGCGGACTTTCCAGTTTCACTGAAGTGGCTGAGCAGTTGGCAGCATCGGCAATGCTGAACAATGCATTGGGTTTGAGCAGCAACTCACGCGCCTTGGCCACTTTGGCTTTGTCTTCGGCCGATGTCGCAACGTGCTCGAAGCCTACGATGTTCATGGCCGGGCTGTCGAATTCGAACTCCAGTGTCTTGCCTTCCAGCACCACATCCAGACGGCCGACGCCGTGTTCATGAGCGCCAAGGCTGCCGTGCTCCTCACCGTGATCATGGTCATGATCGTGTTCTTCTGCCGCATGAGCGGCAACGAGTGGCAGCAGGGCAAAAGGCAAAGCAAGTAGCAGGCGGCGCATAGCGGACTCCGGAACAATGATCGGGAAAACTGTTATGTAATCTTATAACAAGTATCGGCTTGGGTGGACGTGTTTTTACTCGGTATCTGGAATACCTCGTCCAGTGCTTATGCATAAGTAATCTCACACTTTGCGTCATCAAGTCCTACTCTGGAAGATGAAAATCGCTACACCTGCGCCGGATGCGTCGGAGGGTTTTCATCGCCAGCCGGGACCTGCGCCTGACTTGGGTCGAGTGAGATATCAAGGAAGATATTAATGAAAATCTTAATGAACAAGCTCCATTCGAACAGAGAAATCCTGCACGCGGTGTACAAGGATCTGACACGCATTATCGAATTTGCCGACCCTGACATCGTGCTGCACAAGGCCGATCAAGGCGCTGGCGGCGGCCTGTCCATTGCCATCGGCAAAGATGCGGTGCTGTCCCACGAGATCAATCTGCTCAGGCGTACGCGGCAGACGTTGTACATGGATGTCCATGAGATCGTTGCCAACGATTACTTCGGTTCGGCGGTGGGGGATATGCGCGCCAGTTGCCAAGGGCGGAAAATCATCATGCCGTTCTGCGGCCTGTGGCGGTTTCGTGATGGCCGGATCGTCGAGTATTGGGAGAATGTCTACGACGTGCGGGCGCTGGGCAATTTCTTGAATGGCAAAGAACCGGCAGTCAATCAATGGCGTTACGGTTGAACATGGGCATATGCGTCTGCCTGTGGGAGCATGTGCGCCTGACTGTCAGCAGGTACACATCATGTTGCGTATTCGTGGAACCGTAGGCCAGTGGCCGGTGGATTTGACCCTTGAACTGGACGACGGCGACTGGGCTCAACTGGGCGCGCAGCTCAAGGCGGCGGCCCCCGACCTGTCGGCCACAGCGGTCGAGAGCAAGCCAGTCAATCAGGACGACAGGTTATGGCAGGTCGCTCAGGAATTACTGCAGAAGGCCGGGCAGATGAGCGGGCCGGATCTGTTGGGGCAACTGGAAGGGCTGGCCGGCAGTACGGCAGCTGGCAAGCACCTGCTGGTGCGCCTGCGGCACTGCGCGAGCGTGAAAGTCGAGAGCAGCGGGGATGCGCCGCTGTACAGCTGGATTGGAGTGGCGTGACTTGAATCTGTCCGGCGGCAGGCACCCGTGCGATGCCTGTCGCCGGAAATGTCAGTACAGCGCAGCAAACAGCTTGCGGCGGTAAGCCGTGACCAGCGGATGATCGTTGCCCAACAGGTCGAACACTTGCAGCAGTGTCTTGTGCGGCAGGCCTTCGGCGTAGTTGCGGTTGCGGATGAACAGCTTGAGCAGGCCTTCCAGCGCTGCTTCGTATTGCTGACGCGACAACTGCTGAATCGCCAGTTGATGCGCGGCTTGGTCATCCTGCGGGTTTTGCGCCAGACGGCTTTTCAGCTCGGCGGCATCCGGCAGAGTGGCTGCTTCGGCCAGGAACGTCAGTTGCGCCTTGGCGCCGGCCAGCTCGGCTTTGTGTGCATCGCCAGTGACCGCATCCAGCACCGCTCTGGCTTCGCCCAGTTCGCCGCGTTCGGCCAGGCAGCGCGCATACAGAATCAGCGCGGCGGCGTTGGTGTTGTCTTCGCCCAGCAGCACCTTGAGTACGGCTTCGGCATCGGCAAAACGGCTTTCCGCGAACAGTTCCTGCGCCTGCTTGAGCGGATCGGCGGCGGGCGGTGGCGGCATCACCACGTGCTGTTCGAGAATCTTGCGGATCTCCGACTCCGGTTGCGCACCGGCGAAGCCATCCACCGGCTGGCCGTCTTTGAACAGCACCACGGTCGGCAGACTGCGAATACCGAAACGGCTGACGACATCCGGCTCGGCGTCGCAATTGACCTTGGCCAGCAGCAGTTCGCCCTGATAACTCTCGGTGATCTGCTGCAACAGCGGCATCAAGACCTTGCAGGGCGCACACCACTCGGCCCAGAAATCGACCAGTACGGGCTGATCGAATGACTTGTCGATCACCGTCTGATCGAAATTCGCAGTGGTCGCGTCGAAGATGTAAGCAGTGTCCTGGCTCATTGCACGTCTCGAAGAATCTGAATGCCGCCAACTATAAAGCCCGCAGGGCAATGCTGAAAGCGGTGTTATTCATGGGGCTGGGAACTGACTCTCGTGCCAATGTTCCACGTTGGCATGCCGTTCGTGACGCTCTGCGTCGCAATTCTGCGCCGCACCGTACGCTCAACGTCGGACGCAGAGCGTCCGGAAATACATTCCCACGCTGGAGCGTTCGCAACGATAAGCGTGAGTCAGCATGCTGAGCGCACCGCGTGATACACACTCACCTCCCGAAACTCATGGGGTTCAGCCAGGTCGGGCAAGGTGTGCGCATGCAGCATCGTCAGGCGCTGGTAGGCATCATGCTTGAAGTCGCGAACGCGCGAGTCTGCCACCAGGGCTTCGCGGCCTCGGGAGAGAAACTGATCAAGCAGCGGCAGGTTGGCGCGGTCGTAAAGAACGTCGGCGACCAGAATCAGATCGAAGCGGTCCGCTTCGGCAAAGAAGTCTGCCGAATAACCCAACTGCACCTGATTGAGTTCGGCATTGGCCCGACAGGCCTTGATCGCCAGCGGGTCAAGGTCGCAGGCCACCACGTCGAGCGCCCCGGCCCTGGCCGCCGCGATGCCGGCCACACCCGAACCCGCGCCGAAATCCAGCACCCGCTTGCCTGCCACCCACTGCGGGTTTTCGGCCAGAAAGCGTGCCAGTGCCAGACCGCTGGCCCAGCAGAAGCTCCAGTAGGGCGGATCTTCCAGAATACGGCGGGTTTCATCGGGGCTGAAGGCGCGATCCATATTGGCGTCGTCGATCAGCCACAGCTTCAGTTCGGTCCCCGGCAGCGTTGTCGCCACCAGCCGGGCATCGCCGAGCAGTTCGCCCAATGCATGTTGCAAGTGTTGCGGAGCAATCACGGCGCTTTGACGAACTGCAATTGGCCCAGCATCTGAGTGGTGGGTTGATCAATGCGCATCGAAGGCAGGTGCAGGATCAGTTGCCCTGATTGGCTGGCGCGACCACGCAGTTCAACGCGTCCGCCCACCGGGAAGGCTTCCGGGTTGAAGCGCAGCTGGAACGGCAGCGACTGGCCGTTGCCCTTGAGCAACGTGTTGGTCAGCAGTTTCTGCGGACGACCGCGGTCATCGATCACCAGCATTGCCAGCTCGACCTCGGCCCCGGCCGGCACGCCCAGCAATTGACCGCTGAGTTCACGTTGATACGGTTGCAGCGGGCCAGGCCCGGCAGGCACTTTAATTGCCGGGGCAACGGGAGGGGGCGCAGCGGGTTTCGGGGCATCGTTGCTGCTGCACGCGGCCAGCAAGCCGACAAGGCCCAGCAAAAACAGGGTTCGTAGCGTCATCAAGAGCTCCACAAGGCAAATATCGAAAGGCTGTGCGACGCCAGAGGTGCAGTATTACCGAGCCAAGGCAATTTAACATCGCTTTAATGCGCGTCTATATACCGTAAACCCCCAGCCTTGTCTTGCCGACAGGATGCGCTAACATGGCGCTCCCCATTCTTTCGTTGCCAGCCACCATGCACTGTCCCTTCTGCGGTGCCAATGACACCAAAGTCATCGACTCCCGCCTTGTCGCCGAAGGCGAGCAAGTCCGCCGCCGCCGTGAATGCCTGGCCTGTGGCGAGCGCTTCACCACGTTCGAGACCGCCGAGCTGGTCTTGCCGCGCCTGATCAAGCAGGACGGCAGTCGCCAGCCCTTCGATGAAGAGAAGCTGCGTGCCGGTATGCAACGCGCCCTTGAAAAGCGTCCGGTAAGCGTCGAACGTCTTGAAGCGGCGCTGGCCCATATCAAGCACAAGTTGCGCGCAACCGGCGAGCGTGAAGTCAAATCGCTGGTCGTGGGCGAACTGGTCATGACCGAGCTGCAAAAGCTCGATGAAGTGGCCTATATCCGCTTCGCTTCGGTGTACCGCCGCTTTCAGGACCTCAACGAGTTTCGTGAAGAAATCGACCGTCTGGCCCGCGAGCCGGGTAAGGAATGAGTGCATTGTTGACTGAGCAGGCTGCCCTCGACGTTCATTACATGGCCCGCGCGCTGGAGCTGGCGCGCAAAGGCCTTTATTCCACACACCCCAACCCGCGAGTCGGCTGCGTCATCGTGCGCGACGGCCAGATTGTCGGAGAAGGCTGGCATGCACGGGCGGGCGAGCCTCACGCCGAGGTCCATGCCTTGCGTCAGGCCGGCGAGCTGGCAAGAGGCGCCACCGCTTACGTCACGCTTGAGCCTTGCAGTCACCAAGGGCGTACGCCGCCCTGTGCCGACGCGCTGGTCGAGGCCGGGCTGGTCCGTGTCGTGGCGGCAATGCAGGACCCCAATCCCGATGTCTCGGGCCGTGGGCTGCTGCGTCTGATGAATGCCGGCATTGGCGTTCAATGTGGCGTGCTGGAAAGCGAAGCGCGTGCGCTGAACAAAGGTTTTCTCAAACGCATGGAAACGGGACGGCCCTATGTCAGGGTCAAGCTGGCCATGAGCCTGGACGGCCGGACTGCAATGGCCAGTGGCGAAAGCCAGTGGATCACCGGCCCTGAAGCCCGTTCTGCCGTGCAGCGCCTGCGAGCGCAGTCGAGCGTGGTCCTGACCGGTGCCGACACCGTGCTGGCGGACAACGCCCGGCTGACCGTGCGGCCTGAAGAGTTAGGGCTGAGTGCAGAATTGACCGCATTGGCAAGTGCGCGTCCGCCGCTGCGCGTGCTGATTGATGGGCGCTTGCGCGTTCCGCTGGATGCGCCGTTCTTTCAGGCGGGCAGTGCGCTGGTCGTGACCTGTGCCGCCGCGTCGGCGCGAGGCCGTTATCAGGAAGACGGGCACGAAATGCTGGCGCTGGCTGACAGCGCTGGCCATGTGGACCTGCGCAAACTGATGAGCGAGCTGGCGAACCGTGGCGTCAATGACGTGCTGGTCGAGGCTGGGCCGCGTCTGGCGGGTGCTTTCACGCGGCTGGGCCTGGTCGACGAATTTCAGCTATTCATCGCCGGGAAGTTTCTCGGCTCATCGGCCCGGCCGCTGCTCGATCTGCCGCTGGCGCAGATGAGTGAAGCGCTGGAGCTGAACATCGTGGAAATGCGGGCCGTCGGTAATGACTGGCGAGTCATTGCTCTCCCTGTCTGCGCGCTCGGCGTATAATTACCGTCTTCGCCTAGCGCAGCCCTTGTTCTCCCGGAGGACCCATGTTTACCGGCATCATCGAATCCATTGGCAGCATCCGCGCCCTGACTCCGAAGGGCGGCGACGTCCGCGTGTACGTGGAAACCGGCAAGCTCGACCTGAGCGACGTCAAACTCGGCGACAGTATTGCCGTCAACGGCGTATGCCTGACCGCCGTGGAATTGCCCGGCGACGGCTTCTGGGCTGACGTCAGCCGGGAAACCCTGACGGTTACCGCGTTTGTCGATCTGAAAAGCGGCAGCCGGGTCAATCTGGAAAAAGCCCTGACGCCGACCACGCGCCTGGGTGGCCATCTGGTCAGCGGACATGTCGACGGTGTCGGCGAAATCGTCTCCCGTGCCGATAACGCTCGCGCCATCCAGTTTACGGTGCGTGCGCCGCGCGAGCTGGCCAAGTACATCGCCCACAAGGGCTCGATCACGGTCGACGGCACCAGCCTGACCGTCAACTCGGTCAATGGCGCCGAGTTCGAACTGACCATCGTGCCGCACACGCTCAGCGAAACCATCATGGCCGACTACCTGCCGGGCCGTAAGGTCAATCTGGAAGTCGACCTGCTGGCGCGCTATCTGGAGCGTCTGTTGCTGGGCGACAAGGCCGCCGAGCCGGGGCACGGCACGATCACTGAAAGCTTTCTGGCCGAGAACGGCTACCTGAAATCCTGAATCAAGGGGGTGCCGCGTGGCGCTCAATAGTATCGAAGAGCTGGTTGAAGACATTCGCCAGGGCAAGATGGTCATCCTTATGGATGACGAAGACCGCGAGAATGAAGGCGACCTGATCATGGCCGCCGAGTGCGTGAAGCCCGAGCACATCAATTTCATGGCGCGTTTCGCGCGTGGCCTGATCTGCATGCCGATGACCCGCGAGCGCTGCGAAACCCTCAAGCTGCCGCTGATGGCGCCGCGCAATGGTTCCGGTTTCGGCACCAAGTTCACCGTGTCCATCGAAGCCGCTGAAGGCGTGACCACCGGTATCTCCGCAGCGGACCGTGCGCGCACCGTGCAGGCGGCCGCAGCAAAGGACGCGAAAGCCGAAGACATCGTCAGCCCGGGGCATATTTTCCCGCTGATGGCTCAGGCCGGTGGCACACTGGCTCGCGCCGGTCACACCGAAGCGGCGTGCGATCTGGCGCGCATGGCCGGGTTCGAGCCGACGGGCCTGATCTGCGAAGTCATGAACGACGACGGCACCATGTCGCGTCGCGCCGAACTTGAAGCCTTTGCACAGCAACATGACATCAAGATCGGCACCATCGCCGACCTGATTCACTATCGGATGATCCACGAACGTACCGTTCAGCGGATTGCCGAGCAGCCGATGGACAGCGAACTGGGCAGTTTCAACCTGGTGACCTACCGCGATTCGGTCGAGGGTGACGTGCATCTGGCGCTGACCCTGGGCAAGATTTGCGCAGAAGAACCGACGTTGGTGCGTGTCCACAACATGGACCCGCTGCGCGACCTGTTGATGGTCAAACAGCCCGGCCGCTGGAGCCTGCGCGCCGCCATGCGTGCGGTTAACGAGGCTGGCAGCGGTGTGGTGCTGTTGCTCGGTCACCCGCTGGATGGCGATGTGTTGCTGGCCCATATCCGGGAAACAGCCGGGCAGCAACCGATCAAGACGCCGACCACGTACAGCACGGTCGGCGCCGGTTCGCAGATCCTTCGTGACCTCGGCGTGCGCAAAATGCGCCTCATGAGTTCACCCATGAAGTTCAATGCGATATCCGGTTTCGATCTGGAAGTTGTAGAATACGTGCCCTCCGAATAAATACCGGCAGGTCGAGGCAGGCGGAGGACGTTTTTTCGCAGGTTTTGGCCTGACAGTTGCGATTCGTGGCCTAATATCCCTCAAAGCCCGCCTCAAGGCGCGCTTGCTCTTTAATACGAGACTCACCGAATGACCTTGAAGACCATCGAAGGTACTTTCATCGCCCCCCAAGGCCGCTACGCCTTGGTCGTTGGCCGTTTCAACAGCTTCGTCGTGGAAAGCCTGGTTAGCGGTGCCGTCGATGCGCTGGTACGCCACGGCGTCAGCGAAAGCGACATCACCATCATCCGTGCGCCGGGTGCTTTCGAAATTCCGCTGGTTGTGCAGAAAGTTGCCCAACGCAGCGAGTTCGCCGCCATCGTCGCGCTGGGCGCGGTAATCCGCGGTGGTACGCCGCACTTCGAATACGTTGCAGGCGAGTGCGTCAAAGGCTTGTCTCAGGTTTCCATGGAGTTCGGCGTTCCGGTCGCGTTCGGCGTCCTGACTGTCGATTCCATCGAGCAGGCCATCGAGCGTTCCGGCACCAAGGCCGGTAACAAGGGCGCTGAAGCTGCCTTGTCCGCGATTGAAATGGTCAGCCTGCTGTCGCAGTTGGAGGCCAAGTGATTTCCGACGACACCGATCAGTTCAACCCGCGCGACGCCAAATCGCCGGAAGCCGCCAAAGGCAAGAGCGCCAAACGTCGCGAAGCGCGTCAGATGGCGACCCAGGCCTTGTATCAGTGGCACATGGCCGGCCACGCGCTGAACGAGATCGAAGCACAGTTCCGTGTCGACAACGATTTCAGCAATGTCGATGGCACCTACTTCCGTGAACTGTTGCACGGTGTGGCGACCAACAAGACCGAGATCGACACTGCACTCTCGCCTTGTCTGGACCTGACCATCGAAGAGCTTGATCCGGTTGAGCTGGCGGTATTGCGCCTGTCCACCTTCGAACTGCTCAAGCGCATCGACGTGCCGTATCGCGTAGTGATCAACGAAGGCATCGAGCTGGCGAAAGTCTACGGCTCCACTGACGGCCACAAGTTCGTCAATGGCGTGCTGGACAAGCTGGCGCCGCGCTTGCGTGAAGTCGAAGTGAAGGCCCACAAGCGCTGATCTGCGCCTGACCTTCATGGGAGAGTTCGAGCTGATCCGTAACTACTTCGCTGCCGCGCCTTGTGCGCAGGCAGGTGAGGAGGTGGCCTTAGGGATCGGCGACGACTGCGCGCTGCTGGCGTTGCCGCCCGGCGAGCAGTTGGCGATCTCGACCGACACCCTTGTGGTCGGGGTGCATTTTCCCGACAACAGCGACCCCTTTTTGCTCGGCCAGCGCGCGCTGGCAGTGTCTGCCAGTGATCTGGCGGCGATGGGCGCTCGTCCTGTTGCATTCACCCTTGCCTTGACCCTGCCGCACGTCGACGCCGACTGGCTGCAGGCGTTCGCGCGTGGCCTGAGCCTGATGGCGCAAGGCTGTTCTGTGCGCCTGATCGGTGGTGACACCACGCGCGGCCCGCTGAGCCTGACGTTGACGGTGTTTGGCGGTGTGCCTGCAGGGCTTGCCCTGACGCGCAGCGGTGCTCGCGAAGGCGACCTGTTGTGCGTTGGCGGTGCGCTGGGTGATGGCGCCGGTGCGTTGCCGCTGGTGCTGAATCAGCGCAGCGCCGAGGCTTCGATTGCCGAGCCGTTGCTGGCTCGCTATTGGTCGCCACAACCGCAATTGGCGCTGGGTCAGGCATTGCGCGGCAAGGCCACGTCGGCGCTGGACATCTCCGACGGCTTGCTCGCGGACTGCGGGCATATCGCCCGTGCGTCAGGTGTCCGTCTGGTGATCGAGCGTGACAGGTTGCCCCTGTCCGAGCCGCTGCTGGCGCTGCTTGATCTGCCGGCCGCGCAACAGGCTGCGCTCAGCGGCGGTGACGATTACGTGCTGGCATTCACCCTGCCACCTGACCACCTTTCCGGTTTGCACCGTGAAGGCTGGCCGGTGCATGTGATCGGCCGGGTAGACGCCGGACAGGGCGTGATCCTGATCGACAGTGCCGGTGCCGACATCACGCCTGACACCCGTGGTTACCAGCATTTTGGTGGTGTGCAGTGAAGGAATGCCTCAGGTCTATCTATCGAACTTTATGATCTAAATGCCCGAGAATTCAGCCTGAGCGTCCGTAGGGACCTGCTGTTACAATGCAAATCTTGCGAATTTCCAGTCTTCATACTGATCAGGAGCACACGGTGCCCGTCGTATTTGTCGCCGCTTCCAAACTGCCCACACCCTTTGCAGAGTTCGCCATGCACGGCTTTATCGAGTCGGCAACCGGCCGTGAACACGTTGTCCTGAGTCTGGGCGACGTCGCGGATGGCGCCCCGGTTCTCGGCCGCGTCCATTCGGAATGCCTGACAGGCGATGCCCTGTTCAGCCAGCGTTGCGATTGCGGCTCTCAACTGGAAGCCGCCTTGCGCGCAATCGCAACCGAAGGGCGCGGTGTGTTGTTGTACCTGCGTCAGGAAGGGCGCGGTATCGGCCTGATGAACAAGATTCGCGCTTATGAGCTCCAAGACGGCGGTGCCGACACAGTCGAAGCCAACGAGCGTTTGGGGTTTGCTGCCGATCAGCGCGATTACGCCATCTGCCTGCCCATGCTTCAGCACCTTGGCGTGCAGTCGCTGCGCCTGATGACCAACAACCCGCGCAAGGTCAAAGCGTTGACCGATATGGGTATCAATGTTGCCGAGCGTGTGCCGCTGCACACCGGGCAAAATCCGCATAACCGCCTTTATCTGGCGACCAAGGCCGGTAAGCTGGGGCACATGATGGGCAATGAGCATCAAAGCGAGGTCGGCCCCGCGTGACCCGCAGCCAGGTGCGTCAGAAGCTGGAGATGGCCTGGTGGCGCCAGTTGGGTCTGACCCTGGCGCCGTTGCTGGTGATCTGTCTGTTTTTCGGCTCCAGTGAACCGCTTATCCCGGTGCTGGCGATACCGCTGTTCATTGCCGGGATTGGCTCGATGTTTGTCAGCCTGAAGCCGCTCGGGGCTTACAAGCGTGCATTGGCGGCTACCCAGGCTGCGCTGGATACGCCAGAAGAACCCGCCGCCTGGATCAAGCTTGCGGCGGTCCGCCGTCTGGCCTTTCTGGCAGCCGGGCTTCCTGCATGGATCGCTGCCATCGCGGTGCTGTTCGGCCTGCACCCGCTGCCGGTCTGCCTGTTGGCGTTCTCCAGCGTGGTGTTGCTCTACCTGTACCGGATTCCGATGGCCTGACGCTGAGCGACAGGCCTCGGGCCTTCGGTCAGCGTCAGAAGCGGACGTGTGTAACTGTCAGCCAATCAGCGTCAGGCGCTCATTGATCGCCGCTTCAATCCCCTCGGCATTCAGCCCACACTCGGCGAGCATTTGCGCCGGCTTGGCATGCTCGACATAAACGTCCGGCAAGCCCAGGTGCAGCACTGACTTGAGGATGTTGGCACGGGCCAGAAACTCGCTGACTGCCGCACCTGCACCGCCCATTACCGCATTCTCTTCTAGCGTGACCAGCAGTTCGTGGCTGGCGGCTGTTTCGCGCACCAATGCCTCGTCCAGCGGCTTGACGAAGCGCATGTCGATGACGGTAGCGTCCATCTTCTCGGCCACTACCAGCGCATCGGCCAGTTGCACGCCGAACACCAGTATCGCGACGCCCTGGCCTTGTCGACGCACCACACCCTTGCCGATTTCAACCGGGTCCAGATTGGCGTCGATTACAGCGTTGGGGCCGGTGCCGCGCGGGTAGCGTACGGCCGCAGGGCCGGTGTGCAGATAGCCGGTGCTGAGCAATTTGCGCAGTTCGTTCTCGTCGCTAGGGGTCATCACCACGATGCCGGGGATGCAGCGCAGGTAAGACAGGTCGAAGCTGCCGGCGTGAGTCGGACCGTCCTCGCCCACCAGCCCGGCACGGTCGATGGCAAACAGCACGTCGAGGTTCTGCACCGCGACGTCATGCACCAGCTGATCGTAACCCCGTTGCAGGAATGTGGAGTAAATCGCCACAACCGGCTTGCTGCCCTCGCAGGCCATACCCGCCGCCAGGGTCACGGCGTGCTGTTCGGCAATGGCGACATCGAAGTAACGTTCGGGGAAACGCTCGCTGAAATCCACCAGGTCCGAACCTTCTTTCATCGCTGGCGTGATGCCGACCAGGCGCGAGTCTGCCTCGGCCATGTCACAGATCCACTGGCCAAATACACCGGAATACTTGGGTACACTGACCTTTTTCTGGACGCTGACAGGGGCATTCAGCGGTTCAAGCTTGGTAATGGCGTGATAGCCGATCGGGTCGACTTCGGCGGGTGCGAAGCCTTTACCTTTCTTGGTCACGACATGCAGGAACTGCGGGCCTTTCAGGTCGCGCATGTTGCGCAGCGTGGCGATCAGGGTTGGCAGATCATGACCGTCGATAGGGCCGATGTAGTTCCAGCCCAGCTCTTCGAAGAGCGTGCCGGGGACCAGCATGCCCTTGGCGTACTCTTCAGTCCGACGTGCGATTTCCCACGCGCCCGGCAGTCGCGAAAGCACTTTCTTGCTGCCTTCACGCATGCTGGTGTAAGTGCGGCTGGAAAGAATCTTGGCCAGATAATTCGACAGCCCGCCGACGTTGCGGGAAATGGACATGTCGTTGTCGTTGAGAATGACCAGCATGTTTGCTGCCACTTCAGGCGCGTGGTTCAACGCTTCGAACGCCATGCCTGCGGTCAGCGCACCGTCGCCGATCACCGCGATGGATTTGCGCTCGCTGCCTTGCAGGCGCGAGGCAATGGCCATGCCCAGTGCAGCGCTGATGGACGTGCTGGAATGGCCCACGCCAAAGGTGTCGTACTCGCTTTCACTGCGACGCGGGAAGGCGGCCACGCCGTCCTTCTGGCGCAGGGTGGACATGCGCGCGCGACGGCCAGTGAGGATTTTGTGCGGATAGGCCTGATGGCCCACGTCCCACACCAGACGGTCGTCCGGCGTGTCGAAGACGTAATGCAGCGCAATGGTCAGCTCGATGACCCCAAGGCCGGCACCAAAATGCCCTCCGGTCTGGCCAACGGAGTACAGCAGCTCCAGGCGCAGTTCATCGGCCAGGGTTTCCAGCTCGGCTTCGCCCAGGCGGCGCAAGCCGTCCGGCGTATCTGCTTGATCGAGCAACGGAGTAACCGGGCGCTCGCGGGGGATCTCTTTGAACGTCTTGGGCATCAGGCGAATCGTTATAAGTAAAAGAGGTGGCAGTTTACCTTATGCATCGCACGCTGCCCATGAAGTGAGTCGGCGGAAGGTCCGTCGACTGACAAGCTTGATGATTCAGACCGGATGAATCGAGGTTGATTCATCGGATTTCAGGTTGATTGTGTTCAGTGTCGGCGTTCGACGATATAACGCGCCAGATCGCGCAATGGCTCTGCCGCCGGGCCGAACGTGCGCAATGCGTCGAGCGCCAGATCGCGCAACTCCAGGGCGTAGCCCTTGGCCGCATCAAGGCCCAGCAGCGCGGGGTAAGTCGGCTTGTCGCGCGCTATGTCGGCGCCCTGGCGTTTGCCCAGTGTGGCGGTGTCGCTTTCGACGTCGAGAATGTCGTCCTGAACCTGAAAGGCCAGCCCGACCGCCCGCGCATAGACCTGCAAGGCATCCAGACGTGGCTGATCGGCATGACCGCTGGCCAGGGCACCAAGCCGAACACTGGCTTCGATCAACGCTCCGGTCTTGTGGCGATGCATGTATTCCAGCGCGGCCTGGTCCAGTTTCAGTCCCACCGAGCCCAGGTCGATCGCTTGTCCGCCAACCATTCCTGCCGGGCCGGCAGCTTGCGCCAGCGTACTGACCATTTGTAACCGGGTGTCGGCGTCACGCGAAGTCAGGTGCGGGGCGAGCAGGGCGGTGAAGGCGAGACTCTGCAGACCATCGCCCGCCAGAATCGCGCAGGCTTCATCGAAGGCCTTGTGCGTGGTGGGCTGGCCGCGACGCAGGTCGTCATCGTCCATCGCGGGCAGGTCATCGTGTACCAGTGAGTACGCATGGATCAGCTCAACCGCGCAGGCCGCGCCGTCGGCATCTTCGGCCGCACCGCCCAGCGCTTCACATGCCGCGTAGGCCAGCAACGGACGAACACGCTTGCCGCCGTTCATCACGCTGTAGCGCATGGCGTCGTACAGGCGCGTCAGTTCAGGGCCTGGCGCCTGAAAAAGGCCTTCCAGGGCTGCGTTGACGCGGATCTGGCTTTGCGCCTGGTAGCTCGCGATCATTCAGGGAGTTCCGCGTCGTCGAAAGGCTCTTCGGTCAACTCGCCGTCGCGTTCCAGCAGAACCTGAACCTTCTGTTCTGCCTGGGTAAGGGCACTCTGACAGTCGCGGGTGAGGCGCACGCCTTGTTCGAAAGCGGTCAGAGAATCTTCCAGCGACAACTCGCCATTCTCCAGACGCTCTACCAGCGCTTGAAGATCAGCGAGGGACTGTTCGAAATCCAGTGCAGCTTTCTTGCGGGCCATGAGGGCATTTCCGGTAGAGATTAAACCGCGCGACACTAGCAGAGCGACGGCCTTGGGGCAAATGACGGCGATAGGCGCATGCCTTGGCAGCGAGCAAAAGGCTCAAGCCGCAGCAAACCCGTTCTGCAGGTCGGCGATCAGGTCTTCCGGGCTTTCCAGGCCAACCTGCAGACGCAACATGGGGCCTGCGCCCCGATCTGGACCGTGCTGTTCGACCTCGGTAATCAGGCTCTCAAAACCGCCCCACGAATAGCCGATTCCGAACAGCTTCAGTGCGCTGACAAAGCGGTCCAGGGTCTGGCGATCAGGTGTTTTGAGCTCGAAGCTGAGCAAGCCGTTGCAGCCGTGGAAATCACGTTTCCAGAGGGCATGACCCGGATCATCCGGCAAGGCGGGGTACAGAACCCGGGCAACCTGTGGCTGAACCTGCAACCATTGGGCAATTTGCAGCGCATGGCGTTCGTGCATGGCCATGCGCGCTGCCAGGCTGCGGGCGCCACGTAGCACCAGATAGGCGTCGTCCGGGCTGACGGTATTGCCGACAGCGGTGTTCATGGTTTTGAGGGTTTTCCAGTGCGCCTCGGTGGTGCTCACACTGCCCATCATGACGTCCGAATGCCCGGCTACGTATTTGGTCAGCGCCATCAGCGATATGTCCGCACCCAGCTCCAGCGGCTTGAACAAGACGCCCGACCCCCAGGAATTATCCACCGCCAGCAACAGGTTTTTCGCTTTGCACACTTGCGAAAGCGCAGGCAAGTCGCACATGTCGAAGGTCAGTGAACCCGGGACCTCGGCGTAGATCATGCGGGTGTTGGCTTTGATCAGGGAGGCCACATCGCTGCCGTTGGCGGCGTAGAAGTCGAATTGAATATCGAACGCCGTCAGCATCGTGTGCGCCAGGCGCCGCACCGGCCCGTAGACCGATTCGGTGATCAGCACGTGATCGCCAGGGCGCAGAAACGCTTGAAACATCTGCGCCACCGCGGCCAGCCCGGTGGGGTACAGGCAGGTGCCGTGAGCGTTTTCAAGCGCCGAGACAAGATCCTGCAAGGCAAACGCTGTCGGATTTCCATTCGCGCCGTACGTCAGCGAGCGTTCCGGACCTGCCGTGCGAACCTCCGCTTGCCGCAAACTCTCCAGGCTGTCGAACAGCACCGTGCTGACGCGCACCACCGGTGGATTGACTGAAAGCCCCGGACCGCTGCTGGCGCTGCGGCCGCATTGCGACAAGGCCGTGTGAGCGCGAGGGTCTTTGCTGTGCGGCATTCGGGACTCCGTGGGGAAAGTGGCGTTCTGACAAGCGTAATGCATCCACGCGACTGGCAGGTATTACTGATCGTCCTTTGCAACGTTCAGGGCATAAAACTCATGCAGTTTGGCCTGTAACAATTGCTTGTCCGGTAATCGGGTCTGGTATTCGGCAATCAGCGCTGGCGATAACGAGCGGTTCAGAGCGTACTCGACCACCTCATCGTTTTTGCTGGCGCATAGCAACACACCAATGGCGGGGCTTTCATGAGATTTGCGCTCGGTCTGGTCCAGCGCCTCCAGATAGAAGTTCAACTTGCCCAGGTATTCCGGCTCAAAGCGCCCGACCTTGAGTTCGATGGCAACAAGGCAGTTGAGGCCCCGATGGAAAAACAGCAGGTCCAGCGCGAAATCCTGACCCCCCACCTGCACCGGGTACTCGGAGCCGACGAAGCAGAAGTCACGGCCCAGTTCGATCAGAAAGTCTTTCAGGCGTTGCAGCAGACCGCGATGCAGATCAGCTTCGGCGTGGCCCGCAGGCAACTCCAGGAATTCCAACATGTAGGCGTCGCGAAACACATCCAGTGCGTCCGGTCGGGTTTCCTTGAGTATGGCCGAGGCCTTGGCGGGGTGGGTAATACTGCGCTCGAACAGTGCCGTCTTGAACTGGCGTTCCAGCTCGCGGCTGGACCATTTTTCCCTGATTGCCATTTGCAGGTAAAACTCGCGCTCTTCGGGCCGCTTGCTTTGACTGAAGATGATCAGATGGTGAGTCCATGGCAATTGTGTCAGCACTGCTGACACTTTCTCGTTGTCACGGTAAGCCTCGAAGAATTGGCGCATGCGGAACAGATTGCTGCGCGTGAAACCGCGCAGTCCCGGCTGGGTGTTGGCCAGGTGCCCGGCGAGCTGGCTGACCACCGAATCACCCCATTCGGCGTTTTCAATCTTGCGGCTGATGTACGCGCCGACCTGCCAGTAAAGCTCGATCAGGCGTGTATTGA
Organism: Pseudomonas graminis; assembly: GCF_002093745.1. Classification (GTDB taxonomy): domain Bacteria; phylum Pseudomonadota; class Gammaproteobacteria; order Pseudomonadales; family Pseudomonadaceae; genus Aquipseudomonas. The sequence goes on from NZ_MTSB01000002.1 coordinate 345,464, forward strand.
CGGCCTGCGCGGCCTGCTGTCGAGCGCTCTGGGTCATGGCGAGCACTTCATCAAAGCGATCATGTTCCGGTGTCTGCGGTGCGTTGGGAGTACTCATAGGGCAAGTACTCCGCAACCTGACAATCTGGCAGAGAATGGCAAGAGAGGGGCTTGGCGGGTAGTTCCCTGATGCATGCGAGCGCGTCCTTGGGGGGGCAGTGAGGCCGGCTACTTTACGTGCAGATGACACCCGCCAGACACCGCATTTTCGCCGGGTTTGTCACATCAGGTTTCTCTTCGCGCAGACCTTGACTTGCGCCTCATTTGTCCAGGTCAGATGCCTCGTGCCGTTCTGGAACCTGATCCGATTCCTCGCCCCAGGTGCGATTGACCTTCTGGCCTTTCACCACCGCCGGACGTGCTGCAATCTCTTCGGTCCAGCGGATCAGGTTCGGGTATTCGTGTACCGACAGGAACTCGGCCGCCGAATAGACCTTGTTCCGTACCAGTGCGCCATACCACGGCCACACCGCGATATCGGCAATCGTGTAGGTGTCGCCAGCCAGGTAGCGGTGTTCGGCAAGGCGGCGATCCAGCACATCAAGCTGGCGCTTGGCTTCCATCGCAAAACGGTTGATGGGGTACTCGAGTTTCTCGGGCGCGTAAGCATAGAAATGCCCGAACCCGCCGCCCAGATAGGGCGCCGCGCCCATCTGCCAGAACAGCCAGTTAAGCGTTTCGGTGCGCCCTGCCAGGTCGGCGGGCAGGAAACTGGAAAACTTCTCAGCCAGGTACAGCAGGATCGAACCGGACTCGAACACGCGCACGGGTGTCTCATGACTTCGGTCCAGCAACGCGGGGATCTTGGAGTTGGGATTGATCTCGACAAACCCGCTGGAAAACTGATCGCCCTCGGAGATCCGGATCAGCCAGGCATCGTACTCCGCACCACTGTGCCCCAGCGCTAGCAGTTCCTCCAGCATGATCGTGACTTTCACACCGTTGGGCGTTGCCAGCGAATAAAGCTGCAGCGGGTGCTTGCCGACGGGCAATTCCTTGTCGTGGGTAGGACCGGCAACCGGCCGGTTGATGCTGGCAAACGCGCCGCCCGCCGATGTGTCCTGCCGCCAGACTTTGGGGGGCGTGTAAGAAGTACTGGTCATGGAAAGCCTCGCTTGTTAAAGGGGGATCGCTGACTGATGCCTTTTATTGATCCGGGAGTTTGTGGAATGTTCCTACGATAAGCAAGGCAGCGTCCTATAGCTGTCCTTCACCAAAAGCGAGGAACATATGCGTGCAGCAAAAGTTGCACGATTCTCTCTTAACGGCTGGACACTCGCATGTCGTCACTCTGTAGCGCAGGCCTCATCAAATGGCGTGATCTCGTCATCAATCTTGTCTCCAAAGAAATAAAAATCCGCTACATGGGCGCGACATTGGGGTTTGTGTGGTCGTTGGGTAATCCGCTTGTTGTCACGCTCACGTACTACACCGTTTTCACTTATATCCTGCCCAGTAGTCAGGATCGTTTTGCGCTTCATCTGGTGACAGGCGTTATTCACTGGATGCTTCTGGCGCAGATTGTTTCGCAGAGCGGCGAATGGCTCATCAACAATGGCAATCTCATCCGGAAGTTGCGCTTTCCGCGCATATTGCTGCCGGTCTCCGGGGGTATCACTATTCTGGTGTTCTGGGCCGGGTGCATGATCATTTATGCCTCATTGTTTATTACACTCGGCGGTGTGCTTACACCGGCGCTGCTGTTCTATCCGGTCGTGCTGCTTGCGTTCATTTCACTGATCATGGGCATCGGCCTGGCGCTGAGCGTCATTCAGATCACCGTGAGGGACGCCAGGCACTTCGTCGACGTGTTCCTGCCCTTGCTGTTCTGGTTGACGCCCATCGTGTGGGTCACCTCTTCGTTGCCTGAGGGCATTGCCCGCATCGCGGCCTACAACCCGGTCGCCCTGTACTTCAACAGTTTCAGCAGCATTCTGCATGCCGGTGTCGTCCCGGACGCCCGCGATCTGGTGCTTTGTGTGCTGCTGGGTGCCGCATCGCTTGCGGTCGGGCTCGCCATGTTCCGAAAAGTGGATCGCATGGTGGAGTACTTATGAGCAATGTCGTCATCAAGGCCGAGAACCTCACCAAGCAATTCGTGCTTCGCCACAACCGGGGCGGTTTCAAGCAAAGGTTTCTGAGCCTGTTTGATGCTCGTCACCGCGAGCGTATCGAAGACTTCACCGCCGTCAATGACGTGTCGTTCACCCTGTGCAAAGGGGAGTCGCTGGCACTCGTGGGTCACAACGGCTCAGGTAAAAGCACCCTGCTGCAATTGCTGTCGCGCATTCTGGTACCCACCAGCGGACGCCTGACCACCGTCGGCCGGGTAGCGCCGTTGATAGAAATTGGCGTGGGCTTTCACCCTGAACTGACCGGCGAAGAAAATATTTACCTCAATGCCAGTCTGTTCGGGTTGAGCAATAAGGAAATACGCACGCGCTTCAACGAAATCGTTGATTTCTCCGGTTTGGGAGACTTCATCGACACCCCGGTAAAGAACTACTCGTCCGGCATGTACATGCGTTTGGGGTTCTCGGTCGCCGTCCACGTGGAGCCACAGACGTTATTGGCTGACGAGGTACTGGCGGTTGGCGACGAGGATTTCAAGCGCAAGTGCCATGAGCGCATCCGCGATATGCAGGAGGACGGAATGGCCTTGATTCTTGTGACTCATGCGATAGAAGAAGGCAGAGAGTTTTGCCAGCGATACCTGACGCTTGAGCGTGGCCGGATGATTGAGCAGGGCTGCTATCAGTCCGTTTGCTCATACAACTGAACGCTTCTTCCCTCCGTATTCGACGACACGTTCATAAGGTATTTCCATGCTGCAAATTATCGTTCCGATGGCCGGGGCCGGGAGTCGCTTTGCCGTCGCAGGGTACCCGGACCCCAAGCCTTTGATCCCTGTGCATGGTGTACCGATGATCAAGATCGTCATCGATAACCTGACGCCGGCCTGCCCGCATAAATTCATCTTTATCTGCCAGTCCGCCCATGTCGCGACGTATGGGCTGAAAGAGAAACTGAATGCCTGGGCACCGGGTTGCGACATTGTCGAGTTGAGCATGGTGACCGGTGGTGCCGCATGTTCCGTGTATGCCGCAAGGCATCTGATTGATCCCGGCCAGCGCGTGATGATTGCCAACAGCGACCAGTACGTTGATGTGGACATCAATGCCTATTTGCAGGCAATGGACGAGCGTGATGCAGCGGGCCTGATCATGACGATGAAAGCCAATGACCCGAAGTGGTCATTTGTAGGCTTCGATGAAAAAGGCCTGGTCAATCGCGTGGTAGAGAAAGAGGTCATTTCAGATGAAGCCACCGTGGGCATCTACAACTTTCGCAGCGGAGCCCGGCTGATATCCGCCATCGAAGCAATGGTCATGAAAGACCTTCGTGTCAACGGCGAATTCTACGTTGCACCCGCCTACAACGAGATCCTTGAGCAAGGGGACAGGGTTATCCATTACAGCATCGGCTCAGAAGGTCGCGGCATGTATGGCCTGGGCATACCGGCAGACCTCAACCTGTTTCTTTCGTCGCCGCTCAGCAGGTTTGCAGCTTCCGGCTGTGGAGGCTGACATGCAGATCATCAGCCATCGCGGCTATTGGCTGCAGAAGCCCGAGCGCAATTTACCGCAGGCATTTCATCGCTCATTCGATCTTGGTTTCGGCACTGAAACCGATGTTCGTGACGTTGCAGGTCAACTGGTCATTTCTCACGACATGCCGGTGGGCGGCGAGCTGACGCTGGAGGGGCTGCTCGACATCATGGCGGGTCGCAACCTGCCACTGGCCGTCAACGTCAAAGCCGACGGCATGGCGCAGGCCCTTAAGAATACCTTTGCGCGTCATGGCCATACCCAATGGTTTGCCTTCGACATGGCCGTTCCTGACATGCGTACTTATCTGAGGGAAGGGCTGGTGACCTACACGCGCCTCAGTGAAGTCGAGCCTTCACCAGTCTGGATCGACAAGGTCGCCGGTGTCTGGCTGGACGGCTTCGAAAGCGAATGGTTCTCCAACCAGGTCATCGCTGATCTGCTGGCTCAGGGCAAGCATGTGTGCGTGGTATCTCCGGAGTTGCACGGCCGCGACTGCACCTCGCTGTGGCAACGATTGCTCGATTTCAGGTCGGAGAACCGTCTGACGCTGTGTACCGATACGCCTGCAGACGCAGCCGGTTTTTTTCAAGTGAGGCAGCCATGATCAAGGCGGTGATTTTCGATATGGACGGCGTCCTGATCGATGCCAAGGAATGGCATTACGACGCGCTGAACAAGGCGCTCGGTCTGTTCGGCTACAACATCAGCCGCCACGAACACTTGACGGCCTATGACGGTCTTCCAACCTCCAGAAAACTCGACATGTTGAGCGTCGAACGTGACCTGCCGGTGGCCCTGCACGGGTTCATCAACGAGATGAAACAGCAATACACCATGGAAATCGTTCATGCCCAGTGCAAGCCGACGTTTGTTCATCAGTACGCACTGTCATCCCTTAAAACGCTGGGCTACAAGCTTGCGGTGGCGTCCAACTCCATCCGCAACACCGTTGACGTGATGATGGACAGGGCAGACCTCGGCCGGTATCTGGACCTGCAACTCTCCAACGAAGATGTAAAACACGCCAAGCCGGCACCGGACATTTACCTCAAAGCCATTCGGCAACTGGGCTTGCTGCCGACGGAATGCCTGATCGTTGAAGACAACGAGAACGGCATCAAGGCGGCCCGGGCGTCGGGCGCGCATGTTCTTGTCGTGGCGCATACCTGCGACGTGAACCTCAGCAACATCCTCGGCAGACTGGAAGCGGTCAATGTTGGCGAGGGGGCTCACCGGTGAGTGCGCTCAACATCATTCTGCTCTCAGGCAAGAAAGGGTATGCGCGTCGCGATGATGGCGAGTACCCGGAATACCTTCGCGAGTGTAACGGCAAGCCGCTGATTCACGCGTTGATCGACAACTGTGCCGCGCTTGAGCCGGCCAGAATAATCTGCACGTTTTCAAACGACGATGTCGTCAGGCTGCACCTGCGCAACATGCTTCAGCAGATGCACCCTTCAGCCAGCGTCCATCCTGTTCACAACCTGACCCAAGGCGCCGCCTGTACGGCCCTTCTGGCAAGCGAGCAAATCGACAACAGTGATGAATTGCTGATCCTCAGCGTCAGCGATTTTCTGGACGCAGACCTGCACTCGGTGGTGCGCTGGTTCCGTGAAGAAGGGGACGATGCCGGCATCGTCATCTTCAACTCTCTGCACCCGCGTTATTCGTTTGTGCGCCTGAACGGTGACAACCGGGTCATCGAAGCCGCCGAGAAAAACCCGATCAGCCCTCATGCCATTGCCGGCATGTACTGGTTCAAGTCCGGTTCGCTGTTTGTCTCGGCGGCCAAGGGAATGATCCGCAAGGACGCTCGGGTCAACGGCCATTTTTATATTGCCCCCGCCCTCAACGAGCTGGTGCTTTCGCAGAAGAAGATCGGTGCTTACCGCATCGAACCGAGCCAGTATCGGCCTCTGAAAACCCAGCGTCAGCTTCATGCTTTCGAAATGGGGGATACACGATGAAAACGGCAAAGCTGGAAGACATGGTCAAAGGCTGGTTCGTGGGCGGTTTTCTGCCAGCGGCATTCAATACCGACGCTTGTGAAGTCGGGGTCAAGCACTACCAGGCCGGTGACAACGAAGCGGCCCATTATCACAAGGTCGCCACCGAGATCACCTTGATCCTCTGCGGAACGGTCCGCATGCGTGATCAGGTCTGGCAGGCGGGCGACATCATCGTTCTTGAGCCCGGTGACATCACGGCTTTCGAGGCGCTTTCCGACACAACGACCGTGGTCGTGAAAGTGCCGGGCGCGCTCGATGACAAGTACGTTGTCTGACCGATGTCTATCGCTGGCTCACCGCTGTCGTTTCCCGATTACAAGGTTGAAAATATGCGTCATCTTGCCCCTGTCGACTCCAGACAGATCAGCGTTGTTATCCAAGGCCCTCTTTGTCTCAACGTGGGGTCTGATCGAAATATTTTCGCCTGCATCCGCTCAATCAGAACGCACCTGCCCCACGCCGAAATCATCGTCTCTACCTGGCGCAATGAAGATACTTCAGGCGTCGAGGCGGACCGCATAATAGTGTCAGATGACCCCGGGCCGTTCATCGATGATGCCGGTAATCAGATCAATACCAACCGCATGTTGCGGTCGACGCTGTGCGGGATTCAGGCGGCTACAAGGCGTTACGTCATGAAAATGCGCGCCGATCACAACCTGACCAGCGCAGCACTCGCCGTGACGGGCAAGGCGGACGACACCGAGCCTGACAATGCGCCTCTTTTCGACACGCCCATCACCACCACAACGCTTTACATCCGAAACCCCGAGCGTTTTCCGATGCTGTTTCATATTTCGGATCTTGTTCAGTTCGGCACCCGCGACGCCATGCTTGTCATGTGGGAGCACCCGCTGTTCGAAAGAACAGAGCTCTTCAACGAAAAACCGTCTCGCAACCCGTTCGGCAACTTCATCGGGTATACGTCCGCGCGCATGGTGAGCGAGCAGGCCCTGATGCTGTGCGTCATGCGCAAGCGTGGCATCGACGCTCGACTCGAAAAGCCCTGCCAGGTGGGCCTCAGCAATCTGAAACTGTGGGACCGCGTGCTGAGGTGCAACTTCAGGGTATTGAATCACTACGAAGCCGGGGTCGATTTCCCGGAGCGCTTTATCGCAAACGGCTACATGCTGAAAACGCTCTACACCGCAAATGACATAGAGCAACTGAAGCGCCTTGGACCTGCTGCTTACAGGCTGAGAATAGTGCGCATCTGGCTCAATCAGTACGTACTTAACTGCCTGCGTCCCGGCTGGTGGATATCGTTCGCGACTGTCGCACTGTTCAGCCTCTCACCACCGCTTGCCAGGGTGGTGCGCTCGTGTTGGCGGAAATACAGGAAGCTGGTGCATGCCGCGTCGTTTCGGGTTTAGTTAGAGGGCGGGGGGTTGCGCAGATGGGCGTGTGCCTAAGCGTGGCCGTCTGCGGCCCTGAACATGCCGTTATGTCACCAAATGGCGCCGGGTTCATCGGGAGTACTTAGCAGGCACTGGCAGCTAAAGGTCTGGAACGACGCGTTGTATGATCAGTGTCTAATTTCAACTCACTCGTCTCGGCATCGGCACACCGCGCCCCGGTTGCGGTGGTGCCGACTCTAGAAAGCACTTCCGGATCTTTTATAATTCGATTGTTGCGGTCTCTTCATCATCGTCAGTGGAAAGAGACGGATCCTCATGCCTGATAATTGTCCTTTCATGTGAGCCAAGCCGGAAAAAAATCCTGTTCTTTTGAACGCTTGCATGAAGGTCCAGCAGGTCGATGTTTTTATTGGCTCCGTCATCGCCCATTTCGAACAGACTTATCGCTTCAATAGGACGTCGAACATACTTCTCGATGAATCGAGACATCACGTCTCCCGCTTGTTCCTCAAGGTGTGCCCAGGCGTCTTCACCAAGATAGGCGCGTCCACCCTTAGCCTCGAACGCCTTCTGAAGCACTTCAAGTCGAGGGTTCATCGTAGGGTCCAGAACAATCAAAATGGGTGTGGCACCAGAGTTGAAAGCATCCTCGGCAAACTGTAGCTCTTCTCCAAACCGGCCCTGCCCGCTGGCTGCAATGGTCACACGCAACTTGAACTCATACGCTAGCGTTTGACCGTTGGGTAGCACCTTCCAGCAATCCACCTGACGTCCTTTCGTCGCATCGCCGGAGCGAGTTACAACTTTGGTCCTCGCACTCTTTCCTTCTCCCCCAATAGCTGCGGCCAAAATAGGTTCAAACAGATACCCGGTTTCTTGCGCCGAGCGATTGTCGAGATCATAAAAAAACTTGCGCCACGTCAGCCAGGACGCCAACGCTTCTGGTTCATGAGTACCGTACTCGACAAGCGAGCGAGGCGACACCTGGATCATGGTCGGCATCGGCTGAGCTGACAAGATTTTCTGATATTTACGTCGACGCTTGTGTAATTCGCTCAGGCAGCGCAGGTAGGTCGTGAAATCCTCTATGTGTTCCTCGCCAAGCTTCATCAGCTCTACGTGTTCTTCAGGGTGGAGGTCTATGGGCGCTAGAAACCACGTTTCAGGCAGGTCGTAATAGTCTTTGTCAGGGGCAATTTTTTTCCACAACTCAGGCTTCAACTCTTTGAGCTCATTGCCACATTCAGTGTCGTGGTAAATAACCCCGATTAGCTTGGCGAGTTCGCTTCCTGACATGATGACCGGTAGGTTTGTTCCAAGGCCCATTGTCATGACTTTGGTTAAAAGCTTGGACTCGTCAGCGCTAAGTTTCGACGATTTTTTCTTCATGATATCTACTCAAATTCCTGTTGGAGCAGTCCTGACAAGAGCGTGTCCGTTTTCTTGAGCGACTCACTCATTCCGCTCGCTTCTGTCAAGCGATAGCCTAACAATCTTGGGTGTCTGGATACATTAAGCGCTGATGCCCCGGAGCCGAAAGACCCTTCTAACGTCTGAAGGTGACGGGCGAAAATCTCAGCGGCGATAGGGGGGACTGCATTGCCTATCTGCTGTATCACACTCGCTGCATTGCCGAAAAAATGATACCCGTCCGGAAACGACTGAAGACGGGCGCACTCTCTAATGGTCAAAGGGCGGTTTTGCTCTGGATGGATGAACTCCCGACTGGCCGCGCCGGTAATGGTGAGGCTTTGTAAGTTGCCATGCAGGCGTTTGATGCCAGAAGGCGCTCCGCCCCTCTTTTCCGTGGGCGTTCCATCTGCCACACGTCGAAAGGCCCGTTTTCTAAAGCTTTCGTGCCATAGCTCCTCGGGAAGGTCCTTCATGGTCTGACCGCCTTTAAGAAGGCTGAATCGGTTGATGTCTTCGCTTTTAGAGTTGTCGAAGTGCTCGGTGATTTTTCCTGAGCTATTTCCCCGTCGCATGGCCGAATCGTATCCGTTCAGCGGAGACGCGGTCTTATACCTACTCAGCTCACCCCTCTTCGACGTAGGACTCCCAAGGCCTGTAATCGCATGCATCAACGTGGGGGCGAATGGTTTGCTTGAGCGCTTTTTTGCTTTTCCTGAGTCATAAGAAAACAACTCCTCGGGAAAATTGAATGACGCGCCCAGACGGTTTCCGATAATCAAAACCCGTTTGCGGGTCTGCGGTACGCCATAAGCCGCTAAATTTACTTTTTCCACCCGGACAGAATAACCAATACGCAGAAACTCCCTGACCAGGGAAGACACCGCCTCTCCATTTCCGGAAGTCAACAACCCTTCAACGTTTTCAAAGATGAACCAGCGTGGCCTTACCTCCGTAACCATACGAAGGTAATTAAAGATGAGGCGGTTCCTGGGGTCCTCCACATTACGAGCCCCTGCAGTGCTAAAGCCCTGACAGGGAGGCCCCCCAATGATGGCGAATGGCTCTTTGCCGCCCAGCATGTCTTTAAAAAATGAGGGGGAGGTTTGGGACAGATCAAGGTTGTAGCAGGTGCTGCCTACGTTCGCTTCGTAGCTTTGGCAGGCGTCAGCATTTATTTCTGTCCCACATAGGGGCTTGAGACCAGCCTGCGCAAACCCGTAAGAAAAGCCGCCTGCTCCGGAAAATAACGTGAGAACGTCATCGGACTGTGTGTTCATGCAAAAGCCCCAAACCGCTATGGGCTCTCAGTGAGCCAAATGCCGACATATTAAAGGAATGAAGCTTGACTGTATCTTCCGATGGTACGCACTGGAGCAGTCCGGACTGGAAAAACCACCTGTCATTGACCGGTAGGCTCGGAGCACGGCTCAGAAAGAGTCGAGCAAAGAAATCTGCGATATATCAGCTGTTTGGAAGTTAAAAAGCCGGCTTGTGGCCGGCTTCTCGTAGGCGATTCCAGTCTATTTTTGATAAACCGCAATCGCCTTCAACAGGTGCGCTCCTGAAGAAGCGCGAATAGATAACAGGGCAAACGGATCACATGCCCTGTTCAAGCACACCGCCGCTCAAGGGCGACCTATGCTCTGGATGGCGCCCAGAATACTAAAATCCGTCGCCAATGCCCAGCCCGAATACTTTCCCGCCCCGACTCCCTCACAACAGCAGCATTGCGTTGCGTCGGCTGTTCAGTGTCGACCACCAGAATATCCAGCCCAGGATGCGGATCTTCTCCCGGTCGATATCCTCGCCGCTGAACACCTCGTCCGGGTATTCGGCGTCGTTGTGGCTGCGCAGGCGCAGGCCGCCGTTGGGGAGGCGGTAGAGGTAGCGGACGCGCAGGATGCCGCCGTGTTCGAGGGCGTAGATTTCGCCGTCGATGACTTGGGTCAGTTCGCGGTCTACGCCGAGGATCGAGCCATCCTGGATCTTGTCAGCCATGCTGTTGCCGACCATGGCAACGCACATGCAGTTTTTCGGGTCGATGCCCATGGTTTGCAGAACCTGCAGGGGCAGGCGGATTTTCTGGCCGGGGGCTTCGGCCAGGACTGTTTTGCTGACACCGTGGGTGGATTCGACTTCCATGTAGATCTGGATTTCCACGTCGCCGCGCAGGACGTTTCTCGTTTGCTGGATAGCCATTCGCGTGTCGCCGCCGGTGCTTTCGGGGGCGGGTTCGTTGGGGTGTTTGGGGCCGTCGCCGGTGCGCAGCCAGCGCGCGTTGACGGTTAGTAATTCAGCCACCTCGTCGATGCGGGCCATTGGCACGCCGCGCTTGAACCAGTTATTGACGTGCTGCGGCGTGATTTTGCGGTTGGCGGCAAAATCAGTCGCGGTGAGGTGGCACTCCCGAAGGAGGATGCGGAGTCGATCGCCTGATGTATTCATGGGCAGAATTCTACGGGCGTCGCTGGGGCGTTTAAATGAACGAGGTGTTGAGGTCGACGTTATCCCAAGGGGGTGGCGGCTATCTGGACTACGGATGGAATGAATATCGTGTAGGCCAATTCCGTAATAGCGCTTTTTCGACTAAACGATGCATCAGGCGTTTACCCCGGCTATACGGGCATTAACGGACTGTTTATCAACTGGCTAAAAGTCGAGTGCATTTTTAAACATGAGATTTGCAAAAAAGACGTGAGTGGCGCGTTTTTCAGGACGGGTATGGCGGGGGGATGGGGCGGGGAGGGCAGAAGCGTGTTTCCGGACACCTGCATCAAGTGCCCGGAAACGCCTGATCGATGATCAGCCTTTGAAGGCTTCTACCGATTTCATGATCTCGGCGCGGGCAGCGTCAGCGTTGCCCCAACCTTCGATCTTCACCCACTTGCCTTTTTCGAGATCCTTGTAGTTCTCGAAGAAGTGCTTGATTTGCTCAAGCAGCAGCGGCGGCAGGTCGGTGTACTCTTTCACGTCGACGTACAGCTGGGACAGCTTGTCGTGGGGGACTGCGATGACTTTGGCATCGCCGCCGCCGTCGTCAGTCATGTGCAGGATGCCGACCGGGCGTGCGCGGATGACCGAACCCGGGGTGACCGGGTAAGGCGTGACTACCAGCACGTCCAGCGGGTCGCCGTCGTCGGCCAGGGTGTTAGGGATGAAACCGTAGTTGGCCGGGTAGAACATCGGGGTGGCCATGAAACGGTCAACGAACAGGCAATCGGTGTCTTTGTCGATTTCGTACTTGATCGGCGCGTGGTTGGCCGGGATTTCGATCGCGACGTAGATGTCGTTCGGCAGGTCTTTGCCTGCCGGAATCTTGCTGTAGCTCATTGGGCATTGTCCCCTGGTTGACCAGACAGATTGTGGCGCGAACCGCCATAAAGTGGTCCGGATTATAGGCATATTCTGTTTTGGTTGCCATGCATGGCCTCGGTAGCGGTCAGTTGTCCTGATAAGCCGGGGCGTGTTGGCGCAATGCGTCGAGCCGCGCGAGAGGGTCCTGACGGTAGAACGCTTTCAGTTGCTCGTAGACCGAAGGGTAAGTGCTGTGCAGCAGGTCCGGGGCGCTGAAAAAGTACTCGCTGGTCACGGCGAAGAACTCGGCAGGGTCTTGTGCGGCATAAGGGTCGATGGCGGTGTCGGCATCCGGGTCCTCATCCAGCTGCCGGTTCAGGTCATCGAACGCGTGCTGCATCGTGCTGGCCCATTCAGTCACCCGCATGTCGCTGTGCAGCGGCGGCAGGCCATTGGCATCGCCGTTGAGCATGTCGAGTTTGTGCGCCAGTTCGTGAATGACCAGGTTGTAGCCGTCCCAGTCGCCGCTGCTCAGCACGCCCGGCCAGGCCAGAATCACGGGGCCTTGCAGCCACGCCTCGCCACTGTGTTCGCCGTCCCACTCGTGTTCGACGCCGCTGGCATCACGATGGCGTTGCGGGCTGACGAAGTCGTCCGGGTACAGCACGATCTCGTGAAAGCCCTGATACCAGTTCAGGTCGCCGAGACCCAGCACTGGCAATTGCGCCTGGGCCGCGAGGAAAAGCCGCTGCTCGTCGTCCAGCTCCACGCCCGGCAGTGCGCTGAGGTATTTGTCGTTCAGAAACAGCACGCAGGCGTCGCGCAGTGTTGCGTCCTGCCCGGCGCTCAGGCCGTCGAGAATCGGCAGGCGCTCGCGCACTTTTTGCCACAGCTCGTCAGCAACCGGATGTCTGGCGAGGGTTCGTCGCCTGCGCCAGTTGCTGAGTGACCACATGGCTCAGCGAGCGTCGACCGGAGGCGCGCTGCGGCTGCGCACCACACCGATGATCATCGGCACCAGCGAAAGCACGATGATCGCCAGCACCAGCAGGGTCAGGTTGTGTTTGATGAACGGCACGTTGCCGAAGAAGAAACCCAGGGTGACCAGGCTGCCGACCCACAACACCGAGCCCAGCACGCTGAAGCCCACAAAACGCGGATAAGACATCCTGCCGACGCCGGCCACGAATGGCGCAAACGTACGGATGATCGGAAGGAAGCGCGCCAGCGTGACGGTTTTGCCGCCGTGGCGTTCGTAGAAGTCCTGAGTGCGCACCAGGTAATCACGACGGAAGATGCGTGACCTGGAGTTGCTGAACAGTTTTTCCCCGACCGTCCGGCCAATAACGTAATTGGTGCTGTCACCTATGATCGCTGCCAGCATCAGCAGCCCGGCCAGCAAGACCGGGTCCATGCCGCCACCGGCCGCCACGGCGCCAGCGATGAACAGCAACGAATCGCCCGGCAGGAAAGGCATGATCACCAGCCCGGTCTCGCAGAAGATCACCAGAAACAGGATCGCGTAAACCCAGGGGCCGTAGTTGGTTACCAGCAGATCAAGGTAGACGTCGAGATGCAGAATAAGGTCGAGCGGGTTGAATTCCATTGAAGCACCTGAGGCGAACACCCTGTCCGGGGTCGCATGCGGAAGAAGCGACTGCGCGGCATTATAGAAGCAGAATGCGCAGAAGAGGTTCCGTAATAATGCGCGGGCAGGGCTGGCGCGGCCAGACGCGGCAGCCGGGCCGCGTGCGGGCGAGTGCGGTGGTCAGTCGGAGTTGATGGGCAGCACGTAGTTTTTGAACTGGGTGTCTTCCTTGAAACCGATGGACTCATAGACCTTTTGTGCCACCTCGTTGTTGCTGCTGGTGGACACGCGCAGTCGTACGGCCTGGGTTTCCTTGGCCATCTTCTTGGCTTGCTTCATCAGGTGATCGGCGACCAGTTGGCGACGAGCGTCTTCGGCGACGTAGATGTCGTTGAGAATCCACACCCGTTTCAGCGAAAGAGAAGAGTAGCTCGGGTAGAGCTGGCAAAACCCCAAGAGCCTTCCTTCGTCGTCATTGGCCAGCGCCAGATAGATGACCGACTCTTCCCGCCGCAGGCGTTTTTCGAGGAAGTCCCGCGACGAGTCCGGAAACGCCGCTTCGCCGTAGAACTCACGGTACTTGATGAACAGCGGGCAGAGCAGGTCCAGATGTTCGAGAGTGGCTTTGATGATCCGCATGGTTTGGCCTCGACTTCCCTATGGGCTGATGCAGTTCGCCGGGATGATGATGCAATCCTGCCCGGCAGCTTTAGAAAGCACAATCTAATGCGGGTCAGCCGGACCGTCGAGCAGGAAATTGCCGATCTGTTTGTCCGAATGATCGGCAGCGCCGTCGGACTCCAGCGTCTTCAGCTCGGCCTCGTCCTTCAGGCTGACCCCGGAAATCTGCCGTCGACACGCTTCGCGCATCAGGTACAGCAGACGATGGGCGGCCATCGCGTAGCTCAGCCCTTCCAGGCGCACGTTGGAAATACAGTTGCGGTGCGCATCATTCAGCCCGACTTTGGGGCCGTACGTGAAGTACAGCCCCAGGCTGTCCGGAGAGCTGAGGCCGGGGCGCTCGCCGATCAGAATGACCACCATCTTCGCACCGAGCCGTTCGCCGACTTCGTCCGCCACGGCCACGCGACCCTGTTCGACCAAGATCACCGGCGACAGCGTCCAGCCGTCGGCACTGGCTTGTTCTTCCAGTCGGGTCAGGAACGGTACGGCGTGACGATGCACGGCGAGGGCGGACAGCCCGTCAGCCACCACCACGGCCAGGTCGAGGCCGCCAGGATGAGCCGCGGCGTAGTCACGCAGGGTTTGCGCCGATTCGTCGTTCAGGCGCCGGCCGAGGTCCGGGCGTTGCAGGTAGCTGTGCCGGTCGGCGGCAGCGCTGTGCAGCAGCAGGGTTTCCCGGCCTTTTTCGGCCAGTTGCGCGCTGATCGCGGCGTGATCGAACGCAAGGTGAACGGCATCGCGTGCCTGCGCATGTGCGGCTTGAAAGTCGAGCTGTGCGCAGGTCGGCAGGCTGGTGCCGGTGCGGCCCAGTGCGATACGCGCGGACGTCAGGCGGCGCAGCTCCAGCCAGGGGTTGGCTGGCTGGGAGCTGTCTTGAATCTCGTTCATCGGCTGATCACTCATGCGAGATGCGCCAAGGCCTGGCGAAAGGCGGGCGGCAGGCTGTCACCGAAACGGACGCGGCCATCGGCCTGGGTGAAGATGCCCATTTTCTCCAGCCACGCTTCGTATTCCGGTGCGGGGCGCAGGCCCAGGCTTTGTCGGGCGTACAGCGCATCATGGAACGAGGTGGTCTGGTAATTGAGCATGATGTCGTCGGAGCCGGGGATGCCCATGATGAAGTTGATTCCGGCAACGCCCAACAGCGTCAACAGCGTGTCCATGTCGTCCTGATCGGCTTCGGCGTGATTGGTGTAGCAGATGTCGCAGCCCATCGGCACGCCCAGCAACTTGCCGCAAAAGTGATCCTCCAGACCGGCGCGGATGATCTGCTTGCCGTTGTACAGGTACTCCGGTCCGATGAAGCCGACCACCGTGTTCACCAGGAACGGATTGAAATGCCGGGCGACGGCATAGGCGCGGGTTTCGCAGGTCTGTTGATCGACGCCGTGATGCGCGTTGGCCGACAGCGCGCTGCCTTGCCCGGTCTCGAAATACATCAGGTTTTGCCCGAGTGTGCCGCGGTTCAGGCTCAGCCCCGCGTCGTAGCCTTCCTGCAGCAACTTAAGGCTGATGCCGAAGCTGGCATTGGCCGCTTCGGTGCCGGTGATCGACTGGAAGACCAGGTCGACCGGCACGCCCCGGTTGATGACTTCGATGGAGGTAGTGACGTGGGTCAGCACGCAGGACTGGGTCGGGATTTCATAGCGCTGGACGATGGCGTCGAGCATCTCCAGCAGGGCGACGATGGACGAGGTGCTGTCGGTGGCCGGGTTGATGCCGATCATGGCGTCGCCGTTACCGTACAGCAGGCCGTCCAGCACGCTGGCGGCAATGCCGGATGGATCGTCGGTGGGGTGGTTGGGTTGCAGGCGGGTCGAGAGACGGCCGCGCAGGCCCATGGTGTTGCGGAAGCGGGTGACAACACGGATCTTCTGCGCCACCAGCACCAGATCCTGCACGCGCATGATCTTCGACACCGCCGCTGCCATTTCCGGTGTTAGGCCCGGGGCCAGTGCGCGTAGGCTGGTCTCATCGGCCAGGTCGCTGAGCAGCCAGTCACGAAAACCGCCTACCGTCAGGTGGCTGACCGGCGCGAAGGCTGGTTTGTCGTGGGTGTCGATGATCAGGCGGGTGACTTCGTCCTGCTCGTAGGGAATCAACGCTTCTTCAAGAAAGTGCTTGAGCGGAATATTCGCCAGCGCCATTTGCGCGGCCACCCGCTCGCCATCGTTTTGCGCCGCGACTTCAGCGAGATAATCACCGGAGCGCGCCGGGCTGGCCTTGGCCATGACTTCTTTGAGGCTGTCGAAGCGGTACGTCTGCGCACCGACAGAATGGGAAAAGCTCGCCATACAGGTTCTCCATGACGTCGCGCTGTTCGCGTCGGACGTAGTCTTGCGGCCAAACCGGTGACGTCCCGGTTCAAACGACTGTGGGAAGCGATGTAAGCAATTAATACTCCATCCCGACCGGGAGTGCGAGTTTGCAGGCGGAAGCGGATCAGTCCAGGGCAGGATGCATCACGCCGCAGCGTTAAGCCGGGGCGTGATGCACAGGGTTGGTGCGTGGTGTGGTTCATCGCGCAAAGCGTCCACAATGCTGGAGCGCTCATCGTGATACACAAGTCCGCTTTTGAGTCTGGCCGAAGGCCGTCGGAGCGAACGTGTTCGCGAGAGGGCCAGTACATTTTCCGATAAGTTATCGTCTGAACGACTGGCTTCGCGTACAAGTCCGCTCCGACAGGGGCATTCCAACTTGAGCGGCGACTTACCTGCCTAGAAAAAACCCAACGGATTCGTGTCGTAGCTCACCAGCAGGTTTTTGGTCTGTTGGTAATGCTCAAGCGCGATTTTGTGGGTTTCGCGGCCGACGCCGGACTTCTTGTAGCCACCGAACGCGGCGTGTGCCGGGTACAGGTGGTAGCAGTTGGTCCAGACTCGCCCGGCTTTGATCGCCCGGCCCACGCGGTAGGCGCGGTTGATGTCGCGGGTCCACAAGCCTGCACCCAGGCCGAACTCGGTGTCGTTGGCAATTGCCACGGCTTCGGCTTCGTCCTTGAAGGTCGTGACGCTGACCACCGGGCCGAAGATTTCCTCCTGGAAGACGCGCATCTTGTTGTTGCCTTTGAGCAGCGTGGGCTGAATGTAATAGCCCGTCGACAGATCGCCCTCCAGCTTCTCGACCTTGCCGCCGGTCAGTAGCTCGGCGCCTTCGCCTTTGGCGATGTCCAGGTACGAAAGAATCTTGTCGAATTGTTGCTCGGACGCCTGAGCGCCGACCATGGTGTCGGTGTCCAGCGGGTCGCCGCGTTTGATCTTCTCGACCTTGCGCATCACCGCTTCCATGAACTGCGGGTAGATCGACTCCTGCACCAGCGCTCGGGACGGGCAGGTGCAGACTTCGCCCTGATTGAAGAACGCCAGCACCAGACCCTCGGCGGCTTTGTCGATGAACTCCGGCTCGGCGCTCATGATGTCTTCGAAGAAGATGTTCGGCGACTTGCCGCCCAGCTCAACGGTGGACGGAATAATGTTGTCCGCGGCCAGTTTCATGATGTGCGAGCCTACCGGTGTCGAGCCGGTGAAGGCGATCTTGGCAATGCGCTTGCTGCTGGCCAGGGCTTCGCCGGCTTCGCGGCCATAACCTTGCACGATGTTCAGCACGCCGGGAGGCAACAGGTCACCGATCAGCTCGACCAGTACGCTGATCCCCAGCGGGGTCTGTTCGGCCGGCTTGAGCACGATGCAGTTGCCGGCAGCCAGCGCCGGGGCGAGTTTCCAGGCGGCCATCAAAATCGGGAAGTTCCACGGGATGATCTGCCCGACCACCCCCAGCGGCTCGTGAATGTGATACGCCACCGTGTTGCCGTCGATCTCTGCTGCGCTGCCTTCCTGAGCGCGCAACACGCCAGCGAAGTAGCGGAAATGGTCAGCGGCCAGCGGGATGTCGGCGTTGAGGGTTTCGCGAATCGCCTTGCCGTTGTCCCAGGTCTCGGTGATGGCCAGGACTTCGAGATTGGCTTCGATGCGGTCTGCGATTTTCAGCAGAACCAGCGAGCGCGCCTGCACCGAGGTCGAGCCCCAGGCGTCGGCTGCCGCGTGGGCCGCGTCGAGCGCTTTTTCGATGTCTTCGGCGGTAGAGCGCGGGAATTCGGCGATGGCCTTGCCATTGACGGGGGAGGTGTTGGTGAAATACTGGCCGTTGACCGGCGGGACGAATTCGCCGCCAATATAGTTACCGTAGCGTTCCTTGAAATTGACGATAGCGCCTTCGGTACCGGGATGAGCGTAACGCATGGTATGTCTCCTGGTTCTTGTTGTGAGGGAGTCTGTGTCTGATTCTGCTTTCGGGTGTGTGGCAAGAAGCGTTCAAGAATAGGCCATTTGCATTCAGCCGTGGCTAGGACTTTAGGCTTATCCGCAGGCTATTGAAATGCCTCCAGGGCGCAACGCCGCAGAGAAACTCAGGGTGCCATTTAACCGCCCCTACGTTAACCTGCGTGGATGTTCTGAGAGGTTGGTCATGCATATTCATATCCTTGGTATCTGCGGCACGTTCATGGGTTCGCTGGCGGTGCTCGCCAAAGAGTTGGGGCACCGGGTCACCGGTTCCGATGCCAACGTCTATCCACCGATGAGCACGCAGCTGGAAGCGCAGGGCATCGAGCTGACTCAGGGCTACGACCCTGTGCAACTGGTCCCGGCACCGGACCTGGTGGTGGTCGGCAATGCGCTGTCACGTGGCAACCCGGCGGTTGAATATGTCTTGAATCAAGGCTTGCCGTATGTGTCCGGCCCGCAATGGCTGGCGGACCACGTGCTGCAAGGTCGCTGGGTGCTGGCGGTGGCCGGCACGCACGGCAAAACCACCACCAGCAGCATGCTGGCCTGGGTGCTGGAACACGCAGGCATGAGCCCCGGTTTTCTGATCGGCGGCATCCCGCAGAATTTCGCGGTGTCGGCGCGTATCGGCGAAACGCCGTTCTTCGTGGTGGAAGCCGACGAATACGACAGTGCGTTCTTCGACAAGCGCTCCAAATTCGTTCATTACCGTCCGCGCACGGCGATCCTCAATAACCTCGAGTTCGATCACGCCGACATTTTTCCTGATCTGCCAGCCATCGAGCGGCAGTTTCATCACCTGGTGCGCACCATCCCCGGTGAAGGCCTGGTGATTCACCCGACCACCGAGCCTGCGCTGTCTCGCGTGATCGAAATGGGGTGCTGGACGCCCGTGCAGACCACCGGCGAAGGCGGTCAGTGGCAGGCGCGGCTGTTGAGCGAAGACGGCTCGCGGTTTGAGGTGTTGTTCGAGGGCGAGCTTCAGGGCGCCGTCGAATGGGACATGACCGGCCAGCACAACGTGGCCAACGCGCTGGCCACCCTTGCCGCTGCGCGCCATGTTGGCGTGGTGCCTTTGCTGGGCGTGCAGGCGCTGAGTGCGTTCAAAAGCGTCAAGCGGCGCATGGAGAAGGTCGCCGACGTACGCGGCATCACCATTTATGACGATTTCGCTCACCACCCGACCGCGATTGCCACCACGCTGGATGGCCTGCGCAAGAAGGTCGGCGTTGCGCCGATCATTGCCGTGGTCGAGCCACGCTCCAATTCCATGAAGCTCGGCGCGCACCGCGACGGCTTGCCGGAAAGCGTGAGCCAGGCCGATCAGGTGGTCTGGTATGCGCCGCCGAATCTGGGCTGGGACTTGGCGGCGACCGTGGCCGGGGGCAGCGTGCCTGCGCAGGTCTGTGATTCGATTGAAGCCATTATCGAGCAGGTGAAACGTCAGGCGCAGCCTGGCGCTCACATCGTCATCATGAGCAACGGCGGCTTTGGCGGATTGCATGGCAAGCTGGCAGAGGCGCTGAAATGAGCGGCCCGGAGCGCGTCACGGTTGCTATGACTGGCGCATCAGGCGCGCAATATGGTCTGCGATTGCTGGACTGTCTGGTGCGTGAGGACCGAGAAGTACATTTTCTCATCTCCAAGGCTGCGCAATTGGTGATGGCCACCGAGACTGACGTGCGCCTGCCGCCCAAACCGATGATGATGCAGGCGTTCCTGACGGAATACACCGGCGCGTCGGCCGGGCAGATTCGGGTCTATGGCCGCGACGACTGGATGTCGCCGGTTGCTTCGGGTTCAGGTTCGCCCAGTGCGATGGTGGTGGTGCCGTGCTCCACCGGCTCGTTGTCGGCGATTGCCACCGGGGCCTGTAACAACCTGATCGAGCGCGCCGCCGACGTCACCTTGAAAGAGCGTCGGCAATTGATTCTGGTGCCCCGCGAGGCGCCGTTTTCCAGCATCCATCTGGAACACATGCTCAAGCTGTCGAACATGGGCGCGGTGATTTTGCCAGCGTCTCCCGGTTTCTACCATCAACCACAAACCATCGACGACCTCGTGGACTTTGTGGTCGCGCGGATTCTCAACCTGTTGAACATCCCTCAGGACATGCTGCCGCGTTGGGGCGAGCATCATGTGGGCGGCGATGAATAAGCTGCTGCTGGTGGCATTGGCGCTCGCACTGACAGGCTGCGCCACCGCGCGAACGCTCAATGCGGCCAAGCCCGGTGCGCCGGTGGTGTACGCGGGTACGCGGCTGAACATGTACGCGTTGCAGGGCGGCTGCTGTGCGGCGGACCGGTTCGGCGCAGAAGCACCGAGCTATCCGGGTCTGGACCTGCCCGGCAGCGCGTTGCTCGACACGCTATTGCTGCCGCTGTCATTGCTGACGGCGGCGGGCTTGGGGGTCCAGGCGACGGGCGGGCTTTAGGCTCTGTACGTAAAGTGGCTGCGCATCGGTGATGCTGCGTTGAAAACAGGCTCAGAATGCTCATTTACAAACAGTAGAGTCGGGCGCGACCCCGGCCGTTCCTCGCCTGTTTTTGCCTTGCCTGACCTTCGCTCGCCGACTTTTCGTACAGAACCTAGAGGATCAGAGACGACTGGCGTGGCAATGCATGCCCACGCGGAGCGTTGGAACGATCATCGAGCGCTCGCCTACTTGCCCAACTTGCGCAATTCATCCGACTCGACAATCCGTACACCGTTCTGCTCTTCGAGCGCCAGGCGCCACATGGCGCGGGCCAGTTGGCAGGCTTCGATGGCGCCGTATTTACCGGGAATCAGTTTGGCGATGGGCGCGGCCAGTTGTTCGACCCAGCGGGTCTCGGTGCGGCTGCCCACCAGCAGGGACGGGCGGGCGATGGTCAGTTGCGGCCAATCCTGCGCGCGCAATGCCTGCTCCATCTCGCCTTTGATGCGGTTGTAGAAGGTGCTGGACTTCGGGTCTGCGCCGATGGCACTGATGACCAGCAAATGACGGGCGCCCAGTTCGCGAGCGCGGTGGGCGAACGCGAGTACCAGGTCCAGATCGACTGCCTTGAAAGCGTCTTGCGATCCCGCTTGCTTGATCGTGGTGCCCAGGCAGCAGAAGGCAATGTCCACACGCCCAGCCAGCGCCGGCAGCAGTGCGGTCAGATCGCCGACCGGGTTTTCAAGGTGTGGGTGTTCTGCCAGAGGTCGACGCGTTGGGGCCAGCACGCGGCTGACGGTGGGCTCGTTGAGCAGTCGATCGAGCAAGTGCTCGCCCGTCAGGCCCGTGGCTCCTGCAAGCAGGATATGTTGCGGCGTCAGGTACATGGTGCTACTCCCTTTATTCTGATAAGCCTAGCGGCTTGTCGAGGTCTTCGCTTCCGAGCGAGTCAACGCCGTGTTCAACGCGCGTTCGGCCTGGGTTTTGCGCAACTGCTGCCAGCGCGCCAGAACTCCTTTTGGTGCCCATATCTGCGGTTCGGAGGCTTCGAAATTATCCTCGGTCTCGCGTTGCGCGACATAGGTTTTGGCATCATTGAAAGCTTGTTGCAGGTCATCGGTTTCGACCAATGCCTTGGCAAATAGTGCATCACCGAAATAAGTGAAGTCGGCTTCCTCCGAGCAACCGAACGAAACGCGGTCTGCGCGTGAAGCCGTCATGATCAAGGTGCGCTCGTCTTTGAGGTCCGGGATGAAACCACCGGAATAGCAGGCCGAAATCACCACCACCTTATCGCGGTTTTTCAGCGGTGCAAGGGCCGCAGCCAACGCGTCGGCGGGCAGGTCGGCCAGCGACAGGCGCGGCTGGTCGAGTACCAGCTCGTGGTCCTGGGTGCCGTGGCTGGTCAGGTAAATGAAGACCAGGTCTTCCGGGCCGGAGCGTTGAGCGATGGTCTGGACCGCGCGCGTGATGGTCTCGCGGGTGGCCATCGGGCGATCATCCATGTGGTCGCGGTGGTTGACCAGGCTGACCTGGCCGACGGCGCCGAACCGGGATTTGAGCAGGTTGCTGACATAGTCCGCCTCGCGCATGAACACGCTCTGCTTGCCGTCGCCCCCTACAACCAGCGTGTACAGCTCGGTGGCCGGCGTGGACGCAGGTACGGCCGCGAGCGCGTGGTCCAGCAGACTGCCTTGCGCCAACAGCCCTTTTTCAAGCGTATCAGGCAGCAACTTGCCTTTGGCATCACGCACGCGCTGGCCGTTTGCCCAGATGCCTTTTTCTTCTTTGCCGTCCGGCGAAATCAGCACGCCGTTGCCCTGATAGGTGTCATCGGCGAACTGACCGACATAGCGACTGCCGTCGGCCAGTTGCAGTTGACCCTGGCCCGAGAAGCGCCAGTTGTCGAAATCACCCTGGTAACGGCTGCCGTCAGAGCCGATCAGCTCGCCCTTGCCGGTCAGTGCGCCTTCCTTGAACTCACCGCTCCAGACATCGCCATCGCTATTTTCGTAGCGGCCTTGGCCGTCAAGCTGGCTGTTGCGGAAGTTGCCGACGTATTGATCACCGTCAGCGCTGGTGAAGCTGCCGGTGCCTTGCAGTTGTCCGTTGACGAAGTTGCCGCTGTATTGATTGCCGCTGGCATCGCTGCGCGAGCCTTCGCCGTTGGCCTTGCCGTTGGCGAACATGCCTTGATGCTGGCTGCCGTCTTCCAGCTCCAGACGGCCGGGACCGTTATACAGCCCCGCCTTGAACTGGCCTCGGTACAGCACGCCCTTGTCCTTCTGCGTGCCTTCGCCGTCACGCAGCCCGAGTTTGAAATGACCCACATAGCTCGCGCCGCTGTGGCTGGTCAGTCGGCCCTGGCCATGAAACAGGCCCTGTTCAAAGCCGCCTTTGTAGACGTCGCCGTTGGCCGCGTGCCATTCACCCTGGCCTTGCCACAGCCCTTTCTCGAACTGCCCGGCGTACCAGCTGCCGTTGGGGTAATCGATCCGGCCCTGGCCCTGCAGTGTGCCGTTGACGATATCACCGCGGTAGCGTCCGCCATCGGGCAGACGGCCGTCCGGGGGCAGCAGTGATTCGCCATCACCGCAGCCTGCGATCAAGAGGGTCAAAGCCAGTGGAGCGAGCGCGCGCATGTGATATCCCGGAAGAATGATTCAGTGGCGGGCCCGGCTCTGCTTGAGCAGATGTCTTGGGGCACGACCGCAGGGGAGTATGCCGCAGCGAGTAAGCGGGATGAAACAGTCTGTTACGACTGTTTCATGTTTTAAACGTGTTACACAAAACAAAGGGTCAGCGGTTCGGCGATAAAAGCGGGTTTTTCCTGACCCTCCACCTCCAGTGTGGCGGTTGCCTTGAGTAGCCACTGGCCCGGCTTTTTCTCGGTCACGTCCGTCAGCTGAAGCTTGAGGCGAACACGTGAATTGACCGGCACCGGCTGAATGAAGCGCAGGCTGTCCATGCCATAGTTGACCGCCATCTTCAGCCCCTCAGGCAGCACCATGATGCCCTCCATGAGCTTGGGGATCAGCGACAGCGACAGAAAACCGTGGGCGATCGTGGTGCCAAACGGGGTCTGCGCGGCTTTGACCGGGTCGACATGAATGAACTGGAAATCCCCTGTCGCTTCAGCAAACAGGTTGATACGTTCCTGGTCAATGGTCAGCCAGTCTGAATATTCCGGTTCTTTGCCAACGTATTGCGTGAGTGCTGTGACGGGTACAAAAGGCATGTCGCTTTCCTTGTCTGGTGAGGTATCAGCGGTGTCGCCTGCCGAGTGGGGGTTGCAGGTGAATCACAAGATCAGCAGAGGGTTGCCGGTTGGTCAAGCGACTGAAGGGACGCGAATACCTGGCCATGATCCCTGGCCTGGCGTGTTTATAATGGCGCCGTGAATTCGCCGGATTCGTTTACTTGCTGGAGTCCTCATGTTGTTACGGGGTTTGACATGGCTGGTGCTGTTCCAATTGTTGGGAACAGCGCTCAACCATCTGTTTCTGTCGATATTGCCGGGGCCGATCATCGGGCTGGTATTGCTGATGGCTTATCTGATGATTCGCGGTGAAGTCAGCGAACCGATCAGCGTGGCTGCCAGCAGTCTGTTGCGCTATCTGCCCTTGCTGTTGGTGCCGCCCGCTGTCGGCGTGATGGTGTACGCATCGGCCATCGCCGAGGATTTCTGGGCGATCTTCGGCACGCTGACCGTGTCGCTGATGATTTCGCTGACGTTTGTCGGCTGGCTGATGCAGAAGCTTATCCAGCGTCAGAACCGCCGCCGGGAGGTCTCATGAGTCTGGACTGGCATGGCGCCTGGCTGTCGGTGATTCACCACCCCTTGTTTGGCATCGCGATCACGCTGGGGGCTTATCAACTGGCGACGGCGGCGTACGAAAAGACCCGCTGGCTGTTTTTACAGCCGGTGCTGGTGTCGATGGTCGTGGTGATCGGGGTCGTGCTGTTCTGTGGTCTGGAGTACAGCGAGTACCGCAAAAGCACCGAAATCCTGGGCACGCTGCTGGGGCCGGCGACCGTTGCGCTGGCCGTGCCCCTTTATCTGAATATGCGGCGGATTCGGCAGTTGCTCTGGCCCGTATTGACTACGCTGGTAATCGGCGGCGTGTTTGCGACCGGGCTGTGTGTCGGGCTCGGGATGCTGTTGGGTGCCGATCATATGATTCTGATGACCATGGCGCCAAAATCGGTGACATCGCCAATTGCCATGCTGGTGGCCGAGCAGATCGGCGGTGTGGCGGCGCTGGCGGCGGTTTTTGTATTGATTACCGGTGTATTTGGTGCCATTTTCGGCCCGGGTCTGCTGTCGCTGGCCGGGGTGGATCATCCCGCGGCTCGCGGCATGGCACTGGGCTTGACCGCGCATGCGGTGGGAACGTCCGTGGCCTTGCAGGAAGGTGAAGAATCGGGGGCTTTTGCTGCATTGGCAATGAGTCTGATGGGCGTTGCAACGGCACTGTTCCTGCCGCTGGCAATGTCGCTGGCCATTTAAAGGGGGGAGGCTTTCACATGACATTGCCATTGTTTCCACTGAACGCCGTGCTGTTTCCGGGGTGCGTTCTTGATCTGCAGCTGTTTGAAGCTCGTTATCTGGACATGATCAGCCGCTGCATGAAGCAGGGGCAGGGGTTCGGTGTGGTGTGCATCACCGAAGGGAGCGAAGTCGGGTCCGTGCCGGGCGGCTATTCGCGGATTGGCTGTGAAGCACTGGTCGAGGACTTCGAGCAACAGGACAACGGTCTGTTGGGCATTCGGGTCGTGGGCGGTCGCCGCTTTCGGGTAATCGCTGCCGAAGTTCAGCGCGATCAATTGCTGGTGGCCGAGGTTGAATGGCTGGAAGAGCCCCAGGAGCGTCCGTTACAGGAAGAAGATGCCGACCTGGTTGCGCTGCTCGAAGCGCTGGCCGAACACCCGATGGTTGCGTCCCTGAACATGGGCGTGTCCGCCGAAGGTCAATACGCGTTGTCTAACCAGCTTGCCTACCTGCTGCCGTTCACCGAGAAAGACAAGGTCGAACTGCTGGAAATCGACGACCCCGAAGAGCGCCTTGACGCGATTCAGGAACTGCTCGATGAAATGCAGGGCGACATGCAGGCTTGAACTGAGGGAAAGAGGGCTGAGCTCACGGTGCTTCTCGTTCGAAACCCGATCAGCGCGGCGGGTATTGCGCCAGAATTTTTGCGACGGTGGTGCGGATGGCTTGCTCGCGTTCGGCCGGGTTGTCGGCGTTGTCATTGAGGATACGCTCGGTGCTGCCTCGCCAGACCAGTTTGCCGTCCTTGGCGTCGAGCAGGTCGATCTGCAAGGTGCTGACCTTATAGTCGACGCTGCGGGTTTCAGTGTTGATCGGACCGTTCCAGTAGCCATAACCGCCCCAAGGGCTCCAGCCGCCACCGTATTGGGTGCTCACGGTCTGCTGGCGATTTTCGACAATCAGCCAGGTCTGCACTTTCAGGTCCGAACGCGCACCGGCAGCGGCCATGCGCAAGCCGCGCTGATCCAGTTGATCGGCGATTGACTGGCGGATGCGCTGCTCGGTCAGGTCGCTCTTGAGTCGCGGGTCGTTATCCGGCTGATACTGAACCGCGGGCTCCTTCCAGCTCCAGGTGCGATAACCGCCGAAATCCCGCTGGGCATCAAAGTCGCGATTGATCGATTGGGTCTGACAGGCAGTCAGCAGCAGGGCGCAGGACAGCAAGACAATACGGCGGAACATGGCAGTTCTCCGAAAAATTACGAAGGCGGATAAGCCGTCAGCGCCTGTTGCACGGCCTGACGCAGAGCTTTGCTGCGGTCTGCCAGATTGTTGCTGCTGTGCGCGTCTGCACTGGCGCTCCAGACAGGCTGGCCAGTGCGCGCATCGAACAGGTTGATCTGGACCACCATCACTTTTTCCTGATACGTGCGCACCACCGGCACGCTGGCGTAGCCGCCATAACCCGGCCGATAGCCGCCGTAAGGACCATAACCCGCGCCGCCGCCGTAATAGGGGTCGACATCTTCACGCACCTGGCGCAACCGAACCTCCTGACGCGTCGTGGCGCTGACGTACAGGTCGGCAGGCTGATTATTCCGAGCCGGCCTCAGGCCCCGCTGGTCCAGGCCATTGCTCATGGCTTCGACCACTTGCGCGGAATCGACCCAGGCTGTGCCGGGTGGCAACTGACCGTTGAGCCAGCCCCAGGTCCGGTACTTTCCATAATCCCGTGGCGGCGCGGGGTAAGCGCTCATGTCCAGGGTGTTGGCCGCCTGTGGCGGAGCGGGCGGCATCGGCAGCGAACTGGCCACATACGGATTGTCGCTTTGGCAGGCGCTGACCCCGAAGAACAGGGCCAGCAAGGCAAGACGGTGCTTCATGAGGGTCTCCGCAATTGTGTCAGACCGGACGGCAGATCCAGTGCAGGTATCGACCCAGCCCTGCAAAAGCCGGGTGACGCCGATGCGCCAGTTCCATTTCCAGCATATCCGTCAGTTCGGCCCGGGCCTGGAATTCAACGGGCATGTAATCGTGAAACACCCGCACGCCGCTACGGGTTTCGACGCTCCACAGCCCTTCAAGTTGCGCCGCCAGTTCCCGAGGGTCGAGCGGTTGCTGGGGCGTCAGGCTCTGTTTTTCTCCGGCCATGTCATTCTTGCGCATTTTGCGGAAATGGCCCTTGAGCAAATTGCGATAAATCAGCGCGTCGCGATTGTAGAACGCCAGCGACAGCCAGCCCTCGGCGTTTGTCAGCCGGCGCAGCACCGGAAGGATCGCGTGCGGCTCGGCCAGCCATTCCAGCACGGCGTGGCACAGCACCACATCGTAAGTGTCGCTCAGCAAGTCGGGCAGCGCCTGCCACGGAGCCTGAATGAACGTGGCCGTCTGTCCGGCATCGGCAAAACGCTGGCGAGCGCCTTCCAGCATCGGCTCGGCGGGTTCGGCCAGCGTCACCTCGTGACCTTGCTCGGCCAGCCACAGCGACATATGACCCAACCCCGCGCCGATGTCCAGCACGCGCAACGGACGCTTGGGCAAGGTCTCGGTCAAGTCCGCCTGCAACACAGCCAGACGAATCGCGCCTTTCGCACCGCCGTAGATCTTTTCCGCGAAACGGGTCGCCAACTGGTCGAAATGACGATCACTCACCGGGCGAATCTCCGCTCACTGTCCGCCAGTTTGTTGCGCACCACCGTCTCCATGTCCAGCCCGAGTTCGCTGCACAGCAGCAACAGGTAAAGGACAATGTCGCCGACTTCCTGGCCAGCATGCTCCAACTGATCGGCAGGCAACTCGCGGGACTGGTCCTCGCGCAGCCACTGAAATATTTCCACCAGCTCGGCCATCTCCACGCTGGCCGCCATCGCCAGGTTTTTGGGGCTGTGAAAGGGCTTCCAGTCGTTCTGGTCGCGAATACGGTGCAGGCGTTGGGTCAACTCGTCGAGGTTCATCGTGCTCTCCTGAAGACGCATAGCTTCAGGGGGAACGGGTCGCCAGGCAAGTGGGCGTTGAGGTTTGTTCAGCCGAGCCTCGTCCTTGGTGATAGAACAAGGCTCCCTGGCCAGTCAAACGCTTACGGGGCCACCGGCTGCCAATGACCGGTCATGTGGACAATGCCGTCATCGCCGTCGATCCGGAACTGACCGTGTACCCCGGCGGCATTGGCCGACAGTGCCACGTCGGCGGGCAGGCGCACCGATTTCTGGAATTGCACGCTGATCTCGACATTCGAGGCCGGCAAATGCTCATCCAGCGCGGCCAGAGCGCGCGCTTTCAGCCACATGCCGTGAGCGATGGCGCGCGGAAAACCGAACATCTTGGCACTGGGTGCGCTCAGGTGAATCGGGTTGTAGTCCCCCGACACCTTGGCGTAATCACGGCCGATCTGTGGCGTCGCCCGCCAGCTTTCCACGTGCATCATCGGCAGCAACACGGACTCTTCCTGCTCGGCAGACGAGCTGTCCGGCTTGGCTGCCGTGCAGAGCATGGTGCTTTCTTCTTCCCAAAGCAGGCCCAGGCCATCTTCAGCCTGAGTCAGCAGCGTGAACATCGCCCCTTTACGGTGTGGGCGCAGGTTGGTGGCCTGAACACTGATGTACAGCTGGCTGACGCCTCCGAGCGGGCGATGGACGCAGATGCAGTTGTCGACATGGATCAGCCCCAGCAGCGGGAACGGGAACTCCTGCGAAGTCATCAACTGCATCTGTAGCTGAAATGCCATCACATGTGGATAGGTCGGCGGCAGCAGGCTGCTGTCCTCGAACCCGCAGACCTTTCGGTAAGCTTCGAGCTTTTCGTTGTCCACCGCGATCCAGCTGCGCAGCCCCAGATCGGGTAGCTGCGAGCCGGTTACCTTGCGACGGCGCAGTGCCGCCTGGATAAACAGGTTGGAAAGAGGTTGCAAAGAATCGAGGTAGCGCCAGTGAGCCGTCATCGTCCATCTCCTTGAATTCAGTGCGAGACCTCAGGCCCCGATCACGTTTTGACCACAGACACGCAGAACCTGACCACTGACCGCGCCGCTGCCCGGCTGGCTGAACCAGGCCACGGCTTCTGCTACGTCCTGTGGCGAACCGCCCTGGCCCAGCGAACTCATGCGTCGGCCTGCCTCACGCAAGGTGAACGGCATATGGGCGGTCATCTTCGTTTCGATGAACCCCGGCGCAACCGCATTAATACTGATGCCTCGCGCCTTGAGTCCGGGGGCCATCGCCCGGGCAAAGCCGATCAGGCCGGCCTTGCTGGTGGTGTAGTTGGTTTGTCCGCGATTCCCGGCGATACCGCTGATCGACGCCATCAGAATGATTCGGGCATCGTCTTTCAGCGCGCCGGCGTCGAGCAGCACCTGCGTCAGCACTTGCGGAGCATTGAGGTTGACGGCCAGCACCGAGTCCCAGAAATCTTCCGGCATGTTGGCCAGCGTCTTGTCGCGAGTAATGCCCGCGTTATGGACCAGAATGTCGACGCCATCCGGCAGGTGCTCAAGCAGTTGAGCAGGGGCGTCTTCCGAGCAGATATCCAGCGCCAGGGCCTGGCCGCCAAGCCGTGAGGCCAGCGCTTCCAGCTCTTTTCGGGTCTGAGGCACATCCAGCAGAATGACCTGCGCGCCATCACGGGTCAGGGTTTCGGCAATTGACGCACCGATGCCCCGTGCCGCGCCGGTCACCACCGCTTTGCGACCGGCCAGCGGACGCGTCCAGTCCTGGACCTTCGTCGGGCAGGCAGTCAGGTGAACAAACTGACCGGAGATGAACGCCGCCTTGGGCGTCAGGAAGAAGCGCAGTGCGCCTTCCAGTTGATCCTGAGCGTCTTCATCCACCTGCAACAACTTGACCGTTGCACCGTTGCGCACTTCCTTGGCCAGCGAGCGGCTGAAACCCTCGATGGCCTGTTGAGTGCTGGCGGCCAGCGGGTCATCAAGGGTGGCCGGCGCTCTGCCAAGAATCACGACATGTGCGCAATGGTCGAGATTGCGCAGCAGTGGCTGAAAGAAATCCCGAAGCTGCCTGAGCTGTTCGGTGCGCAGGATCTGGCTGGCGTCGAATACCACGGCCTTCAGTCGAGGCCCTTGATTGGAGACCCAAGTGGTTGCACCCGGCATGTCGCTGCCGAAACTGTACAGCGAGTCTGTCAGGCGGCTGGCGAATTGTCTGACCTCATCGCCCAGCGGCCCCGCACTGATCAGCAGCGTGCCTTCGACAGGGCGCAAACGCCCGGCCTGCCAACGCTCCAGGTGGGTGGGAGCGGGCAGACCGACGGCGCTCACCAGACGACGACCCATGTCGGAGTTGGCGAAATCGATATAGCGATCTGACGGCATGGAACACTCTCCTGAAGTCGGGGTTCAAAGGAATGGACCACGGTGGCACGACATTTGTTCTTGCTATCGACACGGCTCATTCATCCGTTTGAAGAAAGGGAGTTTTCCATGACGCATCCTCGTCGTGTCGCCATCGTCGGCGGTAATCGCATTCCGTTCGCCCGCTCCAATGGTCCCTACGCCAAGGCCAGCAATCAGGACATGCTGACCGCAGCGCTCGAAGGTTTGATCGAGCGCTTCAACCTGCATGGTTTGCGCATGGGCGAGGTGGCGGCGGGCGCAGTGCTCAAGCATTCCAGAGATTTCAACCTGACCCGAGAATGCGTTCTGGGATCACGGCTGTCTGCCCAGACCCCGGCCTACGACATTCAGCAGGCCTGCGGCACCGGGCTGGAGGCTGCGCTGCTGGTGGCCAACAAGATTGCGCTGGGGCAGATCGAGTGCGGCATTGCCGGTGGCGTGGACACCACGTCCGATGCGCCGATAGGCGTCAATGAAGGGCTGCGCAACATTCTGCTGCAGGTCAATCGCAGCAAGACGCCTGGCGACAAGCTCAAGACCCTTTTGCAGCTACGTCCGCATCACCTCAAGCCGGAACTGCCACGCAACGGCGAACCGCGCACGCGTCTTTCGATGGGTCAGCATTGCGAATTGATGGCGCAGACCTGGGGCATAGAGCGGGCACCGCAAGACCAACTGGCGCTGGAAAGCCACCTGAAAATGGCGGCGGCCTATGCCGAGGGCTGGCACGATGACCTGATGACGCCCTACCTGGGGCTGAACCGTGACAACAATCTGCGCCCGGACCTGACGCTGGAAAAACTGGCGAGCCTCAAACCGGCTTTCGAGCGCAGCGCCAAAGGCACGTTGTCGGCAGGTAATTCGACACCTCTGACGGACGGTGCGTCGGTGGTGTTGCTGGCCAGCGAAGAATGGGCGCGTGAACGAGGCTTGCCGGTGCTGGCTTACTGGCGTGACGGCGAGGCGGCAGCGGTGGATTTCGTCAACGGTGCAGAAGGGCTGTTGATGGCGCCGGCCTACGCCGTTCCGCGCCTGTTAGCGCGCAATGGTCTGACGCTTCAGGACTTCGATTATTACGAGATTCATGAAGCCTTTGCCGCTCAGGTGCTGTGTACCCTCAAGGCGTGGGAAGATGCCGATTACTGCAAGACCCGCCTTGGCCTTGACGCACCATTGGGGTCAATTGACCGCAGCAAAATGAACGTCAAAGGCAGCTCACTGGCCGCTGGTCATCCGTTTGCCGCCACGGGAGGCCGCATTGTCGCCAACCTGGCCAAACTACTGGACGCGGCAGGCAGCGGGCGCGGACTGATCTCCATCTGCGCCGCAGGCGGGCAGGGCGTGACGGCGATATTGGAACGTTAGGCCAATGCCTGGGGCGTGGGCACAAGAGGTGTTCGTGCGGTCGCTGCTCGCTCCGCACGCTCCCGCGTGGGAATGCCGCTCGTGGCGCTCTGCGTCACATTCATGCGGCGCGCTTTCAAGACCGGACGCGCGTATGGGATGATCAGTCAGCACTATTGGCGTGTAACGTTGAGGTAAAGCATGGGGTTCATTATTGGCGTGTCGGTGCTTGCGATCCTCATCGGCGCCGCGTTTTACCTCTTCGACAAAGGCGCGCGGACCCGCTGGTTGCGGCCTTACATCGGGCTGGCGCTGATCGGTTTGCTGATCGGCGGAATGGGGCTGCTGGTGGGGCTGGTGTCCGATGAGATCGAAGGTTATTTTTTGCTGGTTGCCAAATGGGTGATCGCCGTGACCGGTATCGTGTTCTGCCTGCGACTGATCATGCTGATCGCCAAACGCTTTATCGTCAAAAATTGAGCGCGCAACCCGCCCATGCGTGACAGGACAACGTGGAAAATCATTTCAAGTTTCTGACCCTGCCCAAGACGTCGGGCGAGGTCGCCAACGTCTTCATTCACGGATACTCGTCAGGTCATGATCTGGATGACCGGCGCATGCTGGCCAACAGTATTCCCGGTGCCCTGCGTCAGAGTGTGAATATCCTGGCGTTCTGGCCTTCGAGTCATTTCACCCAAATGGACAATCGCTCCCGCGGTCTGCTGATGGCGGCGGCCCGTGTGCATCCGCTGGCCGGTGCAGCCGCGCTGGCGGGGGACCGGGTGGTGCATTTTGCGCGGATCCGCAACCGTGCCCGAGACATGGGCAAAGTGCTGCTGGCGCAGCTCGACCGCTATCTGTTTGAACACCACCCGGACGTAAAGCGCGTCAACCTGATTGGCCATTCGCTGGGCGGGCGGCTGTTGGTCAGTGCGCTCAAGACCCTGGAGCAATCCCTTGAACACGGCCTTATTGTGGACGACGTTCTGTTGATGGCTGCAGCGGTTCGCATCGAGCCTGCCGAGGCCAAGGTGCTCAATCAGAAAATCAGTGGGCGGCTGATCAACGCCTACTCCAGCGAAGACCACGTGCTGCTGTTGAACCTGGGCGAGAAAAGCCTGGGGCGCACGCCGGTCGAGCATTTCGAAAACGTGCGCATGCCGGGTTACCGCCATCACCATTATTGGCGACGCTTGCAGGAAGTGCTGATCGCCACCGGGTTCAGCGGCTGTGAAGGGCTGGAAACAGGCGTTGCCGTGTTACCGACCACGACCCGCGATCCGGTTTTGCAGGACACCTGGCTGCACGACGTGCTGGCGCGCTCGCCGGATGACGTACTGGAAGCGGCGATCAAGCACCTGCGCAGCAGTCGCTGGACCCGTCTCAAGGAAACCGAGGCCAATCGCACCTACGCGTTCGTGCGTGAGTTTCAGCTGGTTGCCGGCCACTTTCTGGTCAATGCCGCCCGGCGCAGAGGTGTGCCCTACACACGGGCGCTGGGCATGCTGGCGCGGCAATACGGCCTGGACAATGCGTTGCACCAGTGCGCCACTGTCGTCGAAGTGGAAGAACTGCTGCTCAGAACGTTTTTCCGCCATGCATTCAATAGCGCACACCCGCTGGTGCAAATGCCCCGTGCCAGCGTCAGGGCGATGAGCTGGGAGGTGTATGCCGCGCATGTCGAAGAACTGGCGGAGCGTCTGACCCTTGCTGCGCTGTTCAAACCGGTGCAGGCCGAGAGTGCCCCCGGTCGGCTCAAGGGATTACTGGGCGCCATTCGCCAGGCCCCGGTGCAACGCCTGTTGACGCATTTCGGCACCGCGCTCAGACCGGGCTATTCGGCGCTGATCCCGACCGTGGCGATCATCTTCTACGCGCGCGTCACGCTCGATGATGACGCGCTGATGTAGCGTCTGTCAGGCGGCGCGAGCCTCTTCCAGCGCCGCGTGTGACAATTGCTGGCGGTGACGACTGGCGTAACTCTCGGCAATGACCGAGCACACAATCAACTGCATCGGGTGATAGATCATGATCGGCAGCAAGATCAGACCCAGCCCCGGGTTGCTGCCGAAGATCAACGCCGCCATCGGCGCACCGGCTGCCAGAGACTTCTTGGTGGCGCAGAACACCGCAGCGACCTTGTCGGCGTGATCGAACTTGAGTGCCCGCGCCGTGCGCGTGGTCATCAACAGAATCACGGCCAGCAGCAGCGCGGTGCCGATGAACGCGGTCAGGATCACGCTGTTGCCCTGGCTTTGCCACATCCCGGAAATCATCGAATTGCAGAACGCGGCGTAGACCAGCAACAGGATCACCATTTTGTCGATCAGGTTGGTGTACTTCTTGTGTCGCGCGAAAAATGTGCCCAGCCACGGACGCAACA
This sequence comes from Pseudomonas graminis, assembly GCF_002093745.1. Taxonomy (GTDB): domain Bacteria; phylum Pseudomonadota; class Gammaproteobacteria; order Pseudomonadales; family Pseudomonadaceae; genus Aquipseudomonas. Next base: position 379,722 of record NZ_MTSB01000002.1, read on the forward strand.
GTTGCCCCAACACCAGTGGCAGCAGGAGCATGGCGCACAGGTTCAGCAGCGTGTCGCCCAGATCGATGCCGCCCGCGCCAGTGCCAACCAGCAAGCTCACCAGCCACGGCGTGATGAAAATGCCGATCACGCTGGACATGCTGGCGTTGAGGATCGCTGCGGGAACGTTGCCGCCTGCACTGCCGGTCAGCGCAACCGAAGACGAAATGGTCGAGGGCAGGGCGCACAGATAGAAGAAACCCAGCATCAACAAGGCGGGTACATGCGAACCCAGCAGCTTGTCGCACACCAGCCAGATCAGTGGGAACACCACGAAGGTGAAGGCCTGGATCATGACGTGCAGGCGCCAGTTGGTCAGCCCTCGTTTGATCTGCTCGCTGGAAAGGTTGACGCCGTGCAGAAAGAACACCACGAACACGCCGATGTTGATCACGTATTCGGCGTGCATGTTGCCGCCGGAAGCTCCGAAGCGCGGGAGAAAATAAGCGAGAACCGTTGCCAGGACCATGCCCCACAGGAACCAGTCGGTGGCGACGCGTTTGAAGTGTTTGAGTGATTGCATGGCAGGCTCGGACAACTTTTGTAATCAGGGATGTGCGCAGGCTACCCTGTTGCCCTACAGCCGTCTTGCGACATAAGGCCATAAGATGCCTACTAACGGACAGATCGACCAGCGTCACCCCGAAGGCGAGCGGCAGATACCGGCGCTGTCCGGTCTGCCGCGCCCGTTGTATGCCCGCGCTGAAAGCCTCAGTGCCGGTTCATGGACGCCGCCTCATCGGCACGACTGGGTGCAGTTTTCTTATGCGATCAGCGGTGTTCTGGGTGTCCACACCGCCGAGGGCAGTTTTTTTGCACCGCCGCAGTGGGGCGTCTGGGTGCCTGCCGGGCTTGAGCACGAGGTCGTGACCTCCATGCGCGCGGAAATGCGCAGTGTGTACATTCGCACGGCAGATTCCGGTTGGGCACCGCAGCGTTGCCGGGTGCTGGAAGTCACGCCGTTGGCCCGCGAGCTGATCAAGAGCTTTTGCCTGTTGCCCGTGGACTATCCCGAGCAGGACAGCCCCGAGGCGCGCCTTGTGCAGGTGTTGCTGGATCAGTTGGCGCGCCTCCCCGAAGTCGGGTTTTCACTGCCGTTGCCGCGTCACCCGCGCTTGCTGGGGTTGTGCAATGAATTGATCGAGGAACCGGGCCGGTTGGTCACGTTGCACGACTGGGCCGCCCGTCTCGGGGCATCAGAGAAAACCCTGATGCGCCTCTTTCAGCGTGAAACCGGCCTGAGCTTTCGCGGCTGGCGCCAGCGCGCACGCCTGTTGTCTTCACTGTCTGCACTGGAAGAGGGCGCCAGTGTGACCCATACCGCGTTGGCCTGCGGTTATGACTCGACGTCTGCGTTCATCGCCGCGTTCAAGGGGTTGTTTGGCCATACGCCCGGAGACCTGTTCAAGTAAGGCGGTTTGGCAGTACGCACTCATGAATGCATTCCCTCGCTCTTTTTCGGCCCTTACATGTTTTGTCCCGGAATATCTTCAAGCGGCCTTACGGCATGAAAGGTGCTTGAAACCGGGGCATTGCGCGGTTTTTGATTAAAAAACCTTTCAATCCACAGGGTACTACCCCTACTCGCTGGCGGAGGATTGCCGTATAACGGCAACAATCGCGTATCTGGCAACAAAGGACCCACAATAAAAGCTGATGAAAACTCCTAAACGCATTGAACCCCTGATCGAAGACGGTCTGGTCGACGAGGTGCTGCGCCCGCTCATGAGTGGTAAAGAGGCAGCTGTTTATGTGGTGCGCTGTGGCAAAGAGCTGCGGTGTGCCAAGGTTTACAAGGAGGCTAACAAACGCAGTTTCCGTCAGGCGGCCGAGTATCAGGAAGGTCGTAAGGTACGCAACAGCCGGCAGGCCCGGGCGATGGCCAAGGGTTCGAAGTTCGGCCGCAAGGAAACAGAAGACGCCTGGCAGAACGCCGAAGTGGCTGCACTGTTTCGTCTGGCCAGTGCCGGGGTCCGGGTGCCCAAGCCGTATGACTTCCTTGAAGGCGTGCTGCTCATGGAGCTGGTGGCCGACGAGTACGGCGATGCCGCCCCGCGTCTGAATGACGTGGTGCTGGAGCCGGATCAGGCGCGGGAGTATCACGCGTTCCTGATCGAGCAGATCGTGCTGATGCTGTGTGCCGGTCTGGTACACGGTGACCTTTCCGAGTTCAACGTGCTGCTGGCGCCGTCCGGCCCGGTGATCATCGACTTGCCGCAGGCGGTCGATGCGGCGGGCAACAACCACGCGTTCAGCATGCTGGAGCGTGACGTCGGCAACATGGCGCTGTACTTCGGCCGCTTTGCGCCGGAACTCAGAAAGACCAAGTACGCCAAGGAAATGTGGTCGTACTACGAAGCGGGCACCTTGTCGCCAGCCACGGTGTTGACCGGTGAGTTCGATGAGCCGGAGGACGAAGCCGATGTGGGCGGCGTGCTGCGCGAAATCGAAGCCGCCCGCCTCGACGAGGCCCGCCGTCAGGCAGCGCGCGCCGCAGACGACGAGCCACCGAGCAAGTCCGCCGAAGAACCGCCACCGCCGTGGATGCAGCACTGACCTTGTGGGGGCGAGCGTTTTGCTCGCGAAGGCGATGGTTCAGGCGCGCGTTTTTCGGAGCCTTTACCGGCCATTTCGCGAGCAAGCTCGCTCCCACAGGAGTGTTGCGCGAAGAGGCCGGTACGTTTGAACCAGCGTCTTCGTGAGCAAGCTCACTTCCACAGGAGTAGGTCATCCCCCTGATGCGGCGGTGTTAGCCCCGCATCGTGCGACGCTCTGCGTCGTCATGCCGTTCCGGACGCTCTGCGTCCTCTGTTGAGCGGCGGGACTACCTACGAGCAACACCCGCTTCGTGAGCAAGCTCACTCCCACAGGAGTAGGTCATCCCCCTGATGCGGCGGTGTTAGCCCCGCATCGTGCGACGCTCTGCGTCGTCATGCCGTTCCGGACGCTCTGCGTCCTCTGTTGAGTGGCGGGAATACCTGTGAACAACACCCGCTTCGTGAGCAAGCTCACTCCCACAGGAGTAGGTCATCCCCTGATGCGGCGGTGTTAGCCCCGCATCGTGCGACGCTCTGCGTCGTCATGCCGTTCCGGACGCTCTGCGTCCTCTGTTGAGCGGCGGGACTACCTAGGAACAACACCCGCTTCGTGAGCAAGCTCACTCCCACAGGAGTAGGTCATCCCCTGATGCGGCGGTGTTAGCCCCGCATCGTGCGACGCTCTGCGTCGTCATGCCGTTCCGGACGCTCTGCGTCCTCTGTTGATCGGCGGAAATACCTATGAACAACACCCGCCTGACGCCAGGTCCTTGAGGATCGGGCAGTCGGGGCGGTCGTTGCCCTGGCAGTGCTCAACCAGCTCCTGAAGCGTGTCGCGCAAGCTCGCCAGTTCGTCGATCTTGCGGTTCAGGTCGTTGATGTGCTGTCGGGCCAGCGCCTTGACGTCGGCGCTGGCGCGTTGCCGGTCTTGCCAGAGGGTTAGCAGCTTGCCCACTTCCTCCAGCGAAAACCCCAGATCCCTCGAGCGCTTGATGAACGCCAGTGTGTGCAGGTCTTCAGCGCTGTACAGGCGATAGCCGCTGTCGCTGCGATGCGCCGCTTTCAGCAGACCGATGGACTCGTAATAGCGGATCATCTTCGCGCTCAAGCCACTGCTCTTCGCTGCTTGGCCGATGTTCATGGTGTGTCCTCCAGCTCGCGGGGTTTCCATGTTTTCAGCAGCAAGGCGTTGCCCACCACGCAGACGCTGGACAGGGCCATTGCCGCGCCCGCCAGCACCGGGTTGAGATAGCCCAGCGCTGCGAGTGGAATGCCGATCAGGTTGTAGACGAATGCCCAGAACAGGTTCTGGCGGATTTTCGCGTAGGTCCGGCGGCTGATCTCCAGCGCTGCCGGCACCAACCGTGGATCGCCGCGCATCAGCGTGATACCCGCCGCCTGCATCGCGACATCGGTGCCGCCGCCCATCGCAATGCCCACGTCAGCCGCCGCCAGCGCCGGGGCATCATTGATGCCGTCACCGACCATTGCCACCACATGCGTGCTTTTCAGCCGGGTGATGGTGTCCGCCTTGTCGGCAGGCAGCACTTCAGCGTGGACATCATGGATCCCCAGCGCCTTGGCAACCGTCTGCGCGCTGCCCCGGTTGTCACCGGTCAGCAAATGGCTGGTGATGCCGCGCGCGCTCAGCGTCCTGATCGCCTGATCGGTTCCGGGCTTGAGCGTGTCCCCGAACGCAAACATGCCGATCACCTTGGGTTCCGGTGCCTGTTCGATCAGCCACGACAAAGTGCGCCCGTCGGCTTCCCATATACGTGCAGATTCGGCCAGATCGCCCATCGGCAAGCCGCTTTCGTTCAGAAGACGTCGATTACCCAGTGCCAGCTCACGACCCTGAACCGTGCCGGCGATACCCCGGCCACTCAGGGCGTGGCTGTTGTCGACCGGGTCGAGCTTGAGTTGCCATTCATGGCAGACGTCCAGTACCGCCTTGGCCAGCGGGTGCTCGCTGCCACGTTGCAGGGCGCCCGCCAGTTGCAACAGGTGTTCTTCATTGCCCAGCACGGCGCTCATGTTAGTGATGCGCGGCGTACCCGAGGTCAATGTGCCGGTCTTGTCGAACACCACGGCGTCCACGTCATGAGCGCGCTCCAGCGCGTCGGCATCCTTGATCAGAATGCCGTAGCGCGCTGCCACACCGGTCCCGGCCATGATCGCCGTCGGCGTCGCCAGGCCCAGAGAACAAGGGCAGGCGATCACCAGCACGGCGACGGCGTTGATCAGCGCCACTTCAAGGGAGGCGCCAACCAGCAGCCAGCCTGCCAGGGTGAAGAAGGCGATCACCAGCACGGCCGGCACAAACACCTGACTGACTTTATCCACCAGTTTCTGAATCGGCGCCTTGCCCGCTTGCGCGTCTTCGACCAGCCGGATGATGCGCGCCAACACCGTTTCTGCGCCCAGCGCTGACGTTCTGATCAACAGGCGGCCCTCGCCATTGATAGCGCCGCCCGTGACCTTGTCACCCGATTGCTTGACCACAGGCAGGCTTTCTCCGGTGATCAGCGCTTCATCGGCATGACTGCGGCCTTCGATCACTTCGCCGTCCACCGGAAAGCGCTCTCCGGGCTTGACCAGCACGGTGTCGCCCAGCCGGAGTTCGCTGATCGCCACGTCCTGCTCCACGCCATCGATCACACGCAGCGCGCGGTCCGGGCGCAATGCTTCAAGCGCACGGATGGCGCTGGCGGTCTGGCGCTTGGCGCGGCTCTCCAGATACTTGCCCAGCAACACCAGCGCAATCACGACCGCTGACGCCTCGAAATACAGATGCGGGGTCGTACCGGGTGCGGCGCTCAACCAGTGATAGACACTCAGGCCATAACCCGCGCTGGTGCCGATGGCGACCAGCAGGTCCATATTGCCCGCGCCGGCACGCAGGGCTTTCCAGGCCGCCACATAAAAGCGTGCGCCCAGAATGAACTGCACCGGTGTTGCCAGCGCGAATTGCACCCAGGCGGGCAGCATCCAGTGAACACCCAGAGGCGTCAGCACCATCGGCAGGATCAACGGCAGCGCGAGCACGACCGCCAGCAGCAAGGCCCAGCGCTCACGGTGCAGGTGACGGATTTTGCTATCGGCTTCGGTCTTGCGGTCCTGGGCCAGCGTTGCGCCATAACCGGCGCGGCTGACGGCGGCGATCAGGGTGAGCGGGTCGGTCTGCAAAGCCGTGACCACATGGGCGCGTTCATTGGCCAGATTGACCGTCACGCTGTTGACCCCCGGCACTTTGGCCAGGGCACGCTCGACCCGGCCCGCGCAGCTGGCGCAGGTCATGCCGCTGATCGGCAGGTCGAAGGCGGTGGTGTCTTGCATGTCTATCACTCCCTGAGGCTGGATACCTGCAAGGATCAACCTTGCCACACGGGCAAGGTCAAGCGTGAATCAATAGTTGAGATCGGCTTTCTTGAGGTACAGCCCGTTCAGATCGGTCGCAATGCGGTACTTGAGAATATCCCCGGCGCGCAGCGTGATCTTGATGCTGCTCTGCGCCTCCATCCCCGACTCGCACCCTCTGACGGTGCCGCCCAGCCGGCGTAGTCGCACAGAGACTTCACCCGGCGGCAGATTGAAAGACACCGAGTCCTCTTGAAACAGTCGCCCGGCCAGCTGATCCTGAACATAGATACCGATCTCACAGGAAGTGGCCACTTCCAGGCGCTCTCGGGAAATGATCAGGATGCCGTAATCCTGTGCAGCCTGAGTGGCGGGTGCGATCCCCAGAAAACCGAGAATGCTGAAGAGAATCACTGCTGACCAGCGCATCGCTGATACTCCTGATGTAAACGTATTGACTCAGCTTGGCCCACGTTCAGCGTGAATACCAGCCCGGCAGAAATAACAGAAACTTGACCTTGTCATGATGGCAAGGTTGAAGATGCCCGACATCCATCACAGAAGGAGTAGCAGCATGCAGTTATTCAACGTTCAGGGCATGACTTGCGGGCACTGTGTTCGCGCTGTGACCGAGGCGATCAGGCAGGATGACCCCGCCGCCGACGTTCAGGTCGAACTGGCCCGCAAGGAGGTCAGGGTAGAGAGCAACCTGTCGCCAGAACACATCATCAAGTTGATTGGCGAAGAGGGGTATCAGGCGCAGTTGGCCTGAGCCGAGCCGGGAACGGATGGGCGAAACAGGGTCGATTTACGGTTCGTGAAGTTGGAAAAATTTTGAATTAATTACCCCGTCCTACGTTCTCTGCAAGGTAAGCCGGTTAAACTTGCCCGTTGCTTTGCAGCCGTTAATGGACACCCGATGAATCTACGTACGATCCTGATCCTTGGCTCATTGAGCGCCTTCGGCCCTCTGGCCATCGACTTCTATCTTCCCGGCTTTCCTGCCATGGCCTCGTATTTCGGGACCGATGAGAAGCATGTACAACTGACCCTGGCCGCCTATTTTCTGGGGCTGTCCCTCGGCCAACTGGCTTATGGGCCGGTGGCTGACCGCTTTGGCCGGCGCATTCCGATGCTGGTCGGCGTCACCCTGTTCATGCTGTCATCGGTGGCCTGCGCGTTTGCGCCGAGCCTCGAATGGCTGATCGCTGCGCGGTTCGTTCAAGCGTTGGGTGGCTGTGCCGGCATGGTGCTGTCGCGTGCGATTGTCAGCGACAAATGCAACGCCGTCGAATCGGCCAAGGTGTTTTCGCAACTGATGCTGGTCATGGGCCTGGCCCCGATTCTGGCGCCCATGCTTGGCGGCGTGCTGGTCAGCACCTTTGGCTGGCAATCGATCTTCGTCAGCCTTTCGCTGTTCAGCGCTGCCTGCCTGACGGCGGTTGCGCTCGGCCTGCCGGAAAGCATGCCTGCCAGCACGCCTCGTCAGCCATTGAGCGGCGCGTTGCGGCAGTACGGCAATCTGTTCAAGGACAGCGTTTTCATCGGGCATGCCCTGACAGGCGGCATCGCCATGGCGGGAATGTTCGCCTACGTTGCCGGGTCGCCGTTTGTCTTCATCAAGCTGTATGGCGTGCCTGCCGAGCATTACGGCTGGCTGTTCGGGATGAATGCGGCGGGCTTCATTCTGGTGGCGCAGATCAACGCACGCATCCTGCGCAAGACCGGTCCTGCGTTTTTGCTGTCGCGCACGGTCTGGATCTACCTGGCCGCGGCCCTGATTCTGCTGGCGATCACCGGGCTGCGCACCGAAGCGCTGTGGCCATTGCTGGTGCCGCTGTTCATCTGCGTCGCCAGCCTGGGCTGCATCATTCCCAACGCGTCGGCCTGCGCCATGAATGGTCAGTGGGCGCGCGCCGGCAGTGCATCGGCGTTGCTGGGGTGCCTGCAATTCAGCGTTGCTGCCGTCGCCGCCAGCCTGGTGGGCGTGCTGCATGACGGCACGGCCACACCGATGGCGCTGGTGATCAGCCTCTGTGGCGTACTGACGGTGAGTCTTTCGGTACTTACCCGCCGCGCGCAACGTAATCGGGACGCTCAGGCACAGACAGCCTGATTCGCCCCTGTGGTTGTGTCAGTCCCGCGCTGCGTGACTGACACAACGTTCTGCGCGACTCAGAACCCCTCAAGTACAACCTTGCCTTTGGCGGTGCCGCTTTCCAGCAGTGCGTGAGCGCGGCGCAGGTTTTCTGCGTTGATGCGGCCGAAGTGCTCACCGAACGTGGTTTTCAGCGTACCGGCGTCAATCAACTCAGCCACCCGGTTGAGCAGGTTGTGCTGTTCGATCATGTCCTCGGTCTCAAACATCGACCGCGTGTACATGAACTCCCAGTGCAGCGAAAGGCTCTTGCGCTTGAGCTTCGAGACGTCCAGCGTCTTGGGGTCATCGATCAGGGCCAGTTTGCCTTGCGGCTTCAGCGCCTCGACCAGTTGATCCAGATGCTGTTCGGTCTGGGTCAGGCTGGCCACATGGGTCACGTGGTGCAGACCGACACGCTTCAACTCTTCGCTCAGCGGTTTGCTGTGGTCCAGCACGTCATGCGCGCCCAGCTCGCGAACCCAGCTTTCGGTTTCGGGACGCGAAGCGGTGCCGATGACTTTCAGCGACGTCAGTTGCCGTGCCAGTTGGGTCAGGATCGAACCGACGCCACCCGCTGCGCCGACGATCAACAGGCTTTGCGAGCCTTCGCCTTTCTGCTGGGCAATGTTCAGGCGCTCGAACAGCAGCTCCCAGGCCGTGATTGCCGTCAGGGGCAGAGCCGCCGCATGGGCGAAGCTCAGGGTTTTCGGCATGTGGCCGACGATGCGCTCATCCACCACGTGCAGTTCGCTGTTGGCGCCTGGCCGGGTCAGGGAGCCGGCGTAGAAGACCTTGTCGCCGGGTTTGAACAGGGTGACCTGATTGCCGACGGCTTTCACCACACCAGCCACGTCCCAGCCCAGCACTTTGGGCGCACCGTCTTCCGGCTGGACGTTCTGACGGATTTTGGTGTCCACCGGGTTGACCGAGATCGCCTTGACCTCGACCAGCAGGTCGCGCGCGCCCGCGACCGGTTCTGGCAGCTCGATGTCTTGCAGGGATTGGGTGTCGCTGATCGGCAAGGACTGGTAATAGGCAATGGCTTTCATGGCAGGGACCTCCACAGGGAAAATGATGGAAGGATCATTGGCTATTTCCAGTAAAGATAAAACCCGCTAAAACGGCAGTCTGTTTCAACATTATTTTGATAATGCGAGGCTTTGATGCTGCGTTTTGATGACCTGCAATTGTTCGTGCGAGCCGCGGACCTGGGCAGCCTTTCTGCTGCCGCGCGGGTGATGGACCTGTCTGCGGCGGTCGCGAGTGCCGCGCTCAAGCGCATCGAGCGGCAATTGGGCGCGCGCTTGCTGGCGCGCTCTACCCGTAGCCTCCGGCTGACCGCCGAAGGCGAGGGGTTTCTGGAATATGCCCGCGCTGCGCTTGGCAGCCTTGAAGAGGGGCGAAGGTTGTTGGCCAGCAGCCAGGATCGCTGCGAAGGTGTGCTGCAACTTTCCGCGCCCTCGGACCTAGGTCGCAACGTTCTGTTGCCCTGGCTTGATGACTTCCAGCAACAGCATCCGCAACTGACGGTGCGGCTGCTGCTGGGCGATCGCATGGCTGACCTGTTCCGCCAGCCTGTCGACGTTGCGCTGCGTTACGGCGAGCCTGAGGATTCCAGCCTGGTCGCGTTGCCGGTGCTGCCTGACAACCGGCGGGTGCTGTGTGCCGCTCCGGCGTATCTGGAGCGCCACGGCGAGCCTCATCAGGTCGAGCAACTGGCGCAGCATAATTGCCTGCTGTTCATGCTTGGTGATCGCTTGCATGACCGCTGGACGCTGCATGACGGCAAACGCGAGATCAGCCTGACGGTCAGCGGCAACCGCTTCAGCGACGATGCTGACGTGGTGCGCCGCTGGGCGGTGGCAGGCGAGGGCATTGCGTACAAGTCCTGGCTGGATGTGGCGGCGGACGTACGGGCCGGACGCCTCAACGTATTGATGCCGGACCTGACCGGGGAGCGCGCCCCGCTGAACTTGCTGTGCGCGCACCGTGCGCAACTCAGCAAGCCCGTCAATCTGCTGCTGGATATGCTCAGGTCTCGCTGTAAGCAACATGCTGTAGGCCAGTCGCCCGTTGGTTTGTTTTAAGGGCTACGTATTACAGGGAAACAGCCTACGGACACTTCGGAAAATAGAGTATTTAAATGCATTTCAAAAATGCAAAGTTCTGCGGTCGGGGCAAAGTTGAAGTCGACAGTTGTTGAGCGCTTTTGGCATTTTTGTCATGGGCAGAGCGCTTGTTTTTTCAGTGGCTTTTTTATATTCGAGCTGAAAGGCCCTGAATAGAGCTGTTGATGGGTTGTCACAAGAAAGCTTTAAATTGGCCGTGGCGCGAGAACTTCACTCGGTTCTACGGGCCGTTGCGCGACAACAGTTTGTACGAATAGTTTTTCACCCAATGGGGCTGCAGGGCATAGAGTTTATACTTGTCATTTCAGGTTAAAGACGCGTTCAACTTTATCAGGACGTGATGGCTGTCATTAAGTCACCGAGACAGATGAATGTTTCAACAGGGAGTGAACACATGGAATACGGTCCTTGCATCAGTCAGATTGCGACATTGCTGGCGGACCCCAAGCGTAGCGCGATGATCTGGGCGCTGATGGATGGCACTGCCCGCTCTGCCGATGAGCTGGCGATTCTGGCGGGGCTCTCCACGTCTTCGGCAGGCGCGCACCTGGCGCGTTTGGCCAATGGCGGACTGTTGAAGCAGGAAGCTCGGGGGCGAAAGCGTTTTTTCCGCCTGGCCGCGCCGGAAGTGGGCGCTGCCGTGGAAGCATTGGCCTGTGCCTCGCAGGCCAGCGCCGAGCAGATCAGTCGTCGCTTTGCTCAGCCCATGCCACCCTTGCCGCTGCGGCGGGCAAGAATCTGCTCCGACCACCTGGGCGGTGAAATGGCGGCCGAGTTGTATCAGCGCTTGCTGGAAGCGGGCTGGATAGAGCAGCAGGAGAAGCGCATCGAAGTGACCAGCAAAGGCATGGCCAGGTTTGCCGAGCGCGGTATTTACATACCTGCGCTGGCGCAGCGCAAACGCGAAACAGTCTGTGCCTGCCCGAAATGGAGCGACCGCAGCCCGCACCTGGGTGGCGCGCTGGGGGCCGGGCTGTTGCAGTTGTTCATTCAGATGGGCTGGCTGCGCCCCACCGAAGAGTCCTGCACCTTGCAGGTGTCGTCCAGCGGGCAGCGGGAAATCAGCAAGATAGCGGCCGCGGCTTGAGTGAGTCCTGTGGCGCGAAGCTGAAGCGCCTTCTGACCCTCGTGCCGATGCTCTGCGTCGGTATGCAGTTTGCGAACTGCACTCCCACGCTGAGCATGAGGCACGATGAGCTGAACTATCGTGCGGCGCGCCTCAGGGCTTGATCAGTCGTGCATCCAGGCTGTTTTGCGCCAGACGTCTGGCTTGATCTTCGGTCATGCCCAGGTGCGTATACAGCGCATGGAAGTTTTCGGTCACGTAGCCGCCGAAGTAGGCCGGGTCGTCCGAGTTCACGGTGACTTTCACGCCGCGTTCCAGCATGTCGAGAATGTTGTGCTGGGACATGTCGTCGAACACGCAGAGCTTGGTGTTGGACAGCGGGCAGACCGTCAGCGGGATCTGTTCGTCGATGATGCGCTGCATCAGCCGTTCGTCTTCGATGGCGCGCACGCCGTGGTCGATACGCTCGATCTTCAGCAGGTCCAGTGCCTCCCAGATGTATTCCGGCGGGCCTTCTTCCCCGGCATGCGCCACGGTCAGGAAGCCTTCGCTGCGGGCACGGTCAAACACGCGCTGGAACTTGCTCGGCGGGTGGCCCATCTCGGAGCTGTCCAGGCCGACGGCCACGAACGCATCACGAAACGGCAGCGCCTGATCGAGAGTCTTTTCGGCTTCTTCCTGAGAGAGATGACGCAGAAAGCTCAGGATCAGGCCGCTGTCGACGCCCAGTTTAGATTTGCCGTCTTTCAATGCACCGGTAATCCCCGCCAGCACCACTTCAAACGGGATGCCGCGATCGGTGTGGGTTTGCGGATCGTAGAACGGTTCGGTGTGGATGACGTTCTGTTCCTTGCAGCGCAGCAGGTACGCCCAGGTCAGGTCGTAGAAGTCCTGCTCGGTGCGCAGCACGTCAGCGCCGCGGTAGTACAGGTCGAGGAACTCCTGCAGATTGTTAAAGGCATAAGCCTTGCGCAGCGTTTCGACGTCGTTCCACGGCAGGGCAATCTTGTTGCGCTCGGCCAGGGCGAACAGCAGCTCGGGTTCCAGTGAGCCTTCGAGGTGCAAGTGCAGTTCTGCCTTGGGCAGGGCGTTCAACCAGTCGTACATATTCTTTTCTCATCAGGTGCAGATGGCGGGCATTCTACAGATGCACGCCGCCGCGCAGGGTAAAACCTGACCGAACGTTCAACTTGCCTCTTGCTCGCGCCGGTAAGCGTAGGTGTCAGCGAAGCGCGAAAGCAGAAACTCGGCGCAGGTTGTGACAGGGTAGCGGGCCGGATGAGTTTCGCTCTGACAGCCGGGCAGGCACTCGATGCGCGTGTCCGGATGGGGTTCGGCGAAGAACGGCATCGAATAACGATCTACGCCCAACGGGCTGATGACCCGATGCGGCGTGGACAGGTAACGGTCGTTGCTCCAGCGCGCCATCATGTCCCCCAGGTTGACCACAAAAGTGCCATCGATGGGCGGCGCGTCGATCCATTCACCGCGTACATCGCGAACCTGCAGGCCGCCCGCCGCATCTTGATACAGCAACGTGATGCAGCCGTAATCGGTGTGCGCCCCTGCGCCTTGTTGCTCTTCCGAGGTGGCGGTATGGCGCGGCGGGTAATGAATCATGCGCAGCACACTGACCGGGTCGATGAAGCGCTGATCGAAAAAATCGCGCTCGATGCCCAGCGCCAGGGTCATGGCGCGCAACAGGGTTTGCGCCAGCGCCTGCATGTCCAGGTAATGCTGCTCCATCAGGCGCTCCCAGCCGGGAATGTCCGGGTGCCGGTTGGGGCCACGCAGCGGTTTGCCGGCCAGCACGTCGGGGTGTTGCGCATCCATGTGCAGGCCCATGTCGAAGGTTTCTTTCAGGTCGCTCGGCAGGCTAGGGTCCAGTTGCTCGGTGGCGATGGCGCCGTAGCCGCGATGGTGCGTGCTCTGCGTGATGTCGATGCTGAGCTTTTCGGCGGCGTCCCGGGCGAAGAAATTTTTGTCGGCGGTTTGCACCTGCTCGGTGCGCTCGGCAGTGAGCGGGTGACCTTTGACATAGAAAAAGCCCCACTCCCGGCAGGCGCTGTCGATCTGCGTGGCGACAGCCTGCCAGGCCTGGGTGTCGGTGTCGTAAAGCGGGCTGATGTCGATGACGGGAAGCTGGTCCATTAACCGGTCCTGAGAAGTCTGTGGCGTTCAGTAGGAATGGGCGTGCCCGCCGAGGCAGGCACGCAAAACCCGTCGGTTACTTGGGCAGCTCGGCCTTGATCCCTTCGACGTAGTAGTTCATCGACGCCAGCTCGGCATTGGTGGCGACCACGCCGTCGGCAATCTTGACCGTGCCGTTCTGGTCCTTGATCGGACCGGTGAACGGGTGGAATTCGCCGCTTTCGATACTGGCGATGATCTTCTGCGCTTCAGCCTTCACGTCAGCCGGCACCACGTCGCTGATCGGCAATTCGACCGTGCCTTCTTTCAGCCCGCCCCAGTAATCCTGTGGCTTCCAGGTGCCCGCGATGGCGCCTTCGGCGGCCTGAATGTAATGCGGCCCCCAGTTGTTGACGATAGAGGTCAGTACCGCTTTCGGCCCGAAGTGCGCCATGTCCGATGCGTAACCCACGGCATAGACGCCACGGCGCTCGGCGGTCTGGATCGGTGCCGGGCTGTCGGTGTGCTGGAACACCACGTCCACGCCCTGATCGATCAGCGCGTTGGCGGCGTCGGCTTCCTTGCCCGGATCGAACCAGGAGTTGACCCACCACACTTTGATCTCGGTGCCCGGGTTGTATTTGTTCAGCGCCAACTGGATCGCGTCGATGTCACGCAGTACTTCGGGGATCGGGAACGAGGCGACGTAGCCGATCTTCTTGGTCTTGGTCATCTTGGCGGCGATGTAACCGCTGACGTAGCGGCCTTCATAGGTGCGGGCCAGGTACGTGCCCATGTTCTTGTCCTGCTTGTAGCCGGTCGCGTGCTCGAATTTCACTTTCGGGAATTGTTTGGCGACTTTCAGGGTCGGGTTCATGTAACCGAAAGAGGTGCTGAAAATCAGGTCATAGCCGCCCTTGGCCATGTTGCGGATTACCCGCTCGGCGTCGGCACCTTCCGGCACGTTTTCCACGTAACTGCTGGTGACTTTGTCACCCAGCGCCTTGACCATCGCCTGACGGCCTTGCTCGTGCTGATAGGTCCAGCCGTGGTCACCGATAGGGCCGATGTAGACGAATCCGACTTTCAGCGGGTCGGCTGCCGAGGCGAGCAGGCTGGAGCCGATGCCGACAACGGCGGCCATGGCGCACAGCAGTTTTTTCAGAGGACGACGTGGTTGGGTCAGGTGCATCGGGCCTAGCTCCTTGCGGTCTTGTTGGAGTGCATACCCCGACAATGCAAATAACTGACCAACAGGACAACTATGCTGCCAGCGCGCCTTTGATTCTGCCCAAAGGGCGTGGGGCTTGTCCGAGAAAAAGGCGGCGTATTCCCCGAAAATGCATCGTCTGAACTAGGGGCTTCGCGGACAAGTCCGCTCCTACACAGTGCTGCTCTTGATTCTGGCCGAAGGCCGTGGGAGCGAACTTGTTCGCGAAGACTTTAGTTCAGACGATGCATTTTCGGAGGATATGCCAGCCTTTTCGCGAACAATGCGGATCGCCGCCCCGATCGCTCCACGGCCTTCGGCCAGAATCAAAAACAGATTTATGTACAACGCGAGTGCAGCGCTACGGTGCAGAAGTAAGCGCCAGCGCCGTCAACTGGTGCAGCGGGTGCTGCGTTCTACGATGCACATCGGCGTACCGGCCACTGGCTCGCGCATGATCTGCACTTGCACATCGAACACCTGGCAGACCAGATCGGCGGTCAGCACATCGCCGGGAGCGCCACAGGTCACCAGACGTCCGCCCTGCATGACAGCCAGGTGGTCGGCGTAACGGCAGGCCTGATTGATATCGTGCAGCACGGTAATCACCGTTTTACCTTCGGCGCTGAGCTCGCGCATCAGGTCCAGCAACTCGACCTGATGGCTGATGTCCAGGTAGGTGGTCGGCTCATCGAGCAGCACGATGGCCGCGTCCTGCGCAAGGATCATCGCCAGCCAGGCGCGCTGACGCTGCCCGCCAGAGAGATCGGACAGCGGACGCTCGGCCAGCGTTTCCAGCTCCATGCGTTGCATGGCCTGGTCGACACTGTGCTGATCGGCTCCGCTCAAACGCCCCCACAAACTGTTGTGCGGGCTGCGTCCGTAAGCGACCAGTTGGCGCACGTTGACACCTTCCGGAATGGGCAGCACCTGTGGCAGAAACGCCACCTTGCAGGCCAGGTCCCGAGCGGACAACTCACTGTAGGCTTTGCCGTCCAGGCTCAGGCTGCCCGATTGCGGCGTGAGGATGCGCGCAAACGCCTTGAGCAGTGTGGACTTGCCGCAGCCGTTGGGGCCGATCAGCGCCGTGACCTGTCCTGCTGGCGGGCTGAACGACAGGTCCTGAACGATGCGGGTTGCGCCGTAGCCGATGTCGAGGTGCTGCGCCTTCAGAATGCTCATGGGATCAACCTTTGAATCGGGCCAGCAGCCAGAGAAAGTACGGAGCGCCGATCACGGCGGTAAGAATCCCGGCGGGAATCTCGCTGGGGGCGATCAGCGTGCGGCCCAGCGTATCGGCCAGCACCAGCAACAACGCGCCCAGCACCATCGATGCGGGCAGCAGGTATTGATGATGACCGCCGACCAGGCGACGGGCCATGTGCGGCGCCACCAGACCGACAAAACTCACCGGGCCGATAATGCCCACGCCCAGGCTGGTCAGCAGCACGGCGCTGCTCATTGCCAGCCAGCGAGTGCGTTTGAGGCCGGTGCCCAGGCTTTGTGCCGCCTCATCGCCGAGGCCGATCAGGTTCAGTGGTTTGGCCAGCAACAGGCTGAGCGGGATCAGCAGCAGAAGCGGCGTGGCCAGCCACACGTGATGCCAGTTGCGGCTCCACAAGCTGCCGGTCAGCGCCAGCAGGGCAGTGTTGATGTCCAGCGGATTGGCCAGGATCAGGAATTCAGTGATGCTCGACAGCGTGACGGCAATCGCCACCCCGGACAGGGCGAAGCGCACGCCGGAAAACTGCACGCCCGTGTTGTACAGCGCCAGCAGCAGTGCGCCCGCCGCCCCGCCCAGGCAGGCCACGAACGGCAGCGTGGCCACGGGGAGTTGCGGCAGACCGATGATTGCAATGGTCAGTGCCAGCCCTGCGCCCTGGGTCACGCCGAGGATTTCCGGCGAGGCCAGCGGGTTGCGAATCACACCCTGCACGATGGCGCCTGCCAGGCCGAAGGCGCAGCCGGTCATGATCGCGATCAGGCCGCGTGGCAGGCGATGATTCCAGACCTCGAAGTCTTTGCTGTCGTGGGCGATCAGGTGATCGAGTACCGCACCCGGTGTCAGCCAGGCCGTGCCGGCGCTGAGGCTCAGCAGCAGGGCCAGCGCGAGTAGCATGATCAGCAACAGCAGTCGTGAACGGGGCCGGCTCATAGCGCGCGCCTCGCCAGAAACAGAAAGAACGGTGCGCCGATCAATGCCGTGACCACGCCTGCCGGTGTCTCCACCGGGAACGCCACGGCGCGGCTGATGAGGTCTGAAGCTAGCACGATGGCCGCACCCAGCCCGGCACTGATCGGGATCAGCCAGCGGTAGTCATTGCCCAGCCATTGGCGGGCGATATTGGGGGCGATCAGGCCGACAAAGCCGATCGGCCCGACCGCACACACGCTGGCACCGACCAGCAGCAGGCTGACCACAAACACCAACAGCCGCAGGGCGCCGATCCGCACGCCCAGCGAACGGGCAGCGTCTTCGCCGAGGTTGATCAGGTTCAGGCGCGGCGCACAGGCGACGGCCAGCACCAGCCCGATCAGCGTGCAAGGCCAGAGCAGTTGCAGTTGCCCGGCACCGACATTGGCCAGCGAACCGGCCAGCCAGTTAAGGACGCTCTGCGCCTGGGCTTCGACAAGAATGACGGTGAGTCGGGTCAATGCTGCGCAGAGTGCCGCAACGGCGACGCCCGCCAGCACCAGTCGCCCTTGAGCCGTGGCAGGCGACCATGCGCCGCCGAGGCTGAACACCGTGATCCACGCCAGCGCACCGCCGAGGCAGGTCATCAGCAGCGCGCCACCGGGAAAGGGCAGGGCGACCAGCCCGGTGGAGAACAGCGCCAGCCCCAATGCCGCACCTGCGGTAACGCCGAACAGTGAGGGCGAGGCCAGACGGTTGCGGGTAATGCCTTGCATCAAGGCCCCGGCAACCCCGAGGCACGCGCCGACCAGCGCGGCACATAACGCGCGCGGCACTCGCAGTTGCGCGACGATGTACGCAATGTTGCCGCCTTCGCGCCCTTGGGTGAACAGGCCGTTCCAGGCATCTACCTGCCGGATGCTGAACGACGACAGGGCGAACAGCGACACCCAGAACAGTGCCAGGCAGGTCGCGGTGATCACGCCTGCCATCAGCCAGCGACGCATTTACGGGTTCAACACGGCCTTGCCGCCCTTAAGCACGGCAAGCGCATCGTCGGCGATTTGCTCGGACGCCATGATCCCGCGATTGCGTGCCCAGCTGTCGCCATCCACTTCGGCCACCTGCTTATTGCGCACTGCGCCCAGCACTTGCCACAGCGGCTGCTTGCTCCAGCTGTCGACGATGCTTGGACGACGATAATGGCCGACCAGCAACCAGGCGGGGTCCAGTGCCAGCAGTTGCTCCAGGCTGACAAACTCGGTGGGCGCGGCGTTTTTGCGTACTTCCGGGACCTGCAGACCGATGGCTTGCAGCACGCTGCCGGCATAGGAGTGCGGGCCGTGGACCGAGAAGCTGTCTTCGCGGGCAACGCCGAACAGCACCTTGGTGTTGGCCGGAATCTGCTCGGCGACAGCCTTCAGGTGCTGTTTGTTTTCCGCGATACGCGCCTGCATCTGCGGACCCTTGCCCAACGCCACGCCGATCAGCTCGGCGGATTTCAGGCTGCCCTGATAATCCTCACCGCGCGACGGCAGCATCAATGTCGGTGCCAGGCTGGCCAGATCGTTGTACAGCGCCTGATGCCGGCCCAAGTCAGCGATGATCAGGTCCGGCTTGAGCCGCGCAATCACTTCGATATTGGGTTGCGAGCGCAGGCCCACCGACTGCCATTCGCCCACCGCGTGGCGCACGTTTGGCAGCACGCGATTGGCATCGCCGTCATCGGCGACACCAACCGGCGTCACGCCGACCGACGCCAGCCCGTCGAGAAACGAAAACTCCAGCACCACCACGCGCTTGGGGGTGTCCGGCAGATGGACCTTGTGCTGGCCGTCATCGATGTCGATGGGCGCTGCCTGAACGGCGCTCGCCATCAGGCTCAGCAGGCCGCAAGCCACTAGATGCGGAAGTCGAAAAGCACGCATGGCGAATGTCCTTTCTAAACAGAAGCAGAATCGTGAAAAACAGACGCGCCACAAAGGCCACGAAGAAAACGGCGGGCACTATTTCACATCGTGACGACGGGATCAAAAGTCATTTACGTGTGGGTGCGGTTCTCATTCGGGCTATTTTATGAAACCTTTTGTCACACAAGCTACTCTCAGACGCTTCACTGCTGGACACCTTCATGTACATCCGCGGCGATGTCGCAAGGTTTGGGGAATAAAAAATGGGCGCATTGCTCAAGCAAGAAAAGTTTCTGTTGCTGGCGATCATCGCGATGTTTGTCGCGTATCCGCTGGAGCACGTGCTGCTGGGCAACGGCCAGGTCGTCGCACTGGTTGCCGGGCTGGCGCTGGTCGGCTTCATCGTCTGCGCCTCGATGCGGGTGGCGCACCACGCCGAGATGCTCGCTGAAAAAGTCGGTGACCCCTACGGCACGATGATCCTCACGCTGTCGGCGGTGCTGGTCGAAGTGGTGATTCTGGCAATCATGATGAGTAACGAGCCGTCGCCGACCCTGGTGCGCGACACGATTTACTCCGCCGTCATGCTCGACATCAACGGCATCCTTGGTCTGGCTGCCCTGATGGGCGGTATCAAGCACGGCGAGCAGTCGTACAACGACGATTCGGCACGCACGTACAGCGTGATGATCCTTACGGCGATGGGCGTCTCGATGGTCGTGCCCGAGTTCATTCCCGAGGGCGACTGGAAGATCTACTCGGCGTTCACCATTGGCGCGATGGTGCTGCTTTACACGCTGTTTCTGCGCATGCAGGTCGGGCCGCACAGCTACTTCTTCAGCTACAGCTACCCGGAGAAGAAAAAGCGCCAGGGTCAGGCTGAAGAGCATGAACCCGTCAACCTGACGCGCTCCATCGCGACATTGGTGACGGGCGTCGTGGTCATCGGTGCATTGGCCGAAGTCATGTCCAAGACCGTCGACCTTGGCCTGGAAGGCACCGGCGCGCCCCCGGTCATGACCGCCATTCTGGTGGCTGCCATTTCCGCTGCGCCGGAAATCCTGACCGCCTTGCGTGCAGCCTTGGCCAACCGCATGCAGTCGGTGGTCAACATCGCCTTGGGGGCATCCTTGTCCACGGTGATTCTGACTGTGCCGGTGATGGAAGCGATGGCGCTCTACAGCGGTCAGCCCTTCCAGATGGCCATGACTCCGGTACAGACCGTGATGATTTTCATCACCCTGTTGGTGTCTGCGATCAACCTCAATGACGGCGAAACCAACGCCATCGAAGGCATGACCCACTTCGTGCTGTTTGCGACGTTTATCATGCTGTCGTGTCTGGGGCTTTAGGGCTTGGCGTGTCTCTTCGGGATCGTCAGGATTATCGTTGCGCACGCTCCCGCGTGGGAATGCATTGCCCGACGCTCCGCGTCGAGGAGGACGCGGAGCGTCCTGAACGGCATGGCGACGCGGAGCGTCGCACGATAGTCGACGGTTTAGCCCACTGAGGCTCTTGTCCCCACGCTCCAGCGTGGGGACGCAGTTCCCGACGCTCTGCGTCGCAAAGGGACGCGCATCCTGAACGGGGCGCCAATACTCAACCCTGAATCAACGCCCGCGCGGCCTGGCTGTGGTCGGCAATCAGTTGCTTGATGTCCAGCCCTTCAACCTTCCCGTCGATCACCCGCCATTGCCCTGCAATCATCACCCGATCTGCACGGTCTGCGCCACACAGCAACAGTGCCGACAACGGATCGTGGCTGCCGGAAAAGCGCAGCTCATCGAGTTTGAACAGTGCCAAGTCAGCCTGTTTACCCACCGCCAGCTCTCCAATGTCAGCCCGACCCAACAGTTGCGCCGACCCCTTGGTCGCCCAGCCGAGCACAAGCTGCGGGGTGATGAGCCCGGCGCCATAACGCAAGCGTTGCAGGTAAAGCGCCTGACGGGTTTCGAGGATCATGTTCGAGGCATCGTTGGACGCCGAGCCGTCCACGCCGAGACCGAGCGGCGCGCCGGCAGCGATCAGGTCCAGCGTCGGGCAAATGCCGGAAGCCAGGCGCATGTTCGAGCTTGGGCAGTGACAGACCCCGGTGCCCGCAGCGCCAAGGCGGGCGATTTCATCGGGGTTGAAATGGATGCCGTGGGCCAACCAGGTGCGTGGGCCGAGCCAGCCGACGCTGTCCAGATAATCCACGGTGCGCAGGCCGAAGCGTTGCAAGCAGAAGTCCTCTTCATCGAGGGTTTCAGCCAGATGCGTGTGCAGGCGTACATCAAGTTTTTCCGCCATCGCGGCGCTCTCGGCCATGATCTGTGGCGTAACTGAAAACGGCGAGCACGGCGCCAGGGCGATCTGGATCTGCGCGCCGTCGCCACGCTCGTGATACGTCGCGATCAAGCGCTGGCTGTCGGCCAGAATCACTTCGCCCTGCTGCACCGTCTGCTGGGGCGGCAAGCCACCGTCCGCTTCGCCCAGGCTCATGGAACCACGGGTCAGCATCGCGCGCATGCCGAGTTCTCGTACGCTTTGCACTTGCACATCAATGGCGTGTTCCAGGCCGTCCGGGAACAGGTAGTGATGATCGGCCGCTGTCGTACAGCCCGACAGCAACAGCTCTGCCAGCGCCACCTTGCTGGCGACCGCGAGCTTCTCCGGCGTCAGTCGCGCCCACACCGGGTACAGGGTCTTGAGCCACGGAAACAATGGCTGGTTGACCACCGGCGCCCACGCGCGCGTGAGGGTTTGATAAAAGTGATGATGGGTGTTGATCAACCCCGGCAACAGCACATGCTCACGGGCATCGAACGTCTGTGCGCAGGGCGTCGATGGCCGTTGCCCGAGGGCCAGCACTTCAGTAATGACGCCGCCCTCGATCACCAGACCGCCACGGGCGTCCAGGTCATTGGCGGTGAACACAGCAAGGGGGTTTTTCAACCAGATACGGATCGCGGGCATGGGCCGGCTCCTCTGAAAGGGGTTCAGGGTTAGCCAGCTCAGTGATGCCCTGTCTGCTGATCCAGGGTTGCCGGGCATGCAGCCGCCCGGCAAGGGTTGCGAGTCTATCGGGGAGCGTGATGCCTGATCAACATCCGTTCGTTACCAGGGAATCGTCTTGCCCTGGTAATCGACGAAGTGATGCCCGCCCTTGCCCGCGTACGCATTGAGCTGCTCCACAAGGCCGGTCGTGCTGGTCCGCACGTCGATAGCGGCGTTTTCGCCGCCCATGTCGGTCTTGACCCAACCCGGGTGCATCGACAACACAGTCGGTCGCTTTTCACCCAGTTCGGTGACGAATGTGTTGGTCATCGAATTGAGCGCCGCCTTGCTGGCCTTGTACAGCGCCAGGTTCGCGCCATCCGGGCACGTGACGCTGCCCAGCCATGAACTCATGAACGCCAGCACGCCTGTTTCAGGACGGATCTGATCGATGAAACGTTCGGCCAGCCGAATCGGTGCAACCGCATTGGTGAGGAACAATTGCCCAAGCTCGGCAGCGGTCGATTTCGCGGCACTCTGGTGTTCTGCGCCAGTGATCCCGGCATTGACGAACAGCACATCGAACACCTCGCCGCGCAGCTTCTGGACCAACACTTCCAGCGAAGCAATTTCATCGAGGTCTACGGCTTCAATGCGAACGTCCTTAACGTTCCTCAGGTTCTCGGCGTTTTGCGGATCACGAACAGTGGCAGTGACTTTCCAGCCCTGCTCGGTCAACCGCTCAACCAGCCCGAGCCCCAGGCCACGCGAGGCACCGATGATAAGAGCGGTCTTTTGAGTAGTGGTCATGAATGATTCCTTGGCAGATTGAGAGACATATTCCATGGCAGGGCCGGCACGCCTCTCGAAAGTTTCGACCTCGCAGCGTACTCCTGCCTATACAGTGTTGGAATCTCTGTGAGCCAGAAACGTTCAAGGGAGATGCCTGACACTGAGCATTGGCACGATAGTTGAGATTATCGTTCCGCACGCTCCAGCGTCGAACTGCATGGCGTGACGCTCTGCGTCACAGATATGCACCGCGCCGCGCATTCAAGATCGGACGCGGGGCGTCGCACGATAGTCAAACTTGAAGCCCCTCAATGCCCCGCCCGCCACGGCTGCCCCAGCGAAACGGGCGCGTAAAGACGGGTGCGCAGGGCGTCGCGGGAGAGCAGGACGAGGACGATGATGGTCGCCACGTAAGGCAGCATCGCCAGCAGGTTGGAAGGGATGGCCAGGCCGATGCCCTGCGCCACCAGGTGCAGGATGCTGGCGAGGCCGAACAGGTAGGCGCCGAGTAGCAGGCGCCAGACACGCCAGCTGGCGAACACCACCAGGGCAAGGGCAATCCAGCCGCGTCCGGCGCTCATGTTTTCTGCCCACATCGGCGTGTACGCCAACGACAGGTAAGCACCGGCCAGGCCAGCCATCGCGCCGCCGAACAGCACCGCCAGCGTACGCACCCGCAACACCGGCAGGCCCATTGCGCTGGCAGCGTCGGGGTTTTCGCCGACGGCCTGGATGATCAGCCCGACGCGGCTTTTCAGCAGCGCCCATGCCACCAGCGCGAACAGCGCGAACGACAGGTAGACCAGCAGGTCCTGAGCAAACAGCATGCGGCCGATCAGCGGGATATCGCTGAGGAAGGGAATGGCAACCGGCTCGAAACCACTGAGCGGCTTGCCGACCCAGGCGGCACCGACGAAGCTTGAGAGGCCGACACCAAAAATGGTCAGCGCCAGACCGGTCGCCACCTGATTGGCGTTGAACACCAGAGCCACCACGGCGAACAATGCCGACAGCAGCATGCCCGCCAGCATCGCCAGCAAAACACCCAGCCAGAGGTTGCCGGTGCTCAGCGCGACAATAAACCCGGTCACCGCGCCAAACAGCATCATGCCTTCCTGACCCAGGTTGATGACGCCGCTTTTCTCGCAGATCAGCTCGCCCAGCGCGACCAGTAGCAAGGGCGTGCCGCAGCGGACCATCGCGTAAAAAATATTGCTTAGCAGGTCGATATCCATCATGCGGCTCCTGTGACGGGGGTCATCTGGCGCTTGGCCCAGCGCTGCTTGAGGCGCGGGCGGTAGAGAATCAGCACATCGCAGGCCAACAGGAAGAACAGCATCATTCCTTGAAACAACTGGGTGATGGCCAAGGGCAGGTTCAGGGTCATTTGCGCGCTTTCGCCACCCAGATAAAGCAGGGCGATCAACAGGCTTGAGAACAGAATGCCGATCGGGTTGAGGCGGCCGAGAAAGGCCACGGTTATCGCCGCGTATCCGTATCCGGGCGACACCTGCGGCACCAGTTGGCCGATAGGCCCGGTCACTTCCGACACGCCCGCCAGCCCGGCCAGTGCGCCGCTGATCAACAACGCGAGCCACACCAGACGTTTCTCGCGAAAGCCGACGAACCCGGCGGCGCGCTTGTCCAGGCCGAGCACCTTGATCTGGAAACCGATGAAGCTGCGTTGCAACAGAACCCACACCGCGACCAGCGCCAGCAAGGCGAAGTACACGCCGATGTGCGCGCGGCCATCTTCCATCAACAGTGGCAGACGGCTGGCGTCGCCGAACGTCGCTGATTCCGGAAAATTCATGCCCGCCGGGTCCTTGAGCGGCCCGTGTACGAAGTACAGCAGCAGGTTCAGCGCAATGTAATTGAGCATGATGCTGGTGAGGATTTCATTGGCATTGAAGTGGGTGCGCAGCCAGGCTGTCACGCCGGCCCAGGCCGCACCTGCGAGCGTGCCGGCCAGCAGGACCATCACCAGCGCCCA
Source organism: Pseudomonas graminis (assembly GCF_002093745.1). GTDB lineage: Bacteria > Pseudomonadota > Gammaproteobacteria > Pseudomonadales > Pseudomonadaceae > Aquipseudomonas. The sequence continues at coordinate 404,135 of NZ_MTSB01000002.1, forward strand.
ACGGCTTTCCATCTCGATGATGTTCACCGCCACGGCGCTGCCGGCCAGCGCGCCCAGCAGCAATTGACCCTCCGCCCCAATGTTCCAGATGCGCGCCTGATAGGCGACCGCCAGCCCCAGCGCGCACAGCAGGATCGGTAACGTCTTGACCATTAATTCCGACAGGCCATACAGGTCGCTGACCGGTGCGATCAGCAAGGTATGCAGTGTCACCCACGGGTCAAGGCCGAGGCCGATGAACAGCAGCGAGCCGCAAACCAGGGTCAGGACGGCAGCGAGCAACGGGGAACACCACAACATGGCGCGCGATGCTTGGCCGCGCGGTTCCAGAGAAAGCAGCATTTTTTGCTCCGTTAACCAGGCGTGTGGGCCTGGGGTTGAGAATGTGCGAACTGCCCTGCCATCCAGCCGCCGATCTGCACGGCGCTGGTCTGTTCAGTGGGGATCAGGTCGGAAAGCTGACCGTCGCTCAGCGCGGCGAGTCGGTCGCTGATCTGGAACAGTTCGTCCAGGTCTTCGGAAATCACCAGAATCGCAGCGCCCGCATCACGCAAGGCAATCAGCGCCCGATGAATCGCTGCCGCTGCGCCGACATCCACGCCCCAGGTCGGGTGCGCGGCGATCAGCAGTTTCGGGTTCTGCAGGATTTCCCTACCCAGAATGAATTTCTGCAGATTGCCGCCGGACAGGCTACGCGCCGGGGCTTGAGCATCTGGCGTCTTGACCGCGAAGCGGCGAATGATGTCGTCGGCCAGTGCGCGCACCTTGCTGCGCTGAATCAGGCCGTTGCTCACAAGGCCTTGCTGGAAGGCCGTCAGCAGGGCGTTGTCCGCCAGGCTCAATTCCGGCACCGCGCCATGCCCCAGCCGTTCGGCAGGCACGCATGCCAGGCCGCGTTTGCGTCGGGCGTCAGGGCGCAAGTGGCCGACGGGCGTTTCTGCAAACCGCAGGGTTGCCGCCTGATGGTGCGGCAGCGTCTGCTCACCGCTCAACAACGCAAGCAATTCATCCTGACCATTGCCGGCCACGCCCGCGATGCCGACGATTTCACCGCTGCGCACATCCAGTTTCAGGTTTTTCAGTGAGCAGCCGAATGGATCCGGGTTGTGCCAGGACAGCCCGTCGACCCGCAGAAACGCCGCGCTGCCGCTGACCTTCGGGTAATGCGCTGTCAATCCCTCGGCATCACCGACCATCATCCGCGCCAGTACCAGATCAGAGCATTCCGCCGGAACGCAGTGCCCTGAGACCTTGCCGTTGCGCAGCACGGTTGCGCTGTGGCACAGCGCCCGGACTTCGCCCAGCTTGTGGCTGATGAACAAGATGCTGCAGCCTTCTTTGGCCAGACGCCTGAGAGTGACGAAAAGCTCTTCAGCCTCCTGAGGTGTGAGCACTGACGTGGGTTCGTCGAGAATCAGCAGCCGAATGTCTTGCATCAGGCAGCGAATGATTTCGACTTTTTGCCGTTCGCCAATCGACAGGCTATGGACCAGCCGCTGAGGCTCGACCGCCATGCCGTAACGTTGTGAGACCTCGCGAATACGCGGCTCCAGTTGTTTCGGCGTGCCTGACGCTGCGCCCATTGCCAGCGCAATGTTTTGCGCAACGCTCAAGGTTTCGAACAGAGAGAAATGCTGGAACACCATGCCGATGCCCAGGCTTCTGGCCTGCGCGGGGTGCCGCATGGTCAGCGGTTGACCTTGCCAGACGATCGACCCCGAGTCAGGTTGCGTAACGCCGTAGATGATCTTCATCAGCGTGCTTTTGCCTGCACCGTTCTCACCCAGCAGCGCGTGAATCTCGCCGGGCTGAATGGTCAGGTCGATAGCATCATTGGCCAGGCAGCCGGGATACCGTTTGGTGATGTGGCGCAATTGGAGGCGCGCAGGTATCGCATCGTTTGACATGAAAGGCTCTGGGCAAAAGTGGGTCGCCTGTGGATAAAGCAAAATCCTGGCCAACAGGTCAGGTTTCAGGCGGGCGGGCTAGAACGGAGCATTGACGGGGAATATCGATCCCGGCCGATCCGGGTCACGCCATTTCAGCACCAGATCGGGGCATGCCTGCGCGCGTCGGGTTCGAATATGGCCCATTGATTTGAGCAGAAAATAGACAGCTGGCCCCGAGTGCGGCGCTGTAAACGATTGCGCCGCTCTTGCACCTGTTATCCACAGGTTCCTCCACAGTAACTGTGCGCAACCTGCTCAGCGGAGAATAACGCCACGCCGGTTAGTGTCCAAAGGTGCTAAAGCTCACTAACCGTCTGTTTTCGAACTGTTTTCAGCCGGTATGCACTGAATTGTGCGAAAAATGATCACTTGCCTGAAACGCCCGGCCCGTAAGGCGTGTGATGGACTGTGCTCAGCTTATCCACAGCCGGATGCACAGTAGATGTGGGCAATTGCAGACACGAGGCCGAAACAGGCAGTCAGTCATCCACAGCACGTTGCAGCAAGATTCTGCCGCGACTCAGATCAGCCAGTTGCCGTTGCAGGAGATCGACATGTTCAGGGCCGATGGCGATTGCCATCTGCACGCCATTGGCCGTGAACGTTTCGCTCTCGACCAGCCCGTTCAGCTCAGCCAGGCGCACCTTGACCAGCGCCAGTTCACTGAAGCTGCATTCCATCGCAAAAGACCAGCGTTGAATCAGCGGCAAGCGCTCGGCCTGTTGCAAGCACTTGTTGGCGCCGCCGCCATATGCACGGGCCAGGCCCCCGGTGCCCAACTGAATGCCGCCGTACCAGCGAATCACCAGAACCACGACCTGATCGAATTCCTGTGCTTCGATGGCGGCGAGAATAGGCCTGCCGGCCGTGCCACCCGGTTCGCCGTCGTCATTGCTGCGGTACTGTCCGCCCAGCTTCCAGGCCCAGCAATTGTGGGTCGCGTTCAGGTCGCTGTGCTGCTCGATGAATGCCTGGGCATCGGCAGGGCTGGCGATGGGGGCGGCGAGGGTGATGAAGCGGCTCTTGCGGATTTCTTCACGAAACTCGCAAGGGCCGGCAAGAGTAAAGGGCATGCAGGTATCCTTGCTGGCGGCAAGGTGTCGATTCTACAAGGCTGGCGGTGTCAGCCCACAACCTTTGAGGATGATCCGGATCAGATTGTCGCTGGCCTGCTCCATATCCTGACGGGTCAGGCGGCTGCGACCGGTCACGCGACAGATCTGGGTCGCGAAATCGGCGTAATGCTGGGTGCTGCCCCACAACAGAAAGATCAAGTGAACCGGATCGACCGGGTCCATTTTTCCTGCGTCGATCCAGGCTTGAAAAACCGCTGCACGCCCCTGGAACCAGGTGCGGTAATCCTGATTGAAGTATTCGGTCATGCATTCGCCACCGCTGATGATTTCCATGGCGAAGATGCGCGAAGCCTGTGGCTGGCGACGCGAGAATTCCATTTTGGCGCGAATGTAGCGGGCCAGCGCTTCGGCGGGGTCGTCGTCCACGCCGAGATGGTTGAAGGTGCTGTCCCATAAATCGATGATGTTGCTCAGGACCGCGACATACAGGCCGAGCTTGTTGGTGAAGTAGTAATGCAGATTGGCCTTCGGCAGCCCGGCCTTCAGCGCGATGGTGTTCATGCTGGTGCCCTTGAAGCCGTGGCGGGCAAATTCATCTTCGGCTGCCTGGATAATCGCTTCTTCGTTCTTCTGACGAATACGGCTGGCAGGCTTGGTGACGTGAGCGCTGTGTGCTGGGACTTCGAGGGTCATAAGCAATTCCGGACAGGTCGTGGGGGCACAACGAATGAACAGATAACGCACCGGCGCCTATCCCGCAAGCGCCAGTGCAGATGCAGTTGTTGAAAGTTATCGTGGTTGTTCAAGGGGTTTGGGTTCCGTCACCGCATCGGAGGGGGCCGCAGCAACGTTGCCTTCAGGAATCAGCAGGCACAGGATAATCGCGGTGATGCCGCCGCTGGTGATAGCCGAATCGAACAGGTTCTGAATCAGATGAGGCATCTGATGCAGCAGCGACGGTTGCGCTGCGATGCCCAGGCCGACACCAAACGAGGTCGCAATGATCAGCATGCTGCGCCGGTCCAGAGGCGACTGAGCCAGAATTCTCACGCCTGCCGCCGCAACACTGCCGAACATCACCAGCGTCGCGCCGCCCAATACCGGCTTCGGAATCTGCTGGACGATGGCGCCGATGTGCGGGAACAGCCCCAGGATGAACAGCACCGCGCCGATGTACAGGCCGACATAGCGGCTGGCGACACCGGTCAACTGGATCACGCCGTTGTTTTGCGCGAACGTGGTATTGGGGAACGCGCTGAAAGTGGCGGCAATCATGCAGCTCACGCCGTCGCCCAGCACGCCGCCCTTGAGCCGTGCCAGGTAAGTCGGGCCGCTGATCGGCTGGCGTGCCAGCATGCAATTGGCGGTGAGGTCGCCGACGGTTTCGATGCTGCTGATCAGATAAATCAGCGCGACCGGCAGGAAAGCGGTCCAGTCAAAGTTGAAACCAAACCGGAACGGAATCGGCACGCTGATCAGCGGCAAGTCGTGAATCGGCTGGGGAACCAGTTTGCCGCTGAACCACGCCGCCAGACTGCCGACAGCCAGGCCGATGATGATTGCTGACAAGCGCACCCAAGGTGTGTTCGAGCGGTTGAGCACGATGATGACCGCGAGCACGAACACACCCAGAGCCAGATTCAACGGTGCGCCGAAATCCGGTGCGTTGAAGCCGCCTCCCAGATCGGTCACGCCCACCTTGATCAGGCTGACGCCGATCAGCGTGATCACGATGCCGGTCACGAGGGGCGTGATGACGCGGCGCAGTTGACTGATGCAGCGGCTCAGAACGATCTGTACCAACGCGCCGAAAAAACACACGCCGAAAATCATCGCCATGATGTCCTCGGGGCTGCCGCCACGCTGCTTGACCAGAAAGCCTGCGGACAACACGGCGCCCAAAAACGCGAAACTGGTGCCTTGCAAGCAGATCATGCCTGCGCCGATACCGAACGGGCGGCGTGCCTGAATGAACGTCCCCGTACCCGACACCATCAAGGCCATGCTGATCAGATAGGGCAGGTATTCGGTCAGCCCCAATGTTGATCCGATAATCAGCGGCGGGGTGATGATGCCGACGAAGCTGGCGAGAACGTGTTGCAGCGCTGCCAACACAGCCGTCATCGGCCTGGGTCGGTCATTCAGGCCGTAGATCAGGTCGTTATTCTTGTCACCGTTGTTCAGGTTTTCAGGGTTTTCAGGCTGCATGGCGAAGTCTCGGAATGGAATGCCATGAGCTGGCGTGACATCGTGTGGATCCACTTTCTGTTCGTACTGCAAAAAGCTGTCCATCTGCTCAGGTTAATGTTCTGGGCGCCTGACTATTGCCAGATATATCAGCCTGATAGCGCAGTTGAGGGCTTCGGTGAGTCGAGTGAATCAAAACGGTGGCTGGCAGAAATGTGTCATCGGGTAGCAGCCAGTGCTTCCAGGAAACTTTCGAGCACCAAATGAGGGCGTCGACCCTTGCGTGTGACCGTCACCAGGTTGAGGTCATAAAACTTTGACTCCGGTTTCAGCGCACGCAGCCTGCCTTCCTTTACCCAGGCATTGGCGTAATGATCCGGCAGATACCCGATATAGCGCCCGGTCAAAAGCAGAAACGCAATGCCTTCGCGGTCGGAGGCACTGGCCGTGCAAGTGAGCGCCTTGTAATGATCCTGAATGTCGCTGGGCAGGCGAAAGGTGGGGGTGATGGCTTCCTGCTGTGCGAGACGCCCGTCATCCAGCGTTGCATTGTCCGTATAAAAAAGCGGGTGACCCACCGCGCAGTAAAGCAGTGACCGCTCGCTGTACAGCGGGTGATATTCCAGCCCCGGCAAGGCGCTGGCCTGTGGCACAACTCCGACATGCAGGCCGCCGTCCAATACGCCCTGTTCGACTTCTGCGGGGGCGACCATGCGGATATTGATATGCACGCCAGGGCCGCGCTCTTTGAGCCGGGCCAGCGCGTGGGTGATGCGCATATGGGGGAGGGTGACCAGGTTGTCGGTCAGGCCGATGTTCAGTTCGCCGCGTAAATTCTGGTGCAGGCCGTTCACTTCGGTTCTGAAGCTTTCCAGCGCACTGAGTAGCTGCAACGAGGAATGGTAAACCTCACGTCCTTCATCAGTCAGCGAAAAACCGGCCCTTCCGCGTTGACACAGACGCAGGCCAAGGCGCTGTTCCAGATCACTCATTTGTTGGCTGATTGCAGACCGACCAATGCCCAGAACACTTTCGGCAGCCGAAAAACCGCCAGCCTCGACCACGTTTTTAAAGAGGCGCAGCAAGCGGATATCAAAATCACTGACCTGCGCCAGAGGGTCGGAACGACGAAGGCTCATTGTTTAGCGGATGCCTAACTGAAGATCATGAAAATCAGGTTTTATGAACTTTAGCCGCGTGGCACCTTGGCTGCAATCACTGTTCGTCTACGTGCCTGCGAGGCTCGCTCCATGAATATGTTCGAATCGTCCGAAGTGCCCGTCACCAGCCAGCTGAAGCTCGACGCTCACTGGATGCCTTACACCGCGAACCGCAATTTCCACAGCGACCCGCGCATGATCGTCGCCGCGCATGGCAGCTATCTGACAGACGACAAGGGTCGCAAGATCTACGATGGTCTCTCCGGCCTCTGGACCTGCGGCGCGGGGCATACCCGCAAGGAAATTCAAGAAGCTGTTTCGCGGCAACTGGGCATACTGGATTACTCCCCGGGCTTTCAGTTCGGGCACCCGTTGTCATTCAAGCTGGCGGAAAAAATCACCGAGTTGACGCCGGGCAACCTGAATCACGTCTTCTACACCAACTCCGGTTCTGAGTGCGCAGACACCGCGGTGAAGATGGTACGTGCCTACTGGCGGCTGAAAGGGCAGGCGACCAAAACCAAAATGATCGGTCGCGCGCGTGGCTATCACGGCGTGAACGTGGCCGGCACCAGCCTGGGCGGCGTTAACGGCAATCGCAAGATGTTCGGTCAGTTGATGGACGTCGATCACCTGCCGCACACGCTGCTGGCCAGCAATGCTTTTTCAAAAGGCATGCCTGAGGCAGGCGGCATCGCGCTGGCCGATGAGATGCTCAAGTTGATCGAGCTGCACGACGCCTCGAACATTGCGGCAGTGATTGTGGAGCCAATGGCGGGTTCGGCCGGTGTGATTGTTCCGCCACAAGGCTACCTCAAGCGTTTGCGCGAAATTTGCGATCAGCACAACATCCTGCTGATCTTCGATGAAGTCATTACCGGCTTCGGTCGTACCGGTTCGATGTTTGGTGCCGACAGTTTTGGCGTCACGCCGGACCTGATGTGCATCGCCAAGCAAATCACCAATGGCGCGATCCCGATGGGCGCGGTGATTGCCAGTAGCGAGATCTATCAGACCTTCATGAATCAAGCGACGCCGGACTACGCCGTCGAGTTTCCGCATGGCTACACCTATTCGGCGCATCCAGTGGCCTGTGCGGCCGGGTTGGCGGCGCTGGACCTGTTGCAGCGTGAAAACCTGGTGCAGCAGGCGGCAGACGTTGCGCCGCATTTTGAGCGAGCGTTGCACGGTATCAAGGGCGCGAAGAACGTCGTCGATATTCGTAACTACGGGCTGGCAGGTGCCATTCAGATTGCACCGCGTGACGGCGACGCGATTGTGCGACCGTTCGAGGCCGGCATGAAACTGTGGAAAGCCGGTTTCTATGTGCGTTTTGGCGGCGACACCCTGCAGTTCGGCCCGACCTTCAATAGCCAGGCACAGGATCTGGATCGCCTGTTCGATGCCGTGGGCGAGGCATTGAACCAGCTCGATTGATCACGCTGGTCAATCTCCTTCTTATATAGGTACTTCTTTCGTCAGGCGTGAAGTGATTCGCGCCTGATCCAGTCTTTTGGAGTTTTTGTCATGAGCAGTATTCAGCACCTGATTCACGGCGAGTTCGTGTCTGGCAGCGGCCGCACGGCAGATGTGTTCAATCCGTCTACCGGGCAGGTCATCCACCAGGTGGCACTTGCCAGTCGTGAAACCGTTCAGCAAGCCATCGACTCCGCCAAGTCGGCGTTCCCGGCCTGGCGCAACACGCCACCGGCCAAGCGCGCCCAGGTCATGTTTCGCTTCAAGCAATTGCTGGAGCAGAACGAAGCACGCATTGCCCGACTGATCAGTGAAGAACATGGCAAGACGCTGGAAGATGCGGCGGGCGAGCTGAAGCGTGGTATCGAAAACGTGGAGTTCGCCTGCGCTGCGCCCGAAGTCTTGAAAGGTGAGTACAGCCGCAACGTGGGGCCCAACATCGATGCATGGTCCGACTTCCAGCCACTGGGCATTGTTGCGGGCATCACGCCATTCAACTTCCCGGCGATGGTGCCGTTGTGGATGTATCCGCTGGCCATTGCCTGCGGCAATTGCTTCATTCTCAAACCATCCGAACGTGATCCGAGTTCTACGTTGTTGATTGCCGAGCTGCTGCATGAGGCCGGGTTGCCGAAGGGTGTATTGAATGTGGTGCATGGCGACAAGGTGGCGGTTGATGCGCTGATCGAAGCGCCGGAAGTGAAAGCGCTGAGTTTTGTCGGGTCTACACCGATTGCCGAGTACATCTATAAAGAGGGTGCGGCGCGAGGCAAACGCGTTCAGGCGCTCGGCGGTGCCAAGAACCATGCGGTGCTGATGCCGGATGCTGATCTGGACAACGCCGTCAGTGCGCTGATGGGCGCTGCCTACGGATCGTGTGGCGAGCGCTGCATGGCGATCTCTGTGGCGGTTTGCGTCGGTGATCAGATTGCCGATGCGTTGGTGGCCAAACTGGTTCCGCAAATCCAGAGCCTGAAGATCGGTGCCGGCACGGCCTGTGGGCTGGACATGGGGCCATTGGTTACGGGGCAGCATCGCGACAAGGTCAGCGGCTATATAGCCGATGGCGTGGAGTCGGGCGCTACTCTCGTCGTGGACGGCCGGGACCTTCAGGTTGCCGGGCATGAACAGGGCTTCTTCATGGGCGGTTGCCTGTTTGATCGCGTGACGCCGCAGATGCGCATCTATAAAGAAGAGATCTTCGGGCCGGTATTGTGCATCGTGCGCGTCGATAGCCTCGAGCAGGCCATGCAACTCATCAACGACCATGAGTACGGCAACGGTACATGCATCTTTACCAGGGATGGCGAAGCCGCACGGCTGTTCTGCGACGAGATCGAAGTGGGGATGGTCGGGGTCAATGTACCGCTGCCAGTGCCGGTCGCGTACCACAGCTTCGGCGGCTGGAAGCGTTCTCTGTTTGGCGATCTGCATGCCTATGGGCCGGACGGTGTGCGCTTTTACACACGCCGCAAGGCGATAACCCAGCGTTGGCCGCAGCGTGCGAGCCATGAAGCCTCGCAGTTCGCATTCCCCAGCCTGTAAATTATCCGGAAGGGAGATCGTCTTTAAAAGACGGTTCTCCCGTATTTGCGGGGGTTCAGCAAGCGAGCTGCAGATTTTTGAAATTAACGGTTGACGCCCTCTGTGATCTGTCTATAATTCGCCCCACTT
>NZ_MTSB01000030.1 GCF_002093745.1 Pseudomonas graminis
ATACATAAGTCTTGTGGGAGCGAGCTTGCTCGCGAAGAGGCCGGCACAGCCCCGGAAATGGGGTGTTTGGGCTGTTACTTTCGTGAGCAAGCTCACTCCCACAAGTCACAAACCTGCGCCGCTTCTATCTAGAAACTCAGACTCAACGCAACATTCACCCCTTGCTGGGTCACGTCATCGTTCTTGCGCCAGTTATAGTTGCCGCGCAGCGTCAGGTCTTGAGTGAGTTTCTGGCTGACGCCCAGCGTGGCCCGATTAAGGTCGCGTTGCGGGGTGTAGCCCTGCAGCGTGAAGTCGACGGACTGCACGCTGTTGAGCGCCATTGTCACGTTCTGCTGATCGGTTTCGAACTCCCGTTCCCGTGCGACCTCTCCCCAGACTTGCGTCGTCGGAGTGACCTGGAACTTGCCTTGCAGACCAACGCCTGCACGTCTGGATTTGCGGGTTTGATCGCTGAAGGTCAGCGCCGTCGAGCGGTCGCCTTTTTCGGAGTAGCCATCGACATCGATATGGGCATAGTCGGCGCTGACGAAAGGCGACAGATGCCAGCGGCTGGCAGCCCCCGCGATATCAAAACCGACGCGTCCGCTGACGGCCCACATTTCGCCGTCGGTATCACCCTTTTCCTGGCCTTCGCTGACACCCAGCGCGAATTTCCGCTCGGCATTTTCGTAATCGAGTTTGCCGCCCGAAGCCGCCAGGTCGCCCCACCAGTGATTGGCCTGGTATTGCAGAAACGCAGTAGCGATGTAACTGTTGAGCTTGTAGTCCGAGTCCCTCGGGCCGGCTTCAAGGCTTTGTCGATAGGCCCCGGCAACGATCCCCGTGCGCCAGTTTTCAGCAAAGCGGTAACTGCCGCCAAGGGTCAGGTTGTAGCCCCGACCGTCAGCATCCGCTGAACTGTCCTGAGCATCGAAGTCCATTTTCTGACCGCCTGCCGAGATAATGCTCTGCCACTGCCCAATGCCTTGCCAGTTACCCCAGTCGCTAAGCCACTGTGCGCGCAACTCGTCCTGATGCATGCGTAGCGTGCCATTGGCCATTTCCGGCAGCAGGCTGATTTCCCAAGGGGCCGAGAGCAACGAATAGGCATAGTCGGCCAGCAACCGCTGCCCGGCTTCGGTAGGGTGGACACGGTCATTGAAGAACACCCGGCTTGGGTTCGGCGTCGCGCTGGACCTGCCGTTGGTTGCACTCTCTCTGCAACTGTCGCCGTTGAAGCAGGTACTGACCAGATTCTCGTTGGGATCGAACCCGAAACGTGCCGGTTCAGCCAGCGTTTCAGAGATCAGCAACGGCACGTTGAGCGGGATGATCTGTGCATCGATCTGCGCCAGGCGACTGACCAGTTGCTGATTGAAGACGGCGCTGAGGGCTGACGTTGCCGACGCCAGAGGCGAGCCGCTCAAGGCGGGCGTCTGGCCGATGTCCGGCAGCAGCCAGACCATGATGTAGCGCGCCCCGGCCTGTTGCAGCGCCTGTGCGCTGTCGGCCAGACGATTGGCGGCTTGCCCCGCACTGTTGGCGCTCAGCACGCGACCCTGCAGGAAGTCGTTGCCGCCGCCAGTCAGGTAATACAGCGCGTTGGGGTCAGCACGAAAGCTGTTGGCGGGCAGATAGCCGGTCCGGCTGCGCAACAGTGTGCCGGAGTTGGGGTCGACGACCGTAGATTGCGAGTTGATCGAATTCAGAATCTGGTCCGTCCGGTAGCCACCGACTGCCCAGTTATTGCCGTCCGGCTGACCCAGTGCAGCGTTGACTGGGGACGTGGAGGCTGCCAGATCGCCCGCCGGGACATTGAGCATTCTGCCGATCAGCGTCGATGAGTTCAGGTTGAACACTTCACCGCTGCCATCCTGATACGTCGGGCCGACACGATTGGTGAATCGCAACGTCGAGCCGGCAGGGCCTGCGGTGTCCGGAAACTGTCCGGCATCCGCCAGGCTGTCACCGAACACCACCATGGTCGAATAGGGTGCCGCAGTGGCGGTGCCACAGGCCAGCGATAACAGGCAGGCCGCGAATGGCCAGCGCCTTGATGTCTTGGTCATGAAAGGATTCCGGTTGTTGTTATTTTGTACCGGAAACGTACCAAGATTTTTCAGGGCTGCAAAGGTCGTTGAAACGTTTTCATCTGCGGCGGCGTTTTTTTGAACTCATGCGGCCCTGTTGGTCACGATGTCGCTCAGATAATTGGCCAGATCGTGCAGGTAAACGAACGGGTGGCCCTGACGAGTGCCCCCGGTGCGGCTGACTTTCAGGGCAATACGGCCTGCGTTGATCTTGCGCAGCAGATTGCGGTCATTCGACAGGTGCGAAAAATAACGCTCTCTGACGGCGCTCAACGAAGGGCACGGCGTGGCGAATTCTTTGCGAAGTTGATCCAGTATCTCGTTCATTCCATGACTCCCTGTGGTTTGCATAGTTGAGTACTCCCGAAATGGGGTGCCAACAAACAATACGATATGTAGCGGATCCTGACAATACAGTTTGTATTTTAAATACGTTCTGTATCACTTTCATCACAGGGAGTCGATGTACCAAGAGACGTGAACGGTGCCGGTTGCCAAGTTGCGGGTCACTGAAACGCCTTCAGTTTCGCCGATCTGTTCCAGAATCCGTTCCCAATGGTCGAGCGCCTCGCCTGGCTCTCTGACCAGGAGCACCTGATGCTCGATCTGCGCCTTGTCGCTGGCGATTGCGTCCTGAATACGTTGCGCCAAGGCCAGGTAAGCGTCGTGTTGCGGTGTGTCGAGGCTTCGATTCAGCATGCGTGAACTCCTTTTTACTGTATGTGCATACAGTAATTGAGGGGTGTTTCCTACGCAAGCTGCAAATGTTTCCTACGCACGTACGTGACAAGTACGTGACAAGACTGAATCAACGCGCATAAAAAAGCCCCGATTTTCGGGGCTTTCAGGGATAGTTCAGGCCTCAAAGGCGCATGGTCATTTGCCTGATGACCCCGATCAGCTTGCACTCTTCAGTCACCGGAAGGGTCGGGTAGGCCGGGTTCAGCGGTTTGAGGAAGTAGCGCCCGGCGTCTTCGACCAGTTTCTTGAACGTGGCCTCATTGCTTTCTGGAAGCTTGGCAATCACCAGCTTTCCGGCCGTCGGTTCGATACCGGTGTCCACCAGAATCAGCATGCCTTCGGGAATGCTCTGGCCCGCAGGTGCCGTCATCGAGTCGCCACGGACCATCAGCCAGAAGGCGCGGCCTTTGGCTTTATAGTCGCTGATCTCGAAGGTGTCGGAGTAGCCGACCGGGTAAGGCTCGACCGCTTCGCTCCAGCCGCCGGCTTCGACCCAGCTGATTACCGGGTATCGATAGAAACGCGAAGGCTGCGCGATAGACGCTACGTTCTGCATGCCTGGCTCATCTGACGGAATGGCGGTCGCGAGGATTGGCAGGCCCAGTTCGGTCAAAAACCGGTTGATGACCTCGATCTTCGGTTCCCGCTTGCCATTCAGCCAATGCCCCACAGCGCCGGGCGTAACGCCCATCCGCTCAGCCATGTCTTCCTGGCTGATTTCCTGGGTTTCCATGACCTGTCTTGCGACTTCATACCATTTTCTGTTCATGGGTCGAATCATACAGGCTGTAGGGTGATCGGCAATATACATATTGTAAATGCTGGTTGTCTCTAAAAAATACAAATTGTATTGTCTGCTGCTCAGGCTTTGCAGCGGGATCGCTCGCAAGGCATCTCAGCAGGCTTTGACGGGAAGCAGACAATGATCGAGAAAATAGAAGCAGTGATGCAGCACTGGGGCGAGCAACGCATGCGTGTCGGGCTCGGCGGCGGGTTGAGCAGCCCGATGGCCGGGATCATGGAGTGGGGCGCTTATATACCGCGCCGCACACCGGGATCGCGAGCGCTGGTCGGTAATGGCAGCGGCATGGACTATATAAGCAGCGAAGTCGAAGCCGCCATTGCGCAGATGGCCCGCAGTCCTGCAAAGGGGCGTGGGCCTGAGTTGGCCCAACTGGCCAATCTGCGTTACGTCGAAGCGTTGCCTGTGCGCGAGCAGATGCGCCTGGTCGGTATCAACGAAGGCGCGGACCGCACCTATCGCAACTGGATCAACAAGCTTCATCAGCAGGTGCTGGCGATTCTTGCCGAGCGCAGCGCTTCCAGAAGCAACAAGTTGGCCACGAGCAAGGCCGGTTAAGTGCCGGTTAAAACGGTATCCACTACCGTTTATCCGGGCCGATTGCACAGCTGTGGTCGAACTCGTGTTGAACTCCGGTCAAACTCGACCCACCCCGAAATTGCCCCTTCCCAGCCTTTCCGGAGGGGGGTAAAAAGGTCCCACGATATGCGATTTGCGCCTCAGGGCTGCAGCGCCAACCGGCCAATCGCGACCCAATACAAACCCTGCTTCGGCGGGGTTTTTCATTGGGCCAGGCACACGGAGGCCAGTACAGATGTTGAAAGACTTTCGATGCGGGCAGTGCAAGAAACTGCTGGCCCGCATGGGTGGCTACACCGAACTCCAGATCAAGTGTTCCCGCTGCGGAACGCTGAATCATGTGAAGGCCACGAGCCATGAGTTATCGCCTTTGAGCGACATGAATGCGGAATCCTCCGCGACAAATCATTCGACTGAATAGGTGAAAAAATGGAACCAGTATCAGTAGGCAGCAAGTTTGTGTATGTAAGTCCTTCCGGCGGTCCTGCCGTGATTATCAAGCCGGCCGACAACGTGGCAGGCCTGGTCATTCGAACCGGCATGTTCAGTGGCGGATCGGGATCGGTAGTCGCTACGGGGGAAACAATCCCTATGTACCTGAGCGACGTAAGGAAGGTGATCGCGTTCATGACTGGCGGCGCTAATGCTGTTCAGCTTCAGTACCCTATCTATTTGCCGCCCGGCTATGGCCTATGGTCTTTTGCAAATAGCGGTGCGGTGATATCGAACATTACCTACGACCTGCTGTAAGGACGAATTGCAGATGCCCCGCTCAGTGTTGGGCGTCTGCAGCACCATCAGGGGTATGCACATCCCTCGCAACCTCTGATGACCACGTTCAGCGAGGGCCTCATTCGTACCTCGTTCCTCATTGGCTGCTCTGACGGCCCTTTTTATCCCGGAGTAAAGATGGACCCAACCGACCTAGGCCCAGGCACAGCTACCTGGCTGGGCGGAACGGGCACCATTCTGCTTGGCGGCTTTTTGTGGCTGCGCAAGTTTCTTTCCAGAGATGCAACTGACCGGGCGATGGATAACGCTGACATCGGTACGGTTCGCCGGCTCAATGAACTGCTCGACTCCGAGCGGGAGGCTCGCAAGGAAGCCGAAGCGCGGGCTGATCAGTTTGCTCGTGAGCGTAACGAGCTCGCGGCGGCGGTGGGCCGGATGGAGGGCAAGATCGAAGCCCTGACCAGCCACATTGTTCAGCTCACCGACAAGGTCACCACGCAGAGTGCCGAAATTGCCCGGCTCCGATCCCAGCTTGGAGGTGCCAACGATGCACAGATGCGCAATTGATTTTATCGCTCGCCACTGGTGGCGTCGGCTGGAGATCTGGTTGATCGCCGTGCTGCTGATTGCCGGGTGCCTGATGCTCGGTTTTCAGGCCGGGCAGTGGTCGGCCAGCGCCGAGCATACCCGGCAACTGGCGGAAGTTCGCAATGCCTACGATGCGGCGCTCGGCAAGCGGGATCGCCGACTGGACAGGCTGGCCGAAACCACGACCCAGGCGGCAGACAAGGTCGAGACCGCTGCGTCTATCGCCAGTCAGGCTGCGCACACTGCCAGCCGCGCGGCGGACAAGGCGGATGAAGCGCTGGGCAAGGCGAACCAGTAGGCATTACTCACGCCGGATCAACCTCCAACACACGCGGAACCCTTTATGAAGATCACCCCGATAGTTGCCCATTTGCAGGCGACCTGCCCGAGCTTTGCCGGTCGGATCAGCGCCGGTATCGACTGGGCTGCGGTTGCCCTTGGCGATCAGCTTGCGCACCCCTCGGCGTATGTCATCGCTACAGGCGATCAGGCCACGCCAAACGATCTGCAAAACGTCATTCGCCAGAACATCACCGACCAGATCGACATCGTCGTGGTGCTTGAGGGTGATGACAAGCGCGGTCAGCAGGCCAGCGATCAACTGCACGCGATTCGCGCCGAGTTGTGGCGTGCGCTGGTGGGCTGGAATGCGGACGACGACTACGACGCGATGCAATACACGGGCGGTGCGCTGGTGCAGATCAGCGGGGCGCGCGTGACGTACCGCTTCGGGTTTGCCGCGCAGTTCCAGCTGGGTCGCAGTACGGAGGATCGACCCGCCGAAACCTGGCATGAGGCTTATCTGGACGGTTTGCCCCGCTTCACCGGCGCCACCATCGAGATGGACTGCGTCGACCCAGCAGACCCGAATCTGAAGTCCCCCGGCCCTGATGGCCGCTTTGAAGCGAAGTTCACAGCAGAGGTAACACCATGACCCAACGCATCACTGTAGTACCGGCCGAGGGCCGCACCGTGCCGGATCCGGAGGCGGGCGATTTGCTGCCCGTCGAAGGTCGGCAGGTCACCTTCAATGCCTGGTGGCAGCGTCGTCAGAACGACGGCGACATCACCGTTCAAACCGAGCAATCCCCCACCACCTATCAAGCCTTCACGGCCTAACCAAGAGGAAGCCAAACAATGGCTATCAGCTTTAACAACATTCCATCCGATGTCCGCGTCCCGCTGTTTTATGCGGAAATGGACAACTCCGCCGCCAACAGCGCGTCGGCCAGCATGCGTCGCCTGATCGTTGCTCAGGTCAATGACGATGTGTCCGGCCCCGAGCTCGGCTCGCTGGTACTGGTGCCCAGCGTTGCGCTGGCAAAAAACATCGGCGGTCAGGGTTCCATGCTGGCCTCCATGTACGAAACCTGGCGCAAGGCCGACCCGACCGGTGAAGTCTGGTGCCTGCCGCTGCTCAACACCGAAGGCGTCAAAGCCGGTGCAACCGTTACCTTCACTGGCGCTGCGACCGAGCCTGGTCTGCTGAACCTGTATGTCGGCGGCGCACGGGTGCAGGCGACTGTGGTCAACGGTGCGACCGCTGCTCAAGCGGCAACCGCGCTGTCGGTGAAGATCAATGCCACGCCGGACCTGCCGATTATCGCGTCTGTCGATGCCGGTGTGTTGACCCTTTCCTGCAAATGGAGCGGGGCGAGCGGCAACGACATTCATCTGGAATTCAACCGTCTGGGTAAAACCAACGGCGAAGTCATTCCTGCTGGCCTGACGGCAGCCGTGACCGCCATGACCGGCGGCGTGGGTACGCCCGATCAGCTCAAGGCGCTGGCTGCGCTGGGCGATGAACCGTTCGAGTTTCTTTGCATGCCGTGGACTGACACCAGCACCCTGGATGCCTGGAAAGCGGCGATGGACGACAGCACCGGTCGCTGGAGCTGGGCGCGTCAACTGTATGGCCATGTGTACAGCGCCAAGCGCGGTACGGTCGGTACGCTGGTTGCGGCAGGCCAACTGCGCAACGATCAGCACATCACCATTCAGGGCGTGGAAACCGGCGTTCCGCAACCGGTCTGGCTGCAGGCCGCTGCACTGGCTGCGCGCACCGCCGTGTTCATTTCTGCCGACGCCAGCCGTCCGACCCAGAGCGGCACCATGCCAGGTCTGGACCCGGCGCCAGCCAGTCAGCGTTTCACCCTGACCGAGCGTGAATCGCTGCTGCGTTATGGCATCGCCACGGCGTACTACGAAGGCGGTTATGTGCGTATTCAGCGCTCGATCACCACCTATCAGAAGAACGCTTACGGTCAGGCTGACAACTCGTACCTGGACAGTGAAACCATGCACCAGTCGGCGTTCATCATTCGTCGCCTGCAAGGCATCATCACCAGCAAATACGGTCGCTACAAACTGGCCAGCGATGGCACGCGCTTCGGTGCCGGTCAGCCGATCATCACGCCGAGCACCATTCGTGGCGAGTTGATTGCGCAGTACGCCCGTCTCGAAGAAGAAGGCCATGTGGAGAACGCCGAAGTGTTCGCCCAGCACCTGATCGTCGAGCGTGACGGCAACGATCCGAGCCGTGTGAACGTGATGTTCCCGCCTGATTACATCAACGGTCTGCGCGTGTTCGCGCTGCTCAACCAGTTCCGCTTGCAGTACGACGAAGCGGCGTAAGCCTCACCAATCCTTTTCAAGCCCGCCTCGTGCGGGTTTTTTCATTCTGGAGATAAACAACATGGGTCAGAAAGTTGCGGGCACCTGCTACATCAAAGTGGATGGCACCCAGTTGACCATCATTGGCGGCGGCGAAGCCCCTCTGATGAACGTCAAGCGCGATACGGTCGTGCCGGGCTACTACAAGGAAGTCGACAAGGCCGCCTGGTTGAAATTTCAGGCGCTGCACACCGCGGATCTGCCGCTCAAGCTGCTCACCACCGGTGTGGACATGACCATCACCTGTGAATTCAGCAACGGCAAGACTTACGTCCTGTCCGGCGCCTATCTGGTCGATGAGCCGATCAGCAAAGCGGACGACGGCACCATCGAACTGAAATTCGATGGCAGTCAGGGGAGCTGGCAATGAGTGAAGTCATCGACCTGGTCAGCCCGATCGAAGCGCACGGGGAAACCCTTTCGCAGGTGACGTTCCGACGCCCTACAGCGCAGGAAGCGCGAGCCATCAAGGCCTTGCCGTACAAGATCGACAAGAACGAAGACGTGTCGCTGGATCTGGACGTTGCGGCGAAGTACATCGCCGTTTGCGCCGGTATCCCGCCCTCGTCGGTCAATCAGATGGATCTGTGCGACATCAACACGTTGAGCTGGAAGGTTGCGAGTTTTTTCATGGCAGCGGCATCAGCAACCTTGAAGGACTGATCGCCGTCGTCTACGACCTCGCGTACTTCTGGAAGACCGATCCCGAACTGATGATGTCCAGGGAGCTGGACGTCATCACCGAATCGATCTTGCAGGCGCAACGCATCAACCAGATCCTGCAGGGGGAGTGATGGCAGACACTATCAGAACGCTGATTACCGGCGTCGACCAGCTGTCTCCAACGCTGGCAACTATCCGCAACAACGTCAAAGGCCTCGAGACCAGTCTTGGGGCCGTAGAGGTTGGCAAGGTGATCACGGACAACGCTTTGGCGAAGCCCTTGATTGCCGGGGTAAAGGCAGCGATCGGTTTTGAGACCAGCATGGCCGGCGTAAAACGGTCAGTCACCTTTGAAACACCGCAGCAGTTTCAGCAGATGGGGTCCGACATTCTGGACCTCAGTGAACGGCTGCCGGAAAGCGCCAATGGTATTGCGGCGATTGTTGCCGCCGGTGCCAAGGCCAATGTCCCGCGTGAAGAACTGACCGGGTTTGCCAGCGACGCCGTGAAAATGGGGGTCGCCTTCGATCAGACGGCGGCTGAGTCGGGCGACATGATGGCCTCGTGGCGATCTTCGTTCCAGATGACCCAACCGCAAGTGACGGCGCTGTCCGAGAAGATCAACGTGCTCGGCGGCAACAATCTGGAAAAGAAAATCGCCACCATGATTACTGCAATGGGCCCGCTCGGGCCGGTTGCGGGCCTGGCGTCCGGGCAACTGGCGGCGATGGGGGCCACCTTGGCCAGCGTCGACGTACCGGCCGATGTGGCCGCCAGTGGCATGAAGCGATTCATGCAGTCGTTGACCGAAGGCGGTGCGGCGAAAGCCGGCGCGTTCGAGGCGTTGCAACTCGACGTCAATCAACTGACCCAAGGCATGCAGAGCGACCCGTCCGGGACTATTGAAAAAGTCCTGACGGCGGTCTCCAGTGTTGACCCTGGCAAACAATCAGATGTCATCACCCAGCTGTTCGGCGCCGAATCGCTGGGGGCGATTACACCGCTGCTGGCCAACCTTGATGTGCTCAGGTCCAACCTGGCCAAGGTCGGCGAGGGAGTGCAGAACAGCGGCACCATCGAGAAGGAATTCGCGGACAACTCTCAGACCACGGCCACGGCCATCAAGGAGATGACCAACCGTGTCGATCGTCTGGGCATCAATATTGGCAGCATGTTTCTGCCTGCGATGAACGAAGCAATGGCCGTGATCGGGCCGATGATTTCTCAGGTCGCTGCACTGGCGGCCGAACACCCTGGCGTGATCAAGGGGGTCGTGGGCGCTGCGATTGCTTTCGGCGTATTGCAAGTGGCGGTGATGACCGCGACGACCGCCATGCGCGTGCTGAGCATGGTGATGGGCCTGTCACCGCTGGGCCTGATTGTGCGTGGCCTTGCGCTGGCGGCAGGTCTTCTGATTGCCAACTGGTCAACCGTTGCACCTTATTTTCAAGCGATCTGGGAAGCGATTCGCGGGCCGGTCATGGCGCTGTGGGACGTCTTCAAGACGGTATTTGCCTGGACGCCGATCGGCATGATCGTCGCGAACTGGCAGCCGTTGTCCGAGTTTTTTACGGCGCTCTGGGGCTTGATCAAAGCCTTGGCCAGCTCGTTTTTCGACGACCTGCAGGCGCTATCTGCAGGGTCGCCGCTGGACACTATCGTGGCCATCTGGCAGCCGGTGTCCGAGTACTTTTCCGGGTTGTGGGACGGTATCAAGACTGCGGCGCAGCCCTTTACCGAGGCGCTTGCATCAATGTTCAGTTATTCGCCACTGGACCAGGTTATCGAGAAATGGCTTCCGGTCAAAACCTGGTTCGCGGATTTGTGGGCGGACATCAAACCGTTCATCGACCCGATCATGAGGTGGTTTGGCGGCAGTGGGGATAAGTCCCTGCTGCAACGGGCGACGGAGAAGGTCAATCAGTTCGCGGAGGAACAGCGGGTACGCAACGCCGGACCGGGCGGCGGGACCGGTGCGTTTCTGGCCGCAAATGCGGTCGAGAACAGTGGCTTGAAACAGCTAAGGCTCAATCAGGCGACCGGTGTGCCGCCAATCGGCCAGTTGCTTGGCGTGCCAAATGTGCCGGCCCCCGGCAGCCTGTTGTTGCAGCAGGGTGCTGGGGGGGCCGGTTCGCGATTTGAAGGCGAACTCAATATTCACTTTGAAAACGCGCCACCGGGCATGCGTTCGGGCCGGATACAGACCAATCAGCCGGGTTTGACGATTTCGCCAAACGTCGGTTATCGAACCCTCGGCGCAGGAGCCGGATCATGAGTACATGGCGTGACAGCCTGCTGCCAGCGTCTTTTCGTGGTGTCGGTTTTTTCATTGAAAAAGCCGTCGTCCCGGTGGGGCGCAAAGGGCAGTTGCATGAGTTTCCACAACGCGACGAGCCGTATTTCGAGTCGCTGGGCAAGCAGTCGCAGGTTCACACGCTGACGGCCTTCATTGTCGGTCGCGACTGTTTCGAACAACGGGACAAGCTGCTTCAGGCGCTGGAGCAGGAAGGTGCGGGCGAGCTGGTGCATCCGTGGCTGGGCCGCATGCACGTACAGGTTGGACAGTGCAGTGTCACGCACAACCTGAGTGAAGGCGGGCTGGTCCGCTTGGACCTGGTGTTTTATCCGGCCAACCCGCTCAAGTTTCCGGTGTCGACGCTCAACACCCGGCGGCAATTGCTGGGCGCGTCCGAGAGCCTGCTGGACTCGGCGCTTAGGCGTTACCGCTCGGTCATGGCCGTTGTGGATGCCGTGCGCATCAACGTTCAGGCCCTGCGCAGCGCGCTGTCCGGAGTATTTGCCACCCTTCAGCGGCAGTTTGCGCCATTTATGACGATCTATTCGGATGCCACTGCGTTGGTGCATTCGCTGGTCAACGCGCCGCTGACAATCAGCACGCTGTTCTCCACCTTCTTCGCCAGTTTCGACGGTGACAGTCGCCGGGCACGAAGAGTGAACGGGACCAGCAGTATCGGCGGTGCCATTACCGGCACGGGCTCCAGCAGTTCGGTCGGCGGTGGTTCAGGGGGTGGCAGCTCCGGCAGCGGCTCCGCGAACGGCAGTGGCGGCACGTCCGCTAGCCAGGCATCCAGATCCTCCATCAACGGTGGGGCGTCCTCTGTTGAAACCGTCCATTACCGGTCGGTCATTTCCGAGGCCACCCAACAGGCGGAGGCAGTGTCCAGTATTAATCTGGTCAGCCAGGGCAGCGGGCTTGATACCGGCATGACGGCTCAGGCCACCGCCAATCTGGTTCAGGACGCGCTGCTGGTCAAAGTGGCGAGAATCGTGGCGAGCATGCCGGTTGCAACAACGGTTGCTCCGCTCACGGCAGTGCCCTCTCTGGATCAGCAGCGTGTGCAAGCGTTGCAGCGTGTGGATGTGCCGGTTGCCGACGATGTGATCGAACTGCGTGACACGCTGAATTCGGCCATCTGGGAAGCGTCGTTGAAAGCCGATCCCGAGCATTACCTGGCGCTGAACACCGTACGTCAGGCACTGGTCAGGCACCTCAATGCCGTGGCGGCATCTGGCGTGCGTCTGGTGGACATGAAGGTGTCCGAACCGCTTCCTGCGCTGGTGCTGGCTTATCGGCGATTCGGCGATGCCAGCCGGGGGCAGGAAATCGTCCAGCGCAACCGGCTTGCCCATCCAGGTTTTGTGCCGCCCGGTACGTTGAAGATCGCTCAGGAGTAACCCATGAACGACCCTAATGTTGTCACCCTGACGGTTGGCGATCACGACTATGCCGGTTGGAAATCGGTGGAAATCTCTGCCGGGATCGAGCGTCAGGCACGCAGCTTTGACGTGAGCATTACCTGGCAGTGGCCTGGCACCGAAGTCTTGCATCCGATCATGCCCGGCGCAGCCTGCGAAGTGCGTATCGGCGGCGAGTTGATCCTGACGGGCTGGGTGTTCGCCGCGCCGATCAGCTATGACGGCAAGCAGGTCACACTGACGATTTCAGGTCGCTCGAAAACGGCTGACCTGATTGATTGCTCGGCGATCAACAAGCCCAGTCAATGGACGGGGGTGGGGGTGCTGACCATCGTCAAGGCGCTGGCTGCGCCCTACAAGTTGTCGGTGATCAGCGAAATACCGGAAACCTCGAAGATGGCGGATCACACCATCGAGCCTGCCGAAAGCGTGTTCAAGTCCATCGACCGGCTGTTGACGCTGTTCCGGATTTTTTCCACCGATGACGAGTTCGGCAATGTGGTGCTGGCCAGACCCGGGAGCCGGGGGCAGACCGCAGATGCGCTCGAGCTCGGCAAGAACGTGATGAGCGCCAGCATCGTGAGAGATTTTTCCGGGCTTTTTTCCGAATACCGGGTCATTGGTCAGCAGACCGGTAATGACACGACGTTCGGCAAGGAAGCGTCGGAGGTTTCAGCGGTCGCCATCGATGACAGAAATAAAGAGCGCTTTCGCGTTTTGATCGTTCATGAGAATGCCCCGATCACACCCAAGCTCGCCTTGAGTCGTGCCAACTGGGAGCGCGGTCAGCGGGCAGGCAAGGCGCTGCTCACCACCTACAAAGTCCAGGGCTGGCGGCAGTCCAACGGTGCGCTGTGGCGGCACAACACCATGGTGCAAGTCGTGGATCCGGTCATCGGTATGCGCAGGAACATGCTGATTTCAGCCGTGACCTACTCGCTGAGTGATCAAGGCACGATCACCACGCTGGTGGTCGGACCGCCCGAAGGTTTTCAGGCCGAGCCCGGTGACCCCAACAAGCGCAGCAAGGTGCAGGTCAACCAGGACGCTTATTCCTGGTTGCTGCCTATCGACGAGGAAACAACCGCATGAGCTTACTCAATCGCATGCTGGTGCGCGGCACGGTGGTGCTCGCCAAGGCCAGCAGCAAGATGCAGGCGCTGCAAATGCGCCTGACCGCCGGGGAGATCAAGGACGATATGGAGCACTTTGAGCCCTACGGGTTTACCAGTAATCCGCTGGCCGGTGCAGAGGGCATTGCTGCCTTCATCGGTGGCGACCGGTCACACGGTCTGCTGCTGGTGGTGGCCGACCGACGCTATCGCCTCAAGGGGCTGGAGTCGGGCGAAGTGGCGATCTACACAGACGAGGGCGACAAGATTCACCTCAAGCGCGGCAAGGTCATCGACATTGAAACCGGCACGCTGAACATCAAGGCGGCCGTGGCGGTGAACTTCGACACCCCACAGATCACCCAGACCGGAAAGATCGTTTCCCAAGGCGACCAGGTGGCCGGCGGCATCAGCCAGATCAACCATCTGCACGGCAACGTGCAGGGCGGTAACGGTCAGAGCGGGCCGCCCGTTGGAGGTGCCGGATGATCATTGAAGGCTCTTTGCAGGCTTCGTTGCTGCGTTCGGTGGTCATCAGCCTGTTCACCTGGCGTCGCGCCGAAGCGGACGATCCGTTCGACGATGCCGAGCGCTATGGCTGGTGGGGCGATACCTATCCGACGCAGGCCAACGACCGTATCGGTTCCAGGCTATGGCTGCTGCGCAGGGTTCGACTTACTGCACAGACCCAGCGCGACGCCGAGTTCTATGCGCGCGAAGCGCTCGCCTGGCTGATCGATGATGGCCAGGTCAAGAACATCAACATCCTTACCGAACAGGTTCAGAGCAATCGCCTGAACCTGGGCGTCGAGCTGGTCGTTTCCGACGGTCAGGTCGTGCGCTTCAACCCTTCAGAACAGTGGCAGGTGATTTATGCCGTTTGAAACGCCTACGTTACCGGCGCTGATCAACCGAACCCAAGTCGACCTCGCCGATGAAGCGCTGCGTCAGTCCGACGCTCGGGTACTGTCGCGCGCCCACAGCGGTGCGGCCTACGGGCTGTACGGCTATCAGGACTGGATCGCCGACCAGATTCTGCCGGACACCGCCGATGAGGAAACCCTGGAACGGCAAGCCATCCTGCGCTTGCGCCAGCCGCGCAAGGTCGCGCAGGCCGCGAGCGGTTCGGTGCGCTTTACGGCCGCTGCCGGTGCGGTGCTGGATGCGGACACCGTGCTGCAACTCAGCGACGGACGCATTTATCGGGTGACAAAAGGCGTCACCACGGTCGCGGGCAATAACACGACGACCGTCGAGGCCGTGGATGCCGGCATTCTCGGTAACGCCGATGCCGGGAGGGTGATGACGGTCGTGCAGCCTGTCGAAGGTATCGACAGCACGTTCACCGTGATCGGGACTGGCCTGGTTGGCGGCATCGCTCAAGAAAGCATCGAGTCGCTGCGTGCCAGGGTGGTGCGCTCTTATCGGGTCATCCCGCATGGCGGCAATCAGGATGATTACGTGACCTGGGCGCTTGAAGTGCCAGGCGTGACGCGTGCCTGGTGCGTGCGTCGTTACCTGGGGCCGGGCACTGTTGCGGTGTTCTTCATGCGTGACGATGAAGTTGATCCGATCCCCGACGCCGAGCAACTGGCCGAGATGGCCGCCTACATTGACCCGCTTCGCCCCGTCACTGCCGATGTGTACGTGCTGGCGCCGGTGCAAAAGCCGGTGGTCTACACGATCAGGCTTACGCCTGATACCTCTGCCGTGCGCGCGGCGGTCGAGGCTCAGTTGCTGGACCTGCACAACCGCGAAGGCGGGCTGGGCGAAACCCTGTTGCTGACCCACATTGCCGAGGCCATCAGCCGCGCGACCGGCGAAACCGATCACGTGCTGGTTTCGCCGGTCGCCAACGTCACGGCAGCCGCCAATCAGTTGCTCACCTTCGGAGTCATATTATGGTCGTCATAAGAACTGCCGAGCACTACGCCGAGCAATTGCAGGCACTGCTGCCGCCCGGTCCTGCGTGGGACCCGGAGCGAGTGCCGGAAGTGCAGCAAGTCATCACGGGGCTTTCCCGCGAGTTTGCGCGCATCGATGGCCGGGCTTTCGACCTGCTTAACGAGATGGACCCCGCGACCGTCAGCGAGCTGGTGCCCGACTGGGAGCGGGTCATGAACCTGCCCGATCCGTGTCTCGGGCTCAAACCCTTGTTCGCAGATCGGCGCTTGTCGGTGCGACAGCGGCTGGTGGCGACAGGAGGGCAGAACGCTGCGTTCTACATCGACATTGCCGTCAGCCAGGGCTACCCCGACGCCACCGTGACTGAACACCGAACGCCCCGTATGGGGCGTTCGCGTTTTGGTCAGGCGCACTTTGGCACCTGGAACGCGCAATTCATGTGGACCCTGAACACCGGCGGTCGCCAGCGGCTGGGACGGCGTTTCGGGGCGAGCTATTGGGGCGAGCGATTCGGGGTCAACCCCGGCGTCGCCATCGAGTGCCTGATCCGTCGAGCTGCACCGGCGCACAGCGTCGAATTCGTTAATTTCAACTGAGGAACACAACGTGGATTATCCCAAGAGTGTGCCAAGCGTAGGCTTGGTCAGCGGTAAATTTGTAGATGAAAACCCGGCCACCGGCACGCCCGGCTCGCTGATCCCGGCGGCATGGGGGAACTCGGTTACGCAGGAGATTTTGAATGCAATGGCCGCTGGCGGCGAGCTGCCGGACGAAACCAGAACAGATCAACTCGCATCGGCCATTACCCAGATTGGTTCGCAAGTCAGACAGGCCTATCGGGGTGCCGGTTTCGGGTATACAGCATCCGAAACCCTCCTGCCGGGAATAGCGGGGCACTGGCACAGGATCAACGTCGCAGGCATCACACTCACACTGCCTTCCAAAGCGAACGTGACGGTCGGTAAGTCCGTGACTTTTCACAACGCATCACCCGGAGCAGCAACCATCAAGGCCAGCGGTGCAGAGGTTATTTCTCTGTTCGGCTCTAGCAGCAATACGTTGCGGCTAAATGCTGCGGAGTGGGTGGAGCTTGTCTTTAACACTGACGCGATCTACATCACCAAGCGCGGCAAAATAACAGAGGTAGTGGGGATCGACTCTCAAAAAGTGCTCTCCTTCAATACCGATACTGCCTTTACAAAAGACCAGATGGAGTTACTGCTGCTAGACGCTACTGGCGGCAATCGTGCTTTCACACTGCCCTCCTCAAATGCTGCACTGGGCGTAAAGGACGTCATTGTTCGCAGGGTAGACGGCAGTGGCAACCGGCTGACCGTGAATGCAAGTGCCGGGGAAAAGATCAGGTTTCATACCCATTTAAATGCTGCTGGTTATTCCTTTCTGGTTCTTATGGGGGCTGGCGACTGGTGGCATCTGCGCAGCGATGGTGCCGGAAGCTGGTGGCCAATAGGGCGATATGACAGCACTCCTTTGGGACGGCCTGTTTTCGAGACAACGACTTTGTTCAGCCCAGGAGGATATGGAGCGTTGAACGGTGGGCTTCTTAACCGCGCCGACTGGCCGTGGCTTTGGGATCATGCGCAAAAGTCAGGAATGCTTTACACCGAAGCAGCTCGTACCGGTAAGGAAGGTGGATGGGCCAGTGGCGACGGCGCTCTGACCTTCCGAGAGCCGGAAGGCCGGGGCGAGTTCCTGCGGGTACTGGATGAGTCTCGGGGCGTCGACACGTCGCGTATCGCCGGTTCTTGGCAGGACGGTACTTGGCTCAGGACGGTGGCTCAGGAGTGGAGCGGGTCAGATGTAGAGACTGGCACCTACCTGCTGGGCAGCGGTCATGCCCAGGCAGATGGACGCCTCAACTCCACAGGCCCTAATGGCGTGTTGCCGATCGGTGCATTGGTTCCAGCTGGAGGTTCTGAGTATCTCCGTGTAACGACAGATAACGGCGCGACGGGAGCTGCTATGAGGGACGACCAGCAACCGCTGAACAACTGGATTCGTTTCCGTAGCCGCAACATGGCCTATCCCGGCCGTATTAAACTGATCTGAGGACATTATGCCTACTTACTTGATAGATGAATCCGGAGCTCTTATAGGGCC
Source organism: Pseudomonas graminis (assembly GCF_002093745.1). GTDB lineage: Bacteria > Pseudomonadota > Gammaproteobacteria > Pseudomonadales > Pseudomonadaceae > Aquipseudomonas. The sequence goes on from NZ_MTSB01000030.1 coordinate 17,706, forward strand.
CGTCGAACTACCGATTGTCCCTGGACTGGGCGAGCAAACTCCCAGCAATGCGGTGAGCTTGCCGGAGTTGCTGAATCAGCCGAACACAGGCTTTGCCTGGACGATGGTCAATAATGAGCCGCAGCAGGTCATGGATCGTCGTGGCCCTATGTATCGCATAAACGACGGTTCATTAGAAGAATGGACACGTCTGGGTGCGCCTCCTGAAACGCTTACTACCAAGCCACGGCCTGGCAGATACTACGTTTGGAGAGAGGGTGAATGGGTTCTTGATACCGAAGCGCAGAAGGCCGCTTTGGCTTCCGCTGCTCTGCTTGTTCGTGACCAGCGTTTGCAGGAGGCAACTACACGTATCGCCCCGCTGCAGTATGCCGTAGAGCTGGAAGACGCAACTGAGGCCGAGAAGGCAAGTTTGCTCGAATGGAAACGCTACAGCGTCAAACTGAACCGGATCGAGCAAAGCCCTGATTACCCTTTCCAGATCGAATGGCCGTCACTCCCCTCGGATGCAACGGCTTTGTAGAAACGACTGCGAAAGCGGCTTTTTTGTCTGATTTCCGGGGGGCTTCATATGCTCTCGGCATGATCAATGTCTACATCATCCAACTAAAGTATTGGGAAAATAGCCGAGTGCAATGCAGGCCTGCTTCTTTGTGCGAGCGCTAACTATTTGAAAAGAGGTGTCGAGCGTTTCATTAAGCTTTATTCATGGCGCTTGAAAAACAGCGTGCTGCAGATAACTTCAAGATTGCTGATGAATAATCGGGTGCGCATAAAGTGCCGGCCACTGATCAAGCACACTTGCTAAATAAATTATATAAAAGGAATTCACATGAACCTAGTCCCTCTCTCTCGTCACCCACAATGGGCAGATCAAGCCCACACGTCCATGACGCTATGGGTAATCGTTAGCGAACCCGGCTATATGGATCGTCAGGACGCTATATCGGTCTCTGCCAATCATCCGGACCCGCAATACGTAGCGCTTTTCAATCGGGCAATCGCCGGTGAGTTTGGTGAGATTCTTGAGCCGAGCGAGTTGATGATTCTGATGAGCGTCAACTCGGAGCGCAGCGTCTACCTGGGCAGCGCGACCAAAAAAATCAACGAGCTGGATTTTCAACTGACCATCGTGCAAAACGCTATTGCATCGGGGTCTGCCACGGACGCTCAAATCAAATCCCGGCCTGCGCTGCAAGCCGAGCTTGATGCTTATTCGCTGTACCGGGCCCAGCTCTCCAATCTGGAACAGCTCACGGGCTTTCCGATGTCCTTCGTATGGCCCGTTCCGCCAGCGACGCCATTTGTTTACGTGGAACCACCGGTTGTGCCGACACCTCCTACAGGCGTGAGTGAAGACGAGCTGCCGTGGGTCATGAACAGCATTCGCAACCCTCGTTGGGTCGATCAAGCGCATACCGCTATCGTGCTTTTGATCGTCTTTGAAAAGACCAAAGATACCAAGGGCGAGGAGGCGGTGACTGTTGCTGCCAACTCCCTGAAGCCGCAAGCCAGAGAGCTTTTCAATCGTGCCTTTAACGGTGCGTTTGGCGTGATTCTCGAGCCGATCGCGGAGGTGAGTACAGGCGACGTCATGAGTCAACGCAGCGAATACTCGGCCATGGCCACTGCGAAAGTCGATTCGTTGATCAGCAGGCTGAGCACCGTACAGAGTGCCATTGAGGCCCAACAGAAAATCCTGCCTGCGTTACACGCTGAGCTCAACGCATATTGGCTCTACCGGGTGCAACTCGCCCAGCTCGATTCGCAGCCAGGCTTTCCGGAATCGTTCGTCTGGCCCATGCCGCCTGCGTCGCCTTTTGTGTACGCAAAGGCGACTGAATCGCCGACGCCTTTTATAGGCGTCAGTGCAGACGAACTGCCCAAGTCTTGACGCCCCGCACTGACGGGGCGTTGTTTTATCCGCAGTGTTCATTGCGCATGCAACAGGAAAGCGTCATCGACTTGGGATGTAAGCAAACGACTCAGGAGGACCAATACCTACAAACCAGCAATACCTGCTGCCCATCCTCCCCAACGCCTGCCCTCAAGTCGGCGTTTTTGTTTCTGTCATCGAAAACATTGCAATCGTTCATCGAACACTTCAAACGCTGGTCAGAAACGCTGACAAGCGCTCCCTGCCACTCAGACTAAACAGGAGGTCCACTGACGCCCGCAAGCGTCAAACATTCATAACTCCATACTCTCTTAATAGAAAATCAAAGGTATTCATATGTACACAGTAATAAGCGCTCGTGATCCACGTTGGTCCGATATGACACACACATACATTAATCTGTGGGTGTTGTTTGCAGAGTTTAAAGACACTTACGGCGAGGTGCCTTTCAGTGCGTCTCCCAACGACTCCGCTGCTCACGGAGTTGATCTGTTTAACCGTGCCCTCGCCGGTGAGTTCGGCCCGGTTCTCGAACCGACCGAGGAGGCGGTCTTGCAGCTGGTGACGAGTCAGCGAAATAACTTATCAAGTAACGCTACCTATCGAATCCACTCGTTGCTGGACGAACTGGATATTCTTCAGGACGCCATAGCAATGAATCTGGCGACCGAAGAGCAATTGAAATCCGTGCCAGCAATAAACGCTGAGCTGTACGCGTTCCGTCTTTATCGCGTGCGGCTTTCCCTAATTGACACATTGCCAGGTTATCCTAGGAAGTTCGACTGGCCAGTGGCACCGGCGCAGCCTTTTGTGTACGTGCCGCCGTCTGAATAGTTGGATATCTGGCAGGGCGTGCGCGATAACGAATGGCACCTGACGTCGACGACTAACGTCGGCGTTATTGTTTCTGCTTTCGATATTGCGACGTCCTGCCGGTGTGACGGTCACACACTACCCACGTCATGACGCCCCGCACTGATGGGGCGTTTTTCTGCAATTCGAGTGACTCCCCAATCACGAGAGCTTCGTTAATTGGGGGGCACGGACGAGTGCTATAAGTGCGGCAGGAGTAGCCATGCCAATCAACCAACAGCAACTACTACACATCCTCCCCAACGCCGGCCCTCAAGCCGGCGTTTTTGTTTCTGCGCTCAACGCCGCCATGGCCCGTTACGCCATCAACACTCGCCTGCGTATCGCCGCGTTCATTGCCCAGATAGGGCATGAGTCCGGGCAGCTTCGGTATGTGCGTGAACTGGGTAACAACAGTTACCTGGCGAAGTACGACACGGGGCAGTTGGCGTTGCGTCTGGGCAATACGCCAGACGCCGATGGTGACGGTCAGCTTTATCGGGGGCGCGGGCTGATTCAGGTGACGGGGCGGGCCAATTATGAAGCGTGCGGGGAAGCGCTGGGGCTGGATCTGTTATGCCAGCCGCAACTGCTCGAACAGCCAGGCCACGCGGCCATGTCGGCGGCGTGGTTCTGGGACCGGGCCAACCTTAACGCACTGGCAGACAAGGGGGATTTTCTGATGATCACCCGGCGTATCAACGGTGGCACCAATGGCCTGGCGGATCGGCAAATGCTGTATCAGCGCGCGCTTGAGGTGCTGCCATGAAAGTGCCGGATGTGCGCTTCCTGATCCTGGCATTCGTGCTGGGCGCGGGAATGGGTACATGGGCCGCCTGGAAATGGCAGGCGGCTCGCTATGACCTGCAACTGTCCTCGCAAGCGCTGACCTGGCAACACGAGCGCGAGCAGGCGGCCTTGGCAGTTATCAACTGGCAGAACGCCGAGCAAGCGCGGAGGCGGGCGCTGGAAGTCCGTCTGCAAAATAACGATACAACCCTTCACAAGGAGTTGAGCGATGCACAGACCTCTCAAGCTCGTTTGCGCGACCGTCTGGCCACTGCTGATCTGCGGCTGTCAGTCCTTCTCGCCAGCCCGCCCGCAGGCGACGGAGTGCCAGCCGCCGACGCCAGCGGCATGGTTCATGGAAGCTCGCGAGGCGAACTTGACCCAGCGGCTGCTGGACGAATTGTCGCCATCACCGATGACGGTGATCAGGGATTGATCGCCTTGAAGGCCTGCCAAGCCTATGTGCGCGAGATTGCGCATTGATGTTCCCCTCGGCTCCCCACCCTCGGCCATCGTGCCCCCGCCTGAATCCCGCCTCCGCAAGGAGGTGCGGCCCTCTTTTCAGCCTTGACAGGCTGTTCAATCGGTATCCTCCGGTACATTCATATTGCACCGGCCCATTCGGTACGCTAATGTCCCGAAACGTACCGATGAGACCCCTTCCGTGACGACAGTCAGCAAGCTTTTGATGCGCGTTATCAAGGCCCACGCCCGTTGGCGTTGGCGCGCCTGACTATTTCCTTGCCGGCCCTGCCGGTCCCGTACCTGTATGCCTTCGATTTGTGATGTTTTCTGCCCCGGTCACCCCAAGCCTTGCGGCTGAAGGGGAGGCATGAGTGAAGCAGAATCCGGAAGGCCTGAATCACGTCAGTCAATCAAAAGGTTAATAGCAAAATGCTGCTGATGATCGATAACTACGACTCCTTTACCTACAACGTCGTGCAGTACCTCGGTGAGCTGGGGGCAGACGTCAAAGTCATTCGCAATGACGAACTGACCATCGCCGAGATCGAAGCCCTCAAGCCCGAGCGCATCGTGGTCTCGCCCGGCCCGTGTACACCCAATGAAGCCGGTGTCTCGCTGGAAGTGATCAACCACTTCGCGGGCAAGCTGCCGATCCTGGGCGTCTGCCTTGGGCACCAGTCCATCGGTCAGGCATTTGGTGGCGAGGTGGTCCGCGCGCGTCAGGTGATGCATGGCAAGACCAGCCCTGTGGTTCACGAAGACGGGGGCGTGTTCGAAGGCCTTAATCATCCGTTGGTGGTCACCCGTTACCACTCGCTGGTGGTTAAAAGGGATACGCTGCCCGATTGCCTCGAAGTCACGGCATGGACATCGCTGGAAGACGGCTCGGTTGACGAGATCATGGGCCTGCGTCACAAAACATTGAACGTGGAAGGGGTGCAGTTTCACCCTGAATCGATCCTGACCGAGCAGGGCCACGAGTTGTTTGCCAACTTTCTCAAACAGAGCGGCGGCCATCGTCAGGTTTAAGGACTTTTTATGAACACCCCGATGAGTATCAAAAGTGCGCTGAACCGCGTGGTCAATCAGCTGGACCTGACCACTGACGAGATGAGTGACGTCATGCGCGAGATCATGACCGGCCAATGCACCGAAGCGCAGATCGGTGCGTTTCTGATGGGCATGCGCATGAAGAGCGAAACCATCGACGAAATCGTCGGTGCTGTTTTGGTCATGCGTGAGCTGGCCGACAAAGTGGAGCTGAAAACCCTCGAGGGTGTGGTCGACATCGTCGGGACCGGCGGTGATGGCGCGAACATTTTCAATGTGTCCACGGCTTCAGCGTTCGTCATTGCTGCCGCGGGCTGCACGGTGGCCAAGCACGGCAACCGCGCGGTGTCGGGCAAGAGCGGCAGTGCCGACTTGCTGGAGGCGGCGGGTGTGTACCTCAACCTTACGCCGGTTCAGGTGGCGCGCTGCATCGACAGCGTCGGTATTGGCTTCATGTTTGCGCAGTCTCATCACCGTGCGATGAAACATACTGCCGGCCCTCGCCGTGAATTGGGGTTGCGCACGCTGTTCAATATGCTTGGCCCGCTGACCAACCCGGCAGGCGTTCACCATCAGGTCGTCGGCGTGTTCAACCAGGCGCTGTGCCGCCCGTTGGCTGAAGTGTTGTTGCGTCTGGGCAGCAAGCACGTGTTGGTGGTGCATTCTCAGGACGGTCTGGATGAATTCAGTCTGGCCGCGCCCACCTTCGTGGCCGAGTTGAAGAATGGCGAAGTGACAGAATACTGGGTGCAACCCGAAGACCTGGGCATCAAGAGTCAGAGTCTGTACGGTCTGGCGGTGGAAAGCCCCGCTGCCTCGCTGGAGCTGATTCGTGATGCGCTGGGGCGCCGCAAGACCGAGAACGGGCAGAAAGCGGCAGAGATGATCGTGCTCAATGCCGGTGCTGCGCTTTATGCGGCCGACCACGCTACAAGCTTGAAAGAAGGCGTGGCACTGGCGCACGATGCGCTGCACACCGGCCTTGCGCGGGAAAAACTGGAAGAGTTGGGTGCTTTTACAGCGGTATTCAAGCAGGAGAATGAAGCATGAGCGTGCCAACCGTACTGGAAAAGATTCTTGTCCGAAAGGCCGAGGAAGTCGCTGCCCGCCGCGGGATCGTGAGTCTGGCCGAGCTTGAACAGCAGGCTGCCAAAGCTGATGCGCCTCGTGGTTTTGCCAACGCAATGATCAGTCAGGTCAAGAAAAAGCAGCCAGCCGTCATCGCTGAAATCAAGAAGGCGTCGCCGAGCAAAGGCGTCATCCGTGAGAACTTCCTGCCGGGCGACATTGCCAGAAGCTATCAGGCGGGTGGCGCAACCTGTCTTTCGGTGCTGACTGATGTCGATTTTTTTCAGGGCTCCGATGCCTATCTGCAGGAAGCGCGGGCCGCCTGTAATTTGCCGGTGATCCGCAAGGACTTCATGATCGATCCGTACCAGGTGGTCGAAGCACGAGCGTTGGGCGCCGACTGCATCCTGCTGATCGTGTCGGCGCTGGATGACGCACAAATGGCCGATCTGGCCGCGGTTGCCAAGAGCATGAAGCTGGATGTGCTGGTTGAAGTGCATGACGGCGACGAGCTGGATCGTGCCTTGAAGACGCTCGATACACCCTTGGTAGGTGTCAATAATCGCAACCTCCACACCTTCGACGTCAGCCTTGAAACCACGCTGGATTTGCTGACGCGTATTCCGCCTGATCGCATCGTGGTCACTGAAAGTGGCATTCTCAATCGGGCTGACGTCGAGCTGATGGAAGTCAGTGATGTCTATGCGTTCCTGGTGGGTGAGGCATTCATGCGCGCCGAAAAGCCAGGGGCAGAGTTGCAGCGACTGTTCTTTCCGGAGCGCAAGTCGGCAGCGGGCGGTTCGTTCAGCGGTTGATCATGTGAGCTGAACACACGGTGAGGTCAAGCATGCAAGACCCGATCATCGATACCTGTGTCGAACAAGGCTTGCAGGCCGAACAGGATCTACTGGCATGCGTGTGTGCAGGTGCTGTGAATCACGGGCTGTTGTTCTGGCGGCCCAGTGACCGGGCGCTGGTCATGCCGCGACGCATGAGCCGGCTGCCGGGTTTTGTCGAAGCCAGTGAGGCGCTGTCGGAGAGCGGATGGCCCGTGTTGCTGCGCGAAACCGGTGGTGAGCCGGTCCCTCAGTCTGCTGCCACGCTCAATATCGCACTGGTCTACGCCCAGCCACCCTCTGATTCCGACCGGGATCGCATCGAAACGGCCTATCTTCGGCTGTGCCAGCCGATTCTCGATCTGTTGCTGGCGCTGGGTGGGCAGGCTTCACTGGGTGAAGTGGCGGGTGCATTCTGCGACGGTCGTTTCAACGTCAACCTTGATGGCCGGAAAATGGTCGGCACCGCTCAGCGTTGGCGCCAGAGTCAGGGCGGAACACGGCCGGTGGTATTGGTGCATGGTGCGCTGTTACTGAATGACGAACGTGCGCAGATGGTAGCGGCGGTCAATCGCTTCAATGAAATATGTGAGCTTGACCAGCGTGTGCGCGCCGAGAGTCATGTTGCCCTGCACGAAGCGTTTCCTGATGCGCAGGTTATCGAGTGTCTGGCGCAGAGCTATCAGCGTGTGCTTGCCGAGCTCTGATTGGCGGTACCTCAGCGTGTGCCGTAGACCACCATTGTTTTGCCTTTGACGTTGACCAGACTTTGCTCTTCCAGAGCCTTGAGCACACGTCCGACCATCTCCCTCGAACAACCCACGATACGTCCGATCTCCTGACGAGTTATCTTGATCTGCATGCCGTCCGGATGGGTCATTGCATCCGGCTGCTTGCACAGGTCCAGCAACGTGCGCGCCACACGGCCAGTGACATCCAGAAATGCCAGATCGCCGACCTTGCGCGTGGTGTTACGCAGGCGTTCGGCCATCTGGCTGCCCAGGGCGTAAAGAATTTCCGGATCTTGCCTGGCCAGTTCGCGAAAGGTGCCGTAGGGGATTTCGGCCACCTCGCACTCGGTCTTGGCTCGTACCCATGCGCTGCGCACAGATTCATGCCCTGGTTGTTCAAACAGACCCAACTCACCGAAGAAATCACCGTTGTTGAGATAGGCAACGATCATTTCCCGTCGCTCATCATCTTCGATAAGCACGGTGACCGAGCCCTTGAGGATCAGAAACAACGACTCGGAACGATCACCTGCGTTGATGATGTTGCTTTTTGCGGCACAGCGCCGGCGTTCCGCATGAGCGAGTAGCTTGTCCAGCCTGCTTGCCTGAGGTGTAAAGGTTAGTGCGACCATGCGGGACTTCCGAAATAAAGACTATGGCCAAATGGCATACCTGTAGGTATCGGCTGCACCTGGGTTCTCAGCAGTTTTTCAAGGCGTAACGGGCACTATTTGCGAATATTCCTACACGTTTCCTGAAAAAAGCATTTTTTCCGAGGCACCCAGGCACGGTTTGACGCTGTGCTAAGCTGGCGCCCCCTTTTTTACAGTGGAGTCTTGGCGATGAAGGCACGCATCCAATGGGCTGGCGAAGCCATGTTTCTTGGCGAATCCGGTAGCGGTCATGTGGTGGTCATGGACGGTCCGCCCGAAAGCGGCGGTCGCAATCTCGGTGTCCGGCCAATGGAAATGGTGCTGATCGGCCTTGGCGGTTGCAGCAACTATGACGTGGTCAGCATCCTCAAGAAGTCGCGTCAGCCGGTCGAAAGCTGCGAAGCGTTTCTTGACGCCGAACGCGCAGACGAAGACCCGAAAGTGTTCACGAAGATTCACCTGCACTTCGTCGTGAAGGGCCGCGGTCTGAAAGAGGCCCAAGTCAAGCGCGCCATCGAACTGTCCGCAGAGAAGTACTGTTCGGCATCGATTATGCTCGGAAATGCGGGTGTGAAGATCACTCACGATTATGAAATTGTCGAACTGGGCTGATCGCCAGACATCCAACGATCATAAAAACGGCGCACACTCTGGCAGACGGCTTCGGACGTCTGCATAATGCGCCACTTTTTCAGGGCGCAGCGTGCATTGGTTTTCTGCTGCTGCCCGAACAGACAACCAAAATCGCCAACGCGAAGAGGTGTTAACCGTCCTACGCAGATGAGCCGGACTCAACTGACGGGCATGCTTGATCACGCGGCTGGCGCCGCACCCATATAGAGAGTTTTTAACGGTGAAAAGCAAACTCAAGCTCCACGGGTTCAACAACCTGACAAAGACCTTGAGCTTCAACATTTATGACATCTGCTATGCGGAAACCCCGCAGGACCAGCAGGCGTACGTCGAGTACATCAACAGTGTGTACGACGCAGAACGCCTGACGCGGATTCTGACTGATGTTGTCGATATCATTGGTGCCAACATCCTGAACATTGCGCGTCAGGATTACGATCCACAAGGTGCCAGTGTGACCATTCTGATCTCCGAGCAGCCGGTGACGCCTACCGAAAGCCAGATCGAAGAGTCGCCAGGTCCATTGCCGGAAACCATCCTGGCCCACCTGGACAAGAGCCACATCACGGTTCATACCTATCCGGAAATTCACCCGGTGGACGGTATTGCCACGTTCCGCGTAGACATCGATGTGTCGACCTGCGGCGTTATTTCACCGCTCAAGGCGCTGAACTACCTGATTCACAAGTTCGAGTCGGACATCGTGACCGTCGATTATCGCGTGCGCGGTTTCACCCGTGACGTGGAAGGCAAAAAGCATTTCATCGATCACGAAATCAACTCGATCCAGAATTACCTGTCCGAAGACACGCGTAACGGTTACCAGATGACCGACGTCAACGTGTATCAGGAAAACCTGTTTCACACCAAAATGCTGCTCAAACAGTTCGAATTGGACAACTACCTGTTCGGCGATGCGACCAGCAACCTGTCTCCCGAGCAGCGTGAACAGGTGACTGCGAAGGTCAAACACGAAATGCTGGAAATCTTCTACGGTCGTAACGTAGCGGTATAAACCCGGATTTCGGACATTAAAAAGGCGCCTCTTGCAGGCGCCTTTTTTGTTCGTCAAATGCGATAAGTGGACCTGGTCATGACCTTGGCCAGCACACTCATGCCGAACTTGACCGGGGCCGGAAAGCGAAAGCCTCCTGCCTCCAGAGCGGACTCGGCGTGGTGTTCTTCGTCGCTGAGCATCTGTTCCAGAATGGCCCGGGACTTACCGTCTTCAACCGGAAGCTGTTCAAGGTGCTCGCTCAAGTGCTTGCACACCTGATCTTCCGTTGCCGCGACAAAACCCAGGCTGACTCGGTCACTGATGACTCCGGCCACGGCGCCCATCCCGAACGACAGGCCATAGAACAGCGGGTTCAGCACGCTGGTGTGGCTGCCAAGTTGATGAATGCGTTGTTCGCACCAGACCAGATGATCGATCTCTTCTTCGGCAGCATGCTCCATCGCCTTGCGGACTTTGGGCAGCTTTGCCGTCAGCGCCTGGCCCTGATACAGCGCCTGGGCACAGACTTCGCCGGTATGATTGATGCGCATGAGACCCGCGACGTGGCGCGTGTCGACGTCACTCATCTTATGGTCGGGCTGGACGACGGCCGGGGAGGGGCTTCGGGCGTGGGAGCTGGATGTCAACAGTGTGCGCATTGCGCTGTCGGCTTGAAGTAACAGACGGTCGATCGGGGAATATTGACGTTCGGTAGCCATGGGCACCTCCGGAAGATCATGACGGGAGTTTACCCCAATCAGCCGGAGGCGGCAGGGCCTGTGTCGTCCGGCCAGCGATTATCAGCGTCGCTGGCCGGCGCGCAGGCCCGACATGCGGGATCAGCCCGGAGGCCAGTTCATCTGGCGCTGACCCAGCACGTGCATGTGGATGTGATAAACGGTTTGTCCGCCCAGCTCGTTACAGTTCATGACCACACGAAAGCCTTCTTCGCAGCCCAGCTCGAGGGCCAGACGCTGCGCAGTAAACAGGATATGCCCTGCCAGGCCTTTGTCTTCTTCGGTCAGATCGTTCAGGGTTCGAACGGGCTTTTTCGGGATAACCAGAAAATGCACAGGTGCCTGAGGGGCAATGTCATGGAAGGCCAGCACTTGATCATCTTCGTAGATGATCTTTGCCGGAATTTCCCGGTTGATGATCTTGGTAAACAAAGTTTCCACAGCCGTTGCTCCTTGTCGGTTGATGGGCGTCGCAGGGTAATGCCATGCAGCAGTGAGCCCGAGTGTACTGAGCGAGGCGCGGCTAGCCCAGCCGTTTGTCGTCAGCGCGGGCAGAATTTCTTGTTGATATAACCGCTGATCTGGCGTGCCAGCCAGCGTGAAACCAGGCGCGGGCTGAGCGTCCAGAACCTGTTGCTAAAACCTGGAATGATGACCGCACGGTTTTTCTCCAGCGCGCGGACGGTGTACAGCGCGACCTCTTCAGGGCTCATCAGGTTATCGACGTTCACCTGCAGTTGCGCCGTACGGAAAAAAGCTGTTCGGGTCGGCCCCGGGCACAACACCGAGACCTTGACCCCGGCTTTTTTCACTTCCTCGCGCAGCCCTTCGGAAAAGTGCAGCACGTAGGCCTTGCTCGCATAGTAGGTGCTCATCCACGGCCCCGGCTGAAAAGCAGCCACAGAGGCGATATTGAGTATCTGCCCGCCACCCTGAATGGCCATGAGGTTGCCGACCGTATGGCAAAGGCGTGTGAGCGCGAGGATATTCAGGTCGATCAGGTCCTGCTCGGCGCTCCAGTCCTGCGCCAGAAACGGCCCGCAAGTACCGATACCGGCGGCGTTAACGAGCAGGTCGATCTGATGGGCACCGTCTTCCAGCTCCAGCAGAAAGCCTGAGAGTCGCAAAGGTTCGCCCAGGTCGCATGCGCGAAACAGCACTTCGACGCCAAAGCGCTGGGTCAGCTCCAGTGCAATCGTTTCCAGAAGGTCGCGTTGACGCGCGACCAGGATCAGGCTGCGACCACGGCGTGCCAGCGCTTCGGCCATTGCCAGGCCTATGCCACTGGAAGCACCGGTGATCAGGGCGTAACGGGTCATGCATTTCTCCATTGAGCGTATTGCGCCCGGCATTTCGCCGAACCGTGAGCCGTCTGTTACTGACTGCTTTGTTCCTTGGGCTCTTGGTAGACATCCGCCGGCGCAGTCAAGGCACTGTCATGGTCTTCTTCATCGTCGTAAGGCAGGGATTGCTCGTACTCGTCGGTTTGCAGTGCCAGTTCCTCCTGGGCCAGTTTTCCAATGCCGTAATAAATACTGGCTACCGAGATCACCGGAATCATCGCGATCCAGATGATTCCCAGCACTTTGACGCCGCGCGTGTTAGGCGGTGGTGGCGGACCGAACGGGTTGGGACCTCGAGTGCCTGGCAAAGCCATGATCAGGAAGGGGAACAACGTGCCTACGAATGGCACCAGGTTCAACAGCAGAAGCCAGCCGGACCAACCCAGGTCATGCAGCCTCTGCACGCCAATCATCACGCCGATGGTCATGAAGGCCACCAGCAGAACCGCGATCAGCAAGCCCCCGCCGACCAGCGACCAGCTCATGACCATCAGGGCCAGCGACATCAGCGCCACAAGGGTCACGCACTGCACCATGCTCCACGCCAGAAAACGCAGGCGCCCGATGCGGCCATTGGTGGTGAAGACCTTGAGCGTCGAGTGTCCGTAATGCTCATTGACCACCGGTGCCTTGGGTGGCGCATACGGGGAGGCATCCTGGGCTGCCTGTCTGGCCGGTGACCACGGTGTAGCCTGCGCGGAGACCTCATCAAGGTTGAGGCTGATTGCCTGATCGGGTTCTACATACGCTTCAACACCCGCATTTTTAAGGGCGTCGATGTAGCGCTCGGCCTCCGCCCGGACCAGGCCGCGTTTGAGTGCAACGGGTTCGCCGTTGAACAGCTTTTGAACGGCCGCCGTCTCGCTTTTGAACAGCCCGGCCAGATTGGCCTTTGCGGTTTCTGGCTCTACGCCTTCACGCACCTGCCCTGCAAACATGATCTTGTAGAGGGTTTCGGTCATACAGGGCTTCCTTGTCTTGATTTGAGAACATTTCGGGTTGCTCTGCTTAAGCACAGCGTTCCGTCATGTCGCGAGTAAAGGCGATGCGAAAGCCAGTCAAAAGGGTTTGACGATGACCAGAATCACGATGGCAATAAGGATCAGTACCGGGATTTCATTGAACCAGCGATAGAACACGTGGCTGCGGCCATTTTCCCCACGGGCGAAGCGTTTCATCTGTGCGCCGCAGACATGGTGATAGCCGATCAGCAGGAAAACCAGTGCCAGCTTCGCGTGCATCCAGCCCTGGCTGAAGTACCCGCTGGCGTTGAAGCTGATCAGCCAGCCGCCAAACACCAGCGTTGCGATCATTGCCGGGGTCATGATGCCACGGTACAGCTTGCGCTCCATCACGATGAAGCGCTCGCGGCTGACGGTGTCCTCGCTCATCGAGTGATAGACGAACAGCCTTGGCAGATAGAAGAGGGCTGCAAACCAGCAGACCATCGATATGACATGCAGCGCTTTGATCCATAGATAGAGCATTTTTGGTTATTCCCAGGTTCACGGTGGCCGAATAGTAGTGTCTTGTGCGTCCATACGTCACGTTGTCGGTTGTCGCAGACGCCATAGGCTCCTATTATCGACCGCTTTCCAGTTGTTTCGTTGAGGGCAGGTTATGGTCAAGGTCGGTATCGTCGGCGGCACGGGTTACACCGGTGTCGAGCTGCTGCGTCTGTTGGCACAGCATCCGCAGGCAGAAGTGGTCGTCATTACCTCGCGCTCGGAGGCCGGTCTGCCTGTCGCCGATATGTACCCGAACCTGCGAGGCCATTATGACGGGCTTGCGTTCAGCGTCCCTGACGTTAAAACCCTGGGTGCCTGTGACGTGGTGTTCTTTGCCACGCCCCACGGTGTGGCGCATGCCCTGGCGGGTGAACTGCTAGCGGCAGGCACCAAGGTTATCGACCTGTCTGCCGACTTCCGTCTGCAGGATCCGGTGGAGTGGTCCAAGTGGTACGGCCAGCCGCACGGTGCGCCGGAGTTGCTGAAGGACGCGGTGTACGGGTTGCCTGAAGTCAATCGCGAGCAGATAAAAAACGCGCGTCTGATTGCCGTGCCGGGCTGCTACCCAACCGCGACCCAGCTGGGTTTCCTGCCACTGCTTGAAGCCGGTATTGCCGATAACACTCGCCTGATTGCCGATTGCAAATCCGGTGTGAGTGGCGCCGGGCGGGGGCTGAGCATTGGCTCTCTGTACTCCGAGGCCAACGAGAGCTTCAAGGCTTATGCCGTTAAAGGCCACCGCCACCTGCCTGAAATAACCCAAGGGCTGCGTCGCGCTTCCGGTGGCGACATCGGCCTGACTTTCGTTCCGCACCTGGTGCCAATGATTCGGGGTATTCATTCCACACTGTACGCAACCGTCGCTGATCGTTCTGTGGATCTGCAAGCCCTGTTCGAGAAGCGCTACGCCGATGAGCCGTTTGTGGACGTGATGCCTGCGGGCAGCCATCCTGAAACCCGTAGCGTACGTGGCGCCAACGTTTGCCGTATTGCCGTGCATCGTCCACAAGGTGGTGATCTGGTTGTCGTGCTGTCGGTCATCGACAATCTGGTCAAGGGCGCGTCGGGTCAGGCGGTTCAGAACATGAACATCCTGTTCGGGCTGGACGAGCGTGCCGGGCTGTCCCATGCGGGCATGATGCCTTAGTCGAATCGCTTGCAGCGCCTCTCCAGCAAATAGTTGACCGATTTTCTAGGAGAAGCGGATAATGCCGTCATTACGCATTACGACGGCTAACGCCGGGAGATATCTGACATGAGTGTTGAATCCTTCACGCCTACGGCTTTGGAATTCACCCCAAATGCAGCGCACAAGGTGAAAACCCTGGTCGACGAAGAGGGCAATGACCGCCTCAAGTTGCGCGTGTTCGTTACCGGTGGTGGGTGCTCGGGCTTTCAGTACGGCTTCACGTTTGATGAAGACGTGGCTGATGACGACACCATCGTCGAGCGAGAAGGCGTCAGTCTGGTGGTCGATCCGATGAGTTTCCAGTACCTGGCTGGCGCGGAAGTCGATTATCAGGAAGGGCTTGAAGGTTCGCGATTCGTGATCAAGAACCCGAATGCATCGACTACCTGTGGGTGTGGCTCTTCGTTCTCGATCTGACGGGGTCGACGCTGTAAACACAAACGCCGCTCATTCGAGCGGCGTTTTGCGTTCAGGCGCAAAGTGTCAGGCGGGGTAAATTGCGCCCAGTACCCGGCGGCCTTTGGCGCCGGTGACCGTTGGACGGTTTGCCGGGACGCCTTCAAGGCAGCAATGGGCCAGCCAGGCAAACGCCATTGCTTCCACCCAGTCAGGGTCCACGCCGAATTTCTCGGTGCTGTTGACCTCGGTGTCGGGCAGCAGCTCAGCCAGGCGTTTCATCAGCGCCTTGTTGTGTGCGCCGCCGCCGCAGACCAGAAGCTCCTTGGTAACCGCTTGGGCCATTTGCAGCGATTCGGTGATGGTCTGCGCGGTCAATTCCAGCAAGGTGGCTTGCACATCTTCCGGCGCCAGCGTTGGCAGCTGAAACAAATGGTGATGCACCCAGCCCAGGTTGAACACTTCCCGACCGGTACTTTTCGGGCCCTTGGTCAAGAAAAACGGATCGCTGAGCAGTTTTTTGAGCAGCTCGGGATCAACCTTGCCGCTGGCTGCCCATGCACCGTCCTTGTCATAGCTTTCGTGGCGCTGCGATTGTATCCAGGCATCCAGCAGCACATTGCCGGGCCCACAATCGAAGCCTTCAACCGGACGATCTGATTCGATCAGGCTCAGGTTGCTGAAGCCGCCAATGTTCAATACGGCGCGGTGGTCTTTATTGTCGTCGAACAGCGCCTCGTGGAAGGCGGGCACAAGAGGTGCGCCTTGTCCGCCTGCTGCGATATCGCGGCGGCGGAAATCGCTGACCACGGTAATCTCGGTCAACTCTGCCAGTAAGGCGGGGTTGCCGATCTGAATGCTGTATCCGCGCGCAGGTTCGTGACGGATGGTCTGGCCGTGGCTACCGATGGCGCGGATATCGGCAACGAGCATGTTCTGCTCTTTCAGCAGAATCTGTACGCCCTGTGCAACCAGTTTGCACCACTTCTGTTCGGCAATTGCCGCACGAGCAAACTCGTCCGCGCCGCTGGAGCAAAGCCCCAGCAACTCGGCATGCAGGTCTTCCGGCATGGGAATGTAGTGAGTGGCCACAAGCCTTGAACGGTCATCCTGCTTCAAAAGGGCGATATCAATCCCATCGAGACTGCTGCCAGACATCACACCTATATAGAAGAAGTCCATGGATTACCTTTTATTCGAGGCCAGCGTGGTGGCCTTTTCCTGATCCATGCGCGCCATCAACGGTTGGCTTAGCTGCATGAACCGCTGTTTTTCGGATTTGGCGATCGGATCCGCCATCGGAAGCTTCTGACCCAACGGGTCTACGTGAACGCCATTGACCTGAAATTCATAGTGCAAGTGCGGTCCAGTCGACAGGCCTGTTGTTCCAATATAGCCGATCACCTGACCTTGCTTGACGGAACTGCCCGTTTGCACACCTTTTGCGAAGCCTTGCATGTGACCATACAGAGTGCGATAGGTGTCGCCATGTTGAATGATGACGGTATTGCCGTAACCACCGCGACGGCCGGCCAGCAGAACTTTGCCATCGCCAGTGGCCTTGATGGGGGTACCGCGAGGCGCAGCGTAATCGACACCTTTGTGCGCGCGGATCTTGTTCAGGATCGGGTGCTTGCGACCCATCGAGAACATCGAGCTGATACGGGCGAAGTCAACCGGGGTGCGGATGAACGCCTTGCGCATGCTGTTACCGTCAGCGGTGTAGTAATTGGTGGTGCCTTGCTTGCTGGTGTAGCGGACGGCAGTGTAAGTCTTGCCACGATTCGTGAAGCGCGCCGCCAGGATGTTGCCGGTGCCGACGCTCTTGCCATTCACGACCTTCTGCTCATACACCACATCAAATTCGTCGCCCTTGCGGATGTCCTGAGCGAAATCGACGTCATAGCCGAAGATATTGGCCATGTCCATTGTCATGCTGTGCGTCAAGCCGGCGCGCTGGGCAGACTGCGACAGCGAGCTGTTGATGACCCCGTGAACATAAGCGTTGCGCACGTTGGGCTTGCTGACTTCGCGGTTGAACACGAAGCCTGTAGCCGTTTTTGACAGGCTGATGGTCTCGAGTTCGCTGAGCTTGGTATGCAATTGCTTGAGCTGGCCGTCCGGCGTCAACTCGAACTGCAGGGTCTGACCGTCCTGCAACTTGCTGAATTGCTTGGCCTGCTTGTCGCTGGCCAAGGCTTCGTGGACGCTGGCGGCGGGCAGGCCGACCTTTTCGAACAGTGTAGAAAGGGTGTCACCACGACTGACAGTGATTTCCTTATGAAGAGGATCCTTTGCTGCGGCCGGAACCTGCTTTTCGGCTGCAGCCTGCGCGGTTGCTGCTTCCTGGGCATTATCGTCGGCGTTATCGATCTGGGCGAACGGTGAATCAGTGCTTTCAGTTGTGGCTTGGGCGGCTTCTGGAGCGTCTTGGTTTTGTACGTCCTGATCAGGCATCTCCAGATCAAGGGCAAGGTTCGTTCGTTTGGCTTCAACTTCGCTTGAAGGAAAAACCAGGAGCGCCAGGCTCAACAATGCGGCGATGCCGCTTGCAGCGAGCAGGTGACTCTTCGGATAAAGCGGAGGCGCTTTAGGCGGTGTGTCTTTCATAGGTAATTTGACTTTGAAAAAGGTGAAATGGAAAAGATGAATGACATGATGAAGATGAAATAACTGTATAAAATATAACCAAAACCTGCTCGAAGCAACCCTCGCGGCGTATCAGTCACTGATTTGCAGGCCGAGGCTGGGCAAAACTTGTAATTGGGCGCTGATCTTGTAAGGTTGAGCCCCTTTGAAATGGGGGGCTGAAATGAAGTCGGTTGAAGAACAGCTGGCGCTTATAAAGCGCGGTGCGGATGAACTCCTGGTCGAGGCCGAACTGGTCGAAAAGCTCAAGCGCGGCCAGCCGCTGCGTATCAAGGCCGGTTTCGACCCGACAGCACCTGATCTGCACCTGGGGCACACCGTCCTTATTAACAAGCTGCGCCAGTTCCAGGATCTGGGGCATCAGGTCATCTTCCTGATCGGTGACTTCACCGGCATGATCGGCGACCCGAGTGGTAAAAGTGCCACGCGTCCTCCGCTGACCCGTGAGCAGGTTCTCGACTACGCCGAGACCTACAAATCCCAGGTCTTCAAGATCCTCGATCCTGCCAAGACTGAAGTGGCATTCAATTCGACGTGGATGGACACGCTCAGTCCAGCCGACTTCATCCGCCTGTCCTCCCAGTACACCGTTGCGCGGATGCTCGAGCGTGACGATTTCGACAAGCGCTATAAGAGCAATCAGTCCATTGCCATCCATGAGTTCCTCTACCCGTTGGTGCAAGGGTATGACTCGGTAGCCTTGAAGGCTGACGTCGAGCTGGGCGGTACCGATCAGAAATTCAATCTGCTGATGGGGCGCGAGCTTCAGCGCTCATATGGGCAAGAGCCGCAATGCATTCTGACCATGCCGTTGCTGGAAGGGCTGGATGGCGTCAAGAAGATGTCCAAGTCGCTGGGTAACTATGTCGGCATCCAGGAAGCGCCGGGCATTATGTACAGCAAGCTGGTATCGATCCCTGATGCCTTGATGTGGCGCTACTTCGAGCTGTTGAGCTTCCGCTCGATGGAGGAGATCAACGGGTTCAAGGCCGAGTGCGAAGCTGGAGCCAACCCGCGGGATATCAAGATCAAGCTGGCTGAAGAGCTGGTGGCGCGTTTTCATGGCGAAGAAGCTGCTGCCAATGCGCACCGCTCTGCGGGGAACCGTATGAAGGAGGGCGAGCTGCCGGATGATCTGCCTGAAATCTCGTTGGCTGCTGCTGAAGACATGCCGATCTCGGCTGTCCTTAATAAAGCAGGGCTGGTGAAGAACGCGGCGGTTGCTCGTGACCTACTGGCATCTGGCGGTGTGCGTATAGATGGTGAAGTGGTTGACCGTGGCTTTGTATTCAAGCTGGGTGCGACGCATGTTTGTCAGGCCGGGAAGAAAGCTTTCGGGCGTGTCAGCCTCGTATCTGAATAAAGTTCAAAATAACGGTTGACGCCCTCTGTGATCTGTCTATAATTCGCCCCACTTCCGGCGCAGA
>NZ_MTSB01000031.1 GCF_002093745.1 Pseudomonas graminis
CCACGGCCCTTGGCCAGAATCAAACGCGGAATTGCATACAGGCTGAATGCTCCGCACTCCAGGCTCGCCGCTCTTCCTAACCCTGAATGCCTTGGAAAACGGGCTTCTGCCCGAAGGGCGTAGGAGCGAACTTGTTCGCGAAGACGGTGGTTAAGCCGATGCATTTTCGGCGATCATAGCGGCCCTTTCGCGAACAAGTTCGCTCCCACGGCCCTCGGCCAGAATCAAACGCGGAATTGCATACAGGCTGAATGCTCCGCACTTTCGCGAGAAGTAACCAAGACTGGCGAATACGGCCATACTTCAAGCTCGCCGCTCTGCCTGATCCTGGATGCCTTGGAAAACGGGCTTCTGCCCGAAGGGCGTGGGAGCGAACTTGTTCGCGAAGACGGTGGTTAAGCCGATGCATTTTCGGCGTTCATATCGGCCCTTTCGCGAACAAGTTCGCTCCCACGGCCCTTGGCCAGAATCAAACGCGGAATTGCATACAGGCTGAATGCTCCGCACTCCAGGCTCGCTGCTCTGCCTAATCCTGGATGCCTTGGGGAACGGGCTTCTGCCCGAAGGGCGTGGGAGCGAACTTGTTCGCGAAGACGGTGGTTAAGCCGATGCATTTTCGGCGTTCATATCGGCCCTTTCGCGAACAAGTTCGCTCCCACGGCCCTCGGCCAGAATCAAACGCGGAATTGCATACAGGCTGAATGCTCCGCGTGGGCATGCCGCTCTGGCATCAGCCCAGCAATTCCCTCAACACCTGTGCAAACTCGCGGTTGCTCTGTTCTTCGGCGGCATGCCTTCCTTCGCGTATGACCCAGCGCCCGTTGACCGCCACGTCGCGAATCTGTCGGTCGCTGCCGGCGAATAGCCAGCGGTTGAGGATCGCATCGCCGGAAGCGGTGGCGATGTACGGATCGTTGCCGTCCAGCACCAGCCAGTCGGCACGCTGCCCGGCTTCCAGCTTGCCGACCTGCTGACCCAGCGCCTGCGCGCCACCGGCCAGCGCGGCGTCGTACAGCGTGCGACCGACCATAGGCTGATCACTGCGATACAGCCGGTTGCGGCGCTGATCGCGCAGACGCTGCCCGTA
The DNA here is from genome assembly GCF_002093745.1 of Pseudomonas graminis. Classification (GTDB taxonomy): domain Bacteria; phylum Pseudomonadota; class Gammaproteobacteria; order Pseudomonadales; family Pseudomonadaceae; genus Aquipseudomonas. Next base: position 1,088 of record NZ_MTSB01000031.1, read on the forward strand.
CTCCAGCCAGCGCAGTTCCTCGACCACGCTGAGCGAGACGTGACTGTCAGAGCCAATCCCCCAACGCCCGCCCTGCGCGATGTAGTCCACGGCCGGAAAAATCCCGTCCCCCAGGTTTGCTTCAGTGGTCAGGCACAACCCCGCCACCGCACCGCTCTGCGCCATCCGCTGCACTTCATCCGCGTCGGCATGGGTCGCATGGACCAGGCACCAGCGGTTATCCACAGGGGTATTTTCATACAACCACTGCAGCGGACGCCGCCCGCTCCAGCTCAGGCAGTCATCGACCTCCTTCTGCTGCTCGGCGATATGAATATGCACCGGGCATTGCGGGTCGCTGGCAGCCAGCACGTCACGGATCTGCTGCGGGGTCACCGCGCGCAGCGAATGGAAGCACAGGCCCAAATGCTGCGCTGGCCGGGCCGCCAGAACCGGTTGCAGGCGAGCCTGCAAATCCAGGTAGCTGTCAGTGCTGTGGATAAACCGGCGCTGCCCCTCGTTCGGGGCCTGCCCGCCAAACCCGGAGTGGCTGTAAAGCACCGGCAGCAACGTCAGACCGATACCCGCAGCGCTAGCCGCCTGGCTGATCTGTACGGCCAGTTCGGCAGGGTCCGCGTAGGGCTTGCCGCTGACGTCCTGATGCACGTAGTGAAACTCTGCCACCGAGGTGTAACCGCCCTTGAGCATCTCGATGTACAACTGACGAGCGATGACGCCCAGTTGCGGCGGGCTTATGCGCCCGACCATGCGGTACATGAGGTCGCGCCACGTCCAGAAGCTGTCATCCGGATTGCCCGCCACTTCGGCCAGCCCGGCCATCGCACGCTGGAATGCATGAGAGTGCAGGTTCGGCATGCCGGGCAGCAGAGGGCCGTTGATGACTTCAGCGTCTTGCCGTTGTGCATTGGCTTCAACACGGGTCAGTACGCCTTCCGGGCTGACTTCCAGACGCACATGGCTGGCCCAGCCGTCGGGGAGGAGCGCACGCTCGGCAAAGAAGGCTGACATTGACTTCACACCTCATCACTGTAATTTGTATATACATATACAGACGTTCAAGCGACCGGTAAACCGTCCGCACGCTTGCCGTGCATCCGGTTAATGGTTAGCGTATCCCGATACCCCGAAAAACTTATCCCGAACCCCTTACTCCGAATCCAAGGACTCACACGTGCCGACCCCGCCCGCCGTTTCTTCTCTGGCAGCCCAGATGGGCGAAAGTCCCGCACCCTTGTACGCCCGCGTCAAACACATGATCGCCTTACAGATCCAGAACGGCACATGGCCGCCGCATCATCGCGTGCCTTCGGAAAGCGAGCTGGTGACGCAACTGGGTTTCAGCCGCATGACCATCAACCGGGCGTTGCGCGAACTGACCGCCGAAGGTCTGCTGGTGCGCATGCAGGGAGTCGGCACCTTTGTCGCCGAGCCTAAAAGCCAGTCGGCGCTGTTCGAGGTTCACAACATTGCCGATGAGATCGCCGCACGCGGTCACCGGCACAGTTGCCAAGTCATGGTCCTCAAAGAAGAAGCCGCCGGCTCGGAGCGCGCGCTGGCGCTGGACATGCGCGAAGGCCAGCGCGTGTTTCACTCGCTGATCGTGCATTTCGAGGACGACATTCCGGTACAGATCGAAGACCGCTTCGTGAATGCCCAGGTCGCGCCGGACTACCTCAAGCAGGACTTCACGCTGCAAACGCCATACGCCTACCTGTCTCAAGTCGCGCCGCTGACCGAGGGCGAGCACGTGGTTGAAGCGATACTGGCCGAAGCCGAAGAGTGCAAGCTCTTGCAGATCGAGACCGGCGAGCCCTGCCTGCTGATTCGCCGCCGTACCTGGTCAGGTCGCCAGCCGGTCACGGCTGCACGCCTGATCCACCCCGGCTCCCGTCATCGACTGGAAGGACGCTTTACCAAATGAGCCAGACCCGCCTCCTGCGTGCCGCCGACTACCCCCGCATGCCGTGGAAAAACGGCGGCGGCAGCACTGAAGAAATCGCTCGCGACGCGGGCCAGGACCTCGACGGCTTCGGCTGGCGACTGTCGATTGCCGATATCGAGACCTCAGGCGGCTTCTCGGTGTTCGCCGGGTATCAGCGCGTCATTACCGTGCTAGAGGGCGCGGGCATGACGCTGAATGTGGACGGCGTGGCCAGCCGTCCGCTGTCGCCGTCCGACCCTTTTGCCTTCAGCGGTGACAGCGAAGTCAGCTGCTCCCTGCTGGACGGCCCGATTCGCGACTTCAACCTGATCTATGCTCCACACCGGTATACGGCGCGCCTGCACTGGATCGATGTGCGCCAGCCACAAAGGCTGTTCAGTTCGGCCAGCACGTTCATACTGTTCAGCATGGCCGAGCAGGTGGCAATCAGCGTGAACGGTCAGCCGTGGGAAATCCTCGGCAAACATGATTGCGCGCAGGTGGATCACTCAGACGGCCTGCTGGAAATCGAATTGCAATCCCCCCGCGCCAGTCGTTGCTGTCTGATCGAACTCAGTGCCACCGGCCATTAGGCTCTGTACGAAAAGTGGCTGCGCCCGGTGATGCTGCGTTAAAAACAGGCTCGGAGGCGAGTCCAATCGGAATGCTCATTTATAAACAGTAGAGTCGGGCGCGACCCCGGTCGTTCCTCGCCTGTTTTTGCCTTGCCTGACCTTCGCTCGCCGACTTTTCGTACCGAACCGAAGCACCCTGATAAAAACCGCTCTTCGTTCAAGGACGACCATGACTCAAGTTCCACACCGGGAAACGCCCCGAGCCATTGCCATTCTCGCCAGCTTCCTGGCTTCAGAATCAGCAGGCGGCATCATTCTGATGATGGCGGCACTGGCAGCGCTGATCGTTGCCAACTCGCCCCTCTCCGCCGGTTACTTCGCGGTTCTGCACAGCGTCTGGCTGGGCCTTTCGGTCGAGCTGTGGATCAATGACGGGCTGATGGCGATCTTCTTTTTGATGGTCGGCCTGGAGATCAAGCGCGAAGTACTGGCCGGTGGCCTGGCGACCTGGGGACAACGCGCGCTGCCCGGTTTTGCTGCGGCGGGCGGCATGCTGGTGCCCGCGCTGATTTACATCGCGATCAACTGGGGCAGCCCGCAGACCCTGAGCGGCTGGGCGATCCCGGCAGCCACCGACATCGCCTTCGCCCTTGGTGTGCTGTCGCTGCTGGGCAACCGGGTGCCGACCTCGCTGAAAGTCTTTCTGGCCGCGCTGGCGATCCTCGACGATCTGGGCGCGGTGACCATCATCGCGTTCTTCTACAGCGCCGGCCTGAACCTGCCGATGCTGGCGGCCGCGTTCGTGACCCTGGCCGTGCTGATCGTGATGAACCGCCTGAATGTCCGCCGCCTGCTGCCTTATCTGCTGCTCGGTGCGCTGCTGTGGTTCTTCGTGCTGCAATCGGGTGTACATGCCACGCTGGCCGGCGTTGCATTGGCGCTTTGCATTCCGATGGGCAAACCCGAAGAGGAAGCCCGCTCGCCGCTGCTGTTCCTCGAAGAAAAGATGCATTACTGGGTGGCGTTCGCCGTGGTGCCGATCTTCGGCTTTGCCAATGCGGGCGTGTCGTTGTCCGGTATCACGCTGGAAAACCTGGTCGATCCGGTGCCGCTGGGCGTTGCGCTGGGCCTGTTCTTGGGCAAGCAGATCGGGGTGTTTCTCGCCGCAATGCTGGCGATTCGCGCCGGGCTGGCGACATTGCCGGAAGGCAGCAACCGGGTGCAGTTGTACGGCGTGGCGATCCTGTGCGGGATCGGCTTCACCATGAGCCTGTTCATCGGCAACCTGGCATTCCCTGGCTCACAGCACCTGATCGATGAAGTGAAAGTCGGCGTGCTGATCGGCTCGGGGCTTGCCGCAATTGCCGGTATTCTGCTGCTGCGCAGCCGTTTCAGCCGGCACTGAAAAAATATTTTCAAATCACTGCATCCAGACGCGTTTCCCGCGGGTAGTACAGTCAGCAGCCACTTCGAGTTGCTGAGCGCGGTTAAACAATCTGGAGATTTCTGCATGAACGCAAAACGCTTGCTCTGCCTTGCAGGTACTACCCTGGCTTTCACTTGCCTGTCATCCGTGGCCCTGGCGCAAACCGACCTCCCCGAAAGCGTCCGTGTGCCGGCTGGCAACAAAGTCGGCATGCAAACCACCGGGGTTGGTGAAATCACCTACGAGTGCCGCGCCAAAGCCAACATGCCTAACGAAATGGAATGGGCCTTCGTGGGTCCTAAAGCTGTGCTCAACGACAAAAGCGGCAAGCAGGTCGGCACTTACTATGGCCCGCCTGCCACCTGGGAAGCCAAAGACGGCTCCAAAGTGACCGGCACCCAGGTCGCCGTGGCCCCATCAAGCGCTGGCAACCTGCCGTATCAACTGGTCAAAGCCAACCCGGCCGAAGGCAAAGGCGCAATGACCGGCGTGACCTACATTCAGCGCGTGGCCTTGAAAGGCGGCGTTGCGCCGGCCAAAGCCTGCGCAGAGAGCAACAAGGGTGCGAAGGAAGTGGTCAAGTACCAAGCCGACTACCTGTTCTGGACCGCGAGCTGATCGCGGCCATTAATCGGGTGACCGCGCAGACGGTGAGCTATGCTGCTGCGCGGGAGCCTCGTGATGTAAACGAGGCAGCAGTCTTCCATTGATGGCGGATCATCTTGTCCTCGCACGAATCTCTCTTTGATTACGAAGCTACGTTGCAGGCCTGCGCTCGCGGTGAGAAGCAGGCGTTGCAGCGTCTTTATCAACAGGAAAGCGCCCGGCTGCTCGGCGTCGTCCAGCGGCTGGTACGTGACAGTGCGCTGGCCGAGGACATCGTGCATGACGCTTTTCTGAAAATATGGACCCGCGCCGACAGTTTCGATGCGTCCCGTGGTTCGGCACGCGGCTGGATATTCAGCGTGACCCGGCACCTGGCGCTCAATACGCTGCGCAACACCGCTCGCGAAGTGCGCATCGAGGATGATGGCAGCGAAGATCATCATGCGCAGGCGACCCTGGAAGGCTGGCAGGAAACCGGGGATGCTTTTGATTGGCGGGTCAATCCAGGACGGATGACATCATGCATGGAGCAACTCGAACCAGTAAGACGAAACTGTATTTTTCACGCTTACGTAGACGGTTATTCGCATCAGGAAATCGCGCAGAAAATCGGCGCGCCATTGGGTACGGTCAAAGCCTGGATCAAGCGCAGCCTGACGGCTTTGCGGGAGTGCATGGGATGAACCGGCCTTTAGATGACAACATTCACGACCTGGCTGGCGAGTATGTGCTCGGCACCCTGTCGGCGCAGGAACGGCTCGACGTGCAGCGTCGCCTGTCCCGCGAGCCAGATTTGCAGGCGGCCATCGATGCCTGGGAGCAACGCCTGTTGCCTCTGACGGCGCTGGCCGAGCCGGTCACACCGTCGCCCGGTCTGTGGGAGCGTATCGAGCGCAACCTGCTGGACATGACTGCGCCTGCCGATGCACCGCACAGGCAACGCGTACGCTGGTGGGACAACCTGTCGATCTGGCGCGGGCTGGCGGGGGCCGGGCTGGCGGCATCGCTGGTGCTGGGCATGACCCTGCTGACCCGTGCCCCGGCGCAGCCTTCCTACCTCGTGGTGCTGGTCGGGCCGCAGGACAAGTCGCCCGGCTGGGTGGTGCAGGCCAGCAACTCGCAGGAAATCCGGCTTATTCCGCTGGGCGTGGTTGAAGTCCCGGCTGACAAGGCGCTGGAGTTTTGGACCAAGGGTGACGACTGGCAAGGTCCGGTGTCACTCGGGCTGGTAAAACCGGGGCAGAGCCTGAACATCCCGCTGGATAAACTGCCACCGCTACAGCCCAACCAGCTGTTCGAGCTGACACTGGAAACCTCCACCGGCTCGCCAGTCGGCAAACCCACCGGCCCGATTCAGTTCATCGGGCGGGCGGTGAAAGTGATCTGACACCCGGCCGTTCTCACTTTTTCGAACAATCGTCCTGTTGCAGCAGATTGGCCTGAGTCAGGTTGCAGTCTGCCGGAACGCTGCGGGTCAGCCAGACATTGCCGCCGATGGTCGAGCCTTTGCCGATCGTGATACGCCCCAGAATGGTCGCACCGGCGTAGATCACCACGTCATCTTCGACAATCGGATGCCGCGCATGGCCTTTCTGCAACTGGCCGTCTTCGTCGGCGGGGAAGCGCTTGGCGCCCAGTGTCACGGCCTGATAAATGCGCACGCGCTCGCCGATAATGGCGGTTTCGCCGATGACCACACCGGTCCCGTGATCGATAAAGAAACTCGGGCCGATCTGCGCGCCTGGGTGAATATCGATGCCGGTCGCCGAGTGAGCGATTTCCGAACTGATACGCGCCAGCAACGGCAGGCCGGCGCGGTAAAGATGGTGAGCCAGACGGTGATGAATCACCGCCAGAACGCCCGGATAGCACAGCAGCACTTCATCGACGCTACGCGCCGCCGGGTCGCCGTGATAGGCCGCCAAAACATCGGTGTCCAGCAGCAGGCGAATGGCCGGCAATGCCGTGGCAAATTCCTGAATCAGCTCAAGCGCATGCGCGTCGATGCCCTTGAGGTCCGTGCCCTGTTGATGGGCCACGTAGCGCAGTTCCAGACGGGCCTGCGCGAGCAGCGCGTTGAGCGCCACGTCCAGCGTGTGGCCCACATAGAAATCTTCGCTTTCCTCGCGCAAGTCGACAGGGCCAAGCCGCATCGGGAACAACGCCCCGCTCAGGGCTTCAAGAATGTCGCCCATTGCCGCACGTGAAGGCAGTTCACGCCCACCGTGTTCGCCGCTCACTCGCCTGTTGCGTGCCCGCCAGTCTTCCCGCGCACCGCGCAGCTGGCTGACGATACGCTGCAACTGCCAGTGGCTGGAACGGCCGTCGGCGGAGGCTTCTGGAATATCGCTCACGCTGATTTCTCCTGACATAAAGGGTCGCGGCTGACTGTAATGACCGCTGATGCCTTCACTCTACGGCAAACATTCAGGCGAAAAGAACAACAATTTATGCAGGGACAATCCGGGCAGGCCGTCAGCATAGATAAGTTGCCCTGTATGAAACGTCTGCCTATAGTCCGGTGACTCTTTACACGGCTCATCTATCACCATGATCAAAAATCAGCTCGCCCGCTTCAATCGTCTGGACCTGATCAGCGCGCCGACGGCTCTTGAGAAACTCGAGCGCCTGTCGACCTGGGCGGATCGCGATATCTACATCAAGCGTGACGACACCACGACCCTGGCCCTGGGCGGCAACAAGGTCCGCAAACTTGAATACCTGGCCGCCGACGCGCTGGCTCAGGGTGCCGATACGCTGATCACGGCCGGCGCCATTCAGTCCAACCATGTGCGCCAGACCGCGGCGCTGGCGGCCAGGCTGGGCTTGGGCTGCGTGGCGCTGCTGGAAAACCCCATAGGCACCGAAGACCCCAACTACCTGAACAATGGCAACCGCCTGCTGCTGGAACTGTTCGATGCCAAGGTGGAGCTGGTGGAAAGCCTCGACAACGCCGACGAACAACTGCACGCACTGGCTGCGCGCCTGCGTTCCAGCGGCAAGAATCCTTATCTGGTGCCCATTGGTGGCTCCAGTCCGGTAGGCGCACTGGGTTACGTGCGCGCCGGGATCGAACTGGCCGAACAGATCAAACAGACCGGTATCGAGTTCGCCGCAGTGGTGCTGGCATCCGGCAGCGCAGGCACACACAGTGGTCTGGCACTGGCGCTGGCCCATGAACTGCCGCAATTGCCGGTCATCGGGGTGACCGTATCGCGCAGCGAAGAAGACCAGTTGCCCAAAGTGCAGGGCCTGGCCGAGCGCACCGCGGAGTTGCTCGGCATCGCACTGCCGGACAGTTTCAAGGTCGAGCTGTGGGACGAGTATTTCGCCCCGCGTTATGGCGAACCGAACGCAGGCACGCTGTCCGCGATCAAGCTGGTGGCCAGCCATGAAGGTGTTTTGCTTGACCCGGTCTATACCGGCAAGGCGATGTCCGGTCTGCTGGATGGCATCGGACGTCAGCGTTTCAATGACGGCCCGTTGATTTTCCTGCACACCGGCGGCGCACCCGCGTTGTTCGCCTACCCGGATGCGTTCAGTCACTGACCCTGCTGTTATGCCGGTTTCGAGTAGACAGCGCATTTTTAGTTATTTTTCTTCATAAGAAGATGGCTATATAGTCGCGCCCGGCAGACCCGTACATTTGACGTAACTGCCTGAAAAAAAGCTGAATAATCAGCACGAAGTTGCTTGAGTCGGGTCAGAAAATGGCCAGACACTTCCATTCCAACAAGGGGCTCGCATGAACATTTCCGCTATTCGTCGCACGTTTCTTTTCTCGGCACTGGGCTTGATGCTCGGTGCCGGTATCGCCGGGCAAGCCATGGCTGGCGAGCAACTGCAGAAAATCAAGGATAGCGGCACGTTGAATGTGGGCCTCGAAGGCACTTACCCGCCGTTCAGCTTCGTCGATGAGAACGGCAAACTGACCGGCTTCGAAGTCGAGTTTTCCGAAGCGCTGGCCAAGGAGCTCGGCGTGAAGGCCAAGATCCAGCCGTCGAAATGGGACGGCATTCTGGCCGCGCTGGACTCCAAGCGTCTGGACGTGGTGATCAACCAGGTGACCATCTCCGACGAGCGCAAGAAGAAGTACGACTTCTCTGAGCCCTATACCGTTTCCGGTATCCAGGCGCTGGTGCTGAAGAAGAATGCAGGCACCATCAAAGAAGCCAAAGACCTGGCCGGCAAGAAGGTCGGCGTGGGCCTGGGCACTAACTACGAACAGTGGCTCAAGGCGAATGTGCCGCAGGCCACCATCAAGACTTACGATGATGATCCCAGCAAAATTCAGGACCTGAGCGTAGGCCGTATCGACGCCATTCTCGTTGACCGTCTGGCCGCCCTGGAAATGGCCACCAAGACCCACAATAAACTGTTACCCGCCGGCGAACCGTTCTCTCGTCAGGAGTCGGGCATTGCCTTGCGCAAAGGCGAGCCTGAACTGTTGGCGGCCATCGACAAGGCGATCGACAAACTGCGTGCCGACGGCACCCTGGAAAAGCTGTCGAAAAAGTATTTCAACGCTGACGTCACCCAATGATCGAAGAGAGCCTAAAGCTCGCGCTGGACTCCGCGCCCTTTCTGTTGAAGGGCGCGTACTACACAGTCTTCCTCAGCCTGGGCGGTATGTTTTTCGGATTGGTGCTGGGCTTTGGCCTGGCACTGATGCGCTTGTCGCGTTTCAAGCTGGTGAACTGGCTGGCGCGCATCTACGTGTCGTTCTTTCGCGGTACGCCGTTACTGGTGCAGCTGTTTCTGATCTATTACGGCCTGCCGGAACTGGGTATCGAGCTTGATCCGCTGACCGCTGCACTGATCGGCTTTTCGCTGAACATGGCCGCTTACGCCTGCGAGATTCTGCGCTCGGCCATCGGTTCCATAGAACGCGGACAGTGGGAAGCTGCTGCCAGTATCGGCATGACGCGCTGGCAGACCCTGCGTCGGGCGATCCTGCCCCAGGCGGCCCGCACGGCACTGCCGCCGCTTGGCAACAGTTTCATTTCGCTGGTCAAGGACACGGCCCTGGCCGCCACCATTCAGGTGCCCGAGCTGTTCCGTCAGGCGCAACTGATCACCGCACGCACCTTTGAAATTTTCACCATGTACCTGGCCGCCGCACTGATCTACTGGATCCTTGCCACTGCGCTTTCGTACCTGCAAAACAGGCTCGAAGCGAGGGTCAACCGGCATGATCTGGAGTCCTGACGCATGATCGTGGTTGAAAAACTCACCAAGGCATTCAACGGCAATCAGGTGCTCAAGGGCATCGATCTGCGCATCGAAGCGGGCGAGGTCGTGGCGATCATCGGCCCCAGTGGTTCGGGCAAGACGACCCTGCTGCGCTGCCTGAACCTGCTGGAAACACCTGACAGTGGCACGATCAAGGTGGGCGACATCGCGATTGATGGCGCACGCCCCGTGGGCCAGCAGCAAGGGCTGATCCGTCAATTGCGCCAGCAGGTGGGGTTCGTGTTTCAGAACTTCAATCTGTTTCCGCATCGCACTGCGCTGGAGAACGTCATCGAAGGCCCGGTGGTGGTCAAGAAGGTCGCGCAGGCCACGGCCGAGGCGCTGGGCCGGCAATTGCTGGCCAAGGTCGGCCTGACCGGCAAGGAAGACGCTTACCCGCGCCGTCTTTCCGGTGGGCAGCAGCAGCGTGTGGCCATCGCCAGAGCGCTGGCGATGGAGCCGCAGGTGATTCTGTTCGACGAACCCACCTCGGCACTGGACCCGGAACTGGTCGGCGAGGTGCTGACCACGATTCGCGCCCTGGCCGAAGAGAACCGCACGATGGTGATCGTCACTCACGAAATGAGCTTTGCGCGAGAAGTCGCCAACCGGGTGATCTTCATCGACAAGGGCGTCATCGTCGAGCAAGGCGAAGCCAAAGCACTGTTTGCGAACCCTCAGGAAGAGCGCACCCGGCAGTTTCTTGAGCGTACCCGATCCTGATAACACCGCTACGCCTCCCCCAAAAAAGCAGCGTCCGTTCACCGGCGCTGCTTTTTTCTTACATTTCAGGAAGGACTAATCGTTCAAGATCCTTGCTGGATTCTTGCGTGTTTTTCCGAAAATTCATCGAAATACTAAAACCTGAAACTGTCGAGCATTGCCCCTGACACATACGCCTGTGCCCGGCACTGGTCACACACGCCTGCTCTCTCCCGACTGAGCGTAACTGCATCTTTCCTCAGCGTGCCCCACAGACAGTTTGTGGTAGGACAGTTGTTTACCTGCCGGTAAACACTTCTAAATATAACGTGTAGGAAGTGTCCGTTTTTCAAGTAAAAAACCATTAAACATCCTTCGTATATTGACAAGCGCTCACAAAGACCATTAGCTCACCTTAACGACGCATTTGATCAGCCGCTCAAGTTTCAAGTGAAACTTTCCCACCAATTGTAATGTTTGCCATTACTTGGGCATTTAAGGTACTTATCGTCCTGCCTGAATCGGGCTTTATATTACTTGAACATGACAACTTATGACGATTCTTTACTTGAATTATTGATTATCAGGAGCACTTCACGATGAGCCACACTACTTGCAACACTGCCCACCCAAGGCTCCAGGCACCGTCCATACCGCAGGCCAGCCGGCATGGCATTGGCGTGAGAATCGCCTCTCAACTCATGGTTCACGTCGCGCCCTACGACCCCATGGACGAGGGGGACCTGGTCGAGCTGTTCTGAGACGGCTGTTACGTGGCGTCAAAGATTTTAAAGGCATCCGACATTGGCAAAACCATCGTCCTACGGGTACCCGAGAGCTTCCTTCAAAACGGCAAGGCGCGGACTTACTACCGGGTCATGAAAATAGGCGGCACGCCCATCACCTCGGCGTGCCGCAAGCTCTGGGTCAAGCTGAACGCCCCCGGCGGGCAACTGGTCGGTGCCAACAGCGAAGAAAATCAGGGGCTGGCAGCGCTGCATGTCGCGCCGTCGGTCATACGCCGCGGACTTTCCCGCCGGCACCTGGAAGGCGGCTTGCCGATGGCCATCGAGCCGTACCTGAACATGGCCGTTCACGACGAAATCACCGTGCGTTGGGGTGACCTGCGCATGGACCTGCCGCCCCTCACGGCTGACGATATTGGTGAGTCTGTCGACCTTATCGTACCGCCTGCCTTGATCATGGAAGGCGGTGACGAGCGACAAGTGGAAGTGACTTACTGCGTGATTGACCGGGTGGGAAACAACTCGCTCTGGGCACCACCCCGGCTCATTAACGTTCAGCCACTGGGCGATATAACGCATTGAAGCGTACGGTTAAACGTGTCTGAAGTTTTATAACAACAACCTGAACATAGTGTGTCGCAGCGCTCCGTCCATTGCTGGCAAACAACCGGACTGTGGCAATACGCCGGCGTTGATTAGTGTGCCCGACCCCTTCGCCCTGCGTGCAGAAGTGCGTCGTTATTTCTCTATCCACGTTGTGCAACACGCGTCACTTCACCCTGTTTGCAGCCTGCCGTTACGTGCCGTGCAGGGTGAAGTGCCCGACCGACACAGACGCTTGGCAATAGCTGTCTATGCTTATTCCAAAAAGCATGTTTTAAATTCTTTTATACACGCTTAGGGTATATGCACCGGACCACCGGACATCGTGATTTTCCCTGCCGCCATTGCGGCGGCCTATTGCTACGAGGTTCCGATGGTCCCTTTCACAACCACCCCTGTGGATAAGCCCAGGGCTGTACCCGCTGCCGGTGAGCGACGCGAGTCTGATCCGCTGGCGGCTACCGCCCATCACGTCGAGGCTTCACAAGAGCACGACGTCGCTCCCCGCCTGCTACCGGCCACGGTGTTGCAAAACGACGCTCAAGCCATCGCAGCCGCTCATGAACTCGCAGCATCAGCACGCCTGAATGCCGCCACCCGCGATCAGCAGCGCGTGTTGCCGTGGGCTGAAATCGAACAATTCACCCGTAGCGGGCTGGGCAGTATTTCCGTCCCGCGCGAGTATGGCGGCCCGCAGGTGTCATTCGTCACGGTGGCAGACGTTTTCAGGATCATCTCCACCGCCGACCCGGCGCTCGGGCAGATCCCGCAGAACCAGTTCGGCATTCTCCACCTGCTGCAAGGCAGCGCCACCGAGCCGCAGAAACGCGTGCTGTTCCAGAGCGTTCTGGACGGCTGGCGCATCGGCAATGCAGGCCCCGAACGGGGCACCAAAAACACCTTGGAACTCAAGGCGCGAATCACGGCAGACGCTGACCGTTTGATCATCAATGGCCAGAAGTTCTACTCCACCGGCGCCTTGTTTGCCCATTGGGTGGCGGTCAAGGCGCTGGATGACCAGGGCCGGCAGGTCATGGCGTTCGTCAAGCGCGGCACGCCGGGCCTGCGTATTGTCGATGACTGGTCAGGCTTTGGCCAACGCACCACGGCGAGTGGCACCGTGTTGCTCGACAACGTGGCAGTGGAGGCCGGCCAAGTCGTCGACAACTGGCGTCTGGCGCTGACACCAAACATTCAGGGGGCGGTATCGCAGCTGATTCAGGCAGCCATCGATGCGGGCATTGCTCGCGGCGCAATCGATGATGCGATTGCCTTCGTCCGCGAGAAATCCCGTCCGTGGATCGATGCCAAGGTCGAGCGTGCCAGTGACGACCTTTACGTGATTGCCGACATCGGCAAACTGAAACTCGAACTGCACGCCGCCGAAGCCTTGTTGCGCAAGGCGGGTCAGGAACTGGACGAGATCAACGCTGCGCCCATAGACGAACAATCGGCCGCGCGCGCCTCGATTGCCGTAGCCCGCGCCAAGGTGCTGACCACCGAAATCGCCCTGCTGGCCAGTGAAAAGCTGTTCGAACTGGCGGGCAGCCGCGCGACCCTGGCCGAGTTCAACCTCGACCGCCATTGGCGCAACGCACGCGTTCACACCCTGCACGACCCTGTGCGCTGGAAATACCACGCGGTCGGCACCTGGCACCTGAACAGCACCCTGCCCGCTCGCCATTCCTGGATCTGAACCAGACCACTGGAGACACCCTTCATGCGTTTCAACACACAAGCGCGCGACAACGCAGCGCTGATCACCAGTGACGTCCAGGCCCTGCAGACCGCCCGCGAACTGGCCCGGCAATTCAAGACCGACAGTGCTCAGCGCGACAGCGAGCGCCGTTTACCCCATGCCGAACTCGACATCTACAGCCAGTCTGGCCTGTGGGGCATCAGCGTCCCGAAAGCTTTCGGCGGCGCGGGCGTTTCAAACGTGACGCTGGCTAACGTGATCAAGCTGATTTCTGAAGCCGACGGCTCGCTGGGCCAGATTCCGCAGAACCATTTTTATGCCCTTGAAGTGCTGCGCGTGAACGGCAACCCGCAGCAACAGGCGCGGCTGTATGCCGAAGCGCTGGCCGGGCGGCGGTTCGGCAATGCGCTGGCCGAACTGGGCACCAAAACGGCACATGACCGCACCACCCGTCTGACCCGCGATGGCGACGGTTATCGCATCAACGGCCGCAAGTTCTACGCAACCGGCGCGCTCTATGCGCAGCGCATTCCTACGTCGGTGATTGATGAAAACGGCGTGCAGCAACTGGTGTTCGTCCCCCACGACAGTGAAGGCCTGACCGTCATCGATGACTGGAGCGGTTTCGGCCAGCGCACTACCGGCAGCGGTTCAGTGGCGTTCGACAATGTCTACGTCAGCGCCGAAGAGGTGGTGCCGTTCCAGAGCGCTTTCGAACGCCCCACCACCGTTGGCCCGCTGGCGCAGATTCTCCACGCGGCCATCGACACCGGCATCGCCCGCGCAGCGTTCGAGGACGCGTTGACCTTCGTTCGCACCCGCACCCGGCCGTGGATCGATTCAGGTATCGAAAAAGCGGTGGACGACCCGCTGACGCTGCACAGCTTTGGCAAGCTCGGGATTCGTCTGCATGCTGCCGAAGCGTTGCTGGAACGGGCGGGCGAGTTTCTGGACATCGCCCAAGCCGACAGCTCTGCCGAGAACGTCGCGGCGGCGTCGATTGCCGTGGCCGAGGCCCGTGCCATCAGCACGGAGATTTCCCTGGCGGCTGGCAGCACGTTGTTCGAACTGGCCGGCAGCCAGTCCACCCTCGCCGAACACGGCCTGGATCGCCACTGGCGCAACGCCCGCGTACACACGTTGCACGACCCGGTGCGCTGGAAGTTTCACGCCATCGGCAATTACTACCTGAACGACGCCAACCCTCCGTTGCGGGGGACGATCTGATGGCACGCAAGAAGATCCTGCTCAATGCGTTCAACATGAACTGCATCGGCCACATCAATCATGGCCTGTGGACCCATCCGCGTGACACGTCGACGCAGTTCAACAGCCTGGAATACTGGACCGACCTGGCGAAGCTGCTGGAGCGCGGGCTGTTCGACGGGCTGTTCATCGCCGACATCGTGGGGGTGTATGACGTCTACCAGAACTCGGTAGACGTCACGCTCAAGGAAGCCATCCAGTTGCCGGTCAACGACCCGCTGCTGCTGGTGTCTGCAATGGCAGGCGTGACCAGACACCTGGGCTTCGGCCTGACCGCCAACCTGACCTACGACGCGCCGTACCTGTTCGCCCGGCGCATGTCGACGCTCGACCACCTGAGCCGTGGCCGGGTGGGCTGGAACATCGTGACCGGCTATCTCGACAGCGCTGCACGGGCGATGGGCCTGACCGAGCAGAACGAACACGACCGGCGTTACGATCAGGCCGACGAATACCTGGAGGTGCTGTACAAACTCTGGGAGGGCAGTTGGGAAGACGACGCGGTCATCAACGACCGGGAGCAGCGCGTCTACGCCCGGCCCGGCAAGGTCCACAAGGTTCGGCACCAGGGCGAGTTCTATCAGGTCGAGGGCTATCACCTCTGCGAACCCTCACCGCAACGCACCCCGGTGCTGTTTCAGGCCGGCAGCTCGGAGCGCGGCCTGCAGTTTGCCGGACAGAACGCCGAGTGCGTGTTCATCAGTGGCCAGAACAAGACCGCAACCCGCGAGCAGGTGGACAAGGTTCGCGCCAGCGCCGTGCAGGCGGGGCGTAACCCGGAGGACATCAAGGTGTTCATGGGCCTTAACGTGATTGTCGCCGCGACTGAAGCGCGGGCCCGCGAGAAGCATGCCGAATACCGTCGTTATGCCAGCGCCGAGGCAGGCGTGGCGCACTTTGCGGCGTCGACCGGGATTGATTTCGCCGAGTACGAGCTGGACGAACCCATTCAGTACGTGAAGAACAACGCGATTCAGTCGGCGACCCGCAACCTGAAAAACAACGACTGGACCCGCCAGAAACTGCTCGACCAGCACGCACTGGGCGGGCGCTACATCACCTTGATCGGCTCACCCGCTCAGGTCGCCGATGAGCTGGAATCCTGGATCGCGGAAACCGGTCTGGACGGCTTCAACCTGACCCGCATCGTCACGCCGGAAAGTTACGAGGACTTCATCGACCTGGTCATCCCGGAGCTGCAGCGCCGTGGCTCATACAAAACCGCTTACGAAGACGGCAGCTTGCGTAAAAAACTGTTTCCGGCAGGTACGGACCGTTTGCCGGAACGGCATGCGGGTGCAGCACACCGGCCTATTTGATGACGACATGCGCGCCCACGCTGATGCGCTCAGCGTTATACACAGGTCTTGTGGGAGCGAGCTTGCTCGCGAAAGCGATTGTCCAGACGCCCTTTTTTCTGTGGCTGCACCGGCCTATTCGCGAGCAAGCTCGCTCCCACCAAACCGATAAGCATAGGGCGTGGGAACGAGACTTAGGGATTTTTAAAAGGACCGCATCATGACCAAAACCCTCGCTGCACTGGCCCTCGGCCTGTTGACCCTGACCGCTCACGCTGCCGACGCGCCGTTGAAAGTCGGCACCACCGCAGCATTTGCCATACCGCTGGAGGCCGCAGTCGAAGAAGCCGGCAAGCAAGGCCTGAACGTGGAACTGGTGGAGTTCACCGACTGGATCGCGCCCAACGTCAGCCTCGCGGCGGGCGATATCGACGTGAATTACTTTCAGCACATTCCGTTTCTGACCAATGCCAACGAAGCTGCCGGGTTCGGGCTGGTGCCCTACGCGCCGGGGATCATCAATAACGTCGGGCTGTATTCGAAAAAGTACAAAAGCTTCGATGAGCTGCCCACCGGTGCCACCGTGGCCATCGCCAATGACCCGATCAATAGCGGGCGCGGCCTGCAGCTGCTGGCCAAGGCCGGGCTGATCACCCTCAAACCGGGCGTTGGCTACAAGGCCACCGAAGAAGACATCACGGCCAACCCGAAAAAGCTCAAGCTCATTCAGGTCGAGGCCGTGCAACTGGTGCGCGCCTACGACGATGCCGATCTGGTGCAGGGCTACCCTGCCTACATCCGCCTGGCCAAAACCTTCCCTGCCGACTCGGCGATTCTGTTCGACGGCATGGACCACCCGGAATACGTGATTCAGTTCGTGATCAAGCCTGACCACAAGGCCGACCCGCGTCTGGCGAAGTTCGTCGACATCTATCAGCATTCGCCGGTGGTCCGTGCTGCGCTGGACAAGGTCAACGGCAAGCTCTATCAGGTAGGGTGGAAAGAATGACCGCCACCGCACAACGGCAACTCGACAGCACAGTCGCAGGTCATGTGGCGCAACAGACCGAGCTGCACCCGGAGTTGAACCGCGCCCACGTCCGCTTCATCAATCTGGGCAAGACCTATCAAGGCAAACAAGGCCCCGTTGAAGCGCTGAGCGCTATCGACCTGACCGTCCAGCGCGGCGAGATCTTCGGCATTATCGGCCGCAGCGGTGCCGGAAAATCGTCGCTGATCCGCACCATCAACCGCCTGGAACAGCCCAGCAGCGGGCGGGTGTTGGTTGATCAGGCGGACATCGGCGACTTCAACGAAGACACGCTGGTGGCGCTGCGCCGACACATCGGCATGATTTTCCAGCACTTCAACCTGATGTCGGCCAAGACCGTGTGGCAGAACGTCGAGCTGCCGCTCAAGGTCGCCGGCGTGCCCAAGGAACAACGCGCGCTAAAGGTGGCGCAGTTGCTGGAGCTGGTGGGTTTGCAGGACAAGCACAAGGCGTATCCGGCGCAACTGTCCGGCGGGCAGAAGCAGCGTGTCGGCATCGCCCGCGCGTTGGTACACGACCCGGCGATTCTGCTGTGCGACGAAGCCACGTCTGCGCTGGACCCGGAGACCACCCAGTCGATTCTCGGCCTGCTGCGCGAGATCAACCAGCGCCTGGGCCTGACCATTGTGCTGATCACCCATGAAATGGCGGTGATCCGCGATATCTGCCACCGCGTCGTGGTGCTGGAGCAAGGCCGAATCGTCGAGCAGGGGCCGGTCTGGCAGGTGTTTGGCGACCCGCAGCACGAGGTCAGCAAGACCTTGCTCGCGCCGCTGCAACTCGGGTTGCCAAAGGAATGGGCCGAGCGCCTGAGCGAACAGCCGCAGCGGCCCGACGCGGCCATTTTGCTGGACGTGCATTTCACCGGAATCAGCAACGAGGGGCCGGACCTGGCTGCGCTGTTTGCGACGCTGGGCGGCAAGGTGCAACTGCTGCAAGGCGGGATCGAACGTATTCAGGACCGCGCCATCGGGCACCTGATTCTGTTGATTGCCGGCTCGCCGCACACCCGCGAAGAACTGCTGGCACGCGCCCGGAAACTGGCGCCACGCGTGGAGGTATTGGGTTATGTGGGTTGATCGCTTGCTGCAAGGGACCCTCGACACGTTTCTGATGGTCGGTGTGTCGTCATTGATCGCGCTGCTGCTGGGCATCCCGCTGGCGGTGATTCTGGTCACCAGCTCCAAAGGCGGTATCTACGAAGCACCGGGCATCAACCGGGTGCTGGGCGGCTTCGTGAACCTGTTCCGTTCGATTCCCTTTCTGATCCTGATGGTCGCCCTGATCCCGTTCACCCGGATGATCGTCGGCACCACGTACGGGGTGTGGGCGGCGGTCGTACCATTGACCATTGCCGCAACGCCGTTCTTCGCGCGCATCGCCGAAGTCAGCCTGCGCGAGGTCGATCACGGGCTGGTCGAGGCTGCGCAGGCGATGGGCTGTCGACGCTGGCACATCATCTGGCATGTGCTGCTGCCAGAAGCGCGGCCCGGCATCGTCGGCGGCTTTACGATTACCCTGGTGACCATGATCAACTCGTCGGCGATGGCGGGCGCGATTGGTGCGGGCGGGCTGGGCGACATTGCCTATCGTTACGGTTATCAGCGTTTCGACACGCAGGTGATGCTGACCGTGATCGTGCTGCTGGTGGCCGTCGTGGCCCTGGTGCAACTGGGCGGTGACCGGCTGGCCCGCCGTTTCGACAGGCGCTGATCAGCCGACCCTGAGGTATATTGGCGGTCTTCCTTTGCCGGACCGCCTTGATGAAACTCGATCCTCAGACCCTCACCCAGATCCCCTCCGCCACCCCTGGCAATTACAACCGCGTGGCCGATGACTTCCGCGAAGGCACACGGGACCACGACGTCAGCCAGAACATCGACGCGCTGCTGCGCCATATCGAAGGACCGGCGCCGTGGCAGATTCTGGATTTCGGCTGCGGACCGGGCCGTGACCTGAAAACCTTCACTGCGATGGGCCATGTGGCGGTCGGTCTAGACGGTTCCGAACGCTTCGCCGAGATGGCCCGTGCCGAAACCGGTTGCGACGTGTTGCAGCAGAACTTCCTCGAACTCGATCTGCCGCCAGAGCGATTTGACGGCATCTTCGCCAACGCAGTGCTGTTTCATATTCCGAAGCAGGAACTGCCACGCGTACTGCGCCAGTTGCACGCCACGCTGAAACCGGGCGGCGTGCTGTTCAGTTCGAACCCGCGCGGACAGAATCAGGAAGGCTGGAAAGGCGAACGCTATGGCGCGTATCACGATCTTGAGTCATGGCGAGCATTGCTGACCGACGCCGGGTTTACCGAACTGGAGCACTACTACCGTCCCGCCGGACTGCCCAGAGAGCAACAGCCGTGGCTGGCGAGTGTCTGGCGGCGTCCGTAACGCCCCCGGTATTGTGAAACCCGTGCGCTGTCAGTTCTGACAGTATCGCCAGAAGCGCACGCGCCATAGGATGGATTCACAGCGGTCTGCGCTGACGGCTGGCAATGGAATTCATTCGAATCGATCAAAGGAAATGATCATGGCGACCGAGTATTTAAAAAACGGCGACTTCAGCGACAACCTTGAGCACTGGAAAGCACCGGTAGGCTTTGAGCCAGACTTCAAGCCCATGCCCATGGGGGGCGGAGGCCAAAGCATCAAGCTGAATACTGGCGTGACGGTCAGTCAATCGATTACTGAGCTTCCGGGCACGCGCCTGCATCTCGAGTTCGGCGTGCATAGCGCAAAGCTCTTCGACGCGTTCTTCGTTGTGGTCGTGGGAGGCTATAACGCAGAAGGTACGATGAATCTGACGCAGGTCGTCAGTTTGGCAACTGATGAATGGGTCTACTATTCTGGCGACTTCGATTTCCAAGAAAAGCTCAAGAACTGCTTCTTGACCATGTCGGCCCCGGCAGACACCTCAAGCTTCTCGCGTTCAGGCAGAACAAGCGCCTCAATGTTCGGCCCTGTGCGGTTCGCTAATTTCAGCCTGACGCTGGCCGACTGATTATCGCATCGACCGCCCTGCTACCTGTCAGAGGTGGCAGGGCACGTATGACTCAATGCGCGGGCACCTGCTTGTCGTCACCCTGGTCCGAAGCGTCACGACGCTGTTCATCGGTCGGTTCCTTGATGCGATACCAGGCCACGTACAGCGCGGGCAGGAACAGCAAGGTCAGCAACGTGGCGATGATGATGCCGCCGATCATGGCGTAGGCCATCGGCCCCCAGAACACTTCCCTTGCGATGGGAATCATGCCCAGGCTGGCAGCCGCAGCGGTCAGCAGAATCGGACGGCGGCGGTGTTCGGTGGCTTCGACCACGGCGTCCCATGGCAGGTAACCACTCTTCTCATAGGCATCGATCTGGGTCACCAAAATCACCGAGTTGCGGATGATGATGCCAATCAGCGCCAGCACCCCGAGAATCGCGACAAACCCCAGCGGCGTACCCGTCGGGATCAGCGCCAGCACCACGCCGATCAACCCCAGCGGCGCGACACTGGCCACCAGGAACATCTTCTGCACGCTGTGCAGCTGGATCATCAGGAACGTTGCCATAAGGAACAGCATCAGCGGCGCAACACTGGCAATCGGCCCTTGTGCCTTGCTGCTTTCCTCAACCGTGCCACCGGTCGCGACCTTGTAGCCCACCGGCAGGCCGGCTGCAAATTTGTCGATTTCCGGCTTCAGTTCATTGACCAGATCGGTCGGCTGAATCTCGTCCCGAACCGAGCCTTTCACGGTAATGGTCGGCTTGCGATCACGTCGCCAGACCAGCGGCTGCTCAAGCTCGTAGCCAACGGTGGCAAACGCCAGCAGCGGAATAGAGGTTCCGGTCGGGGTCACGATCTGCAGGTTTTGCAGGGTTTCCGGCGTACCACGCTCGGCGTCTTCAGCACGCCCGACCACGTTGATCAGGTAGATGTCATCACGCACCTGCGTCACGGTAGAGCCGCTGACCACGCTGTTCATCAGTCTGGCGACGTCCTCGGACGACAGCCCCAGTTGCCTGGCCTTGTCCTGATTGATGTCGATGCGCAGGACCTTGCCCGGCTCGTTCCAGTCGTAGATCACTTCGCCAACATGCGGGTTGTGATCCAGCAGGGTGGCCAGTTCGATAGCGTGCTGGCGGACTTTGTCGATGTTCTCGCCGCTGACGCGATACTGCAGCGGACGCCCTACCGGCGGCCCCATTTCCAGTGCCTGCACGTAAGAGCCGATGCCCACGTAGTCTTCACGCAAACGCTTCTGCAGGCGCGCCGTCAGGGCGGTGCGCTCTTCCAGGCCTTTGCTGACAATCACCAACTGTGCATAGAACGGGTTTTCCAGTTGCTGGTCCAGTGGCAGGTAGAAGCGCACCGCACCCTGCCCGATGTAAGTGCTCCAGCGCTCGATGTCCGGGTCGTCCTTGAGGCTCGCTTCAAAACGGTCAACCACCTTGCGCGTCTCGTTGATCGAGGCGTTTTGCGGCAGGTTCAGGTCGACAAGAATTTCCGGCCGGTCCGAAGACGGGAAGAACTGGTTCTGGACGAACTGCATGGAGAACAGCGACGCGGCGAACAACCCTACCGTGATGGCAATCGCCAGCCAGCGATGGCGCATGGCCCAGAGCATGCTGCCGTTGAATGCCCGGCCTACGCGGCCCGGTTCTTCGGATTTCGGCTTGATGTTGGCGCTCAGAATATGCACGCCGATCACCGGCGCAAATAGCACGGCAACCACCCACGACACCAGCATCGCCACGGCAATCACGGCAAACAGCGTAAAGGTGTACTCCCCCGCCGAGCTGTTGTTCAGACCAATCGGCACAAAGCCTGCCACGGTCACCAGCGTACCGGTGAGCATCGGGAACGCTGTCGAGGTGTAGGCGTAAGTGGCGGCCTGCTCCTTGGTTTCCCCCATTTCCAGCCGTGTGACCATCATCTCCACGGTGATCATGGCGTCATCCACCAACAGGCCGAGGGCGATGATCAGGGCACCGAGGGAAATCCGCTGCATGGTGATGCCGCTGTATTCCATGAACACAAACACCATCGCCAACACCAGCGGAATAGAGCACGCGACCACCAGCCCCGCGCGAAACCCGAGGCTGACGAAGCTGACCAACAGCACGATAATCACCGCCTCGAACAACGCGCTGGTGAAGCCGCCCACGGCCTTGTTCACCACCTCCGCCTGGTCGGAAACCTTGTGTACGCCGACGCCCACCGGCAGCTCGGCGGTCGTGGCGTCCATGCGCTCGTGCAGCGCCTTGCCGAACGCCTGGATGTTGCCGCCCTTGCGCATGGCGATAGACAGGCCGATGGCCGGTTTGCCGTTGTAGCGGAACAGCGGTTTGGGCGGGTCGGTGTAACCGCGAGTAATGTCGGCGATATCGCTCAGCCGGTAAAAACGGTCGTTGATCCGCAAGTTGACCGCAGCCAGATCCTTCTCGGAAGCAAACTGGCCAGACGTGCGTACGGAGATCCGTTCCGGCCCTGCCTCGATCACCCCGGCAGGCGTCACGGCATTCTGCGATTGCAGGCTTTGCACCACCTGGCTCTGATCGATGCCCAACGCCGCAAGTTTGCGCGTGGAGAAATTCAGGTACAGCACTTCATCTTGCTGGCCGACCATCTCGACCTTGCCCAGACCGGGCACCTCGCGGATGTCGGCGCGAACCTTCTCGACATAATCACGCAGCTGACGCATCGAAAAGCCGTCTGCGGTAAACGCGTAGATCGAACCGTACACATCGCCGAACTCGTCGTTGAACGAAGGGCCTTGCAGCCCCTGCGGGAACTGGCCACGGATGTCATCGACCTTCTTGCGCACCTGATACCAGATCCCGGGTATCGCCTTGGCGTTGGTGGTGTCACGCAGGTAAACGAAGACCGTGGACTCGCCCGGTCGGGTATAGCTCTTCACGTAGTCCAGCGAGTCCAGCTCTTCAAGCTTCTTCTCGATGCGGTCAGTCACCTGCTCGAGGGTCTCGTCCACCGTCGCGCCTGGCCAGCGGGTCTGGATGATCATGGTCTTGATGGTGAAGGACGGGTCTTCCTCGCGCCCAAGCTTCATGTAGGAAAACACGCCCATCAACAGCGCGACAAACATCAGGTACCAGACAAACGACTGATGTTTGATGGCCCATTCGGACAGATTGAAATTCCCTTTCATCGCGGGCTTTCCTTATCGACTTTGACTTTCTGACCCGGCTTGAGGCTGTTGACGCCCGCACTGACCACTTTTTCACCCGCTTTGACGCCGTCAGTCAGCACAAAGCTGTCGCTGTCACGGCTGATGATATTCACGTCCCTGGGGTTTACCGTCTGGCTCTGAGAATCGATGACCCAGATGCGGCGCTTGCCATCGACGTCCTGCAACGCGTTGATCGGCAGGCGCATGCGCGGCGTGATGGTCGAGCTGAGCGTCACGCTGATCGCGGTGCCAAGCCGGAACGCTGGCGGCGTGTCCGTCAGCGATAGCCGCGCACGGCGAGTGCGCGTCGTGCGGTCAGCCTGAGGTTCGATTTCGCGAATGATCGCCGTGGTGTTCACCTCAGGGTTCAACTGGCTGGCAACGGTGAACACCACGTCGTCGGGCAGTTGATCGGCCAGTGCGGCAGGCATGTCGATCACGGCTTCCTTGATATCAGGACGCGCCAGTGTCACCACTTCCTGACCGGCGGTGACCACCTGCCCGGCTTCGACCTTCCACTCGGTGACCACTGCATCGTGATCGCTGCGCAGTTCGCTGTAGCTCAACTGGTCGCGAGCCTGCTGTTCGGCGGCCTTGGCCTGCTCCAGCGACGAACGTGCGGTTTTCAGGTCGGTCTGCGCGATGTCCAGTTGCGCCTGGGCACCGACGCCGCGGTCGAACAGTTCCTGCTGACGGCGGGCATTGGCCTGAGCGTTGATCCACTGGGCCTGAACATTGGCCAGATCCCCCTGGCGACCGCGCACGTTATTTTGCTGGTCGGTCGGGTCGAGGGTGGCGAGCAAGTCGCCTTTCTTCACTTCGCTGCCAACGTCCACGTTACGCCGGGCGATACGTCCCGGCACTCGAAAACCCAGCACGCTCTGGTAGCGCGCCTGAATGTTGCCGGCAAAGCGGCCGAAATCCTGCATCGATTCAGGCCGGACCTCAACAAACACCACCGGCCTGATCGGTTCGGGTGGCGCTTCGTTCTTGCCGCAGCCGCTCAACACGAGACCGCTCAGCAACAGGCATGACAGACGTTTCATGGCTGCACCTGCGCATTCTGCTGTTGAGGCTGCTCGGCGATTTCAACCTGGATATCCGGGTGCAATAACTGTCCACCAGCGATCACGACTTTTTCCCCACTCTTGAGCCCGTCGCCGATGATGACTTTGGAGGTCAGGTAACGCGTGACGGTCACCTTGCGCAGGCTGGCCTTGCCCTGCTCATCCACCACCCACACGGCAGGCTTGCCCAAGTGCTCGCCAAGGTCCTTGGTCAGCGCCGACCACGGCAGCTCGACACTGGCATTGGCCGGCGCGCTGAGCGCCACACTGACCACCGACCCCAGGTCCATGCCTTCCGGCAGCGGGTCCAGCGCGACCTTGACCTGCAACGTTCCGGTCTGCGCCGAAACCGCCGGGGTCACTTCACGCACCTTGCCGCTGACTGTGATCGCCGGGTTATCAAGCAACGTGACCTGCACGGGCTGATCCGTCGGTGGCTGCACAAACAATGACTCGTATACGTTGAACACCGCATCGCGATCACCGTCCCGTGCCAGGTCGAAAATCGGCACGGTAGCCTGCACCACTTGCCCGACCTCGGCCTGACGCGCCGTGATCACACCGGGTGCATCGGCAACCAGCGCGGTGTAGCTCAACTGCTCGCGGGCATTGGCCAGCTGCGCCTGCGCCGCTTTCAACGAACTTTGGCTACCGCGCAAGGCCGCCTGCGCGGCGTCATATTCACTGCGGCTGGTGTAGCCCTTGGGCAGCAGCTTTTCCTGACGGACGAACGCAGCACTGGCCTGACTCACGCGCGCCTGCTCGGCGGCCACCGAGGCGGCGGCCGAATCGACGTTGATCTGCAAATCTTTTGGATCGAGTCGGGCCAGCACCTGCCGCGCCGTCACGCGGTCGCCAACATCCACATTGCGCTGAATGATCTTGCCATTGACCCGGAACGAAAGGCGGGTCTGCACACGCGCCTGAACATCACCGGTCAGCGCCACGCTGGCGGCGAAATCGGCGCTTTTCACGGTTTGCACGTAAACCCGAGGCAATTCCGGAGCGGATGGTTTTTCCTCGCCGCAGCCCGCCAGCGCCCCCAAGGCAACGGCCAGACCGAACGTAACCAGTCTTGAAATACGAACGGGCATGCAGACTCCTTGTGCGGCTGCCGGGTGCGGGCGCGATAGGGCGAGAGAATAGCGTGACTATGCGACTGTAGGCGAGAGGCAGGGTTCATTGGGGGAGCACTGAACAAAAGGGTTTGTTGTGCCGGTCGTCGGCGATCAGAGTGGTCGCTACTCCGTCACTGCCGAGATGTTGCTGAGCCAACAGGTGGCCGCCCGCCAGGAAAAACATCCGTTACGTGCAGCCCTGCAACTCGGTCATCAGTCGTTCGCCGTTGTAGAACCGTCTGGCAACGGTCTGAGCCAGTGGCGTCAGCGAGGACACACGGTCCACTGGCTCATAAAAGTAATTGTAAAGAAAAGCCATGATCAATCATTGTGATGGAGTTCTGATTTCAGCGTAAACCCGTGCGGCAAGAAGATTTACAGGCAAGAATGTCATCGAAGCTATAAATGCTTCGCAAGGCTCAGATTATTAAACCCTTATTGAGGGTAACCGCGCCTTTCCAAGCGTTTTGCTCGCGTCCTCCACGCAGCGGGACCTTTATTATTTGATCTAACTGAAATTATTAGAACACTGAATTCCCTATCTGCGTTCGCATATCGCCCCCTGAACTGTTTAGGAAGCAGATACTCCTTCGCCTCCCACCTATGATTAGGTGCATTCTGGACTGACACATCAGTCAATGTCTCAACTTCTGCTTTAAAACCTTGAAGTTGCTTTCTTAGCCCAGACATTTCATTAAGATCACTTAAGTAAAACTTACTATGTTTTTTCTTCAGATTTTGCATTTCTGACACATAGGCATTTTTATCAACGGCTGCCCTTTGTTTCAAGCCACCCCCTTTCGATATCGCCTTAGCGGCCATCCCCGCCCCCAGAATCATGGAAACAACCCCAACAGCCATCAGTACGTCGCTGAGCGTTGAATCGGATTCTTTTACGCTAATAGAGGTAGCGATTGCAGCACCGCCCCCGACGCCAAATACAAGTCCCAAAAGGCTAGATACTCTGAACGGTATATGCCCCGTCGGATCAATCTGATTGATTGGGTTATTCAGCGCATACGCGTACGCATTCACCCCCCCTTCACCAAACGGACTCAAACTGTCCGGGCTGTTAAAGCGCCTCAATACCGGGTTGTAAGCACGGTAGCCGTTACCCAGCAAATAATGCCCGGTGAACGGGTCGGGCTTTTCGCCATTGAACCCGGGCAAACCCGCAATCGGCTGGGCTGCGTCATGATGGCCGTACGGCGAGTAGGCGATGTCAGCCTGTCGTCCGGCGCCACTCGCGTGCAGCACGCTGTTGTGCCGGTCGCCGGCGATCAGGGTGGTCGCCACTCCGTCACTGCCGAGATGTTGCTGAGCCAGGAGGTGGCCGCCCGCCTGGAAAAACGTCCGTTGCGTGCCACCCTGCAACTCGGTCATCAGTCGTTCGCCGTTGTAAAACCGTCTGGCAACGGCCTGAGCCAGCGGCGTCAGCGAGGACACGCGATCCAGTGGGTCGTAGGAGTATTTGCAAAGAATAGGCATGATCAATCCCTGATGATGGAGGTTGGACCTGGTTCAGGCCTGAGCGGATTCCAGGTGAGGGTCTACGGGTAAAAATAGCGAATGTTCAGGAGCTGGAAGGTGAATCTCGAATGTTCGAAAGCTCGGTTAAAGGTTTCTGCGAAGTAAGAACAGGTATGGCCTTCTTGACCTGCGCTTCCCGTATGGAACGAGCAACTGACCAGCCACGCAGTGCGGCCGTCGGGTAGGCAATCACGATAGCGGCAATCCTCAGTGGGTGGATTGCCGGTGAATCAGGGTCAGCTTTTGTCAGCGCGAAGGAGGCAGCCCATGCCACCGTGGCAATCAGCCCAGTCACGCCTGTGACGGCCGAGATCTTTTCCGATGTACTCGCCGGTCTTCGGGTCGCAGTTGCTTTAAAAAAAGAATGAGTGCTGGCGGCAACCGGAGGCTTGTTCTTGACACCTTTGAGTACGGCGCTTATCGATGAACGGGCCGCCAACAGTCCCACAAAGCCGCCCAGAACAGCGGCACCGATATAAAGGGAAGATTCCAGATCCTCAAGAAAGCCATGCCCTGTCGGATCAGATCGATTGATCGGATCACCTGCGCAATACGCATAGGCGTTCATGCCTCCCTTGCCAAACGGACTGAGGCTGTCGGGGCTGTTGAAACGCATCAGTATGGGGTTGTAAGCGCGGTAACCATTGCCCAGCAGGTAGTGACCCGTGACGGAATCAATCAGCTCGCCATTGAAACCGGGCAGCGCGCCGGGCTGTCGGGACGCATCCGCGATAGCCCTCGCGAGCGACGTGCGGGTCGCGAGGCGATCCAGCGCGTCATAGCGGTATTGACACATGCTTATCTGCTTGGGCATGACGAGCAACCGGGTGCGATGTGCAAAGCGAGGCATGCTTCACGGAGTCTCACGATGAATCGTCACAGAGGCATCGGCTACTCGTAGAGTTGATAGGTTTCGCCGAAACAGTCACGCGTTCTGGACGCACGCCAGTGAATGTTCGAGTTCGGTCTTGGCCATGTTGATCAAATGAACGACCGAGAACGCCAGATCACGTTTCGGGCCGTTAAGGCTGTCACCGGTTTCATAGGCCGTGGCGGCCGCACAACGCAGTATGTCGCTGATGTGGATCAGAGAGTCTTCAAGTGAAGACGGGGTGGGTGGGGAGGGAGTCGAGTTGATCATCATGTGTGCCTCTGCAATCAGGACCACCGGACGTCTGCTGCTAAACAAACAAAGGTGGCGACTTTGACGCGGGTTAGCAGACCGGTAGAGAACACAGACCCGGCGCACTCGAAAGTGCCCCACGCAAAGCCGCCATGAAGCGGTAATTACGCTGTGTGTCATCTGGACAGGCTGCTAAACCCGATCACTGAAAACTCAGTGACCGTCGCAGCCTAGAGCCCGGAATTGACACGCGCAAGGGCTCAGGATTTTCTAGGAAAGTTCGTACTTAAGATAGGGAAAGGACTGAAGGAAAGGTCCTGCAAAACAGGTTTTTCGTGAGCGGAAGTAACCTGATTTCTGTTAAAGCGGCATGCAGGGGAGGACGCAGAGCGTCCAGAACGGCATGCCCACGCGGAGCATGGGCACGAGAGTTGTGGTACCTCTCGTTCCGCACGCTCTGCGTGGGAATGCCGTTCGTGACGCTCCGCGTCACCGTCACACCGATCAACTGCCCTCAGTACCCTGTGCTTCTTCGAAGAAGTAATCCTTCCAGCTCGCCGCCTTGTTTTTCAACACGCCCAGCTCATGCAGCTTCTCGGCGTAGATGAAGGTGCGCTGCGGGGTGATGGTGAAGTCGATTTCTGGGTCGGAGACGATTTTCTCTACCAGCGGCAACGGCAGTTTTGACTGTTCTACGCGAATATAGGTCTGCGCGGCAGCCGGTTTGTCGGCCTTGATGATCTTCTCGGCCTCGGCCAATGCGTCATAAAACGCTTTGTAGGTCTTGGGGTTTTCGTCGTGGAATTTTTCAGTGGTGTACAGCACATTGAACGTCGCCTGCCCGCCCAGCACGTCATAGGAACTGAGCACCTTGTGGACGTTGGGATTTTCCAGTGCCTGGTACTGGAACGGCGGGCTGGAGAAGTGCGAGTTGATTTCCGAGCCGCCTGCGATCAGGGCTGCGGTGGCATCCGGGTGCGCGAGGCTGACCGAGATGTTGTCGAATTTCTTGTATTGGTCGTTACCGAACAGCTTGGCGGTCTCGATCTGCAAAGTGCGTGACTGGAAGCCCACGCCCGCGGCGGGCACAGCAATGCGGTCCTTGTCGGTGAAGTCCTTGATGGTCTTGACGTTGGGGTTGTTGGTCAGCAGGTAGTTGGGCATCGAGCCCAGCGAAGCAATGGCCTTGACGTTCTGCTTGCCCTTGGTGCGGTCCCAGATGGTCAGCATCGGCGGCACGCCTGCCGACACCACGTCCAGCGCACCGGCCAGCAGCGCTTCGTTCATCGCGGTGGCGCCAGAGATGCTGTTCCAGTCGACCTTGATGTCCAGGCCCTGTTCCTTGCCGTGTTTCTCGATCAGTTTCTGATCACGCACCACGTCGAGAATCAGGTAACCGATACCGAATTGCTGAGCAATGCTGATCTTGCCCTCGGCCTGTGCGCCACCGCTGAGCAGAGCGCCAAACAGGCCGAGTGTCGCCGCCAGTGCTGTCAGCGCCGGACGTTGAAATGAAGTTGCCATGTGGTTCTCACCCTGATGATTCAAAAGAAGACAGCGTTTCAACGCTGCATGCCCCAGCGCTTGACGGTCAGCCGCTCGATGTTGGCGAACAGCAGGTTTTCGACCAGCAGGCCGATGAGGATCACCGCCGCCAGCCCTGCAAAGACTTTGTCGGTATACAGCTCATTACGATTCTGGAAGATGTACCAGCCCAGCCCGCCCTTGCCTGAAGACGCGCCAAACACCAGCTCGGCGGCGATCAGGGTGCGCCAGGCGAAGGCCCAGCCGATTTTCAGGCCCGCGAGAATCGAGGGCAGCGCGGCGGGAATCAGGATGTGCCAGACAAAGCGCAAACCCTTGAGGCCATAGTTGCGCCCGGCCATGCGCTGGGTTTCCGAAACGCCCAGAAAACCCGCGTAGGTATTGAGCGCCAGCGCCCAAAGCACCGAATGCACCAGCACGAAGATCAGGCTGTTCTGCCCCAGCCCGAACCACAGCAATGCCAACGGCAGCAGCGCAATGGCCGGCAGCGGGTTGAACATGGCGGTCAGGGTGCCGAGCAGGTCGCGGCCCAGCTGGGTGGACACGGCCAGTGTGGTCAAGCCGAACGCCAGAACGATGCCGATCAGGTAGCCCTGAATCAGCACGGTCAGGGAAATCCACACCTTGTCCGGCAGCTCGCCGGAGATCAGCCCGTCATAAAAGGCGGCGGCCGTCTGCAGAAAGCTTGGCAGCAACAGGTCGTTGTTCTGCAGCCGCGCGGCGAGCTCCCAGATCACCGCCAGGGCGATCATGATCACGCTCTTGCGCACCCAGCCCAGCTGCCAGATGCGCTGTGCCAAAGGCAGTTCTCGGGCCAGGTCTTCCTGTGTGAAAGGCTCCAGCGTGACTTCGTATTCTTCGCGAGCGAGAGGTGCGAGGCTCATGGTTTGGGTTTCCCGGTAGTCGTAAAAAGTGTATGCAGAACGCTCAGCGTTATTAAGCAAGCCCTTGTGGAAGCCCGTCTGAACTACCATCTTCGCGGACGTTATAAGCAAGCCCTTGTGGGACCGGACTTGTCCGCGAAGAGGCCATTACATTCTCCGAAGATGCATCGTCTGAACCACTGTCTTCGCGGACAAGTCCGCTCCCACAGAAAGCCCGTCTGAACCGACAAGCGAAG
>NZ_MTSB01000032.1 GCF_002093745.1 Pseudomonas graminis
CCGAAAACCCTCATCGCTGACGCGTTGAGGGTTTTTGTTTTTATGGCGTTCGCCAAACCTCACCTCACGTCAGACAAGCCCGCATATCCCCGACAGTCATCCGGATCAACGTGCATATAGCAATCCAGCGCGCTTGCCCTTATGGTTCGGCCTCAGGTTCCAATTGCACCGCCAAGGAAGCAAGCATGTCTGTTACGACCTCTCCAAGCGCAGG
Source organism: Pseudomonas graminis (assembly GCF_002093745.1). Classification (GTDB taxonomy): domain Bacteria; phylum Pseudomonadota; class Gammaproteobacteria; order Pseudomonadales; family Pseudomonadaceae; genus Aquipseudomonas. Next base: position 215 of record NZ_MTSB01000032.1, read on the forward strand.
TTTCATGGTGGTTCAAGGCAACCGCCCGGATGAACTGCGCAGTCTGGTTGTGTCCTGGATGCGACGCTACCCCTTATCGCCGCTCGAAAACGAGATTGCTTTGGTACAGAGCAACGGTATCGCGCAATGGCTCAAGCTCGCTCTGGCTGAAGACGCTCAGGATGAGGACAGCGGTGGTTGTGGCATTGCCGCAGCTATAGACGTTCAGTTGCCCGGCAGCTTCATGTGGACGCTGTATCGCATCGTCCTTGGCAGCGATGAAATTCCCGCGACCTCTTTGCTCGACAAGACACCCCTGACCTGGCGCCTGATGCGCTTGCTGCCTGCGCTTATCAATCAGCCGCACTTCGAGCCATTGCAGCGCTTTCTGACCGACGACACTGATCTGCGCAAGCGCTATCAACTGTCCGAACGGCTGTCTGATCTGTTCGACCAATATCAGGTCTACCGCGCCGACTGGCTGGAAGACTGGGCCGCCGGCCTGCATCAGTTGCGTGATGGACGAGGTCTGATCAGGCCGTTGTCCCCCGCCAATTGCTGGCAGGCCGAGCTATGGCGCGCCTTGCTGGATGATGTTGGAGCGGAGGGCATGGCGCAAAGCCGGGCTGGCGTGCATCGACGTTTCATCGAGCGTATCGGCGCCATGACCGAGGCGCCCCCCGGCCTGCCATCGCGGGTCATCGTTTTCGGTATATCGTCACTCCCCGCGCAAGCGCTTGAAGCCTTGGCAGGACTGGCGAAATTCAGCCAGGTGCTGCTCTGTGTGCATAACCCCTGTCGTCACCATTGGACCGACATCGTTGCCGACAAGGACCTGCTGCGTCACCAGTACAAGCGTCAGGCGCGCAAGACCGGCATGCCGATGATCCTTGATCCGCAGGCGCTGCACCAACATGCTCACCCGCTGCTCGCCGCCTGGGGCAAACAGGGGCGCGATTACATTAATTTGCTGGACAGCCATGACGACCCGCGCAGCTATCGATCCTCCTTCAAGGACGAGCGCATCGATCTGTTCAGCGAAGCCGAGCCCACCAACCTGCTGAACCAGTTACAGGACGATATTCTTGAGCTGCGTCCGCTGGACGAGACGCGGGAAAAGTGGCCAGCGGTTGATCCTCTGGAGGACCGTTCGGTCCGTTTCCACATTGCCCATAGCGCCCAGCGTGAAGTGGAGGTGCTGCATGACCAGCTTCTGGCGCGGTTCAGCAAAGACCCCGACCTTCGCCCGCGTGATGTGATCGTCATGGTGCCGGATATCGACAGCTATGCGCCGCATATTCGTGCTGTCTTCGGCCAGATTGAACGCGATGATCGCCGCTTCATTCCTTTCACCCTCGCTGACCAGGGGCAACGTGGCCGTGAGCCGTTACTGATTGCGGTCGAGCACCTGCTCAAGCTCCCCGACAGCCGTTTCCCGGTCAGTGAGATTCTCGACTTGCTGGACGTTCCTGCGTTGCGAGCACGCTTCCGGATTCAGGAGCGCGACCTGCCGACGCTGCACCGCTGGATCGAAGGCGCCGGCATCCGTTGGGGGCTCAACGCCGAGCAACGCGCCGGTCTTGGATTGCCGAATGCCCTTGAGCAGAACAGCTGGCATTTCGGTCTGCGCCGTATGCTGCTGGGTTACGCCGTAGGTGCCGGCACGGCTTACGACGGCATAGAGCCCTACGATGAAATCGGTGGGCTGGATGCTGCGTTTATCGGCCCGCTGGTCGCGTTGATCGATGCACTTCAGGTTGCCCACACGGAGCTGTCCACGCCCGCCACTCCGGAGCATTGGGGCGCGCGCCTGCAAGCCGTCCTGCAATTGTTCTTTATTGCTGAAAGCGAGCACGACGACTACCTGCTCGCTCAACTGGAAACACTCCGCGAAAACTGGCTTGAGACCTGCTCCATCGTCGGTCTGGCCGATGAGCTGCCGCTGACCGTGGTCCGCGAAGCCTGGCTGGCCGGGCTTGATCAGGGCCGTCTGTCTCAGCGCTTTCTGGCGGGCTCGGTCAACTTCTGCACGCTGATGCCCATGCGCGCCATTCCGTTCAAAGTGGTCTGCCTGCTGGGCATGAACGACGGTGACTACCCCCGCGCTCAACCCCCGCTGGACTTCGACCTGATGGGCAGCGATTATCGCCCTGGCGACCGCTCGCGGCGTGAAGATGATCGTTACCTGTTGCTCGAAGCGGTGCTTTCGGCCCGAGATCAACTGTACGTGAGCTGGGTTGGCCGCAGCATTCGTGACAACAGCGAGCGTCCCGCTTCGGTGCTGATCGGTCAATTGCGTGACCACCTTGCCAGTGGCTGGAACCTGGCAGGCGAGACCGATGCCGAGAATAAAGCGGATGCCGGTGAGCGCTTGCTGAAAGCCCTCACGGTTCACCATCCGCTGCAGCCATTCAGTGCCCGTTATTTCCATGCAGGCACCGGCTACTTCAGTTTCGCCCGAGAATGGCGTCTGCTCCATGAGACCGATGTTCAGTTACCTGTTCCCGCTGAGCTACCGCCCCATGAACAGGAAGAACCGTTGTCCGTCGCGCAATTGCAGGACTTCCTGAGAAACCCGGTGAAGCACTTTTTCAGTCAGCGCCTGAAGATCTATTTCGAAGTCGCCGAAGCGCCGCTCGCCGATGAAGAACCGTTTGTACTGGATGCGCTTGAGCGCTATGGACTCAGTGAAAGCCTGCTCAGTGCGGCGATGGCCTCGCCGGACAATATCGACGCGGCCCTTCATCAGCAGGCGCTGAAACTGCAAGCCAGCGGATTGCTGCCCCTCGCAGGTTTCGGTACGTGCCTGCAGGACGAACTGATCGAACCTCTGCCGGACGTGCTGAAGCGTTACCACGACGTATTGGCGCGTTGGCCCGAGGCGCTGAGCAGTGCGTTGCCGATCAGCTTCAGCCACACTGGCGTGAGCATCGACGGCTGGCTTGGCGGATTGCACCGCAACACCCGCGGCGAGTTGTTGCTGGTCACTGCGATTCCCAACAGCATCGGTTCGAAAAAGACCCGCAAGTGGCATCGGCTGATTCGTCCCTGGGTGAATCATCTGGTGGCCTGCGCCTGTGAACTTCCGCTGAGCACCGCACTGGTGGCCAGCGATGAAACCCTGATGCTGGATCCGCTGGACAAGGACGCTGCCATCACCACATTGAACCACCTGTTGATGGCCTGGCTGCATGGCATGCAGCAACCGCTGCCGGTGGCCGTCAAAACCGCCTTCGCCTGGCTTGGCCAACCCGCCGACAAAGCCGAAGCCGCCGCCCGTAAAGCCTATGAAGGTGACGGGCAGACCACCGATGGCGAGCGTCGCGAAAGCACGGCGCTGGCCCGGCAGTTTCCGGACTTCGACGCCTTGCTGGACAGTGAAGAGTTCGCGGGCTGGTGCGAGACGCTCTACAAACCGATTTACGACGCGCCTTGGCAATCGCTGTCTGGCGGGGAGGGCGGCGCATGAATGCCTCATCGCTTCCTTTGGCACTGCGTTTTCCGTTACGCGGCAGCCAGTTGATCGAAGCCAGCGCCGGGACCGGCAAGACCTTCACCATCTCAGCGTTGTACTTGCGGCTGGTGCTTGGTCACGGTGCTGAACAATCAGGTTTTGGCCGCGAATTGCTGCCGCCGCAAATCCTCGTTGTGACCTTCACGGACGCCGCAACCAAGGAGTTGCGCGACCGGATTCGGACCCGGCTGGCCGAGGCCGCACGCTTTTTCCGTGACGAGATTGACGCGCCGGATGGTCTGATCGCCGAATTGCGTGAACAGTTCGAGGCCGAACAGTGGCCCGCGTGCGCCAGCCGCCTGGACATCGCCGCGCAATGGATGGACGAAGCCGCCGTTTCGACCATTCACAGCTGGTGCCAGCGCATGCTGCGTGAACATGCTTTCGACAGCGGCAGTCTGTTCACCCAGACCCTGGAAACCGACCACAGCGACCTGCTCGGCGAAGTGCTGCGCGATTACTGGCGACGATTCTGCTACCCCATGAGCGGCGACGCGCTGGCCTGGGTGCGGGAAAACTGGAGTGGCCCTGCTGCGCTCCTGCCACGTGTACGAGGCCTGTTCGGTCGTGACCGCAGCAACAATACTCAAGAGCCAGCCGAGCTGATCGAAGCGTCTTTGCAAGAGCGTCGAGCAGCGCTTGCCGCCCTCAAAGCCCCTTGGGGCGCATGGGCTGACGAGTTGTACGCCCTCTGTCAGGACGCCGTCGCCCGCAAGGTGGTCGATGGTCGCAAGATGCAGGAGCGTTTCTTCAAGCCCTGGTTCGACAAGCTGTCTGCATGGGCTGCCGACGAAAGTCAGGAAGCGCTGGACCTGGGCACCGGCTTCACTCGCCTCACCCCGGACGGCGTTGCCGAAGCCTGGAAAAGCGAGCCGCCTTCGCACCCCGCGTTCGAGGCCATGGCCGAACTCAAGGCTGCGCTTGAAGCTCTGCCCAAGCCAGACGCTGCTGTCCTGCAACACGCTGCGCAGTGGGTCAGTGCGCGCTTTGAGGAAGAGAAGCGTCGTCGCGCCGAAATGGGGTTTGACGACATGCTGCTCAGGCTCGACGCCGCCTTGCGCAGCGCTGGCGGCGAGCGACTGGCCACCCTGATTCGCGAGCAGTTTCCGGTGGCGCTGATCGATGAATTCCAGGACACCGACCCGGTGCAGTACCGGATCTTCGAAAGCATCTATCGCCTTGAAGACAACGACCCGAACACCGGCCTGTTCCTGATCGGCGACCCCAAGCAGGCGATCTACGCCTTTCGTGGCGCCGACATCTACACCTACTTGCGCGCCCGGCAGGCCACCGATGGCCGCTGGCATACACTGGACACCAACTATCGCTCCAGTCATGCGATGGTCGAGTCGGTCAACCATGTCTTCACCCGCGCCGAGAAACGCCCGGAAGGGCGGGGCGCTTTTCTGTTTCGTGACGATAAAGGCAATCAGGTGCCGTTCGCCGACGCACTGGCCCAAGGTCTCAAAGAGACCCTGGAGGTTGATGGCAACCCACTGACGGCGTTGACCGTCTGGCACCTGGAGAGTGAGCAGCCGGTGTCCGGCGTCGCCTATCGCCAGCAACTGGCTGCCAGTTGCGCCAGCGAGATCGTGCGCCTGCTCAACGCGGGTCAACAGGGCCGCGCGGGGTTCAGCGCGCCGGACAAGACGATACGTGGGTTGCGTCCCGCCGATATCGCCATTCTGGTCCGCGACGGCAAAGAAGCGCAGGCTGTGCGCAGTCAACTGACGGCGCGTGGCGTGCGCAGCGTCTACCTGTCAGACAAGGATTCGGTGTTCGCGGCTCAGGAAGCTCATGACCTGCTGTCCTGGCTCAAAGCCTGCGCCGAGCCGGACTCCGAGCGCACCTTGCGCGCGGCCTTGGCCTGTATCACCCTCGACCTGCCTCTTGCCGAGCTGGAGCGTTTGAATCAGGACGAACTGGCGTGGGAACAGCGCGTCATGCAGTTCCGTGGCTATCGCGCCGTATGGCGCAGCCAGGGCGTGCTGCCGATGCTGCGACGCTTGTTGCACGACTTCGCCCTGCCGCAGACCTTGATCTCGCGCACGGACGGCGAGCGGGTGCTGACCAATCTGCTGCACCTGTCCGAACTGTTGCAACAGGCCGCCGCCGAACTGGATGGCGAACAGGCCCTGATTCGTCATCTGGGTGATCATCTGGCGCTGTCCGGTCAGGCCGGAGAAGAGCAGATCCTGCGCCTGGAAAGCGACGAGCAACTGGTCAAGGTCGTCACCATTCACAAGTCCAAAGGGCTGCAGTACCCGTTGGTATTTCTGCCCTTCATTTGTTCGTCCAAACCGGTCGATGGCAGCAGACTGCCGTTGCAGTTTCACGACCTCGAGGGCCGGGCGCAGATCAGTTTGCAGCCTACCGAGGCGCTGATCCGGCAAGCCGACGACGAGCGCCTGGCCGAAGACCTGCGCTTGCTCTATGTCGCGCTCACCCGTTCGGAATACGCCTGCTGGCTGGGCGTCGCCGACCTCAAGCGCGGCAATGCCAACAGCTCGATGCTGCACCGCTCGGCGCTGGGCTACTTGCTGGGGGGCGGTGCGCCGTTGTCCGAGTCGGCGGACCTCAAGATCTGGTTGCGTGATCTGGTCGAGGGCTGCGACGCGATTGCCTTGCAGCCGGTCCCGGAACCCACTGACGAACGCTTCAGTGCGCCGCGCAACGAAGCCTCGCTGGTCAAACTGCTGGTGCCCAAACGTCGTGCTGCCGAGAACTGGTGGATCGCGTCCTATAGCGCCTTGCGCATTGGCGACACGGTGACTGCCGGGGCGGATGAGTCACCGGACAGCCCGCAGGCGCAGAAGCTGTTTGACGATGAGCGCCTCGACCCTGAAGCGCCTCGCGACATTCTGGTTGGCGGTGGCGATATCCATCGCTTTCCGCGTGGTCCGAACCCCGGCACCTTTCTGCATGGCTTGCTCGAATGGGCGGGCAATGAAGGGTTTGGGCTGACCGCGCATGACCCGGACCTGATAAGGGACGCTGTGGCGCGGCGCTGCAGCCGGCGCGGCTGGGCTGGCTGGATCGAAACCCTGCGTGACTGGTTGCAGCAGATGCTGAACATGCCGCTGCGCCTTTCGCCCGATGCCACGCCGGTCGCGCTGGGTGATCTGGACCAGCCCAACCAGTACCGCGTCGAAATGGAGTTCTGGTTCGCCAGCACCCACGTCAATGTGGCGCAGATGGACGCGCTGGTGCGGCGCTTTACCCACGACAACGCGCCGCGCGCCGCGACTGAAACCGTCTCGCTCAACGGCATGTTCAAAGGCTTCATCGACCTGACCTTCGAGCACGAAGGCCGTTATTACGTGGCCGACTACAAGTCCAACTGGCTGGGCGCCGACGATGACGCCTACACCGAACTGGCGATGGAATCGTCGATCCTCGACAACCGTTACGACCTGCAATATGTCCTGTACTTACTGGCCTTGCATCGTCAGCTCAAGGCGCGGATGGCCGACTACGATTACGATCAGCACATGGGCGGCGCGCTGTACCTGTTTCTGCGCGGCAGTCGTTCTGCCTCTCAAGGTGCCTGGTTCACTCGGCCACCCCGCGAACTGATCGAAAGCCTGGACCTGCTGTTTCAGGGTAAGCCGATACCGCATGACCTGCCGGGAGCTTTGGCATGAGCCGCTCGTTTGACAATCTGTTGCCCACAGCGCTGGACGACGCCAGCCTCGCCGAATTGAATCCGCTGGCCCGTGTCGACGACCTTCTGATGTTGCTGGAGCGCTGGGTAGAACGCGGCTGGTTGCGCGCGCTGGACCGGGCTTTCGTCGCCTTCCTCAGTGAACTCGACCCGCAGGCCGATCCGTTGGTGCTGGTCGCTGCGGCCCTCACCAGCCATCAACTGGGTCATGGCCATGTCTGCCTCGATCTTTACGAAACCCTGAAAGAACCGGACTTTGCTCTGTCGCTGCCGCCCGAAGGCGACCAGCAAAGCGGGACGATGCTGCTGCCCTCGCAATTGCTCGCAGCGCTGGATGGCGCCGCCTGGTGCCAGGCGCTGGCAGGCAGTTCGCTGGTGGCCGAGGTGGGCGACCCCAGTGCCGAGGCGCAGCAAAAACCATTGGTACTGGCGGAACGGCGTTTGTACTTGCGCCGCTACTGGACCTACGAACGCCGCATCGCCGCAGCCTTGCGGCGGCGCCTTGCTCAAGATGAGGCCCCGCCCGAGGACCTGCCGCAGCGTCTTAATGCATTGTTCAAACCTGCGAGTTCGGCGCCGGAAGCCGTCATCGACTGGCAGAAGCTGGCCTGTGCGCTGGCTACCCGCCGGGCGTTCAGCATCATCACTGGTGGTCCGGGCACCGGCAAGACGACGACCGTGGTGCGCTTGCTGGCGTTGCTTCAAGCGCCGGCCGTGCAGAGCGGCCAGCCATTGCGCATTCGACTGGCTGCACCGACCGGCAAGGCGGCGGCACGTTTGACCGAGTCCATCAGCCAGCAGGTCCAGAGCCTGGACGTCAGCCAAGAAGTGCGCCAGAAGATCCCCAGTGAAGTGACCACCGTACACCGCTTGCTGGGCAGCCGCCCCGGTACTCGTCACTTCCGTCACCACGCCGGCAACCTGCTGCCACTGGATGTGCTGGTGGTCGATGAGGCGTCGATGATCGACCTGGAGATGATGGCCAACCTGCTCGATGCATTGCCGGCGCATGCCCGTATGGTTTTGTTGGGTGACAAGGATCAGTTGGCTTCCGTCGAAGCTGGCGCAGTGCTGGGCGACTTGTGCCGCGACGCTGAAGACGGTTTTTACAGCCCTGAAACCCAGGCCTGGCTGGAAGCCGTCAGCGGTGAAGACCTCGGCAAAGGCGCGTTGCGCCAAGGCGATGCGCAACAGCATCCATTGGCTCAGCAAGTCGTCATGCTGCGTCACTCGCGCCGTTTCGGCCAGGGCAGCGGCATCGGCCAGTTGGCCCGACTGGTCAACCAGCAACAGGATCAGCAGGCGCGAGCGCTGTTGTCGGCAGGCAGTCACAACGATGTGTTCGCATTGACCCTGAAGGGCGAGCAAGACCTCAAGTTCAAGCGGCTGGTGCTGGACGGTCTCGGCAAGGGCGAGCACGGCCCGCAAGGCTATCGGCACTACTTGAACGTGCTGGCCGCCGAGCGCCCTGCTCAGGGTTCTTCACTCGACGACGCAGGCTGGACGCTCTGGGCGCGCTTGGTGCTGAATGCTTTCGACGCGTTTCAGTTGCTGTGCGCTGTGCGCAAAGGCCCGTGGGGCGTGGAAGGCTTGAACCAGCGCATCACGCACGCGTTGTTCAGCGCAGGCCTGATTGAAAGCGAGCAGCAGTGGTATGAGGGCCGTCCGGTGCTGATGACCCACAACGATTACGGCCTCGGCCTGATGAACGGCGACATCGGCATCACCTTGCGACTGCCCGAGCGTGAGGGCGAGAGCAAGCAAGTACTGCGCGTCGCCTTCCCGCGTAACGACGGCAGCGGCGGCGTACGCTTCGTCCTGCCCAGCCGCCTCAACGAAGTCGAAACCGTCTACGCCATGACCGTACACAAATCCCAAGGCTCGGAATTCGCCCACACCGCTCTCATCCTGCCCGAAGCCCTCAACCCGGTACTGACCAAAGAACTGATCTACACCGGCATCACCCGCGCCAAACACTGGTTCAGCCTGATCGAACCCCGCCAGGGCATCTTCGAAGAAGCCCTGCGCCGCAAGGTCAAACGCCTGAGCGGCTTGATGCTCGGGCTTTGAAGGTGCCAGCGCCCACCCTTGACTCATGTGCCACAGCGTTGGCACACATCACGGGTTAGCCGTTGGGGCGCCTCAGTGGAAGGTCATGAAGGCAAAGCAGGGTTAATACCCTACACCTATAAACACCCTCACTATTGGAAAGACCCTCTGAGACGCCCCTGTGAGATACCTAAGATATCTATTCTCTGAGAACGCCTCTGAGGCCATTGTTGATAGTTATTATCCATCAATGACAATTTATCTGAGCTTTCCACCTCAAAGGAGGCCAATAAATAAATTTCCACCTTGTCACTGATGGTCTCAGTGCTCAGCACCAAGATGATCTAACGACCATTGAACAGGCCATGAGCGAGACCCCAAGATCGGCCTATGCATCTTTGACATTAAAGCCTGTGGTCTCCGGTTTTATCGTGGCCTGAAGCTGCCCTTGAGTTCCTGAAGACCAGACTGTCAGCAATGGTCAACGGCAATCATCAGTGCTGGGATCTTGAGATAATGGCTGTGGTGGAAATCGTGGCTGATGGCAAGGTCCGCGTGAAGCTAATATAGTTTTAGCTACTCACCGGACCTATATCAGGTGGTTTATAGAGCCATTGGCTAAGATTTAATCTCTTCTTCAATGGTGATTTTGGCGAGAGTGGCTCTTACTTTAGCGACTCCCGAAGGGTCTAATTGGTTTGCTTCATTTAAACTTTCTGTCAGCCAACCGTTGGTTTTGAATGGTATGTCTAATCCCGTCCTGTAGTACTTATTTTCAAGGGTGTTAACGATCTTGCCAAGTATGAGAGATACTCGTGATTTATTGCTCGCCTCTACCGCAGCCGTAAGTCCTTGTGAATAGGTGATCAGCATGTTTCCGGGAATATCCTTTAGATCCCAAACTAAAACCTCTACATCTCGCAAGTCGGCGTCGGCTTCAGCAAATTTTCTATTGACTTCGGTCAGACTGGTTTCGAGTTTTTTAATGTTGTTATCAGTTGATTTTATGTCGCTAATCAGTTCTGATCGAATGCCTTCGGATAGTTTTCTTGTCTCGGAAAGCTGAAGTAAAAATCGATCTTGAATGACTTGGCTTTTTTGATCGCTTGATTTGTCAGATTCCCGTTTGTACTCCTCGATCTGAAGGTCGAATTGGGCCTTGTAGGCGTTTATCTTTCCTTCAAATTCTGCCCTTAATCGTTCTTTGTCTTGGTCGTATAATTTGAAATTTGTAAGAATGCTAAGCCCGGTAAGAATTAAAACAAAGCTAAAAATCCCGCCTAGCGCCCAGTATACTGTCGCCTGTTGTGATGATTGAAAGTCTTTTATTAGCCGATTTTGCTCTTTTATAAGAAGTAGCTCGGATTCTTGCTTGGTTATGGTTGCTTGCGGTGCTGTTGGGTCTTGCTTGTTAACTATTGCAGCAGGGGCAATGAGTTCAGCTGAGGGGCGTGAATTCGGGTTGGCTGCCACCACGGCAGAGCAAAAAATAAAGGTACAAGCGATGAGTCTAGCAGTTTCCTTCATTGTTATACTGTCCATTACGTAAGAGCGACTGATCTACGGAATCGTAAATATCTCACACTTAACGCCGTGGTAAAACAAAAAATGACCTCAAATGGGTGTACCCCTTTAAGATTTTTTTGAAGCCAGAGCGGGAATTCAAATTTTAACGAAAACCTGACAGGAATTTTTGAGACCTAATTCCATCAATTACTATCTTGCGCGGTCCCCCGTGTGCCCACTTCAATACCTGCATGGGGTCCTTAATAGCGCCTGTGTGCGCCACTGACTGTAAAAGCCCTCGCGACTGTCACAAGTAGTGTCACAACCGCCGTCACAAGTCGTTGCCAACGCCCATTAGGGGTCGTTAGGATGAGCTTCCTTTGCTACCTGTAGATTCTCCTTCTGCGAACTTTAGGACCCGCGTCTGGCCCAACAGAAACGCCTGATTGCGCTCGGTGGCCTCGCGGATGTAGTCCCACAACAACGTGATCCGCTTGAGCTTCCGCAAATCCTCGCGACAGTACATCCAGAATTGCCGGGTGATGTTCACGTCCTCTGCCAGCACCGGCAGTAGCCTCGGGTCCTGGGCGGCGAGGAAGCACGGCAGGATTGCTAGGGCACGGCCTTGCAGGGCGGCGGTGTATTGGGCGATGACGCTGGTGCTCCGCAGTGGCGCTTGAGCGTTGGGCAGCAGGTTGCTCAGGTACAGCAGCTCCGAGCTGAACGCCAGGTCATCGACGTAGCTGATGAAAAGATGCTCGGCCAGGTCGGCTTTGCGCTGAATCGGCGGGTGGTTGTCCAGGTAGTCCTGGGTTGCGTACAGGCGCAGGCTGTAGTCGCAAAGTTTGCAGCACACGTAGGGGCCGTGATCCGGGCGCTCCAGTGCGATGACGATATCGGCCTCACGTTTGGACAAGCTGATGAAGTGCGGCAGCGGCAGGATGTCCAGCGAAATGCTCGGGTAGCTGTCGAGAAAGTGGCTGAGCTGCGGGGTGATGAAAAAGCTGCCGAAGCCTTCGGTGCAGCCCATGCGGATGTGTCCGGACAACGCCACGCTGGAACCGGAAACCTGTTCGCAGGCCATGTGCAATGTGCTTTCGATGGACTCGGCGTAGCCCAACAGGCGCTGGCCTTCGGCAGTCATGATGAAGCCGTTGTTGCGCGACTTTTCGAACAGCAATGTGCCGAGCGAGGTTTCCAGTGAGTTGATGCGCCGTGACACGGTGGTGTAGTCGACGGCGAGCCGCCGGGCTGCGCTGCTGACTTTGCGGGTGCGTGCCACTTCAAGGAAAAACTTCAGGTCATCCCAGTTCAACAGGCCCAGGGAGGTGATGTTTTTTTGCATGTTGACCCTGCTTTTATCTGCGTTCTTGTTAGAAGTTTGCACATCTATACTCCAAAGCACGCCCCCTGACCAACTCAAAAACAAGACTGTCGGGAGACCATGACGATCCGTCTGAAAATGCTCTGGATGCATGGTTTGCTGAAGGAGAACCCCGCACATGAATGCTTCATTGAACGACACATCGACCACGGTTGCTCGCGTGAAACTGCTGATCAACGGCGAGTGGATCGACTCGCACAGCGGTGAATGGCAAGACATCGTCAACCCGGCCACGCAGGAAGTGCTCGCTCAGGTGCCTTTCGCGACGAGCGATGAAGTGGATGCCGCCGTTGCCGCCGCCCACGCGGCGTACCGCACCTGGCGCGATACGCCCGTCGGGGCTCGCATGCGCATCATGCTCAAATTGCAGGCGCTGATACGCGAGCATTCCAGACGCATTGCGGCGGTGTTGAGCGCCGAGCAAGGCAAGACCCTGGCCGACGCCGAGGGCGATATCTTTCGCGGCCTTGAGGTGGTGGAGCACGCGTGCTCTATCGGTACGTTGCAGATGGGCGAGTTCGCCGAGAATGTCGCCAGCGGCGTCGACACCTACACGCTGCGCCAGCCCATCGGGGTGTGTGCAGGCATCACACCGTTCAACTTTCCCGCGATGATCCCGCTGTGGATGTTCCCGATGGCGATTGCCTGCGGCAACACATTCGTCCTCAAGCCCTCTGAACAGGACCCGCTGTCGACCATGCTGCTGGTCGAGCTGGCGGTAGAAGCCGGCGTGCCAGCCGGGGTGCTCAATGTGGTTCACGGCGGCAAGGACGTGGTGGATGCGATCTGCACACACAAGGACATCAAGGCGATTTCCTTCGTCGGTTCGACCGCCGTCGGCACGCACGTTTATGACCTGGCCGGGCGGCACGGCAAGCGCGTGCAGGCGATGATGGGCGCGAAGAATCATGCCGTTGTACTGCCCGACGCCAATCGTGAGCAGACGCTGAACGCGTTGGTCGGTGCAGGTTTTGGCGCAGCGGGGCAGCGCTGCATGGCAACCTCAGTGGTGGTGTTGGTCGGCGCGTCGAAGCAGTGGCTGCCGGACCTCAAAGCGTTGGCGCAGAAACTCAAGGTCAACGCCGGTCACGAACCGGGCACGGACATCGGGCCGGTGATTTCCCGGCGTGCGAAGCAGCGCATTCTTGATCTGATCGAAAGCGGCGTGCGCGAAGGCGCGACCCTTGAACTGGACGGACGGGAAGTCTCGGTGCCGGGGTATGAAGGCGGTAATTTCGTGGGGCCGACGCTGTTCTCGGGCGTCACCACTGACATGCAGATTTACACCCAGGAAATCTTCGGCCCGGTGTTGGTGGTGCTGGAGGTCGACACGCTGGATGAGGCCATTGCGCTGGTCAACGCTAATCCGTTCGGCAACGGCACCGGGTTGTTCACCCAGAGCGGTGCGGCGGCGCGCAAGTTTCAGAGTGAAATCGACGTCGGCCAGGTAGGGATCAATATTCCGATTCCCGTGCCGGTGCCGTTCTTCAGCTTTACCGGCTCGCGGGGTTCCAAACTCGGTGATCTGGGGCCGTATGGCAAACAGGTGGTGCAGTTCTACACTCAGACCAAGACCGTCACCAGCCGCTGGTTTGACGACGACAGCGTGAACGACGGTGTGAACACCACGATCAATCTGCGCTGAGCGCTGCCTGTCATGACTCTCGTGCCACCGCTCCGCGTTGGCCTGCATTTCTGGACGTTCTGCGTCCGATCTTGAGCGCGCGGCGCGGTGCATATGTGTGACGCAGAGCGCCACGAAAGGTGTTCCCACGCTGGAGCGTGCGGAACGAGAGGTGTCTGGGCTCCACTTAGTGTGAATCAGTCGGGCTTGCCTATAACGGCGAGGGCCATACCAAGGAGAACAACAATGAACATCGCATTTATCGGACTGGGCAACATGGGCGCGCCGATGGCCCGTAACCTCATCAAGGCCGGACACCACCTGCACGTGTTCGATCTGAACACGGTGGTGTTGAGCGAGTTTGCCGAGCTGGGCGCGAAGGTCAGTGACTCGCCCAGGCAGGCGGTTGAGGGCAGTGAGCTGGTTATCACCATGCTGCCTGCCGCTGCGCATGTGCGCAGCGTGTACCTGAACGAAGACGGCGTGTTGAAAGGCATCTCGCCCGGCGTCCCGGCGGTTGATTGCAGCACCATTGATCCACAGACCGTTCGCGATATCGCCGCCGTGGCTGCGCAGCAAGGTGTTGTGCTGGGTGATGCGCCGGTATCAGGCGGGACCGGTGGCGCGCAGGCGGGGACATTGACGTTCATGGTCGGCGGCTCTGCGCAACACTTCGCCACGCTCAGGCCGGTGCTGGAACTCATGGGTCGCAACATCGTGCATTGCGGCGAGGTCGGCACCGGGCAGATCGCCAAGATCTGCAACAACATGCTGCTGGCGATCTCCATGATCGGCGTCTCCGAGTCGATGGCGCTGGGCAATGCGCTGGGGATCGACACCGAAGTGCTGGCCAGTATTATCAACACCTCGACCGGCCGCTGCTGGAGTTCTGAAGCGTACAACCCCTGGCCCGGCATCGTCGAAACCGCGCCGGCGTCGCGGGGTTACAGCGGCGGATTTGGTGCCGAACTGATGCTCAAGGATTTGGGGCTGGCCACCGAAGCCGCACGTTCGGTGCATCAACCCGTGATTCTCGGCGCCGTGGCTCAGCAGTTGTATCAGGCCATGAGCCTGCGCGGCGATGGCGGCAAGGACTTCTCGGCGATCATCGAGGGGTATCGTCCAGCACCTCAGGCGCTTTGATGACAGGGGCAAACGTGTATCTGGTTTTTACAGTAGGAAAACCGGTCATTAACGGCTACTTTGGACCCCGTCAGACCCGCGCAGGGATGCCCGGTACGCTTTGAGATGAGGCGCCGCATCCCTCGCCCGGAGGCTGGCGCTGCACTCATCACACGTCCCTGACCCAGAAAAAGAAGAGATCGACCATGAAGTTCGAACCCCTCGCCAGGTCGCTGATTGCGACCGCGCTGATCGTCGCGTACTCCCCCACATTCGCCGCATCACAAGCCCCGGTCGCTGCTGAAAACGGCATGGTCGTGACTGCCCAGCATCTGGCCACTCATGTGGGTGTCGATGTGCTCAAGAAGGGTGGCAACGCGGTCGATGCTGCCGTTGCAGTCGGTTACGCGCTGGCCGTGGTCTATCCCGCAGCCGGTAACCTCGGCGGTGGCGGTTTCATGACCATTCAACTGGCAGACGGGCGCAAGACCTTTCTCGACTTCCGCGAAAAGGCCCCGTTGGCGGCGACCGCCAACATGTACCTGGACAAGGACGGCAACGTCATCCCGGATCTGAGCGCCAAGGGGCATCTGGCGGTCGGCGTACCGGGCACTGTGTCCGGTATGGAGATGGCGCTGAGCAAATACGGCACTCGCAAACGCGAAGAAGTCATCGCGCCGGCGATCAAGCTGGCCGAAGACGGTTTTGTGCTGGGGCAGGGCGATGTCGACATGCTGTCCAGCGCCAAGGATGTGTTCAAGGCGGACATGGCGGATTCCGGCTCGATCTTCCTCGACAAGGGCGAGCCGATGCAGGTCGGTCAGAAACTGGTGCAGAAAGACCTCGCCAAAACCCTCAAGGAAGTGTCCGAAAAAGGCAGCGACGGTTTCTACAAAGGCTGGGTTGCCAAGGCGTTGGTCGATTCAAGCCAGGCTGGCAAGGGCATCATCACCCAGGCTGACCTCGACCACTACAAGACCCGTGAGCTGGCGCCGGTCGAATGTGATTATCGCGGCTACCACGTGGTATCCGCGCCGCCTCCGAGTTCCGGCGGTGTGGTCATTTGCCAGATTCTGAACATCCTCGAAGGCTACCCGATGAAAGAGCTGGGTTTCCGCTCGGCGCAGGGCATGCATTATCAGATCGAAGCGATGCGTCATGCTTACGCGGACCGCAACAGCTACCTGGGCGACCCCGATTTCGTCAAGAACCCGGTCGAGCATCTGCTGGACGTCAAGTACGCGGCCAAGCTGCGCGCGGCCATCGAACCGCAGAAAGCCGGTGACTCGAACAAGATCAAACCGGGTGTCGCCCCCCATGAGGGCAGCAACACCACTCATTACTCGATTGTCGACAAATGGGGCAACGCAGTCTCGGTCACGTACACGCTGAACAACTGGTTCGGCGCGGGCGTCATGGCCAGCAAGACCGGTGTGATCCTCAACGATGAAATGGATGACTTCACCGTCAAGGTCGGTGTGCCCAACATGTACGGGCTGGTGCAAGGCGAAGCCAACGCCATCGCGCCGGGCAAGACGCCGCTGTCGTCGATGAGCCCGACCATCGTCACCAAAGATGGCAAGACGGTCATGGTTGTCGGTACGCCGGGCGGCAGCCGCATCATTACTGCGACCCTGCTGACCATGCTCAACGTCATCGACTACGGCATGAACATTCAGGAAGCCGTTGACGCGCCGCGCTTCCACCAGCAATGGCAGCCTGAAGCCACCAATATCGACACGTTCGCGGTCAGCCCCGACACGCTGAAAATCCTCGAGAGCTGGGGCCACAAGTTCGCTGGTCCGCAGCCGCTCAATCACGTGGCGGCTATTCTGGTCGGTGCGCCTTCACTGGGCGGCAAACCGGTCGGTAACAACCGTTTTTATGGTGCCAATGACCCGCGTCGCAACACCGGTCTGTCACTGGGTTACTGAGTCATCTCACCGACAACGCCACGGCCCTGCGCTTCAGGGCCGTGGCGTTTTTGTTTCTGCGGTCGGGTCAGTTGCGCACCCAGCGCTGGCGGCTCCAGCCGCTCAATGCATCGACGGCGAACACCAGTATCAGCATGGTGAGAATGACCGTGCTGGCCTGCGCCTCTTGAAACAGGCTTAGGCTGACGTAAAGCATCTGCCCCAGCCCGCCCGCGCCGACAAAGCCCAAAATGCTGGCCATGCGAATATTGTTTTCCCAGCGGTACAGCATGTAAGCCAGCAACTGCGGCCACAGAGTGGGCAGCGTGCCGTAGCTGAAGGCCTGCCAGGCGCTGCCACCTTGCAGACGAATCGCCGCGGCGGGCGCTGGAGAGGTATTTTCCAGTGCTTCGGCAAACAATCGACCGAGGACACCGGTGGTGTGCAACGCCAGCGCCAGCGTGCCCGCATTAGGGCCGAGCCCGGCAGCCAGCACCATCAGCACCGCCCAGACCAGTTCCGGGATGGCGCGTAATGCATTGAGCAGCAAGCGACTCAGGCTGCGCAACGGCCAGCCCAGGCGTCCGGCGGCGGGCAAGGCGAGCAGCAGACCGGCGATGGCTGCCAGCAACGTGCCCAGTGCCGACATGGCGAGCGTTTCCAGAGCACCTTTGCCGATTGCCTGCAGGTGATCGCCACTCAAATCCGGGCTCATGAAGCGCAGCGCATAACGGCCCATCTGCGTCAGGTTGTCTTGAGTGCCTAGCGTGAGCAGATCCAGGCCCAGGTACAGAAATGACCCGATCACTGCCGCGACAATCGCCAGCACTAGCAACACGTTGCCTGCGCGCCTCAAGTGAACTGCCTGCGCAACAAGCGGCTGAGCTGGTCGGCGAGCAGCACCAGCAACAGGAAGGTCAGCAGCATGCTCGCCACTTCATCGCCAGCAAACATGCGCATCGACAGGTCAATCTGCTGGCCCAGTCCGCCCGCGCCGACAAAGCCCATCACCACCGAAGCACGCACCGCGCATTCCCAACGATAGACGGTGTAGGACGTCAGCTCGGCGGCTGCGTTGGGCAGGATGCCGTAAGCCAGCGCGGCGAGCCGTCCACTGCCTGATTGCAGCAACGCATGGGCCGGGCGCGGGTCCGCTGATTCGTAAATCTCGGCGTACACCTTGCCCAGCATGCCCGCGTAAGTGATGGCGATGGCCAGTACGCCGGCCGTCGGGCCAAGGCCGACCGCGCGCACGAACAGCAGCGCCCAGACGATTTCCGGCACGCTGCGCAGGAAGATCAACACCCCGCGCACCGGCCAGCGCAGGCATTGACCAGGCCAGCCAGGCCGACCGCCACGCGAGGCTGCCGACAAAGACAGTGCCTTGCTGGCGAGCAGGCTTGCCGGTACGGCCAGCAGCATGGCCAGCGTGATGCCCGCCGTGGCGATAGCGAGGGTTTGCAGGGTGGCATCCAGCAGCAGACCGAGGAATTCGGGGGCGTGTGCGACAGGCCAGAACCCGGCGAGGAAATGGCCCATCGTTCTGGCGTTATCGGCGTGCAACAGCACAAACGGATTCAGTTCGGCCAGACGAATGCCCGGCCAGAGCAGTGCGATGGCCAGCAGCGTCAGCAGCAGGCGCGGCACCGCCGCCGGGTCGCGTCGGTCCCGACTCAGCATCGCGGCGTCCAGGCTGTTTCTGCAATACCCGAAACAGGCTGAGGGCTCAGTTGTTCATTGGCATACAGCGTGTCGAGATGCGGCCGTTCGACCTCGTTGGCGGGGAGGTCAAAGTGGATACGCCCGTCTCGCACACCGATGATGCGCGGAAAGTGCGCCAGCGCCAGTTCCACCGCATGCAGGCTGGCGACCAGCGTCACGTTATGCTCGATGGCGTGCTGACACAGCAGCGCGAGGGTGTGATCAGCCAGGCGCGGGTCCATCGCCGAAACCGGTTCGTCAGCCAATAGCAATTCAGGCGCCTGATACAAGGCGCGAGCAATACCGACGCGTTGCAGTTGACCACCGGACAATTGCTGGCAGCGTTCGAACAGTTTGTCCGCCAGGTCCAGACGTGCGAGCACCGCACGTGCGCCGGGCACGTCGAGCGGATTCAGCAGGTTCAGCAGGCTTTTGCCCAGCCCCCATTGGCCCAGTTTGCCCGCCGACACCGCAGTGATGACTCGCTGGCGCGCCGGTAACGGCGGCGCCTGATGAATCAACGCTACACGGCTGCGCAAATGCTGGCGCTGGCGGCTGGAGAGTTGCCAGGGATTTGTCCCCAGCACCTCCAGGTGTCCGGCGCTGGGTGGCAGCGCGCTGGCCAGCAGGTTGAGCAAGGTCGTCTTGCCAGCGCCGGACGGCCCGATGATCGCCACCCGCTCACCGCGACTGATGCTCAGATCGAGACCGCGCAGCGCCTGTGTACCGTTGCTGTGGCGCAACTCGATACCGGACAGGCGCAGGGTCATTTCAGCAGGTCGGCGGCGCGTGCGGCTTCCTCGATGCCCTTGTAGTTCTCAGGCTTTGTTTCGATGAAGCGACTGGCCGCCTGAAGATCGAGAATCGCCTTCTGTTCCGGGTTGGCCGGGTCGAGGTCAAGGAACGCCTTTTTGATTTTCGCCGCCAGCGCCGGGTCGAGGCTGCCGCGCACGGTCCAGTTGTAGTCGAAATAGGTGGGCGTGGTTTCGAAGACGTGAACCTTGCTGGTGTCGACCTTGCCGCTGGCGACCAGTTTGTCCCACACGCTGGCATTGAGTACGCCAGCGTCGACCTTGCCCGCCTGAACCCAGGCGGCAGTCGCGTCATGTGCGCCGGAATAGGCGACACGGCTGAAGAACGTCTCCGGTTTGATGTTTTCCTTGAGCATGAAGTAGCGCGGCATCAGGCTGCCGGACGTGGACGACACCGAACCAAAGGCGAAGGTCTTGCCCTTGAGGTCGGCGAGGGTCTTCACGTTCGGGTCGGAGGTGATGAATTTGCTGGTGAACTTGGCGTCCTGCTCACGCTGTACCAACGGCACAGCGTTGCCGGTCTTGAGGTTGACCTGAACAAAGGTGAAGCCGCCCAGCCAGGCCATGTCGAGGCGATCGGTGGCAAGTGCTTCGACCACGGCGGGATAGTCCGCTACCGGCACGAACTCGACTTTCATGCCCAGCCGTTGCTCCAGGTAAGCCCCGAGCGGTTTGAACTTGCGCAGCAGTTCGGTGGGCGCTTCGTCCGGAATGGCCGAGACGCGCAGGGTGTCGGCCGCATGGCTGGTCAGCGCGGAGAAGGACAGGGCAAGGCCGGCGGCGAGCGCCAGGGTACGCTTGAGCATGGAAGTTCTCCGGTGCAATGGCGGAAAAAGGGGAAAGGCGCATGGGGTGAGCACGCAGCGCTTCACAGGGCGGGTGTGCGGGGGATTATAAGAGGCATGGCGAGAAAGGCCAGTTCATCAGACTCTACGGACGAGAGCGCAACCGGCGGGCGACGCGGTTTGCGCTGAGACCGGAACAGCCCCTAGACTCCGCAGCCTGTTTCCCGGTTACCGAGAGTGTCGCGATGAACGAGCCAATCCGCCTGACCCAGTACAGTCACGGAGCAGGGTGTGGCTGCAAGATTTCCCCCAAGGTGCTGGACGTGATCCTCGCCGGCAGCGGCGCTCAGAACCTGGACCCGAAACTCTGGGTCGGCAATACCTCCCGCGACGATGCCGCGGTTTACGCGCTGGACGACGAACGCGGCGTGGTCTCGACCACCGACTTCTTCATGCCCATCGTCGACGACCCGTTCGACTTCGGCCGCATCGCTGCCACCAATGCAATCAGCGACATTTATGCGATGGGCGGCGACCCGTTGATGGCCATCGCGATTCTCGGCTGGCCGGTCAATCTGCTGCCGCCCGAAGTGGCCCGCGAAGTGATCCGGGGTGGCCGTGCCGTGTGCGACGCTGCCGGTATCCCGTTGGCCGGCGGGCATTCCATTGATGCGCCGGAGCCGATCTTCGGCCTGGCCGTCACGGGCGTGGTGCAGAAAAAACACATGAAGCGTAATGACACCGCCAAGGCCGGCTGCACGCTGTACCTGACCAAGCCGCTGGGCATCGGCATCCTGACCACCGCCGAAAAGAAGTCAAAGCTGCGCGACGAAGATGTCGGTCTGGCGCGGGACTGGATGTGTACCCTGAACAAGCCGGGCAGCCGCTTCGGCAAGCTGGCCGGTGTCGCGGCGATGACCGATGTCACCGGTTTCGGCCTGCTCGGGCATTTGGTGGAAATGGCCGATGACGCAGGGCTGACCGCTCGTCTTGATTTCGCCGCCGTGCCGCGCCTGCCCGGTGTCGATCACTACATTGCCGAGGGCTGCGTGCCGGGCGGCACATTGCGCAATTACGAAAGCTATGGCGACAAGATCGCTGCGCTGAGCGATGCACAGCGCGACCTGTTGTGCGATCCGCAGACCAGCGGCGGCCTGCTGGTCGCGGTCAGCCCGGAAGGTGAGGCAGAGTTCCTGACCCTGGCTGCCGAACTGGGCCTGCTGCTCAACCCTATCGGCACACTGCTTGAGCGACAGACCCACGCCGTCGAGGTGTTCTGATGGCCGACAACAGCAACGACTACCGCGCACTGTTCCTCAACGACGTGCCCATGATGGACGCGCGCGCACCGGTCGAGTTTTCCAAAGGCGCGTTTCCGGGCGTCATCAACCTGCCGCTGATGAACGATATCGAACGTCAGAAAGTGGGGACCTGCTACAAGCAACATGGCCAGGAAGCTGCCATTCAGCTCGGGCATCAACTGGTCTGCGGGCCGGTCAAGGACGCGCGTGTCGAGGCCTGGGTCGAGTTCGCCCGAACTCACCCGAATGGCTACCTGTACTGCTTTCGTGGCGGCCTGCGTTCACAGACCGTGCAGCGCTGGCTGAAAGATGCCGGTGTTGAATACCCGCGCATCCTTGGCGGTTACAAGGCGATGCGCACCTTCCTGCTCGACACCCTGCACGAGGCTGTGACCGAATGTGATCTGGTGGTGCTCGGCGGCATGACCGGCACTGGCAAAACCGAGGTGCTGACGCAACGGCCCAACAGCCTGGACCTGGAGGGCATTGCCAACCATCGTGGTTCCAGCTTCGGCAAGCGCGCCACCGGGCAACCGGCGCAGATCGATTTCGAGAACCGCCTGGCCATCGACCTGCTCAAGAAACGTGCGGCAGGCATCGAACAATTCGTGGTGGAAGACGAGAGCCGTCTGGTCGGCAGTTGCAACGTGCCGCTGGAGTTGCACCAGGCCATGCAACGCTGCCCGATGGTCTGGCTGGAAGACAGCTTCGAGCACCGCGTCGAGCGCATTCTGGGTGATTATGTGGTCAACCTGTGCGCAGAGTTCATCAGCGTCAAGGGCGAAGAACTGGGTTTCGGGCTGTTCGCCGATCGCCTGTTGCAGAGCCTGAACAACATCCACAAACGCCTGGGCGGCGAGCGTCATCAGCGTTTGTTGACACTCATGCAGGCTGCGCTGGAAGAACAACAGCGCAGCGGCGCGGTTGAGCTGCATCGGGGCTGGATCGAAGGCCTGCTCGGCGAATACTACGACCCGATGTACGCCTATCAGCGTGAACAAAAAGCCGCGCGGATCGAGTTTGCGGGCAATCAGCAGGAAGTGTCGGGCTACCTGAGTGAGCGTGCATCGCAGCGCTGATGGTTTTTAGCAGGCGGACAGGGATGCCATGAACACAGTCTTCGATTTCTACCACACCCTCGGCTGGGGCCTTTCGGCGCTGGTCTTCGGCACTTTTCTACTGGCCGGCACGGTCAAGGGTGTCATCGGCCTCGGCTTGCCCACGGTGGCAATGGGCTTGCTGGGGCTGGCCATGCTGCCACCGCAGGCCGCGGCCTTGCTGATCATTCCGTCAGCGTTCACTAACGTCTGGCAACTGGCTATCGGCGGCAGCCTGATCCCTTTGCTGAAACGCCTCTGGCCGATGCTGATCATGATCTTCATCGGCACGTGCGCCGGGGCGTTCTGGCTGGGCATGAGCGGCAGTCATTCAATGACTAGGGCATTGGGCGGGGCGCTTTTGCTCTACGCGCTGAGCGGCCTGTTTCTGCCGACCTTTCAGGTGTCGCCAACGGCCGAGCGTTGGCTCGGGCCGTTGGGTGGCCTGGTCACCGGGGTCATCGCATCGGCCACCGGCGTGTTCGTGATTCCCGTGGTGCCTTATTTGCAGGCGTTAGGGCTTGAGCGTAATCAACTGGTGCAGGCGCTCGGGCTGTCGTTCACCGTCTCGACCGCCGCACTGGCGGTCGGCTTGTCATGGAACGGTGCGCTGGGCGGTGCCGAACTCGGCGCATCCTTGCTGGCGCTGGCGCCCGCGTTACTGGGCATGCTGCTTGGCCAGCGGCTGCGGCAACGGATAAGCCCCGTGCTGTTCAGGCGTGTGTTCTTTATCGGAATGGGGCTGCTGGGGCTGCATTTGTTGATCAAGGGTTGATCGTGGGCGTCATACAGGCAGATCAATGGCAGCGAGCCCGTCGCTGGACGGGCTTTTGACTCTGCGGGCTGTCAGTGAGTGCGGGCGACGGCAAACTCGCTCAGTTCGACCAGCGCGTCCCGGTACTCGCTGGGCGGCAAGGCGTCCAGGCAGGCAATGGCGCGGGCGGCGTAGTCGCGGGCCAGTTGTGCGGTGTAATCAAGCGCGCCGGCACTTTCCACGGCATTGCGGATGCTTTCCAGGTCTTCAAGACCACCTTTCTGGATCGCCTGACGAACCAGCGCTGCCTGTTCCGGGCTGCCTTCGCGCATGGTGTAGATCAGCGGCAGGGTCGGCTTGCCTTCGGCCAGGTCGTCACCGACGTTCTTGCCCAGTGTTTCGGCGTCGCCACGGTAGTCGAGCAGGTCATCGACCAGTTGAAAGGCCACGCCCAGGTGATCACCGAACGTGCGCAATGCTTCGCTCTGCGCTTCGGAGGCGCTGCACAGGGCGGCGGCGCTGTGAGTCGAGGCTTCGAACAGCATGGCTGTCTTGCCGCGAATCACTTCCATGTAGGTTTCTTCGGTGGTGCTGGCGTCGCGGATCTTGGACAACTGCAGCACTTCGCCTTCGGCAATGATGCGGGTCGCCTTGGACAGAATCTTCATGACTTCCATCGAACCCAGCTCAACCATCATTTCGAACGAGCGTGAATAAAGGAAGTCACCCACCAGCACGCTGGGCGCGTTGCCCCACAGCGCATTGGCGGTGGACCGGCCACGGCGCATGCCGGACATGTCGACCACGTCATCGTGCAGCAGGGTGGCGGTGTGCAGGAATTCAATGGTGGCGGCCAGCAGACGGATGTCATCGCCTTCACGGCCCAGCGCCTTGCCGCACAGCAGTACCAGCAAGGGGCGCAGGCGTTTTCCGCCCGCCGACGTGATGTAATCGCCGATTTTCGAGACCAGCGGTACGCGCGACGTCAGTTGCTTTTTGATGATAAGGTCAACGGCACTAAAGTCGTCCGCCACCGCGCGATAGAAGGCTTGGGGTTGCATCAGCGACACGTGCTCCGGATAGGTTGCGCCGCATGCTAGGTTGCGGGGTAGAGCGTGTCAAGGTATGACGACCCGCCTCTTGCAACCCGCCATTGCCTTGCGTACAATCGCGCACCCTAACTTTCCTGGGCAGCACCTGCCTTACGCAATTGCAAACGGGCCGTTCCAGCCCCATGCAGCCATGCCAGCCGATACTCTTCTTATAAAGAGCTGGGTGAGCAGGATTTTCGGAGAAATACCATGTACGCAGTAATTGTTACCGGTGGCAAGCAGTACAAAGTCGCCCCAGGTGAATACCTGAAAATCGAAAAACTGGAAATCGCTACTGGCGAATCCGTCACGTTCGACCGCGTTCTGCTGGTTGGCAATGGCGACGACGTCAACATCGGTGCTCCAGTTGTTGCTGGCGCCACCGTTGTGGCTGAAGTGATCTCGCAAGGTCGTCACGATAAGGTTCGTATCATCAAGTTCCGTCGTCGTAAGCACCACATGAAGCGTATGGGCCACCGCCAGTGGTACACCGAGATCAAAATCACAGGTATTCAGGCTTAATTCAGCCTAATCCTCATTTGGAGAATTGACTCATGGCACACAAAAAAGCTGGTGGTAGTACCCGTAACGGGCGCGACTCAGAAGCCAAACGCCTTGGCGTGAAGATGTATGGCGGCCAGGCTATCATCCCTGGCAACATCATCGTGCGTCAGCGCGGTACCCAATTCCACGCTGGCTACGGCGTTGGCATGGGCAAAGATCACACCCTGTTCGCGAAAGTGGAAGGCGTGATCAAGTTTCAGGTCAAGGGCGCCTTCGGTCGCCGCTACGTGAGCATCGTTCCGAAGACTGAAGTCTCCGCAGCGTAATCATGCAGTTGCTTAAAAGCCCTGTCTTGCGACGGGGCTTTTTTGTTTGTAGAGGTAGAGAGGCAGGTGAGTCTCTTGCAAAACTGTTTGTGCGGGCTGTTGTGATGTTGACCTCTGGGGTCGCTGGTTTCTGATCGGTATCGCAACGCTCATTTTTGCAAGAGTCTTATGTAATTTATGTGGTTCTGCTCGTCCCTGTGGCGGGAGGCGTGCGTTATGAAATTTGTAGATGAAGTATCCATTCGAGTAAAAGCCGGTGACGGCGGCAACGGTTGCATGAGCTTCCGTCGCGAAAAATTCATTGAAAACGGTGGTCCCAACGGCGGTGACGGTGGTGATGGCGGGTCGGTCTTCATGGTCGCCGACGTCAACCTCAATACGCTGGTCGACTACCGCTATACCCGCCACTTCGATGCCGAGCGCGGCTCCAATGGCGGCAGCGCCGACTGCACCGGTCGCAAGGGTGAAGAGCTGGTACTGCGCGTACCGGTCGGCACCACCATCATCGACGCCACCACCCAGGAAATCATCGGTGACCTGACCAAAGACGGTCAGCGCCTGATGGTTGCTCAGGGCGGCTGGCACGGTCTGGGTAACACTCGCTTCAAATCCAGTACCAACCGCGCCCCGCGTCAGACGACGCCGGGCAAGCCGGGCGATCAGCGTGATCTCAAACTGGAGCTGAAAGTATTGGCGGACGTGGGCCTGTTGGGCCTGCCGAACGCCGGTAAAAGTACGTTCATCCGCTCGGTGTCCGCTGCCAAGCCGAAAGTGGCTGACTACCCGTTCACCACGCTGGTGCCAAACCTGGGTGTGGTCAGTGTCGATCGCTGGAAGAGCTTCGTTGTTGCCGACATTCCGGGGTTGATCGAAGGTGCATCCGACGGCGCTGGCCTGGGGATTCGCTTCCTCAAGCACCTGGCGCGTACTCGCCTGCTGCTGCACCTCGTGGATATGGCGCCGCTGGATGAAACCAGTGCTCCGGATGCCGCTGAAGTGATCGTCAGCGAGCTGGAAAAATTCAGCCCGTCGCTGGCAGAGCGTGATCGCTGGCTGGTACTGAACAAGTGCGACCAGATCCTTGAAGAAGAGCAGGAAGCCCGCAAGCAGGAGATCGTTGATCGCCTTGAGTGGACGGGCCCGGTCTACGTGATCTCTGCCATCGCCAAAGAAGGCACGGAGCAACTGACCCGCGACATCATGCGTTACCTCGAAGAGCGCAGCCAGCGCATCGCCGAAGAGCCTGGCTACGCTGAAGAGCTGGCCGAGCTGGATCAGCGCATCGAAGACGAGGCGCGCGCTCAGTTGCAGGCGCTGGACGATCAGCGTGCCCTGCGTCGCAGCGGCGTGAAGAGCGTGCATGACATCGGCGAAGATGACTGGGACGAGGAAGATGTGGATGACGAGGACGGTCCGGAAATCATTTACGTCCGTGACTGATTGCTTGAAGTAAACTTGAACGCCGCTACGATTGTTAGCGGCGTTTTTGTATCCCGAATTTGAAAACTCTCTGGCTAAGGTTGGAAGAAGATGCGCAGCAAAGTGACAGGCGCCCAGCGCTGGGTTGTGAAGATCGGCAGTGCCTTGCTGACTGCGGATGGCAAGGGCCTGGATCGCAACGCTATGGGGGTGTGGGTAGAGCAGATGGTGGCGCTGCATGAGGCAGGCGTCGAGCTGGTGCTGGTTTCTTCCGGGGCTGTGGCTGCCGGCATGAGCCGTCTCGGCTGGACGGCTCGACCCAGTGCAATGCATGAGCTTCAGGCTGCTGCTGCCATCGGTCAGATGGGGCTGGTGCAGGCGTGGGAGTCGAGCTTTGCCGAGCATGGCCGGCACACTGCGCAAATCCTGCTGACCCACGACGACCTGTCTGATCGCAAGCGCTATCTGAATGCCCGCAGCACGCTGCGCACCCTGGTCGAGCTCGGGGTCGTGCCGGTCATCAATGAAAACGACACGGTGGTCACCGACGAGATCCGTTTCGGCGACAACGACACATTGGCAGCACTGGTTGCCAACCTGGTCGAGGCTGATTTGCTGGTCATTCTGACGGATCGCGACGGCATGTTCGACGCTGATCCCCGCAATAATCCCGATGCGCAGCTGATTTACGAGGCGCGTGCTGATGATCCTGCGCTGGATGCAGTGGCTGGCGGCACGGGCGGGGCGCTGGGGCGTGGCGGCATGCAGACCAAGCTGCGCGCTGCGCGTCTGGCGGCGCGCTCCGGCGCACACACCGTGATTGTCGGTGGGCGTATCGAACGTGTTCTGGCGCGGCTCAAGGGTGGCGAGCGGTTGGGGACGTTGCTGTCCCCCGAGCGCGAAATGCTCGCCGCGCGCAAGCAGTGGCTGGCAGGTCATCTGCAGACTCGCGGTACGCTGGTGCTGGACGACGGCGCGGTTTCGGCGCTGACCAAGGATCACAAGAGTTTGCTGCCGGTCGGCGTCAAGCTGGTGCAGGGCAGTTTTCGGCGAGGTGAGATGGTGGTGTGCGTCGGGCCGGATGGGCGGGAGATCGCCCGGGGGCTGAGCAACTACAGTGCTATCGAGGCGCAGAAGATTATCGGCCATTCATCCGAAGCAATCGTGCGCGAGCTGGGCTACATGGCCGAGCCGGAACTGATTCACCGGGATAATCTGATCCTCGTCTGATCAACGTTTAGTTAAAGGAAGATTCAATGCGCGCTATCAACGGCTTTCTGGCTGCTTTGCTGTGTGTGCCGGCGCTGGTCTCGGCGGAAGAGATCGGGCAGGTGTCAACGGTTTTCAAGATGGTGGGGCCTAATGACCGGATCGTGGTCGAGGCGTTCGATGACCCCAAGGTTGAAGGGGTGACCTGTTACCTGTCGCGCGCCAAGACTGGTGGTGTGAAGGGTGGTCTGGGTCTGGCTGAAGACCGTGCCGAGGCGTCCATTGCCTGCCGTCAGGTCGGGGCCATCCGCTTCAAGGAAAACCTCAAGGACGGTGACGAAGTCTTCAAGGAGCGCACCTCGCTGGTCTTCAAGACCATGCAGGTGGTGCGTTTCTTCGACAAGAAGCGCAATACGCTGGTGTACCTGGTCTATAGCGACCGGGTCATCGAAGGCAGCCCGCAAAACGCCGTCACTGCGATCCCGATCCTGCCGTGGACACCCGCGCCCGCGCCTTGATGTGGCCTGGTTTAGGGCCGCTTCGCAGCCCATCGCAGCCGTCGTAACCTCCTGAAGCTCCCACGCCCTCCGGGCAGAAGCCCACAGTGTTGGGCTCAATACTCAATAATTGGGCTCAATAAATGTAGGAGCGAGCTTGCTCGCGAACTGCCGGGAACCGGCAGCAAAGCCAGTGCATACGGTGCATCAGGCACAGCCGAGATGGCCTGTTTCAGGGCCGCTTCGCAGCCCATCGCAGCCGTC
Organism: Pseudomonas graminis; assembly: GCF_002093745.1. Taxonomy (GTDB): domain Bacteria; phylum Pseudomonadota; class Gammaproteobacteria; order Pseudomonadales; family Pseudomonadaceae; genus Aquipseudomonas. Next base: position 28,730 of record NZ_MTSB01000032.1, read on the forward strand.
GTAACCTCCTGAAGCTCCCACGCCC
>NZ_MTSB01000033.1 GCF_002093745.1 Pseudomonas graminis
AAGGGCCTGTGTCATCACCGAAAATGCTTCGTCTGAAATACCGTCTTCGCGAACACGTTCGCTCCCACGCCCTGCGGGCAGAAGCCTGAAAGCCGATAGTGCTCCCAGGCCCCTATCAACGCACCAGGTGCAGGAACTGCATGTGCCGCTCGTACTGGTCGAGCACGTCGTTGATGACTTGTTCCTTGGTGTAGCCCACCAGGTCGTAATCCTGACTGCCCTCGCTCAGGTGGACTTCGGCGCGATAATAGCGGCGGTTGTTCAGTTGCTTGGAGCCCATGCCACCTCGCGCGAACGACGGGGTGAAGAAGCCTTTCATCTGTACCTGGTAGATGAACGGGCGCTCTTCGCCGTGGCCGATTTCCAGGGTCACCGAGTCGTTGGACGGGTCTGGCACGTTGACGACGTTCAAGCCCTTCTCGACAAACACCGACGTCACGTCTTCAATCGCCGGGCGCACGGTCTGGTCGAGGAAGCGGTACACCTCGTCTCGCGACGGGTAATGCACAGCCTGGCTGAGGCGCTGACGCCAGCCGCCGCGTCGCGAACCGGACACCGGCGCCAACGAGTACAGCTGCGCGATCTTGCGCTGAGACTCCATGACGAACGCTTTGTGCAGGCCCCACATCATCAGCAGCAGGATCAGCGAGAACGGCAGCGAGGTCAGGACCACCGCCGATTTCAGCGCGTCGATACTGCCCGAGAACAACAGGCCGCTGGTGATCAATGCCGTCGCAACACCCCAGAACACACGCAGCCATTTCGGCCCGTCTTCGTCGGGGTTGCCACCTTTGGCCGAGAGCGTCGACAGCACCACCGTGCCCGAATCGGCAGAGGTGACGAAGAACACGAAGCTGATGAACACCGTGACGGCGATCACCGTCTTGCTCCACGGATAGGTTTCCAGCAGCAGGTACAGCGTCATCGACGGATCATCGATGGCCGACTGGCCCAACGCGACCATGCCGTGGTTGAGCACTTGATCGATGGCGCTGTTGCCGAAGATCGACATCCAGGCCAGGGTGAAGCCCAGCGGGATCAGCAGCACACCGAAAACGAATTCACGGATGGTCCGGCCACGGGAAATACGGGCAATGAACAGGCCGACAAAAGGCGACCAGGCAATCCACCAGGCCCAGTAGAACACGGTCCAGCCGCCCAGCCAGTCGCTCGGCTCGTTATAGGCGTAAACATCGAAACTCTTGCTCGGCAACGCGCCCAGGTAGTCACCGATGTTCTGCACCAGCGTATTGAGCAAATGCTGGGTCGGGCCGGCAAACAGCACGAACAGCAGCAGCGCACAGGCCAGCAGCATGTTGATGTCGGACATGACACGCACGCCTTTGTCGACACCGGCAATGGCCACCAGAATCGCCGCACCCATCATCAGGGTGATCAAGCCGACCTGAATCCAGTGGGTGTGCGCCACGCCAAACAAGTAATCCAGACCGGAGTTCAGGTGCAGCACACCAAACCCCATGTCTGCGCCCAGCCCGAAGATGGTCGCGATGATGCCGAAGCCATCGACCGCGTAGCCGATAGGGCCGTTGATGCGCTTGCCGATCAGCGGATACAGCGCTGAACGCAAGGCCAGTGGCAGGTTGTGTCGATAGGCGAAATAGGCCAGCGCCATGCCGACGAAGGCAAAGACGCCCCAGCCATGCAGGCCCCAGTGCAGAAACAGCAATTGCATGCCCTGCCGAGCGGCTTCGGTGGTTCCACCTTCGCCTTGGGGCGGTTGCAGCAAGTGTGTCAGCGGTTCTGAAACGCAGAAGAAGAACAGCGTAATGCTGATCCCGGCGGCGAACAGCATGCCGGCCCACGACAGGTAACTGAACTCGGGCTCGTCGTGGTCGGCACCGAGCTTGATCTTGCCGAAGCCCGACAAGGCGGTGACCACCACGAAGACCAGGTACAGGGTCATGACCATCATGTAATACCAGCCGACCGTATTGGCCGCCCAGTTCTGGGCAGCCAGCAGCCATGCGCCGCTGGCTTGCGGGAACGCGATGACGATGATGCCGAAGATCAGGATGAAGCTCGCAGCGAAATAGAACACTGGCGCGTTCATGCGGACCGTGCCGCTGGGAGAAGTGCTCGGAGAACTCATCGGTTGCGTGCCTCCGGACTGATAAAACCAACTGCAAAAAGCGGATACGGCAAGGGTAAGCCTCCTGTTGTGAGCGGGCAGCGAACCACCGGTTTAACTTGAATGAACGTTCAATTTAAACATGAAAGTGCCCGCAGAGACTAATCGCGGGCCGATGAACGCTGGCTCAGATCAGGGTATGACGTGTACGAGAGCGGGTTCGTTCCACGCCCGAGCGACTCGATTCTGCGCCTTCGAATGTTGCAGTACGTGGTGGTTTTCACGAGACCCGGCTCGGCCTGACTGCCGCACCAATCTGTTACCTGCCGCCCCAAAACTGCGCAAAAACACAATCCGGTAACAACGCCACGGCCTTTCCATCCATCAGGCTGAACCTCCAGCCACCTCGCCCGCCCCCGCAACGTCGAGGCCCGGCGTCGATATCAGCCTCCAGATACTGCCTTCAGACAAAGTTGGTCCTTTGATTGCATATGCTTGTATGTACAAGTAGAGACAGGCTAAATGTCCTGCACGCTACCGGACTGAATCAGCCTGCTTCGCCAGGCACTGCTCGCCCTTGATCGGGCTGGTTGGGATTGATCGCTGAGGATTTTTTTGTGACCGAGAATAATCAAGACCTGAAGCAGGGCTGGACCCGCCATCGCGCCGGCGAGGTCCGTGCAGCCCGCGGCACTCAACTGACCGCCAAGAGCTGGCTGACCGAAGCGCCGTTGCGCATGCTGATGAACAACCTTGACCCGGAAGTCGCCGAAAACCCCAATGAGCTGGTGGTCTATGGCGGCATCGGCCGCGCAGCGCGCAACTGGGAGTGCTACGACAAGATTGTCGAAAGCCTCACCCACCTTAACGATGACGAAACCCTGCTGGTGCAGTCCGGCAAACCGGTCGGCGTGTTCAAGACCCACAGCAATGCCCCGCGCGTGCTGATTGCCAACTCCAACCTGGTGCCGCACTGGGCCAGTTGGGAGCATTTCAACGAACTGGATGCCAAGGGCCTGGCGATGTACGGCCAGATGACCGCGGGCAGCTGGATCTACATCGGCAGCCAGGGCATTGTTCAAGGCACTTACGAAACCTTCGTCGAAGCCGGTCGCCAGCACTATGACGGCAACCTCAAAGGCCGCTGGGTGCTGACTGCCGGTCTGGGCGGTATGGGCGGCGCACAGCCACTGGCCGCGACACTGGCCGGCGCCTGTTCGCTGAACATCGAATGCCAGCAAAGCCGCATCGATTTCCGCCTCAAGACGCGCTACGTCGACGAGCAGGCGGCTGATCTGGACGATGCCTTGGCGCGCATCGCCAGGTACACCGCCGAAGGCAAGGCCATTTCCATCGCCCTGTGCGGCAATGCGGCAGAGATTCTGCCGGAAATGGTCCGTCGCGGCGTTCGTCCGGACATGGTCACCGACCAGACCAGCGCTCACGATCCACTCAACGGCTATTTGCCCAAAGGCTGGACCTGGGACGAGTACCGCGCCCGCTCGGTGAGTGAGCCGGCCAATGTCGTCAATGCCGCCAAACAGTCGATGGCTGAACACGTCGAGGCCATGCTGGCCTTCCAGCAAGCCGGTATTCCGACCTTCGACTACGGCAACAACATTCGCCAGATGGCCAAGGAAGTCGGCGTGGCCAATGCCTTCGACTTCCCCGGCTTCGTCCCGGCCTACATCCGTCCGCTGTTTTGCCGTGGCATCGGGCCGTTCCGCTGGGCCGCGCTGTCGGGTGACCCGCAGGACATCTACAAGACGGACGCCAAGGTCAAAGAACTGATCCCGGACGACGAACACCTGCACAACTGGCTGGACATGGCCCGCGAGCGCATCAGTTTTCAGGGCTTGCCCGCACGCATCTGCTGGGTTGGCCTGGGTCAGCGCGCCCGGCTCGGTCTGGCGTTCAACGAAATGGTGCGCAGCGGCGAGCTGTCGGCACCGGTGGCGATCGGTCGCGATCATCTGGACTCCGGTTCGGTCGCCAGCCCCAACCGCGAAACCGAATCCATGCGTGACGGCTCCGACGCAGTCTCCGACTGGCCGCTGCTTAACGCCCTGCTCAACACCGCCAGCGGCGCGACCTGGGTGTCGCTGCACCACGGCGGCGGCGTGGGCATGGGCTTTTCGCAGCACTCCGGGATGGTGATCGTCTGCGACGGTACGGATGAAGCCGCCGAACGGATCGCCCGCGTACTGCACAACGACCCGGCCACCGGGGTGATGCGCCATGCCGACGCCGGATACGACATTGCCATCGACTGTGCCAAAGAGCAGGGCTTGAACCTGCCGATGATCGGACGTTAAGGGCGCTGTCGGCCATCAGGCCGACAAACCTCGTGGACGGGCATTAACACGCCCAGGGGCCGGATGCCTGATTGAAGCTGCCGTCATCCATTTCACGCTTGGGAGCATCGACAATGAATATGAAAAAGGCCCTGTTGACCACACTGGTATCCGCTGGCCTGCTTGCCAGCGCAGGCGCGAGCCAGGCCGCCAACTGGTGTGAGTCCGGCAAGCCGGTGAAATTCGCCGGTCTGAACTGGGAAAGCGCCATGCTGCTGACCGACATTCTGCAGGTCGTGCTGAACAAAGGTTACGGCTGTGCGGTGGATGCCCTGCCCGGCAACTCCATCGCCATGGAAAACGCACTGGGCACCAACGACATCCAGATTTTCGCCGAAGAATGGGTCGGCCGCAGCGAGGTCTGGAACAAGGCCGCTGCCGCCGGGAAAGTGGTCGGTGTGGGCGCGCCCATCGTCGGTGCTGTAGAAGGCTGGTACGTGCCGCGCTACGTGATCGAAGGCGATGCCAAACGCAAGCTGGAAGCCAAGGCACCCGACCTGAAATCCATCAGCGATCTGGCCCGGTATTCGGCGGTGTTCAAGGATCAGGAAGAGCCCGACAAAGGCCGCTTCTACAACTGCCCGGCGGGCTGGACCTGTGAGCTGGAAAACAGCGAAATGCTCAAGAGCTACGGCCTGGAAAGCAAGTACACCAACTTTCGTCCAGGCACCGGCCCTGCGCTGGATGCAGCTATTCTCTCCAGCTACAAACGTGGCGAGCCGATTCTGACCTACTACTGGTCGCCGACGCCGCTGATGGGCCAGGTGGATCTGGTGCGTCTGGAGGAGAAAGCCGGGGTCAACAAAACGATTGATATCAAGGTCGGTGTTTCCAAGGTGTTCCACGACGAAGCCCCCGAACTGGTCGCGGTACTGGAGAAGGTCAACCTGCCTATAGACCTGCTCAACCAGAACCTGGGGCGCATGGCCAAAGAACGCATCGAATCGCCGAAGCTGGCGAAAATTTTCCTGAAAGAACACCCGGAAGTCTGGCACAAATGGGTCAGTGAAGACGCCGCGAAAAAGGTGGACGCTTCGCTGTAAACGTCCGGGCAGCCGGCTTGATGAGTCGTCTGCCCTGATCGTTGACCCGATACACCTTATGTGAGAGCCGCTTATGTTCCCTGAAAGCTTCACTTTCTCGATCGCCAACTGGGTCAACGACGGGGTCGACTCGTTGGTGACCCAGTACGGCGATGTGTTCCGGCACATCTCCGACACCCTGCTGTGGGCCATCGTCAACCTCGAAAGCCTGCTGCGCATGGCCCCGTGGTGGCTGATGCTGATCATCGTCGGCGGTATCGCCTGGCACGCGACGCGCAAGATCGTCACGACGGTGGTGATCGTCGGCCTGCTGTTTCTGGTCGGCGCGGTCGGGTTGTGGGACAAGCTGATGCAGACATTGGCGCTGATGCTGGTCGCCACGATCATTGCGGTACTGATCGGCATTCCGCTGGGCATCCTGTCCGCGCGCAGCAATCGCCTGCGCTCGGTGCTGATGCCGCTGCTGGACATCATGCAGACCATGCCCAGCTTCGTTTACCTGATCCCGGTGCTGATGCTGTTCGGGCTGGGCAAGGTCCCGGCCATCTTCGCCACCGTGATCTATGCCGCGCCGCCATTGATCCGCCTGACCGACCTGGGCATTCGCCAGGTAGACGGCGAAGTGATGGAAGCGATCAACGCGTTCGGCGCCAATCGCTGGCAGCAACTGTTCGGCGTGCAATTGCCGCTGGCCATGCCGAGCATCATGGCCGGCATCAACCAGACCACCATGATGGCGCTGTCGATGGTGGTCATTGCGTCGATGATCGGCGCACGCGGGCTGGGCGAAGACGTGCTGGTGGGCATTCAGACCCTCAACGTCGGGCGCGGGCTGGAGGCCGGGCTGGCCATCGTCATTCTGGCGGTCGTCATCGACCGTATCACGCAGGCCTATGGCCGCCCACGGCATGAGGCGCACAAATGAGCAGCGTGGAACCGAACAAGATCGTCGTCAAAAACGTGTTCAAGATTTTCGGCAACCGCTCGAAGGATGCGCTGGCGTTGATCAAACAGAACCAGAGCAAGGATCAGGTGCTGGCACAGACCGGCTGCGTGGTCGGGGTCAACGACCTGTCGCTGTCGATTGGCAGCGGCGAAATTTTCGTCATCATGGGCCTGTCCGGTTCCGGCAAATCGACGCTGGTGCGCCACTTCAACCGGCTGATCGACCCGACCAGCGGCGAGATTCTGGTCGATGGCGAAGACATCCTGCGTTACGACATGGAGGCCCTGCGCCAATTCCGTCGGCACAAGATCAGCATGGTGTTTCAAAGCTTCGGCCTGTTGCCGCACAAGACCGTGCTGGCCAACGTGGCCTACGGCCTGAAAGTGCGCGGCGAGAGCAAGGCGCTGTGTCAGGAACGCGCGCAGCACTGGGTCACCACCGTCGGCCTGAAGGGCTACGAAAACAAATACCCGCATCAGCTTTCTGGCGGCATGCGCCAACGGGTCGGCCTGGCACGAGCGCTGGCAGCCGATACCGACATCATCCTGATGGACGAAGCGTTCAGCGCTCTCGACCCGTTGATTCGTGCCGAGATGCAGGACCAGTTGCTGGAACTGCAAGCCAGCCTTCATAAAACCATCGTGTTCATCACCCACGATCTGGACGAAGCCGTGCGCATCGGCAACCGCATCGCGATCCTCAAGGACGGACGGTTGATTCAGGTGGGCACGCCGAAAGAAATTCTCCATTCGCCTGCCGACGATTATGTGGATCGTTTCGTTCAGCGCCGCGTGGCCACTCTTTAAGGACTGTTGCAGATGTCGCGAGCCGAACAGATCGTCATCGGTGAAGCCCCGCTGGGCTGGCAGGACGTCGTCACCGTAGCCCGGTATGGCGCGCAATTGCGTCTGTCGGACGCCGCATGGGCACGAATCGATAACGCCCAGGCCATCGTTCAGCAGATCGTGGCCAGCGGCGAACGCGCCTATGGCGTGAACACCGGGCTGGGCGCGCTGTGCAATGTGTCGCTACAAGGTGACGAACTCAGCCGCCTGTCACGCAATACGCTGCTCAGCCATGCCTGCGGCGTCGGTGCGCCGCTGACCGACGAACAGACCCGCGCAATCATCTGCTCCGCCATTCTCAACTACAGCCAGGGCAAATCCGGCATCCACCGCCAGGTAGTCGAAGCGCTGCTGGCCTTGCTCAACCGGGGCATTACCCCGCAAGTACCGTCGCAGGGCTCGGTGGGTTACCTGACCCACATGGCGCACGTCGGTATTGCGCTGCTGGGCGTTGGTCAGGTCAGTTATCGCGGGCGAATCGTTCCGGCTGAGCAGGCGTTGAATGAGGAACATCTGGCCCCGGTAACGCTCGGCGCCAAGGACGGGCTGTGCCTGGTCAACGGCACACCCTGCATGACCGGCCTGAGCTGTCTGGCCATCGCCGATGCCGAGCGTCTGAGCCAATGGGCCGACGTGATCGGCGCAATGACCTTCGAAGCGTTGCGCGGCCAACTCGATGCGTTCGATGAAAGCATCCTCGCGCTCAAACCCCATCCGGGCATGCAGCAGGTGGGCAAGAACCTGCGCAGCTTGTTGGCCGGCAGCGAAGTACTGGCCAGCAGCCAGGGCATTCGCACTCAGGACGCGCTGAGCATTCGCTCGATTCCCCAGGTACACGGCGCGACCCGCGACCAGTTGGACCACGCCATTCGCCAGATCGAGACCGAACTGAACTCGGTGACGGACAACCCGATGCTGCTCGGCACGCCCGAGGCCTGGCGCGTGGTGTCTCAGGCCAACCCGCATGGCCAGTCGGTGGCGATGGCGGCGGACGTGCTGTGCATGGCGTTCGCTGAACTGGGTTCCATCGCCGAGCGTCGGCTGGACCGCCTGATCAACCCGATGGTCAGTGGCCTGCCGGCCTTTCTGGTCAGCGAGCCGGGGGTCAACTCGGGGATGATGATCGTGCAGTATGTCGCCGCCTCGCTGTGCGCAGAAAACCGTCAAATGGCGCAACCGGCGGTGGTCGACAACTACGTCACGTCCGGCCTGCAGGAAGATCACCTGAGCATGGGCACCAGCGCCGCGCTCAAGCTGCACAAGGTGCTGGGCAACGCCACGCAGGTTCTGGCCATCGAGTATCTGCTGGCAGCTCAGGCATTCGAATTTCTCAAGACGCAGCGTTTGGGCGTCGGTACAAACGCGGCCTGGCGGCTGCTGCGCGAGCGGGTCCCAGCCTACGACGAAGACCGCTGGCTGGCCCCGGATATCGCCAGCAGCGCCGCGCTGCTCAAAGACGATACATCGCTGGAAAGGGTTTTCCAGCACTGCCGCGATCATGCGGCAACCCCATAAAAAAGCGGCTGACGGCCACAAGCCGTTGCTGACATCACTCAAGGAGTCGTTGCATCGTGACCACCTCATCTGCCCAGACGCTGAACCTGATCCCCGGCCAATTGACCCTGGCGCAACTGCGCGCCATTCATCAGCAGCCGGTCACCCTGACGCTGGACAGCAGCGCGAATCAGCAGATCGACGACAGCGTCGCCTGCGTCGAGCGCATTCTGGCCGAGAACCGGACTGCCTACGGCATCAACACCGGTTTCGGCCTGCTGGCGTCCACGCGGATCGCCAGCGAGGACCTGGAAAACCTGCAACGCTCACTGGTGCTGTCGCATGCAGCCGGTGTCGGCCAGCCGATCAGCGATGATCTGGTGCGGCTGATCATGGTGCTCAAGGTCAACAGCCTGAGCCGTGGTTTCTCGGGCATCCGTCGGGTGGTGATCGATGCGCTGATCGCGCTGATCAATGCCGAGGTTTACCCACACATCCCGCTCAAGGGTTCGGTCGGCGCTTCCGGCGACCTGGCTCCGCTGGCGCACATGTCGCTGGTGCTGCTGGGTGAAGGCAAGGCGCGCTACAAAGGTGAATGGCTGAATGCCGTCGATGCACTGGCTGTCGCGGGGTTGCAGCCGCTGACGCTGGCGGCCAAGGAAGGGCTCGCCCTGCTCAACGGCACGCAAGTGTCCACCGCTTACGCACTGCGCGGCCTGTTCGAGGGTGAAGACCTGTTCGCCGCCGCACTGACCTGTGGCTCGCTGACGGTCGAAGCGGTGCTCGGCTCACGCTCGCCTTTCGATGCGCGCATTCACGCGGCACGCGGTCAGCGCGGGCAGATCGATGCGGCGGCCTGCTACCGCGATCTGCTGGGCGAAAGCAGTAGCGTGTCGGAGTCGCACCGCAATTGCGACAAGGTTCAGGACCCCTACTCGCTGCGCTGCCAGCCTCAAGTGATGGGTGCATGCCTGACCCAGTTGCGCCAGGCCGCCGAGGTGCTGGAAATCGAATCCAACGCGGTGTCTGACAACCCGCTGGTGTTCGCTGCCGAGAACGACGTCATATCCGGTGGCAATTTTCATGCGGAGCCTGTCGCGATGGCGGCAGACAATCTGGCGCTGGCCATCGCCGAGATTGGCTCGCTCAGCGAACGCCGTATTTCGTTGATGATGGACAAGCACATGTCGCAGCTGCCGCCGTTCCTGGTGGCCAACGGAGGCGTCAATTCCGGCTTCATGATCGCGCAGGTCACGGCCGCCGCGCTGGCCAGCGAAAACAAGGCGCTGGCCCATCCGCACAGTGTCGACAGCCTGCCGACCTCTGCCAATCAGGAAGACCATGTGTCGATGGCCCCGGCCGCTGGCAAGCGGTTATGGGAAATGGCGGAAAACGTTCGCGGGATTCTTGCCGTAGAATGGTTGGCTGCCTGCCAGGGTCTGGACTTGCGCGAGGGGCTGAAAACCTCTCCAAAGCTGGAGCAAGCCCGCAGCCTGTTGCGCAGCAAGGTCCCGTTCTATGAAAAGGACCGCTTTTTTGCACCGGACATCGAAGCTGCCAGTCAGCTGTTGTCCTCCACTTGCCTGAACCCGCTGGTTCCTGCACGTCTGCTACCGAGTCTGTGATGCACCGCGAGCCTGGCAGGGCTCGCCTTGGTCATCGCTGCGGGAAGCCGGATGCAGGCGTCCTCGCGGCTTTTGCCATACCTGTAATGAAATGGACCTGAAATGACGTCACAAGATGGTTTGAAACGCGGGTTATCCGCCCGCCACATCCGCTTCATGGCCCTGGGCTCTGCCATCGGCACAGGGTTGTTCTACGGCTCGGCCTCGGCGATTCAACAGGCCGGTCCCGCCGTACTGCTGGCGTACCTGATCGGCGGCGCGGCGGTGTACATGGTGATGCGTGCGCTGGGCGAAATGGCCGTCCACGACCCGGTGTCCGGTTCGTTCAGCCATTACGCCACGCGTTACATGGGACCGCTGGCCGGTTTCGTGCTGGGCTGGACCTACGCTTTCGAGATGATCATCGTCTGCCTGGCCGACGTGACCGCCTTCGGCATTTACATGGGTTTCTGGTTTCCGGAAGTGCCACGCTGGATCTGGGTGCTGGGCATCGTGTTCCTGATCGGCGCGCTCAACCTGTGCAACGTGAAGGTCTTCGGCGAAACCGAATTCTGGCTGTCCATCCTCAAGGTCAGCGCCATTGTGGCCATGATCGTGGCGGGTTTCGGCATCATGATTTTCGGCATCGGCAGCTCGACCAGCGGCACCGAAATCGGCATCAGCAACCTGTGGGCGCACGGGGGGGTCATGCCCAACGGCGTGGCCGGTCTGATCGCCTCGTTCGCCGTGGTGATGTTTGCCTTCGGCGGTATCGAGATCATCGGTATTACCGCCGGTGAGGCCAAAGACCCGCAGCGCAGCCTGCCGCAGGCGATCAACGCGGTGCCATTGCGCATTCTGCTGTTCTACGTGCTGACGCTGTTTGTGCTGATGTGCATTTACCCCTGGCCGCAGATCGGCACCCAGGGCAGCCCGTTCGTGCAGATTTTCGACAATCTGGGCATCGCCTCGGCAGCGACCATTCTCAACATCGTGGTGATCTCGGCGGCGGTGTCAGCCATCAACAGCGACATCTTCGGCGCAGGCCGGATGATGTACGGCCTGGCGCGTGACGGTCAGGCTCCGGCGAGCTTTGCGCGTCTGTCGCGTCAGGGCGTGCCGTGGATGACCGTGCTGGTAATGGGCGTGACGCTGCTGGGCGGCGTGCTGCTCAATTACCTGATCCCGAAAAACGTGTTTCTGCTGATCGCGTCGCTGGCAACCTTCGCCACCGTCTGGGTCTGGCTGATGATCCTGCTGACTCAGGTCGCCATGCGCCGCTCGATGAGCCGCGAAGAGGCTGCGCACCTGAAATTCGCGGTGCCGTTCTGGCCTTACGGACCGGCTGCCGCCATCGTCTTCATGCTGTTCATCTTCGGCGTGCTGGGCTATTTCCCGGACAACCGTGCAGCCTTGATCGTCGGCGCCATCTGGATTGTGCTGCTGCTCATCGCCTACAGGTTGTGGGTCAAGCCAAAGGCGCTCAACAAAACCTATTGACCCAAGAGGCCCGGAATGAAAACGCTCTGGAAGAACTGTCACATCGCAAGCATGGCACACGGCAAATACTCGATCATCGAGGATGCCGCCATCGTGACCTCCGGAGCGCTCATCGAGTGGATCGGGCCTCAGGCTGAACTGATCGAGCCGGAGCATGACAACTGCATTGATCTGGGCGGCGCGTGGGTCACGCCCGGCCTGATCGACTGCCACACGCACACGGTCTTCGGTGGCAACCGCAGCGGCGAGTTCGAACAGCGCCTGCAAGGGGTGAGCTACGCCGAGATCGCCGCAGCAGGCGGTGGTATCGCCAGCACGGTGCGCGCGACTCGCGCCGCCAGCGAAGATGAACTGTATGCCAGCGCCGAGCGTCGTCTGCGGCACTTGCTCAAGGACGGCGTGACCACCGTCGAAATGAAATCAGGCTACGGGCTGGACCTGGAGAACGAGCGCAAGATCCTTCGCGTGATCCGTCGTCTGGGCAACACGCAGCCGGTCACCGTGCGCGCCACTTGCCTGGCTGCCCACGCGCTGCCACCGGAATACGCCGAGCGTGCCGACGACTACATCAAGCACATCTGCAACGACCTGCTTCCCGCACTGGCGGCCGAAGGGCTGGTGGACGCGGTGGATGCGTTCTGTGAATACCTGGCGTTCTCGCCTGCGCAGGTCGAGCAGGTGTTCATCACGGCAGGGCAACTGGCGCTGCCGGTGAAACTGCATGCCGAGCAGCTTTCTTCGCTGGGCGGGTCGAGTCTGGCAGCGCGCTACAAAGCACTGTCGGCGGACCATCTGGAGTTCATGACCGAAGACGACGCCATTGCCATGGCCGCTGCCGGAACCGTCGCTGTATTGCTGCCGGGGGCCTTCTACTTCCTGCGTGAAACTCAACTGCCGCCGATGGACGCGCTGCGCAAGCATGGCGTGCCTATCGCGATTGCTACCGACCTGAACCCCGGCACGTCGCCCGGCCTGTCGTTGCGCCTGATGCTCAACATGGCCTGCACGCTGTTCCGCATGACGCCTGAGGAAGCGCTGGCGGGCGTCACGTTCAATGCTGCCAAAGCGCTGGGCATGAGCGCGACACACGGTTCGCTGGAGGTCGGCAAGGTGGCGGATTTCGTGGCGTGGAACATCGAACGACCGGCTGATCTGGCGTACTGGCTGGGCGGCGATCTGGACAAACGCATCGTGCGCCACGGCGTCGAATCATCGATCTGAAGGAGTGTGCCCTGTGGATAACGTTCTGACGTTCAAACGTGGCCGCGTCCCGCTGCTGATCAGCATGCCGCACGCCGGTCTGAAGCTGACGCCGGTGGTCGAAGCGGCCTTAGTGGACGAGGCACTGAGCCTGCCGGACACCGACTGGCACATCCCGCGCCTGTATGATTTTGCCGCCGAACTGGGCGCAAGTACGCTGGCCGCCGAGTATTCGCGGTTTGTCATCGACCTCAATCGGCCGTCAGACGACAAACCGATGTACGTGGGTGCAACCACCGGCCTGTTCCCGTCGATCCTGTTTGATGGCGTGCCGTTGTTCAAGGACGGCCAGACGCCAAGTGCGGAAGAACGTGCGCGGTACCTGGAGCAGATCTGGACGCCCTATCACCAGACGCTTGAGCAGGAACTGCAGCGGATGCGCGATGAGTTCGGCTATGCGCTGCTGTTCGACGCGCACTCGATTCGCGGGCACATCCCGCACCTGTTCGATGGACGGCTGCCGGACTTCAACCTGGGCACTTTCAATGGGGTCAGCTGCGACCCGGAACTCGCCAGCCGAATGGAGCAGGTCTGCGCAGCGGCCAAGGACTACAGCCATGTGCTGAACGGGCGCTTCAAGGGCGGCCACATCACCCGCCACTACGGAGACCCGGCCAATAACATCCACGCCGTGCAACTGGAACTGGCGCAAAGCACCTACATGGATGAGTTCGTGCCCTTCCACTACCGCCCCGACCTGGCCGACCCTACGCGCGCCGTGCTTAAAACGTTGCTGGAAACCTTCATTGCCTGGGGGCAGGAACGGTTTGGCTGACAACATCGGACGCAGAGCGTGGGAGCGATAACAACACCTGTGGGAGTGAGCTTGCTCACGAAGACGTTGGCCCAAACGCCCCATTTTCCGGGGAATGTACTGGCCTCTTCGCGAGCAAGCGAAGCGCGATTATCGTTCCTACGCTCCGCGTGGGAATGCCGTTCTGGACGCTCCGCGTCCGCCCATCAACGCTCCCGACTGATCACTTCTTGAGCAATCGCAACCCGTTGAACACCACCAGCAGGCTCACGCCCATGTCGGCAAACACGGCCATCCACATGGTCGCCAGGCCGGCAAAGGTGATGCCGATGAACAGCACCTTCGTCACAATCGCCAGCACAATGTTCTGCCTGAGCACCGCAGACGTCCGACGTGACAGGCGAATGAATGTCGGAATCTTGCGCAGATCATCGTCCATCAAGGCGACATCTGCCGTCTCGATAGCCGTATCCGTACCGGCAGCCGCCATCGCAAAACCAATCTCGGCACGAGCCAGTGCCGGCGCATCGTTGATCCCGTCCCCCACCATGCCCACTCGATGGTTGCGGGCGTAAAGCGCCTCGATGGCCCCCAGCTTGTCGGCAGGCAACAGATTGCCCTGCGCCTCATCGATGCCGACCTGATCAGCAATCGCCTTGGCCGTGTGCGGGTTATCGCCGGTCAGCATGACGGTCTTGATGCCCAGTTCATGCAACTGCGCGATGGCTTCACGGCTGGTTTCCTTCACGGTATCGGCCACCGCGAACAGCGCTATCGGACCTGACGCATCCAGCAACAGCACCACGGTCTTGCCCTGCATTTCCAGTGCATCCAGCTTCGCTTCCAGTGCTGGCGAGCAAAGGCCCAGTTCTTCGACCAACCGATGGTTGCCCAAGTGGTACATCTGGCCGTTGACTTCGCCCTTCACACCCCGCCCGCCCAACGCTTCGAACGCAGTCACTTCATGCAGCACCAAGCTGTCATCGGCGGCCTTGGCAATCGCTTGGGAAACCGGGTGGTCAGAGCGAACCGCAAGGCTTGCGGCAATGGCCGGCGCGCTGTCGGCGACGGCAGCGTTGAGTGGCACATAATCCGTCTGCACCGGCTTGCCGTGCGTGAGGGTGCCGGTCTTGTCGAGGGCCAGGTAATCAAGTTTCTCGCCCATCTCCAGATAGACGCCGCCCTTGATCAGGATGCCTTTGCGCGCTGCCGCTGCCAGACCGCTGACAATCGTCACTGGCGTCGAAATCACCAATGCGCAAGGGCAGGCAACGACCAGCAGCACCAGCGCACGGTAGATCCAGTCAAACCATTCACCGCCAAAGAACAGCGGCGCGATCAGAGCCACTGCCAAGGCGACGATGAACACTACCGGCGTGTAGATCCGCGAAAAGCTGTCGACAAAACGTTGAGTCGGCGCGCGTGAGCCTTGAGCCGCTTCCACCGCGTGAATGATCCGCGCCAGCGTCGAGTTGTTTGCGGCGGCGGTCACGCGGTACTCCAACGACCCTGCCTGGTTAATGGTGCCCGCGAAAATCTTGTCGCCGACCGTTTTCTCGACCGGTAGGCTTTCACCTGTAATCGATGCCTGATCAATCGTCGAGTTACCGGACACCACTTCACCGTCCAGCCCCACACGCTCGCCGGGCTTGATGCGGACAATCGCTTCCAGTTCGACGTTTTTGGCTTCAACTTCCTGCCAGCTGCCATCCGCCTGCCTGACGGTGGCGAGTTCGGGCGTCAGTTGCATAAGCCCGCTGATTGCATTGCGGGCACGGTCCAGCGACTTGGCTTCGATCAGCTCGGCCACGGTGAACAGGAACATGACCATTGCTGCTTCAGGCCACTGACCGATCAGGATCGCACCGGTCACGGCAATGCTCATCAGGGCATTGATGTTCAGGTTGAAGTTTTTGAGCGCGATCCAGCCCTTCTTGTAAGTCGTCAGCCCGCAACTGAAGATCGACACCAACGCCAGCAACGCCACGACCCAGGTCGGGCCAAGCGAAGCGAAATGAACCACCTCCGCGCCCAATGCAGCCACGCCGGAGAGCGCCAACGGCCACCAGTGTTTCTTCACCACGGGAGCCGGCTCGGCAGACTCAGCGCCTTCCTCGACCGGTTCGGCCTGCATGCCCAGCGAACTGATGGCGTCGCGGATAGGGTCAGTGGACGGCAAATCATGCCAGACGCCCAGCATGCGATTGATCAGGTTGAATTCAAGCTTCTGCACGCCGGCCAGTTTGCCCAGCTTGTTCTGGATCAAGGTCTGCTCGGTCGGGCAGTCCATCGCTTCAATACGGAAGCTGCTCAGACGTCCACCGGGCGCCGCCGCGTCATTGAACGTCACCACCGCAGGTTGCGCATCGCTGGAACAGCACGAGTGCGCAGGGGCTGCGGGCTTTTGCTCGTGCGCGTGCTCTCCGTGATCATGCTCGTGATCGTGGTCATGTGCGGGGGAAGTCTTGATGGTCGTGCCCATTCGTTGCGCTCCAGAATTCTGCTTGTTGCCAAGTGAACACCCTGTAGCCACTATAGGGTCAAGCGCTCAATCGAGATGAGTTCAAATGAAAATCGGCGAACTGGCAAAACTGACCGACACCCAGGTCGAAACCATCCGTTACTACGAACGTGAAGGCCTGCTGCCCGCCCCGGCCCGCAGTGACGGCAATTACCGGCTGTATACCCAGGCGCACATGGAACGCCTGTCGTTCATCCGCAATTGCCGCAGCCTGGACATGACCCTGGAAGAGATTCGCAACCTGCTGAACCTGCGCGACAGCCCGCAGGACCAGTGCGAGAGCGTTAACGCACTGATTGACGAACACATCGAACACGTCAACGCCCGGGTCGCGAGCCTGCAAGCACTCCAGGAACAGTTGCTCGACCTGCGCCGCCGTTGCAGCGATGATGCCGCAGCGCATTGCGCGATTCTGGAAAGGCTGGAAGTGACCGGAGCGGTTGCAGCGCCAGAGGGTGAGCCTTCACATGTGGGCAGAAGTCACGGGCATTGATTGAGAGGAGACGCTTCGGTTGTCCGCGAACTACTGTTTTAGTAGGAGCGGACTTGTCCGCGAACTGTCGGGAACCGACAGCAAAACCGCCACATACATTACATCAGCCATAACCGGGGACACAGGTTCAGGGCCGCTTCGCAGCCCATCGCAGCCGTCGTAACCTCCTGAAGCTCCCACGCCCTCTGGGCAGAAACCTGTTTTCCGGGCTTTTTAGCACTTGTGGATGATACTGAGCCCAAGAGCTCGGGAGCGAAGACACGTGCTCAGACCGCCATCGGCGCGGTCATCGCCGGGTGGTGCTGATAGCCTTCCAGCGAAAAGTCCGACGGCTCGATCAGCTCCAGCCATTCAGGCTGATAAACACCCGTCTTGGCAAACTCCGGCACGCGGTCGGAGATCACCAGTTTTGGCATCGGGTACGGCTCGCGGGTCATTTGTTCGTTGAGCATGTCCAGGTGGTTCTCGTACACATGGGCATCGCCGATGAAGTAGGTGAACCAGCGCGGCGTGTAACCGGTCAGGCGACCGATCAGGCTCAGCAGCGCGGCACCTTCGGTCAGGTTGAACGGCGTGCCGAGGCCCAGATCGTTGGAGCGGATGTACAGCGTCAGGGATATTTCGCGGGTCTGCGGGTTGGGGTGCAGCTGGTACAGCAGATGGCACGGCGGCAGGGCCATTTCATCGAGCTGGGCGCAGTTCCAGCCGTGGAACAGGATGCGGCGGCTGCCGGGGTCATTGATGATGGTGTCGACGCACTGACGAATTTGGTCGATGGCTTTGTACAGCACCACGAACGACTGGCCGTCCTCTTCCGATTCGGCAATCTGGCGATAGCCCTGGCCGAGGGCCAGCTCGATGGCGGCAACGTTGCCGGCGTCGATGCGCTTGTAGGCAGGCCACTTGCGCCATTGCACGCCGTAGATTTCGCCCAGATCGTCATCGCCCTTGCGAAACGGGTTGTTCAGCCACTGAGCGTTTTCGTTGGCGTTCTGGTCCCAGACTTTGCAGCCCAGCTCACGAAACTCAGCAGCGTTGTTCACACCACGCAAGAAACCGACCATTTCGCCAATGGCGGATTTGAAGGCCATGCGCCGTGTGGTAATCGCCGGAAACCCTTCCTTCAAGTCGTAACGCAGCATCGCACCCGGAAAGCTGATGGTGTTCACGCCGGTACGGTTGGCTTGCAGGGTGCCGTGCTTGATCACATGCGCGACCAGTTCCAGATATTGCTTCATAAATCACCTGCCTTGTGGAACGCGCCGGGTGCGGGCACCCGGCGTTTCGGTATTAAGCCGCTGCCTTGCTGGCAGCTGGGTCGCGCTTGTAGGCCAGCCAGATCAGGAACAGACCGGCGATGATCATCGGCAGGCTGAGGATCTGGCCCATGGTGACCCAGCCCCACGCCAGATAGCCCAGCTGGGCATCAGGAACGCGGACGAATTCGACCACAAAGCGGAAAATGCCGTAAAACAGCGCGAACATGCCGGAAACGGCCATGGTCGGGCGTGGCTTGCGGGCATAAAGATTGAGGATGATGAACAGCGCGACGCCTTCCAGTGCGAACTGATACAGCTGCGACGGATGGCGCGCCAGTTGTGCAGGATCGCTGAAAGGCGGGAAGACCATTGCCCACGGCACGTCGGTCGGTTTGCCCCACAGTTCGGCGTTGATGAAGTTGCCGATCCGCCCGGCGCCCAGACCAATCGGCACCAGCGGAGCAACGAAGTCCATCAACTGGAAGAAGCTTTTGCCGTTGCGCTTGCCGAACCACCACGCCGCGATCATCACGCCGACAAAGCCGCCGTGGAACGCCATGCCACCCTTCCACACTTCGAAGATCAGCAGCGGGTTGGCAAGGTAGGCTGACAGGTCGTAGAACAGCACATAGCCCAACCGCCCACCGACGATGACGCCCATGGCCAGCCAGAAAATCAGGTCGGAGAGTTTTTCTTTGGTCCAGGTCGGGTCGAATTTGTTCAAGCGACGCGATGCAAGCAGCCAGGCGCCGCCGATACCGACCAGGTACATCAAACCGTACCAGTGAATTTGCAGCGGGCCGATAGCGACGGCTACCGGGTCAATCTGCGGGTAAGGCAGCATTGCGAGTCCTCAATTGGAACGCCCTTGCGAGCGACTGAATCAGGCGCGCATGTTACCGGAGCCCGGCAGGATGCTCTAGCGGCGACCGATGGAAGCTGCCTGAACGAAGTGAAAAAAGGTGCTCCTGATGTGTCCAGCCGTACGGTATCGCTCCCACGCTCCGCGTGGTAGCGCCTTTCTGGACGCTCTGCGTCCGGTTTTGAGACAGGCGGCGCGTGGGTGGGCGGGAGTGACCGGGGGCGGCGATCCGCATTGTTCACGAAGACGGCGTTTCAGACGATGCATTTTCGGCGATCACACCGGCCTATTCGCGAACAAGTTCGCTCCCACGGGGGCAATGTGTACCCACTAGAGCGTAAGGAACGATAATCTCAACTATCGTGCGCATGCTTTGCGTAAGGATTAGTGCCCTTTGACCGAGCTCGGGTTGATCATCCGCGACAGGCCGAGGTTTTTCAGTGCCAGTTGCAGCGAGCTGCTGATGACTTGCGGGTTGTCGTTGGTCATCAACTGCGCAAGCAGTTCCTTGGCCTTGCTGAGGTTGATCTGGCGCAGCATCCACTTCACCTT
Organism: Pseudomonas graminis; assembly: GCF_002093745.1. Lineage (GTDB taxonomy): Bacteria > Pseudomonadota > Gammaproteobacteria > Pseudomonadales > Pseudomonadaceae > Aquipseudomonas. Next base: position 19,577 of record NZ_MTSB01000033.1, read on the forward strand.
CGGCAGGTTGGTGGCGTTCATCGACAGGCTGTCGAAGCCCATCGCCATCAGCAACACCGCGGCGGCCGGATCGCCGGCCATTTCGCCGCAGATGCTGACCGGCTTGCCCTCGGCGTGGGCATCGCGCACTACGCTTTGCAGCGCCTGCAGCACCGCCGGGTGCAGGTAGTCATAGAGATCGGCCACACGCGGGTTGTTGCGGTCGACCGCCAGCAGGTATTGGGTCAGGTCGTTGGAGCCGACCGAAAGGAAATCCACCTGACGCGCCAGATCACGGGTCTGGTAGACCGCCGCTGGCACTTCGATCATCACGCCCACAGGCGGCATCGGCACGTCGGTGCCTTCGTCGCGCACTTCGCCCCAGGCACGGTGGATCAGGTGCAGCGCCTCTTCCACTTCATGGGTGCTGGAAATCATCGGCAGCAGAATGCGCAGGTTGTTCAGGCCCTCGCTGGCCTTGAGCATGGCCCGGGTCTGGACCAGAAAGATTTCCGGGTGGTCGAGGGTGACGCGAATACCGCGCCAGCCGAGAAACGGGTTGTCTTCCTTGATCGGGAAGTAGGACAGCGACTTGTCGCCGCCGATGTCCAGGCTGCGCATGGTCACCGGCAGCGGATGGAAGGCCGCCAGCTGCTCGCGGTAGATGGCCAGCTGTTCCTTTTCACTCGGGAAACGCTGGTTGATCATGAACGGCACTTCGGTGCGGTACAGGCCCACCCCTTCGGCGCCGCGCTGCTGGGCGCGTGCGACATCGGCCAGCAGGCCGGTGTTGACCCACAGCGGCATACGGTGACCGTCGAGGGTGACGCACGGCAGTTCACGCAGCGCATCGAGGCCCTGGGAAAGCTGACGCTCCTCCTCCACCACCTTGCCGAACTGCTTGCGCATGATCTCGCTGGGGTTGGTGAAGACTTCGCCGTGATAGCCGTCAACCACCAGGTCGATGCCATCGACCTTGGAGTATGGAAAATCCACCAGGCCCATGACCGTGGGGATACCCATCGCCCGCGCCAGAATCGCAACGTGGGAGTTGCCGGAACCTTGCACCGACACCAGACCGACAAGCTTGCCTTCCGGCACTTCGCCGAGCATGGCCGGGGTCAGCTCTTCGCTGACAAGGATCGTGTTGTCGGGGTAGACCAGTGCCTGTTGCCGCGCTTCCTGAAGATACGCCAGCAGACGACGACCCAGGTCCTTGACGTCCGATGCCCGCTCGCGCAGGTAGGCATCGTCCATCAGCTCAAAGCGTTTGACGTGCTCGCTGACCACCGAGCGCAAGGCGCCCTGCGCCCACTGGCCGGTCTTGATGACATCAGTCACCTCGCTGCCGAGCGAGGCGTCATCGAGCATCATCAGGTAGACGTCGAACAGCGCACGCTCTTCAGGACGCAATTGCGTGGCGAGCTTCGCGGACAGCGTGCGCATGTCATTGCGCACGCCCTCCAGCGCATTCTGGAACAGTGCCAGTTCAGCGGCGATGTCAGTGACGGTCTTGTCCGGCACCACTTCCAGGTCGGCGGGTGGCAGCATGACCACCGCAACACCGACGGCGGCACCCGGAGAACCGGCCACGCCGACGAACTTGGCTTCCTGGATGCCCTTGCCTTGACGACCCAGACCGCGGATCGAGCCAGTGGCCTCGGCGTGAGCAATAACGCCCGCCAGTTGCGCACTCATGGTGACGAGGAAGGCTTCTTCGCCCTCGTCGAACTGACGGCGCTCCTTTTGCTGGATCACCAACACGCCGACCACCCGACGGTGGTGGATGATCGGCGCGCCGAGGAAGGAGGCGTAACGCTCTTCACCGGTTTCGGCAAAGTAGCGATAACGAGGGTGGTCTGCAGCGTTTTCGAGGTTCAGCGGTTCTTCGCGTGTACCGACCAGGCCGACGAGGCCTTCGTTCGGCGCCATGCTGACCTTGCCGATGGAGCGCTTGTTGAGGCCTTCGGAAGCCATCAGGACAAAGCGGTTCACTTCGGCATCGAGCAGGTAGACCGAGCAGACCTGGCTGCCCATGGCCTCCTTGACGCGTAACACAATAATGCCCAACGCCGCCTTGAGATCCTTGGCGGAGTTAACTTCCTGGACGATCTTGCGCAGCGTATTGAGCATGGCTCGGGGTCGAACTCCGTGTCAGTCGCGCGATAACAGGCGCGGGGCAAGCTCTTTGAGTGCGCGTCGGTACACCTCGCGCTTGAATGTCACCACCTGGCCTAACGGGTACCAATAACTGACCCAGCGCCAGCCATCGAACTCCGGTTTACCGGTCAAATCCATCCGCACCCGCTGCTCGTTGGAGACCAGGCGCAGGAGAAACCATTTTTGCTTCTGGCCGATACACAGCGGCTGGCTGTGGGTACGGACCAATCGTTGCGGCAGACGATAGCGCAACCAGCCCCGAGTGCAGGCAAGTATTTGCACATCCTGTGGTTCAAGCCCGACTTCTTCGTTCAATTCACGATAAAGCGCGTCTTCCGGCGTCTCCTGCGGGTTTATACCACCTTGGGGAAACTGCCAGGCATCCTGGTTAATTCGCCGAGCCCATAGGACCTGACCAGCATCGTTTGTCAGAATAATCCCGACATTAGGACGGAAACCATCGGGGTCGATCACGGCAACAACCTCGCAAACGCATGTCGCCGCATTGTTCCACAAAGGCGATCAAACCAGCAACGAGGCTTATCACCTTATGTGAAGACTTGTGAAAACCTCGTATTCTGAGGCTCTTTTTTCAACTATTTCAGCGAGTAACCCTATGCGCCTGGCTTTATTCGACCTCGACAACACACTTCTGGGCGGCGACAGCGATCACGCCTGGGGCGATTATCTGTGCCAGCGCGGGATCCTTGATGCCGCCATCTACAAAACCCGCAATGACGAGTTTTATAACGATTACATGGCCGGCACGCTCAACATGACCGATTACCTGAATTTCACGCTGGAAATTCTGGGCAAGACCGACATGGCTCAGCTTGAGGAATGGCACCGTGAGTTCATGCGTGACTGCATCGAACCCATGATGCTGCCCAAAGCGCTGGAGCTGATTGGCAAGCATCGGGCGGCAGGCGACAAGCTGGTGGTGATCACGGCCACCAATCGTTTTGTAACGGCGCCGATTGTGGCACGCCTGGGGATCGATACGCTGCTGGCGACCGAGTGCGAGATGGTTGACGGGCGCTATACCGGCCGCACGACGGGCATTCCATGCTTCCGTGAGGGCAAGGTGACGCGCCTCAACCAATGGCTGGAAGACAATGCGTTCAGCCTGGAGGGCAGCTATTTCTACAGCGACTCGATGAATGACCTGCCGCTGCTGGAGCAGGTCTCCAACCCGGTGGCGGTCGACCCGGACGCCAAACTGCGCGCAGAAGCCGAGCGACGTGGCTGGCCGGTAATCACCTTGCGTCACTGATTCGCGGGAACACTCAGGCCGGTTTGAAGCCCGTCAGGCCGGCCATTGTCACAAAGCACACGACACTGATCACCGTCAGCGCTACGGTGAAGCCTCGCCTGCCTCTGGCTGCGCCAAGGCGCAAGCCGTTGAGCCTGACAACTAGCCAGACCCAACTGCACAGTCCCAGCGTGTAAAGCACGCTGCTGCCCAGCACCCAGGTCTGGCCCAGCGACAACCCTTTCAAATGCACCAGCCACCATCCGCTGAACGGCAGTATCGCCAGGCAAACCGCCATCAGCACCCAGAAAAACACCAAAGGCCGCTTGAGCAGGCGATTCTGGATGGTCGTGTCGCCCTCAAGACGCACCTTGACCACCCCGCTGGCCAACACCAGCGCGCTGATCAGCAACAACGCGATGGCGACGATGTGCAGGGTATTGAGGGCGGTGATGGGTTCCATGACGCGGTGTTCCTTTTGGATCGGGCTTGGGTGAGTTTAACAGCGCGGACACAAGAGTCGCGCCTTGAGCGCTATCGTGCCCATGTTCTGCATGGGCATGCCGGTCTGGACGCTCTGCGTCCTCTTGCGACGCGGAGCGTCGTGAACTGCGTCCCCACGCTGGAGCGTGGGGACGATAATCATGGGTGTCCAGAGAACATCTATCGTGCCCATGCTCCGCGTGGGCATGCCGGTCTGGACGCTCTGCGTCCTCTTGCAACGCGGAGCGTCGTGAACTGCATTCCCACGCTGGAGCGTGGGGACGATAATCATAGGTGCCCAGAGAACATCCATCGTGCCCATGCTCCGCGTGGGCATGCCGGTCTGGACGCTCTGCGTCCAGGCCTCAGCCCAAAAACAGCCGGTACGCCGGGTTCTCGCTCTCGTCCCAGTACGGGTAGCCAATCTCGTCCAGCGCCGCGCCGACCAGATGCCGCTCATCTTCGGGCACCACCA
>NZ_MTSB01000034.1 GCF_002093745.1 Pseudomonas graminis
ACGCGCCCGCCAGTCCGCCTTCGCGAGCAAGCTCGCTCCCACAAGATCAATGCAAGCTTTGAGCGGCAGCACTCGCGAGCAATGCGGATCGCCGCCCCGGTCGCTACCGCATGATCGACAACGCCCATGTGGGAGTGAGCTTGCTCACGAAGAGGCCTGACAAACCACAGGAAATCTGACGCGCCCGCCAGTCCGCCTTCGCGAGCAAGCTCGCTCCCACAAGATCAATGCAAACTTTGAGCGGCAGCACTCGCGACCAATGCGGACCTCCGCCCCGGTCGCTCTCACATTTTCAAAGCCAGATAGCGTCCCATAAGGGATAATCACGCACGCTTTTGACAAGGCCGGCGCGAAGAGGGTTGGCAACCACATAACGGGCATAATTCACAAGGCTGTCTTCGGTCCGGATGCTGATGTCGTGGAATCCGCTTTGCCACAACGGCCCACTGCAACCCTTTGTTCTGTTTATGGCGATCGCGCTTTTCGATTTAACGCGCTGTACAACTCGGGATAAAGATTGACCATTCAACTGCAGCAGCCAGTGAATATGGTCAGGCATGATGACCCAGGCTAGTGAATCAGCCAGTTGCTGCTCCTGGACTTGCCGAAGTTCATCGACGAGCAGACGCCCCATTCGCCAATCGGAAAAAACAGGATTTCTCTGAAATGTTTTTGCGGTCACCAGATAAGTTCGGCCTGCACTCGATATTCGCCCCGAGCGCAAACGATGTGACTGTGCCCTCTCGTTCATTCCCATCACCTTGTGGCTGTGCGCTGAGGAACAACTCTACGAAACGGGCGCAATCAATAGGGCTCCAAGGTTTACCTGAGTGTTTCAAATGCTTGGTCGAGCCACCCTCTCACTCCCTCCAGAACGTCACGGAGACTCCCCCATGCTCAAAAAAGCATTCCTGCTGGCCGCGCTGCTGCTACCCGCCTGCTTCGCCCAAGCCCATGAGTACACGGCAGGACCGCTGCTGATTGGTCATCCGTGGTCGATGGCGTTGCCGCCCAATGCACCGACAGTAGCGGCGTATTTCACGGTCGAGAACAAAGGCGACAGCGCCGACCGGCTACTCAGCGTCGACAGCCCTGTCGCCGGGCAGGCGCAGTTGCACGAGCATGTACACGCCGACGGGCTGATGAAGATGCGGCCTGTTCAGGCGGTCGATATTCCGGCAGGCGGGACAGTGAGTTTTGCCCCCATGGCCTGGCATGTGATGCTGCTGGACCTCAAGGACCGCTCGACACTGGTCGTCGGCCAACGCTTCCCGATGACCCTGCATTTTGAAAAGGCAGGAGATGTCGAGGTGCAGGTCGTGGTACAAAAGCAGGCTCCGAAACACCAGCACTGAGTAGCTTTCCCGATTGAGCGCCACCTGCCGCCGCGACCGTTCAACCGTCCCCCGTAGCCATCGGGGTGCATGGCTGAGCCTGTTCGCCATGTTGATGATCTTTATCGGCCCGCTGGTTTCCCAGTCGATGCCGATGGATCAGCACGCCGGCATGTCAATGTCCATGCCCGCGACGATGGACATGTCGGCCGACGCTCATGCCCATCATGGCAGCGAGCACACCATGCCTGCCGAGGCCGGCATGAGCGATCACGCGCTGTGGGCCAAGTGTGGCTATTGCACGCTGCTGTTCAGTTGCCCGGCGCTGCTCAATGTACTTGAGCTGGTGGCCGCCAGCCCTCCCGTACCCAGCGACTTTTTCGCGCCGTCCCGCCTGCAGGGCCATGCACGCCGGGCGATTTTCCCCAACGCCCGAAGCCGGGCGCCGCCAACGCTTATCACGGCATAACCGGAAAAAAAAGATTCCACCCTCGCGCGCGGCCCAAGGCTGCGCGCGAGGTGTGCTGTGTTATCCCTATTGGGGAGCGTTAATCGTGTCCAAACCTGATGTTTCGTTTTATAACCTGGCCTGGCGATGGCATTTCTACGCCGGGCTGTTTGTCGCGCCGTTCATGATCCTGCTGTCGCTGACCGGGATCATTTATCTGTTCAAGCCACAACTGGACAACCTGATGTACAGCGACCTGCTGTACGTGTCGCCGACTGAGCAGCGTCTTACTGCCGATGAGTTGCAACAACGAGTGGCGAGTACTTATCCACAGGCCACCCTCGGCAAGTTTTTCCCTCCGACCAGTACGGAAGGCAGCGCTCAGTTTGTGATCAACGAACAGGGCCGTGACGTGAATGTGTTTGTCGATCCGTACCGCGGCATCATTCTTGGCACTCAGGACGCCAAAGACAACCTGCAGGCCATTGCTCGCGCGCTGCATGGCGAATTGATGATCGGCACGCCAGGCGACCGGCTTATAGAGCTCGCGGCGGGTTGGGGCATTGTGCTGGTGGTCTCCGGCCTCTACCTGTGGTGGCCACGCGGTCGATCAGCGGCCGGCGTGTTCTGGCCGCGCCTGACGGCCAAAGGTCGCGTGTTGTGGCGAGACCTGCACGCGGTTACCGGTTTCTGGGGGGCGTTGCTGTTGCTGTTCATGCTGTTGAGCGGCATGACCTGGACCGGTATGTGGGGCAAGCAATATGCCGCGGTGTGGAACACCTTTCCGGCGGCGATGTGGAAGGATGTGCCTAAATCCGACAAGCAGGCCGGAGACCTGAACACTGCCAGCGTGCAGACCGTACCTTGGGCGATGGAAAACACGCCGATGCCGGTTTCAGGCGGTGATCACGCCGAACACATGGGCCATATGCACATGTCCAGCGCCCCGGCAGCGCCAAAAGTGTCCTTGCAACAGGTGGTCGATATCGCACGGGCGAGAGACATCGTGCCGGGCTACAGCATCACTCAGCCAAAGACGGCCGACGGTGTATTCACAGTGTCGGTGTTCGCTGACGACCCGCGTGACGACGCAACGCTGCATATCGATCAGTACACCGGCAAGGTGCTGGCCGACGTGCGCTATGTCGATTACAGCGCAGTGTCCAAGGCCACCGAGCTGGGCGTGATGTTGCATGAAGGCAAGTTTTTTGGCTGGGTCAATCAGTTGCTGATCCTGCTGGTGTGCCTGATGGTGCTGCTCAGTTCGGTCAGCGGGCTGGTGATCTGGTGGAAGCGCCGACCGCAGAGCGGGCTGGGTGTACCGCCGCTGCGCCATGACCTGCCACGCTGGAAAATGGCAACAGGGGTGATGATTGCACTCGGCGTCTTGTTCCCTCTGGTGGGCATTTCGATGCTGATTGTCTGGGTGCTTGATCGAATAGTGCTTTCGCGCTTTGCCAAACGCGCGACAACAGCTTAGATTGCACGCTGCGGGGCCTGAAACCATTGAGTGGCGTTGTGATGAATTCCTCCTCATACCCGGTTTCAGGCCTCGCCCCTTCCCTTGTCGCCCGACCTGCCGGCTCGTCGCCCCTTCCTACTGAACGCATGGCCATTGCCACGCGCATCAGGCAATGCTGCCCGACAGCCATACGCCGCCATCCCTGACTAGATGCAATGAACCGCCTGGCGACAGCCTGGAGCGGATCATTTTTCATCGAGACGAAATGGCGCCATGAACGCAACGTTAGACACCTCCCCGCAACCTGCTCGACCTATACCTGACAGCAGCACCTACCCGCCGACCCTGAGTGACACCGTACGTGAGCTGACGCATGAGCTGCTGCGCACGGTAAAACCCGAGCTGGACGTTCAGGCCACCTGGCTGGCCTACCGTGACAGCACGTTGCCGCCCGATGCAGAAGACAGCGTGTACAGCGCACCGCTGATCGCCAGCCTGATCGAGCATTTCACCGGCAGGCTGAGCTGGAACGACAATGAGGTGCAAGGTTTTTACCCAACGCCGTCGCCCTCCGCGCAGACGATCGTCATCAACCCCCTGCCCCGCACGGCCATCCTCACACTGTTTGCTGAGGTCAACGAACAACTGGAGCAACGTTATACCCGCGAGCTGGCAGATTACTGGGGCGCGGCACTGCAAGACGGTAAGACCCGAAGCAGCGAATTTCTCGCTGAACGGGTTCATTGCCTGAAATCAGAATGTGAAATACGCGTTGCCCTGGGAGAAATGACCACCCGCCACTTCACGATGCTCTCGGCAGCACTGAAGCCGTGCGCTGCAGGCGCTGTAGACGAGTTCCAGCCACACAGTATTTATGGCGTGTCGGCAAGCCTCGATGGCCGTGAGCCGATTGCGCTGTCCGGGGCTTTTGCCATCACCCGCACACTTCGCACGCTGCCTTTGGAGGTGCATGAAGACGTGCAGGAAGACGTTTTGCTGTTCACCCTTAATAACGGGCTGGAAGCGTTCACGTCCTTCAAGCAGATGAACGATACCCTGGTACAGCGAGGGACCGACCCCGGGTACAGACAGCAACTTCGCGCCGAACTCGCGCCGGCAGAACCAACGCAGGCCGTCAGCGCACTGCAATGGCATTACACGGCATTGGGCGGTCACTTCCTGAGCCTGTTACTGACGCGCCAGATCATCAAGCAAAAATCCCTGTTTGCCCAAGCGGCACAACTTGCCCGGGCCGGGCAGATGGACGCCGATGCGTTCGAGCAGTTGAATTTACGTCTGCTGGCACCCGGGCTTCATTTCAACAACCAGCAGCATCTGCATCAGCTTGATGCCGACCTGATATACACCCACATGCCCGACTGGTGGAAAAGCATGGGGCAAGCGCAGCGCGAAGCGTGGCTTGAGCAGGCACGGCGTCTGGGTGAGGCGGTGGTAAAGATTCAACATTCCGGCAAGGATTACTTTAACCAGCCTGGCAACGACAGCCGCCGTTACCTGACGCACTACATCGACCATCAATTGAGTCAAGCGCTGAAACAAGCCGCAATAAGGCTTGAACCCGAGCAGATAGTCGTCACCCTGACGTACAGGGTGCGCTCCTGGACAATCGAAATTCCCGGGACACCTGAGGTGCCGGACAAAAACACCACGAGAATGTCGCTTGCGCAACTGGTGCGTAACCCGACTCATCGGGCCAGAGTCAGGGATGCAGTGCAGATCGACGTCGTTGACGAGACCGGGGCCGCGCTCACCCGGCTGGACACGCGCGCCATCAAGGAGCTGGTCGAGACGATCAACAGTCCCGAACACCTCACCGAGTACCTCGACGTCAATCTGAAATCATCGACCTACGCCCATCAGCTCAAGCAGTCTCAAAAAAACGTGCTGGAGGCTCAGATGAAAATGGCCTTGCTGGAGATTGATCAGCAAGCCTTCCCGCTGACGGGTTCCAGCTGGATCAAGGCGGTGCTGAATGCACCCTCGCCGGACAAACGCAGCACGGTCAACGGCGAACGAATCGAAGTCAGGTTTTTCAGCGTCAACCAGCTCAAGATGACCAATGTCATGTTGATCGCGCCGCAGGACCGGTTCGACAAAGGCCCGCTGGTGCTATGCACCCTCGACGCGCCTGACGGCGTGGTCTTCCGCTGGTTCAACAGCATGTTTCATCTCAACACCCGCTTTCTGGAAGAAACATCATTCCAGCGTTACCTGATCCAGCAGATTCCGGTGTCGCGGCGTCTGGAGACGCTGCATGCCATGAACTACGAGAAACAGGCCAGACACTGGCGTGTGCCCGATATCTTCACCCGCCTTTCTCCGATTCCGATTCCTGACAAACTGCTGCGCCCGGTGGTCTTTATCCCGCAGAGTAAAGACTTCTACGAGGAAAACCACGAGGCCAAAATCAACCTCCTGATCCAGGAGATCAAGCAACGGATGGGGCTGACGCCGGGAGCGGGACAATCCGGAAGTTTCGACATCGTCGCCAGCATCGCCCTTCTGTTTCTGCCCACCCCCATCATGATTCCTATTGCCTTGGGGCTGGGCTTGCTCAAAACATGGAGCGCTTTTTCGAAAATCCAGGACAACGATCTCGAAGGCGCTGCCGAGGAGTTTCTGAGCGCTATAGGTTACCTGTCCACCGCCGCCATCGGGCGCGCAGGGGCATACCTCAAACCGGCGATGCACCTGGCAGCGAAGGTCAGACGTCCGCATCTGATACGCAGGGTGGGCCGAGACGGGCAAGTGCAGATCGGCTACCTGATGTCTCACCTGCGCGCCCCGAGATTCGCAGACTCAGGCGTAACGGTCGCGCTGGATTCCAAAGACTTTCTGGCCATTGAGCTGGGTACAGAGCGGTGTTACGTAAGCCGCCGTGCAAACATGTTCGGCCATTCACGTCTTTATCGTCCTCATCCCACCGACGCAGCACTGCTTGTGCATAAACAGGAATACGTCTTGCGCAGCACAAGTGGCGCCTGGAAAGCCGTTGGCAACGAAATCCCGCGCATCAGCCAACTTGTCATTCGCCAGGCCAGATCACGATTAAGCCAGTTGCTGACTGATTGGCCAGCCTCTTTTGAGGAAGCCAGCGCCGCAGAGCGATTACAGTTCGAGACGGACTACATGGCCTTGAGCAAGGCATCCAATGCCGAGGGCTTGCCCGCGATCACATCGTACGCAGAAGGCGGCTCGGGCGAGATCAACCCGCTGCTGAGGGCCGGCGTGCGCAATGCCAGAACGCGCAGTTTTCTTAGTCAGTTTTACCGTCTGAAGGAATGGCACGGCGACGCTTTCCGCGCCACGTATGTAACCAGCGAGGGGCTGGCATGTCTTGAGCGAGAGACTGGTGCCGTGTTTGTGGATAACGGTGTGCAATCAGCATCCGTGTCGCGAGCCAATGCCGTCAGATGGAGCCAGGACGGTTTTGTGACCCATAACGCCAACGCTGATAACCATCCGGTGTTTTTCATCTTTGCGCCGTCAGTGCCCAAAAAGAACATGTTCACGGGTTTTCTGGGTGATCACGTCGCGGTCCCCCCTGGCACGCTCTTGCAACTAAGGGCAACGAACAAGATAAACGGCCAGCTGTACGCCTATTTCGACATTCCGGAACAGCTTGTAGACCAGACCTATGATCTGTATTCCGGCGAAAAAGAATGGTGGGTGTAATTCACTCGAGCGACTGACGGAGAGCCAGTGAAAAAACTGGCTTTTGGCAATCGCACCACGATAACGCACGTGATGGCCGTCCTGCCGAGCGGTGTTCCACGCTGGTGCGCATCCCCTTTTCCAGGCGACAGATTCGTTCCATTTTGCGACGTCTGCGCTTTGGCCCAGCATTTGCTAAAGCTTGCTGTACGCAACGTACCCACCACCCGACACGATCTCAAAAACCATACGAACGGAGTCCACCAATGAAGCGTCGCAGTCTGATCAAAGCCTTCACCCTGTCCGCATCGATTGCCGCCATGGGTCTGACCTGGACCGTTCAGGCTGCCGAGACCATCAAGGTCGGCATCCTGCATTCGCTGTCGGGGACGATGGCCATCTCCGAAACCTCGCTTAAAGACATGGCGTTGATGACGATCGATGAAATCAATGCCAAGGGGGGTGTGAACGGCAAGATGCTGGAGCCCGTGGTCGTGGACCCGGCATCCAACTGGCCGTTGTTCGCTGAAAAGGGCCGTCAGTTGCTGACTCAGGACAAAGTGGCCGTGGTATTCGGCTGCTGGACATCGGTCTCTCGCAAGTCGGTTCTGCCGGTGTTTGAAGAATTGAACGGCTTGCTGTTCTACCCGGTTCAGTACGAAGGCGAGGAAATGTCGCCTAACGTTTTCTACACCGGCGCAGCGCCTAACCAACAGGCGATTCCGGCGGTCGAGTACGTGATGAGTGAAGACGGTGGTTCGGCCAAGCGCTTCTTCCTGCTGGGCACCGATTACGTTTACCCGCGTACCACCAACAAGATCCTGCGGGCATTCCTGCATTCCAAAGGCGTGAAAGACACCGATATCGAAGAGGTCTACACGCCGTTTGGCCATTCTGACTATCAGACCATCGTGGCCAACATCAAGAAATTCTCCGCCGTTGGCAAGACCGCCGTTATTTCCACCGTCAACGGCGACTCTAACGTGCCGTTTTACAAGGAACTGGCCAACCAGGGCCTGAAGGCCACCGACGTTCCGGTTGTCGCCTTCTCGGTGGGCGAAGAAGAACTGCGCGGTATCGACACCAAGCCATTGGTGGGTCATCTGGCAGCCTGGAACTACTTCCAGTCCGTCGAAAACCCGGTCAACAAGAAGTTCGTTGCTGACTGGACCGCCTACGCCAAGAAGAAAAACCTGCCAGGCGCCGACAAGGCCGTGACCAACGACCCGATGGAAGCCACCTATGTAGGTATCCACATGTGGGCGCAGGCGGTGGAGAAAGCCAAATCCACCGATGTCGACAAAGTCCGTGAAGCAATGGCCGGGCAGACGTTCGCCGCACCGTCGGGCTTTACCCTGATGATGGACAAGACCAACCATCACCTGCACAAGCCCGTGATGATCGGCGAAATTCAGAAAGACGGGCAGTTTAACGTCGTCTGGCAGACCAAAGAACCGATCCGCGCCCAGCCTTGGAGCCCTTATATCCCGGGCAACGACAAGAAGCCGGACTCTCCGGCCAAGAGCAACTGAGGGATAAAAGTCGACTGATGATCGTTCCCGCGCTCCAGCGTGGGAATGCAGTTCTGGACGCTCCGCGTCCAATCCCGAGCGTGCAGCTCGATGCAAATGTGACGCAGAGCGTCACGAAAGGCATCCCCACGCAAAGCGTGAGGAACGAGCAGTGTGAGGGCGGACAACCATGAGCGCTCTCTGGAACGCCACACTGAATCAAGGCCATATTGATATGCCTTCTTACCTTTACCGCTTCATCTTCGCATTGAGTCTGTTGCTGCCATTCGCAGCTCAGGCCGGCGATGCCAGTGATTTTGTCGCAGCCAGTTCTTCGAAACAGGCAGAACTGCTGGAAACCTGGGCCGCCATGCCGGCACCGGAGCGCGTCGAGCTGCTTGAAGCGCTGCGCGACGGTCGTGTTGCTGCTGACAGCAGCAAGCGCGCCTGGATCGAGAGCAACGATAAATATGTGCCCGTGGAGGCTGATGCCCCCGCGGCGGCTGATGCTCCAACCCCCGATGAACCGCGCAAACTGCGCCTGAACAATCGGCTGCGAGGCTTGGTGGAAACCGCACTGGCCAGCCATCAACTGGTGGCGGCCGATAGCGCCGTTCGCCTCGCCGCTGCCCAACAATTGCAACGCAGCGCCCGCCCTGCGCAGCTGGATTTGCTGAGCCAGCGTGTGGCCAGCGAAACCGACAGCACCGTAAAAAGTGCGCTGACGCTGGCCCTGGCCAACCTGCAGATGGTCGACTCCAGCCCTACGGTGCGCCTGGCCGCCGTCCGGTTGCTGGGTGAAACCGGCGATCCGTTGGCCCGTACCCGCCTTGAATCGTTACTGGCTCCGGGCGTGGAAAACGACGCTTCGGTGCGTGTGGCTGCGGAAACCAGTCTGGCTCAGGTCAAACGCAAGCTGATGATCGGCGAGCTGCTGGGTCAGGCGTTCAGTGGCATGTCACTGGGTTCGATCCTGCTATTGGCCGCGCTGGGCCTGGCAATCACCTTCGGCCTGCTCGGCGTGATCAACATGGCGCACGGCGAAATGCTGATGCTGGGTGCCTACTCGACCTACATGGTTCAACTGATGTTCCAGCGCTACGCGCCGGGTGCCATCGAGTACTACCCGCTGATTGCGCTGCCCGTGGCGTTTTTTGTCACCGCCGCGATCGGCATGGCGCTGGAACGAACGGTCATTCGCCATTTGTACGGTCGCCCGCTGGAAACCCTGCTGGCGACATGGGGCATCAGCCTGATGCTGATTCAGGCTGTGCGGCTGGCCTTCGGCGCACAGAACGTCGAAGTGGCCAACCCGCAATGGCTGTCCGGCGGAATCCAGGTACTGCCGAATCTGGTGCTGCCTTACAACCGTATCGTGATCATCGCGTTCGCCCTGTTCGTGGTAGTGCTGACCTGGCTGCTGCTGAACAAGACCCGCCTGGGCCTGAACGTGCGGGCCGTGACCCAGAACCGCAACATGGCCGCCTGCTGCGGCGTGCCGACCGGTCGTATCGACATGATGGCCTTCGGGCTGGGCTCCGGCATCGCAGGCCTGGGCGGCGTGGCGCTCAGCCAGATCGGCAACGTCGGCCCGGACCTGGGCCAGAGCTACATCATCGATTCGTTCCTGGTGGTGGTGCTCGGCGGTGTCGGGCAACTGGCCGGCAGCGTGACGGCAGCCTTCGGGCTGGGCATTGCCAACAAGATTCTTGAACCGCAGATCGGCGCCGTACTGGGCAAAATCCTGATCCTGGCGCTGATCATTCTGTTTATCCAGAAACGTCCGCAAGGCCTCTTCGCATTGAAAGGACGGGTGATCGACTGATGAGCCAGCCATTGATGTTAACCGCCGCACAGAAAGTCGGCCCCAAGGGCACGCTGGCTGTGGGCATTCTGATACTGGCCGTGCTGCTGGCACTGCCGCTGCTTTCCTTGTTGCCTGCCGAAAACAGCTTTCAAGTGTCGGCCTACACGCTGACACTGGTGGGCAAAATTCTCTGCTACGCCATCGTCGCCCTTGCCCTGGACCTGGTCTGGGGTTACGCGGGGTTGTTGTCGCTGGGCCACGGCCTGTTCTTCGCCCTGGGTGGCTATGCGATGGGCATGTACCTGATGCGCCAGGCGGCAGGCGACGGTCTGCCTGCGTTCATGACGTTCCTGTCGTGGACCGAACTGCCCTGGTACTGGGCGGGCACCGACAACTTCCTCTGGGCGATGTGCCTGGTGGTCCTGGCGCCGGGATTGCTGGCGCTGGTGTTCGGTTTCTTCGCCTTTCGCTCGCGGATCAAGGGCGTGTATTTCTCGATCATGACCCAGGCCCTGACGTTTGCCGGCATGCTGTTGTTCTTTCGCAACGAAACCGGCTTTGGCGGCAACAACGGGTTCACCAACTTTCGCAGCATTCTGGGGTTCAGCATCAGTTCGCAAGGCACGCGTGCGGTGCTGTTTCTGGCGACCGTTGCGTTGCTGGTGGCCAGCCTGTACATCGGCTGGAAGCTGGCACAGAGCAAGTTCGGTCGGGTGCTGACGGCGCTGCGTGATGCTGAAAACCGCCTGATGTTCTGCGGCTACGACCCACGCGGCTTCAAGCTGTTCGTCTGGGTGCTGAGCGCGGTGCTGTGCGGCCTGGCCGGTGCCCTGTATGTGCCGCAGGTCGGCATCATCAACCCCAGCGAAATGTCACCGACCAACTCCATCGAGGCAGCCGTGTGGGTGGCCCTTGGCGGTCGCGGCACGCTGATCGGCCCGCTGTTGGGTGCCGGCCTGGTCAACGGCATGAAAAGCTGGTTCACGATGGCTTTCCCGGAATACTGGCTGTTCTTCCTCGGCGCGCTGTTCATTATCGTCACGCTGTACCTGCCCAAGGGCGTGATCGGCCTGCTGAAGAAAAGGAGCGAGCAATGAAAACCACTCCGACCCCGTCTTTGATGCTTGAGCCGATCCTGGCCCCCAACTCCGACGCTGGCACCAGCCGCGACGCCGTGGGCCTTGGCAAAAGTGCCGGCAAAGGCCTGAACACAAGGCATGGCACGATCCTGACGCTGGAAGACATCAGCGTCAGCTTCGACGGCTTCAAAGCGCTCAATGATCTGAACCTGTACATCGGCGTGGGTGAACTGCGCTGCATCATCGGCCCCAACGGCGCGGGCAAGACCACGCTGATGGACGTCATCACTGGCAAGACCCGCCCGAGCCACGGCAAGGCGTGGTTCGGCGAGACGCTGGACCTGACACAGATGAGCGAAGTACAGATTGCCCAGTCCGGGATTGGCCGCAAGTTTCAGAAGCCCACGGTGTTCGAAGCCCTGAGCGTGTTCGAAAACCTGGAGTTGGCGCAGAAAACCGACAAATCGGTGTGGGCCAGCCTGCGGGCACGCCTGAGCGGCGAGCAACAGGACCGGATCAACGAGGTGCTGGAGACCATTCGCCTGACCTCCTCGATGCATCGCCCGGCCGGCTTGCTGTCCCACGGTCAAAAGCAGTTTCTGGAAATCGGCATGCTGCTGGTTCAAGACCCGCAATTACTGTTGCTCGACGAGCCGGTGGCGGGCATGACCGACGCTGAAACCGAGTTCACCGCCGAGCTGTTCAAAAGCCTTGCCGGCAAGCACTCGCTGATGGTGGTGGAACACGACATGGGCTTCGTCGGTTCGATTGCCGACCACGTCACCGTGCTGCATCAGGGCAGCGTACTGGCCGAAGGCTCACTGAACGACGTTCAGGCCGATGAACGCGTGATCGAAGTGTATCTGGGCCGTTGAAGGCCCGGCTTCCAGTTGTTCCTCCGCGTGAGAATGCCTGTCCAGACGCTCCGCATCGCAAGCAGTGACCCTGCTGCAACAGACGAGAACACGAACCATGCTCCAGGTCGAAAAGCTCCATCAGTATTACGGCGGCAGCCACATTCTTCGCGGTCTGTCGTTTGATGTGAAGGTCGGTGAAGTCACCTGCCTGCTGGGCCGTAACGGCGTCGGCAAGACCACGCTGTTGCGCGTGCTCATGGGGCTGTTGCCGTCGAAAGAAGGCACGGTCAAATGGGAAGGTAAAACCATCACTGCCACCAAGACCCATCAGCGGGTGCATGCCGGGATTGCCTACGTCCCGCAAGGCCGAGAGATCTTCGGTCGGCTGACGGTCGAGGAGAACCTGCTGATGGGGCTGTCCCGGTTTCCCGGCTCAGAGGCCAAAGAGGTGCCCGATTTCATCTACGAACTGTTCCCGGTGCTGCTGCAAATGAAGCATCGCCGTGGCGGTGATCTGTCAGGTGGTCAACAACAGCAACTGGCGATTGGCCGGGCACTGGCAAGCCGCCCGCGCCTGCTGATTCTCGATGAGCCGACCGAAGGCATTCAGCCCTCGGTCATCAAGGAGATCGGCGCGGTGATCAAAAAACTGGCCGAGCGCGGCGACATGGCGATTCTGCTGGTCGAACAGTTCTACGACTTTGCGGCAGAGCTGGCCGATCAATACCTGGTGATGTCGCGGGGGGAAATCGTCCAGCAGGGTCGTGGCGAGAACATGGAGGCTGACGGTGTGCGCGGTCTGGTCACTATTTGATGCGCCAATCCGTTATCGTGCAGCCTTCGACAACGCAATGAAGACGCTATGAACCTGCCTGCCCACACTGCCTTGTTCACGCCCAGCTGGCATGCCGAGCTGGAGCTGGGCTATGGCCGTTTCGATGACTGCACGCGCCCGACCCAGCGCCGCCACAAGGGGCCTTTGCGAGTGCAGAAACATCTGTACGCCGAAGGGCCTGAGGTGTGCCAGCACATCATTGTTCACCCACCGGGCGGTATCGCCGGGGGCGACCGGCTGGATATTTCGGCAACGGTCGGCGCCCAAGCCTGGGCACAACTGACCAGCCCTGGCGCAGCCAAGTGGTATCGCGCCGCCAGCCCGGCGTTTCAGCAACTGGAACTGCATGTACAGCCCGGCGCGACCCTGGAGTGGCTGCCGCAGGAAACCATTGTATTCAGCAACGCCCAGGCAGAACTGACCACGCGTATCGAGCTGCACGGTGACGCCCGGCTATGCTACTGGGATGTCGTGGCGCTGGGGCGTCCGGCCAGTGGCGAGCGTTTCGAACATGGCCACTTTCAATCGCACCTGGATATTCGTCGCGACGGAACATTGCTCTGGCATGAACGGCAACGCATCATCGGCGGCGACGGGCTACTGGATTCGCCCATCGGCCTGGATGGCAAAACGGTTTTCGCCACCCTCCTTCTGACCGGTGAAGCCGACAGCGACCTGCTTGAAAGCTGCCGCTCATTGTCGATGCACAATCCGGTGCGCGGTAACCTGACGCAATTGCCTGGCTTGATCGTTGCGCGTTGTCTGGCTGATGAGGCCTTGCATGCCAGGGCCTGGCTGATAGAAATCTGGAAGCGTCTGCGCCCGGCGCTGCTGGGACGCGAAGCGGTGACACCGAGAATCTGGAACACCTGATTGATGACTGGACGCACTGCGTCCCAGGCTACACCCTTGGCGCTGATGCACTCAGCGTTATACATAAGTACTGAGAAGCCCGAAAATCGTGGCTTTTAGCGCTTCTGCCCGCAGGGCGTGGGAGCGAACTTGTTCGCGAAGACGGTAGTGCTTACGATGCATTTTTGGGAAATATACCGCCCCTTTCGCGAACAATGCGGATCGCCGCCCCGGTCGCCCCTACGGCCTTCGGCCAGAATCCGAGACAGACTTATACATAACGATGAAGGCGCAGGCCTGGGAATGATCCCCCACTGAATTTGAAGAAGCGGAAACCCTATGGACCTGACGCCACGCGAAAAAGACAAGATGCTGATTTTCACCGCCGGACTGGTTGCCGAACGGCGTCTGGCGCGCGGAGTGAAGCTCAACTATCCGGAAGCCATGGCCTACATTTCTGCGGCGTTGCTCGAAGGCGCGCGTGACGGCCAGACTGTCGCTGATCTGATGCACTACGGCACGACGTTGCTCACCCGCGATCAGGTCATGGAAGGCATCCCGGAAATGATCCCGGAGATTCAGGTGGAAGCCACGTTCCCGGACGGCACCAAGCTGGTCACCGTGCATCAGCCGATTGCCTGAAGGAGTGATCATGCAAGACCTGATTCGCGATGCACTGCCAGACGATCTGCCGGGGATCCTGGCGATCTACAACGATGCGGTGCTGAACACCACCGCGATCTGGAACGAACAACCGGTCGACCTGGCCAACCGTCAGGCCTGGCATGCGTCTCGCCAGACCCAGGGTTACCCGATCCTGGTCGCGCTCGACAGCGCAGGCGAAGTCGTGGGCTATTCGTCGTTCGGTGACTGGCGGCCTTTCGAGGGTTTTCGCCATACCGTCGAGCATTCGGTTTATGTGCGCGCGGATCAACGTGGCAAAGGCTTGGGGCCGCGCTTGATGGCAGCCCTGATCGAGCGCGCCCGTGACTGTGAAAAACACATGATGGTGGCCGCCATCGAAAGCGGCAACGCGGCCTCCATCGCCCTGCATGATCGTCTGGGCTTCAAGACCACCGGGCAAATGCCGCAAGTCGGCACCAAGTTCGGTCGCTGGCTGGACCTGACCTTCATGCAGCTTGATCTGTCGCCCGGTGCTCCACCGCCCGCGTCGCAAGCCCCCAAACCCCTCTAGAGAGCGCGCCATGAATCATGCACAGCTGCGACGTGTGACCGCTGAAAGTTTCGCGTATTACCGCCGTGGCCTGGCGCATTTGCTGTTCGACACGGTTCACGACGGCGCCTCGGTCGGGTTCATGGCAGACCTCGACATGGACCAGGCCAATGCCTGGTGCGATGGCCTGACAGCCGACATCGCCGCCGGTCATCTGCTGCTGTGGGTGGTGGCTGAAGAAGGGAACGTGCTGGCCAGTGCGCAGCTGTCGCTGTGCCAGAAACCCAATGGCCTGAACCGCGCCGAAGTGCAGAAGCTGATGGTGCTGCCGACTGCCCGCGGTCGTGGCCTGGGCAGACAGTTGATGGACGAGGTCGAGCAGGCTGCGGTGAAGCACAAACGCGGGCTGCTGCACCTGGACACCGAGGCCGGTTCCACGGCTGAAGCGTTTTATCGTTCGCGGGCCTACAACCGTGTCGGCGAACTGCCGGACTATTGCGCCACACCGGACGGTCGTTACCGGCCGACCGCCATTTATTTCAAAACCTTGGGGCAACCGACATGATCCCTGGCGAATACCAGATCCAGCCCGGCGACATCGAACTCAACGCCGGACGTCGCACCATCAGCCTGACGGTCGCCAACAGTGGTGACCGGCCAATCCAGGTGGGCTCGCATTTTCACTTTTTTGAAACCAACGACGCGCTGACCTTCGACCGCGTCGCCAGCCGCGGCATGCGTCTGAACATCCCGGCCGGCACTGCCGTGCGCTTCGAGCCGGGCCAGTCCCGCGAAATCGAACTGGTGGACCTGGCGGGATTGCGCAAGGTCTACGGCTTTGCCGGACGGGTGATGGGGGATCTGGATTGACGCATTCGGACTTTTGAATATCGTTCCTGCGCTCCGCGTGGGAATGCAGTTCGCGACGCTCTGCGTCACATCGAAACCGGGCAGAGAAGCCTGCGCTTCGATTACACCTGCCATCGCGCAAGACTGAAGATGTGTGACGCAGAGCGTCACGGGATGCATGCCAACGCGGAGCATTGGCACGATAGCCATAGTCAGTCGGGTTTGCGTACAACGACGCATAAGGAATCACCATGAAGATTTCCAGACAAGCCTACGCCGACATGTTCGGCCCCACCGTTGGCGACAAGGTTCGACTGGCGGATACCGAGCTGTGGATCGAGGTCGAGAAAGACTTCACCACGTATGGCGAGGAAGTGAAATTCGGCGGTGGCAAGGTTATCCGTGACGGCATGGGCCAGGGTCAACTGATGGCCGCCGATGTGGTCGATACGCTGATCACCAATGCCTTGATCATCGACCACTGGGGCATTGTCAAAGCCGACGTGGGCATCAAGAACGGGCGTATTGCAGCCATCGGCAAAGCGGGCAACCCGGACATTCAGCCGGACGTGACCATTGCCGTCGGCGCGGCCACCGAAGTCATTGCCGGTGAAGGCATGATCCTCACCGCAGGCGGCGTCGACACGCATATCCACTTCATCTGCCCGCAGCAGATCGAAGAAGCGCTGATGAGCGGCGTCACCACCATGATCGGTGGCGGCACAGGCCCTGCGACGGGCACCAACGCCACCACCGTCACACCCGGCCCGTGGCACATGGCGCGCATGCTCCAGGCCTCGGACTCGTTCCCGATGAACATCGGCTTCACCGGCAAGGGCAACGCCAGCCTGCCAGGCCCGCTGATCGAACAGGTCAAGGCTGGCGCAATCGGCCTGAAACTGCACGAAGACTGGGGCACGACCCCGGCCGCCATCGACAACTGCCTGAGCGTTGCCGATCAATACGACGTGCAGGTCGCCATCCACAGCGACACGCTGAACGAGTCAGGCTTTGTCGAGACCACCCTCGCCGCGTTCAAGAACCGCACGATCCACACGTACCACACCGAAGGTGCCGGTGGCGGCCATGCGCCGGACATCATCAAGGCCTGCGGCTCGCCCAACGTGCTGCCCAGCTCGACCAACCCGACCCGGCCATTCACCCGCAACACCATTGACGAGCACCTGGACATGCTCATGGTCTGTCATCACCTGGACCCGAGCATCGCCGAAGACGTGGCCTTCGCGGAGAGCCGCATACGCCGCGAAACCATTGCTGCCGAAGATATCCTTCACGACCTGGGCGCGTTTTCCATGCTCAGTTCCGACAGCCAGGCCATGGGCCGGGTTGGCGAAGTGATCATGCGCACCTGGCAAACCGCCGACAAGATGAAAAAACAGCGCGGCCCGCTGCCACAGGATGGCCCCGGCAACGACAACTTCCGCGCCAAGCGTTACATCGCCAAATACACCATCAACCCGGCCATCACCCACGGCATCAGCCATGAAGTGGGTTCTATCGAAGTCGGTAAATGGGCTGATCTGGTGCTGTGGCGTCCAGCGTTCTTCGGCGTCAAACCCACCCTGATCCTCAAGGGCGGGGCCATTGCCGCCAGCCTGATGGGCGACGCCAACGCCTCGATCCCGACGCCGCAACCGGTCCACTACCGCCCGATGTTCGCCAGCTACAGCAGCTCGCTGCATGCCACCAGCATGACCTTCATCAGCCAGGCCGCATTCGACGCAGGCGTGCCGGAGTCTCTGGGCCTGAAGAAGCAAATCGGGGTGGTCAAAGGCTGCCGCACCGTGCAGAAAAAGGACTTGATCCACAACGACTACCTGCCGGATATCGAAGTCGACCCACAGACCTATCAGGTCAAGGCCGACGGTGTGTTGCTGTGGTGTGAGCCTGCAGAAGTGTTGCCGATGGCGCAGCGGTATTTTCTGTTCTGAAATAACAAGGGCCTTCGGTTTCAGAAGGCCCTTCAATGTTTTCCGCTCAGTTTATTCTTGGGGGCTAAGCAACTCATTGATTTTCGCCCTGAACCAGAACTTCAAATGAAAATCAGCGGTTTCCTCAAGCTTTTTACCGCCCTTGAGAAAGATAATGGTCGGCGCAGCAGTCACATTGTAGCTTTGGGCTGTAGCTGGGCACGTGTCCACGGGCACACGAAGCATGACGACCTTCCCTTCGAACTCGGGCGCAAGCTCATCGAGAATGGCTCCCGTCCGTGCGCTGCTGTTCGCTTCACCATGCTCATTAACGCCCGGCTTGCTGAACTCCAGCAACACCAACGGGCTGACTTCAGCCCATTCGCGATTGAAATCGCCATCGTCTTTAACAGCGAGGACCGTTCCTGCTTTCTTCTTGTAATTCAGAAACGTCTCTTCAGACTCCAATATCCCCAACGCCTGCAATGAGTCGTTGATGGCGTCCAGCGTCCCCACGTCTTGCTTGATTTTTTCGCCCTGCAAAATTCGATGCCGAGCACAGAAGAACGTGAGTTTCCCTTCCGCAAAATCGTCCCGCTCACTGACCTTTCCGTCGGCCAGTATTTTCTCGGCCAGCTTGATCTGCTCTTCGACAAATTTTGCGAATTCTGTCTTCAACATGGTGAACCTCCAATTATGACGTGGATAGCAATTCGTCCAGGATCTGCGTCGTACGAACATCGGTCTGCAGGCCGACAAGGTCATCTCTCACCTTTTGACCTTTTTTGAAAAAGACCATCGTAGGGCCGTGATTGATGGCATGAGCGGCCGACGTGAGCGGATTGAGTGAGTCTTTCAGATCCGGATCCAGTTCGATTTCAACCCGAGCGAATACGACCCGGTTGATGTAGTCGTCTGCCAGCTTGTTGAAAACAGCGTCCATTTTTGCGCTGGCGTTTTCCAGGCCTCGCTTATTCACCTTCTCTTTTGTCGAGAATTCGACCACCACCAGCTTGTGGTCGCTGGCCTCGATGACCTCTTTCTGAAAGGTCGTATCAGTCACCGTCGTGACACTCATGCCTTGGGCCTCCAATCGATTAATCTGCCGATTGAACATAGGCCCCTGCAAAAAGGGCGTCTACTGACAGAAATGACAGTAAACGCCCTATATTTCGTGTCATGTAAAGGAGGTAATATGCGCCATCTTTTGTCACGTTCCTCCAGCAAGGTAGTCGGCCCATGCGCCTTTCCGAATTCATCGTTGTTCATGTGGATCGTATTGTCGACGAATGGGAAGACTTCGCCAGAACCCTGAAACCCGCCGCAGAAACGATGAGCAAAGTCGAGTTGCGGGATCACGCCAAGTCGATTTTGCTTGCTGCGGCGCGGGACATGAACACCGCGCAGAGCAAGAGCGAGGAAATCGCCAAGGCCCGTGGGGAGGAACTGAACAAGACGCCGAGCCTGGATGAAGCCGCCAGCAGTCATGGCGAGCTGCGCCACGAGGTAGGTTTTGATCTGGTGCAGATGACGTCCGAATTCCGCCACCTGCGCGCCAGCGTCATTCGTCTGTGGGTCGAAAGTCTGAATGCGCCGCAACTGGCCGACTTCCAGGACGTGATCCGGTTCAACGAGGCCATCGACGAAGCGCTGGCAGAGTCCACCGCCGCCTATGCCGAGCGGGTCGGGCGTTCACGGGACATCTTTCTGGCCATTCTCGGCCATGACCTGCGCGCGCCGCTGCAGGCCGTCAGCATGTCCACTGAACTGCTGGCACGGAAAGTTTCGCTGGATGAGAAAACCAGTTCCTACATTTCGCGCATTCAGATGAGCACCCGCCACATGGGCACGATGGTCAGCGATTTGCTGGAATTCGTGCGCAGCCGGCTGGGTGCCGGGCTGCCCGTGGAGCGCAAATACATGGACCTGGCAGGCGCTTGCCGCGAGGCCATAGAAGAAGCCTGCGCCGGGCGACCCGATTCGGCGCCGGTGCTGAACATTGAAGGTAATACCTGTGGTCAATGGGACACCGGGCGCATCAGTCAGATGTTGCAGAACCTGATCGGCAACGCCTTGCAGCACGGCGCCGCCAGTCACGAGATCACTGTCTGTGTCACCGGCGCCGAAAACGCGGTGGTGCTGGTGGTTCACAACGAAGGCAAGCCGATTGCCGAGGACGCCATCGGCACGATCTTCGATCCACTGGTACGCAGTACGCAGGAAGACAGCGAGTCGCGCGGCACCTCGACCAGCTTGGGTCTGGGGCTGTTTATCGTCAAGGAAGTGGTCAACGCCCACAGCGGCAGCATCACCGTGACCTCGACCATCGGCGACGGCACCACGTTTACCGTGGTGCTGCCCCGAAACTGACCCGGGCCGCGGGGCAGCGCCTTACATCGACACCGCGCCCTCCCTTGCTACTCAGCCTTTCCAGTGAGCCCGTGGGTCAAACGACGTGCTGTCGGCCAGTTTCTGCCAGAGCGCACGGGTCGCCTCATCGGTGTGCTTGGGCACCACGATCTTGAGCTGGGCGTACAGGTCGCCGCGCTCGCCGCTCTTGGTCATCAGACCGTTACCCTTGATCCGCAAACGCTGACCGTTCTGACTGTCAGGACGAATGGTCAGGTTGAGCCGGCTGGTCAGAGTCGGCACCGCGACCTTGGTGCCCAGCACGGCTTCCCAGGGTGCCAGCGGTACGGTGATCACCAGATCGTGGCCTTCGACCTCGAACATGGGATGTGGCGCCAGGCGAATGATCAGGTACAAATCACCGGCAGCTCCACCGGCCACACCGGGGGCGCCCTGCCCCTTCAGGCGGATTCGCTCGCCATCGGTCACGCCCGCAGGAATCTTCACGTTCAGGGTCTTGGTGATGTCACTCATGCGCTGCCCGTTGGGACTGTGCTGAGGCACCTTGAAGCTGACCTGCTTGGATTCGCCTGACAGGGTCTCCTCAAGGAAAACGGCCAGTTCCATCTCGACGTCCTGCCCGGTGCGCCCCGTATTGCGGGTACGTCCGCCCTGCTGTGGCCGGCCACCAAAAATGGAGCTGAAGAACTCGGAAAAGTCTGCCGTCTCCTCAAACCCGCCTGCGCCCGCGCCGGCACGGCTTTGCCAGCCCGGCGGGGTCTGGAACGGGCGCCCCTGTCGACCGTACTTGCGCAGTTCGTCGTACTCGGCACGCTTGTCAGGGCTGCTGAGCACTTCGTAGGCTTCGGACGCTTCCTTGAACTTGTCTTCGGCGCCGGCCTCCTTGCTGACGTCGGGGTGATACTTGCGGGCCAGTTTGCGGTAGGCGGTCTTTATCGCCTTGTCGTCCGCAGTGGGTTCAACGTCAAGTATCTTGTAGTAGTCTTTGAAATCCATGTAACGATCACCCATCCGATTTATCCGGCAAAGCCAGATACGCTGGCGTCACGCGCCCAGCTCCCTCTATCAAGAGGTATCTGGATTACCTAACGTCGAAAAATGTACCGATAGCCAGCCGCGTTTGCAGGCGGGTCGACTTTTCGACAACCTGGTCTACCGAGAATACCTTCAAGATTGGGGGTAACAGGCGTCAGTTCAAGCCTTGGCGGCAAATACCGTCAGGCAAATATAAAAGACGTGTCGCGCTACGCAATTGGCGTGCGCTGACATAAACTGCGCGGCCGTTTTTTGACTGGAACGTAAAAGACATGAATGACCAATCCCCGGCCCGTGCCTGCGGCATCGATTTCGGCACGTCCAACTCCACTGTCGGCTGGCAACGACCCGGCATGGAATCGTTGATCGCGCTGGAGGACGACAAGATTACCCTGCCATCGGTGGTGTTCTTCAATATGGAAGAACGCCGACCGGTCTACGGACGCCTCGCGCTTCACGAATACCTGGAAGGCTATGAAGGCCGCCTGATGCGCTCGCTCAAGAGCCTGCTGGGTTCCAAGCTGATCAAGCACGACACCAGCGTGCTGGGCACCGCGATGCCATTCAAGGACCTGCTGGCGCTGTTTATCGGCGAGTTGAAAAAGCGCGCCGAGCACGTCGCCGGGCGCGAATTCGAGCAGGTCGTGCTGGGCCGCCCGGTACATTTTGTCGATGACGACGCGCAGGCTGATCAGGAAGCTGAAGACACTTTGGCCGAAGTGGCCCGCAAGATCGGATTCAAGGACGTGTCATTTCAGTTCGAGCCTATCGCCGCGGCATTCGATTACGAATCCACCGTCGAAAACGAAGAACTGGTGCTGATTGTCGACATCGGCGGCGGTACGTCGGACTTCTCGCTCGTGCGCCTGTCACCAGAGCGACGCCAGCACGATGATCGTCAGCAAGACATTCTGGCCACCGGTGGCGTACACATCGGCGGGACCGACTTCGACAAACAACTGAGCCTGCAAGGCGTAATGCCCTTATTTGGCTACGGCAGCCGCATGAAAAGCGGCGCCTACATGCCCACCAGTCATCACATCAACCTGGCGACCTGGCACACCATCAACGCGGTGTACTCGCAGAAATCCCAACTGGCGCTCGGCAGCATGCGCTATGACATCGAGGACACTGGCGGTATCGATCGTCTGTTCAAGCTGATCGAACAGCGCGCCGGACACTGGCTGGCGATGGAAGTGGAAGAAACCAAGATCCACCTGACCCATGCCGAACACCGCCATGTGCCAATGGACCGGGTCGAGCCGGGGCTGAGTGTGGAACTGAGTCGGGCCATGTTCGAATCGGCGATTGACGCCCAGCTTGAGCGGGTTCGCAACAGCGTGACAAGTTTGTTGAACGACGCGGGCGTGGGTGTGGAGCAGGTCAACACCGTGTTCTTCACCGGCGGCTCAAGCGGTATTCCGGCACTGCGCAACAGCGTTTCCGCCATGCTGCCCAATGCGCGACACGTCGAGGGCAATATTTTCGGCAGCATCGGCAGCGGCCTGGCCATCGAGGCGAAGAAGCGCTACGGCTAGACTCAAACGCGGACGCGGAGCGTCGGCACGATAGTCGAGATTATCGTTCCTCACGCTCCAGCGTGGGAATGCCTTGCATGACGCTCTGCGTCACAGATCTGCGACGCGCCGCATACTCAAGATCGGACGCAGAGCGTCCAGAACGGCATGCCCACGCGGAGCATGGGCACGATAGGTATTCTTCCGATCAACTCTCGTTCCTCACGCTCCAGCGTGGGAATGCCTTGCGTGACGCTCTGCGTCACAGATCTGCGACGCGCCGCATACTCAAGATCGGACGCAGAGCGTCCAGAACGGCATGCCCACGCGGAGCA
>NZ_MTSB01000035.1 GCF_002093745.1 Pseudomonas graminis
TGTACCGCACCGGCGACCTGGCCTGCTGGCGCGCAGACGGCACGGTGGAATACCTCGGCCGTAACGATAACCAGGTAAAAATTCGCGGTTTCCGTATCGAACCGGGCGAGATCGAGCTGAAACTCGCCAGCCACACTGCGGTGAAAGACGCCGTGGTCATGGCCCGCGAAGACGTGCCCGGCGACAAGCGCCTGGTGGCGTATTTCACAGCCTCTGACACAAACGTCGACCTGGAAGCATTGCGCGCTCATCTGCACGCGCAACTGCCGGATTACATGGTGCCATCGGCTTACGTGCAACTCGACACGCTGCCCCTGACCCCGAACGGCAAACTGGACCGCAAGGCACTGCCCGCGCCGGACCAGCAGGCGCTGGTCAGTCGTGGCTACGAAGCACCGCAGGGCGCAATCGAAACCGCCCTGGCGCAGATCTGGCAGGACGTGCTGCAAATCGAGCGTGTGGGTCGTCACGACCACTTCTTCGAACTGGGCGGTCACTCGCTGCTGGCGGTCAAGCTGATCGAGCGCATGCGCCAGCAGGACATGAGCGCCGACGTTCGTGTGTTGTTTGGTCAGCCAACGCTGTCCGCACTGGCGGCTGCGGTGGGCAGCGGGCGTGAAGTGGTTGTACCTGATAACGCCATACCGGCTGGCTGCACCCGGATCACCCCGGACATGCTGCCCCTGGTCGAACTGACGCAGGAAACGCTGGACCTGGCGGTGGCCACCGTTCCGGGCGGGGCCGTCAATGTGCAGGACATCTACCCGCTGGCCCCTTTGCAGGAAGGCGTGCTTTACCACCACATCAGCGCCGGGCAGGGCGACCCCTATGTGTTGCAGGCGACGTTTTCGGTCAGCAGCCACGAGCGCATCGAGGTGTTCGCCAGCGCGTTGCAGCAGGTCATCGACCGTCACGACATTCTGCGGACCGCGGTGGTCTGGGAAGGGCTGGAGCAACCGCTGCAAGTGGTCTGGCGCCAGGCCAGCCTGATCGTGGAACACCTGGAGCTGAGCCCTCGGGACGGCGACATCGCAGAACAGCTCAGTGAGCGCTTTGCCAGCACACGCTACCGCCTGAACCTGACACAGGCGCCGTTGATCCGGCTGGCGTGCGCCCAGGACTCCGCCACCGGCCGCTGGGTGATGCTGCTGATTTTCCACCACCTGGCACTGGATCACACGGCGCTGGATGTGGTGCGCGAAGAAATGCAGGCTTTCATGCAAGGCGGCGGCAGTGAATTGCCCGCGCCGATTCCGTACCGTAATTACGTCGCCCAGGCGCGTCTGGGTGCGGACCAGCACGAACACGAAGTGTTTTTCCGTGACATGCTGGGCGACATCGATGAATCGACACTGGTTTACGGCCAGGCATCGGTTCACAGCGACGGCACCGGCATCGAAGAAGCCCGCAGGCCGCTGGACACCGCGCTGAGCCGGCGGGTACGAGCGCAGGCCCGGCACCTTGGGGTCAGCGCTGCGAGCGTGATGCACCTGGCCTGGGCGCTGGTGGCGAGCAAGGCCTCCGGTCGCGATCAGGTGGTGTTCGGCACCGTATTGATGGGCCGCATGCAAGGTGGCGACGGCGCTGACCGTGCGCTGGGGATGTTCATCAACACGCTGCCGCTGCGCGTCGACATCGATGCGCGCAGCGTGCATGAAGGCGTGAAGTCGACCCATGCGCGCCTCACCGCATTGCTCGCCCACGAACACGCCTCGCTGGCACTGGCACAACGCTGCAGCGCAGTGGTCGCACCCGCGCCGCTGTTCAACGCACTGCTCAATTATCGGCACAGCGCGGCGGACGCGAGCGCCGCACAGGACGCCTCGGTCTGGGAAGGGATCGAAAGCCTGAGCAATCAGGAACACACCAATTACCCGCTGGCCATTTCGGTGGATGACCTGGGCGAGGACTTTCTGCTCACGGTTCTGGCGATGAGGGAAATCGGCGCACACCGGGTCTGCGATACGTTCGCCAGCACGCTGGTCCATTTGATCGAAACACTGGAGCAGCGCCCCGACACGCCGCTGTACAACGTCCAGGTGCTGCCGGCGAACGAGCGTCGCCAGCTACTTGAAACGTTCAACGACAACCGCACCGAATACCCTGAAGATCAGACAGTTGCGACACTTTTCGAAGGTCAGGTCGAGGATTGGCCTGACGCGTGCGCGGCGGTTCAGGATGAGCAGCGTCTGACCTACACCGAACTCAATGCCCGCGCCAACCGCCTGGCCCATTACCTGGCGAGCCTTGGTGTCTCGGCAGGCGATACCGTTGCGATTCTGTTGCCGCGCTCGCTGGATCTGCTGGTCGCGCAACTGGCAATCAGTAAATGCGCAGCGGTTTATGTGCCGCTGGATATCAACGCGCCATTGGAACGCCAGACGTTCATGGTTCAGGACAGCGCCGCCAGGCAGTTGCTGACGCACCAAGGCCGCCTGACACCGCAAGGCGTTGCGCGGATCGATCTTGATAGCCTCGATCTCCACTCGCAGCCCGAGCACAATCCGTTGCGAGACCATACCAGTGGGTCGGCGGCGTACATCATGTACACCTCTGGCTCCACCGGCACGCCGAAAGGGGTGATCGTGGCCCACCGAGGCATCGTCAAGCTGGTCCGCAACAACGGTTATGCCGATTTCAATGCGCTGGACCGGGTGGCCTTCGCCTCAAACCCGGCATTCGATGCCAGCACGATGGAGGTGTGGGCTGCGCTGCTCAATGGCGGCCAAGTGGTGATCATCGAGCACGAACTGCTGCTGGATCCGCCGCGGCTCGCGCAAAAGCTGGTCTCGGCGGGTGTCACGGCGCTGTTCGTGACCACCGCGGTGTTCAACCAGTACGTGAGCCTGATCGGTGACACGCTGGCCGGGCTGCGGTTCCTGATGTGCGGCGGTGAACGTGCCGACCCTCAGGTCTTTCGTCAATTGCTGAGCATTGCACCGGACCTGCGCCTGATTCACTGCTACGGCCCGACGGAAACCACCACCTTCGCCACCACCGGGCATGTGACCGACGTTCCCCCTGACATGAGCAATGTGCCCATTGGCAAACCACTGGCCAACACTCAGGTGTATGTGCTGGATCAGCGCCAGCAACTGGTCCCGGTAGGCGTTCCGGGAGAGATCTGCATCGGCGGCGATGGCGTGGCACTGGGTTACCTGAACCGTCCTGACCTGAACG
This sequence comes from Pseudomonas graminis, assembly GCF_002093745.1. GTDB lineage: Bacteria > Pseudomonadota > Gammaproteobacteria > Pseudomonadales > Pseudomonadaceae > Aquipseudomonas. The sequence continues at coordinate 3,181 of NZ_MTSB01000035.1, forward strand.
CGCAGTCCTTTATCCCGGACCCGTTCAGTGCGTTCGAAGGCGCACGCCTGTATCGCTCCGGTGACCGGGGTTGCTGGCGGGCAGACGGCCGTCTGGAACACTTGGGCCGCGCGGACGGACAGGTGAAGCTGCGGGGTTTCCGCATCGAGCCAGGCGAAATCGACGCCCGTCTGCAATCCTGCCCGGGCGTGCATCAGGCAGCGGTCGTGGTGCGCGAAGACGTGCCGGGGCAGAAACAACTGGTGGCGTATTACACCGCCGAACACGCCGACACAGACGTGGCGGCAGACACCGTCCACAGCTGGTTGCGTGCGGCGCTGCCGGACTACATGGTGCCGTCGGCCTTTGTTCAACTGGACCACTGGCCGTTGAACGGCAATGGCAAGCTGGACCGCAAGGTCCTGCCAGCCCCGGACGCACAGGCGCTGCCGGGCAACGCGTACGAAGCGCCGCAGGGCGAAGTCGAGACACGGCTGGCGGAGATCTGGGCACAGGTACTGAAGGTCGAACGGGTAGGGCGCCACGACAACTTTTTCGCCTTGGGCGGCCATTCACTGCTCGCCGTCACGCTGATCGAGCGCATGCGCCAGGAAGCGCTGCGCGCCGACATCAAAGTGCTGTTCAGCCAACCGACCCTGGCCGCCCTGGCCGCAGCCCTGAATCAGGAACAGGACATCGAAGTACCGGCCAACCTGATCCCGGCAGACTGTCAGCGCATCGAACCGCAGATGCTGCCCCTGGCCCGTCTGGATCAGGACGCCATCGACCGGATCGTCGCCGCCGTGCCGGGGGGTGTTGCCAATGTGCAGGACATCTATGCCCTCGCGCCGCTTCAGGAAGGGCTGTTGTATCACCACGTTGCAGCCCGCCAGGGCGACCCGTTCATTTTGCAGTCGCTGCTCTCGCTGGACAGCGAGGAGCGCTTGATCGCCGTCACGCGCATGTTGCAGAAAGTCATTGATAGACACGACATCCTGCGCACTGCGGTGTTCTGGAAAGGCCTTGAGGCCCCGGTGCAGGTGGTGCTGCGCAACGCAACCCTGGTGAGCGAACGCGTCGAACCGGACCCGAACGCCGGCGATGTCATCGAGCAGATGCGCGAGCGCTTCGACGCGCAGAACTTCCGCCTTGACCTGGGCCAGGCCCCTTTGCTGCAACTGCCTTACGCCTGGGACCCGGTCAACCGGCAGTACGTGGTCGCGCTGGTGTTCCATCACCTGATCATGGACCACGTGGCGTTCGATGTGGTGGTGGCCGAACTGCAAAGCCTGCTGCTGGATGAAACCGCAGCGTTGCCCGCTCCGGTGCCTTACCGCAACTACATCGCACAGGTTCGCCTGGGCGCTGACGATGCGGCGCATGAGCGTTTTTTCCGGGACATGCTGGAGGATGTTCAAGAACCGACACTGCCATTTGGGCAGCAAACGGCAACCGGCGCCCTGCACGAAGTACGGCAGACGCTCGACCAGCCAACCAGCCAGCGTGTGCGGCATCTGGCGCGACATCTGGGTGTCAGCGCCGCCAGCCTTCACCACCTGGCCTGGGGGCTGGTCGTAGGCCGGGTTTCGGCGCGTGACGACGTGGTGTTCGGGACGGTTCTAGTCGGCCGCATGCGTGGCGGCGAGGGCGCAGACCGGGCGCTGGGCATGTTCATCAACACCCTGCCGATCCGCATGCAGCTGGGCGACCAGGACGTAACTCAAGGCGTGCGTCAAGTACACGCCCGGTTGAGCGGGCTGCTGGCTCACGAACACGCCCCGCTGGCGCTCGCCCAGCGTTGCAGTGGCGTGGCTGCACCTGCGCCGCTGTTTGGCGCGCTGCTGAATTACCGCCATAGCCCGGTCGACGACTCGGTCCAGGCCAACACGGCCTGGCGGGGCATCGTCGGGCTTCAGGCGCATGAACGCACGTCCTACCCGTTGTCGCTGGCCGTGGATGACATCGGCGAAGGCTTCCTGCTCACGGTGCAGACCACCGGCGGTCTCGATGCTCAGGCGCTGTGCGAATACATGCAATGCGCGCTGTACCACCTGGTCGAGGCCCTTGAACAACACCCGACCGCGCCACTGGACAGCCTGTCCATCCTCCCCGACGCGGAGCGTGCCCGACTGCTGCTGTCCCTCAATGACACCGCCACCGGCTACCCGGACCGGACCACGCTGCACGAGCTGTTCCAGGCTCAAGTGCAACGTACGCCGGACGCCGTGGCCGTGGTCCACGGCGGGCAGTCGCTGAGCTATCGCGAGCTGGACCGGCAGAGCAATCAACTGGCGCAACATCTGGCCCCGTTGCTCGACGGCCACAACGCGCCCGTCGCCTTGTGCGTGGAGCGTGGCCTGGAAATGCTGGTGGGGCTGCTGGGCATTCTCAAGGCGGGCGGCTGCTACGTACCGCTGGATCCGGGCTACCCGGTGGAGCGCCTGGACTACATGCTCCATAACAGCGAGCCGGTGGCCTTGCTGACCCTTGACGGCGGGGCAGCCGGTTTGTCCAGCGGGCAGATTCCGTTGATCGGCCTGAACGCCGACGCGGCCTGGCGCCGTTTGGCTGGCAACCCTGTCGAACAGACGTCCCATGCCCGCCAGTTGGCGTATGTGATCTACACCTCCGGCTCCACCGGTCAGCCCAAAGGGGTGATGGTCGAGCATCGCGGTGTGGTGAACCTGCTGTGCGCCATGCGCGACCTGACCCAGGCCGGCGCGAACGACTGCATGCTGGCCCTGACCACCATCGGTTTCGATATTGCCGGGGTCGAACTCTACATGCCGTTGATTTGCGGCGCCCGGACCGTCGTGCTGGACCGCCGTCAGAGCCAGGATGCCCAATTGCTGGCCGAAGCCATCAGCCAGCATGGCGCGACCTTGATGCAGGCAACCCCGGCGACCTGGCGCCTGCTGCTGGACTCGGACTGGGCAGGAGCGGCCGGACTCAAGGCGTTGTGTGGCGGCGAAGCGTTGCCTGTCGAACTGGCGCGTCGCATAGCCGCCCGAACCGCCGCACTGTGGAACGTCTACGGCCCGACCGAGACCACCATCTGGTCTTCGGCGCAACAGTTCGTCAGTGATGATGATTCGGCAACCTGCGTCAGCATCGGTCGCCCGCTGGCCAACAACCGCTTCTACCTGCTCGACCCTCAGGGCGAGCCGGTGCCGCAAGGGGTTGCCGCCGAGTTGTACATCGGTGGCGACGGCGTGGCGCGGGGCTACTTCAACCGGCCAGACCTCACGGCCGAGCGTTTCATCGAGGATCCGTTCTCCAGTGAACCCGGCGCGCGCCTGTACCGCACCGGCGACCTGGCGCGCTACCGCCCGGATGGCAGCCTCGAGTACCTGGGGCGCAACGACTTCCAGGTGAAGATTCGAGGTTACCGCATCGAGCTGGGCGAGATCGAAACCCGTCTCCAGGCCTTGCCGGATGTACGTGAAGCCGTCGTGATGGCGGTTGAAAATGGCGCGGGGGACCTGCGACTGGTGGGCTATTACACCGGTTTGCAGCGCTCGACTGCACAGTTGCGCGAGCCTTTGCTGGACGTGCTGCCGGAATTCATGGTGCCAACCCTGTTCATGCACCTGGACGCACTGCCGTTGACGCCCAATGGCAAGCTGGACCGCAAGGCACTGCCGGCACCCGACGTCAGCGCCAGCCGTTGCTATCAGGCGCCGCAAGGTGAAACCGAAACCCGTCTGGCTGCACTGTGGGCGGATTTGCTCAATGTCGAGCAGGCAGGTCGCGAAGATGACTTTTTCGAGCTCGGCGGGCACTCGCTGCTGGCCATGCGCCTGGTTTCGCAGGTGCGTCAGCAGTGGGGCGTGGAACTAGAGCTGGCCGAAGTGTTCGCCAGACCGCAACTGAGCGCCATCGCTGCGCACCTCGCCACCACCGCGCGCAGCACCTGGCCGGTTATCACCCCGGTGCCGCGCGATGCCGATCTGCCGCTGTCGTTTGCCCAGCAACGCCTGTTGTTCCTGGCGCGAATGGAAGGGGCCAGTGCCGCTTACCACTTGCCTGCCGGGTTGAGCCTCAAAGGCACGCTTGACGTCACCGCCCTGCACAAGGCGCTGAACCGTATCGTGGCCCGTCACGAAGCCTTGCGTACCTGCTTCAGTCAACCGTCCGACGGTCCGGCGTTGCAGCGCATCCTCCCGGAGGATATCGGTTTTAACCTGACTCACAGCGACCTCTCGGGCAGCGAAAACCCGGCGCAGTCGCTGAAAAGCCTGACGCAACAGGAGGCCACGCAAGCGTTTGATCTGGAGCACGGCCCGTTGATTCGCGGTCGCCTGATCCGTCTGGGCGAGGACGAACATGTGCTGCTGGTGACCCTGCACCACATCGTCTCCGATGGCTGGTCCATGGGCATTCTGACCACCGAACTGAGCGCGCTTTACCAGGCTTATCTCACCGGCAGCCACGACCCATTGCCGGACCTGAGCGTGCAGTACGCCGATTACGCCGCCTGGCAACACCGTCTGCTGGACAGCCATGTGCTTCAGGAGCAGACCGACTGGTGGCGTTCCGCGCTGGCTCAGGCGCCCGCGCTGCTGACCCTGCCGACCGACCAGCCACGCCCGGCGCTGCAGGACTACGCCGGCGCAGTGCTGCCGGTGTGTTTCGATGCGCAACTGACCCGGCAGCTCAAGGCCTTGAGCAAACGCCACGGCACCACGCTGTACATGACGGTGCTGACCGCCTGGGCGGCGACGCTCGGACGCCTGGCCGGTCAGGATCAGGTGGTTATCGGCTCGCCGGTCGCCAACCGCATGAGTGCGGAGGTGGAAGGGTTGATCGGTTTGTTCGTCAACACCCTGGCACTGCCCGTCGACCTGTCGGGCGCGCCAAGCGTCGCGCAGTTGCTGCGCAAAGTACGCCAGCTGTGCCTTGACGCACAGGCTCGTCAGGCGCTGCCGTTCGAGCATGTGGTCGAGGCCGTCAAACCGGTTCGCAGCCTGTCCCACAGCGCGCTGTTTCAGGCCATGCTGTCGTGGCAGAACACCGAAAACGTCGACCTGACGCTCGGTGATCTGACCCTTGAAGGGTTGGCCGCGCCCAGACAGACCGCGAAGTTTGACCTGTCGCTGGAACTGGGTGAACTCGACTGCCAGTTGCAGGGCACGCTGGAATTCGCCACCGCGCTGTTTCAGCCATCGACCATCGAGCGTTATCGGGGGTATCTGGAAAACCTGTTGCGCGCCATGGTCGCCGACGCCGATCAGCCGGTGGCCGGTATCGCGCTGCCCGGCGAGGCCGAGCGTCAGCAACTGGCGCAGTTCAACGCCACACACATGGATTATCCGCTGGCGCAAACCGTTCACGGGCTGTTCGAAGCGCAGGTGGCGCGGACGCCGCACGCCGATGCGCTGCTGCATGACGGCGAACGGCTCAGCTACAGCGTATTGAACGAGCGCGCCAATCGGCTGGCCTGGTACCTGATCAAGCAGGGCCTGCAGCCGGATGCGCGGGTTGCGATCTGCCTGGAACGTGGCATCGACATGGTGGTCGGGCTGCTGGCAATCCTCAAGGCGGGTGGCGGTTACGTGCCGCTGGACCCGTCTTACCCCGCGGATCGCCTGGCGTACATGCTGAACGACAGCTCGCCGAGCCTCGTGCTCGCCCAGACCGCAACCCTGGGCTTGCTGGCGGCGGCGCAAGCGCCTGTGATCAACGTGGACGATGTGATCTGGCAGGACGCGTCAGCCCTCAATCCACAACGTGAAACACTGACCCCGGCCCACCTGGCCTATGTGATCTACACCTCAGGCTCCACCGGCTTGCCGAAAGGCGTGATGATCGAACACCGCAACACGGTCAATTTCCTGACCTGGGCGCAACGCGCGTTTGCCCCGGAACGGCTGGCCAGAACGCTGTTCTCAACGTCGTTGAACTTCGACCTGGCGGTGTACGAATGCTTCGCGCCACTGGTTTCCGGTGGTTGCGTCGAGATCGTGCGCAATGTGCTGGAGCTGCAGAACGGCACCCATGACGTCACGCTGATCAACACCGTGCCCTCGGCGCTCAAGGCGCTGCTCGAAGGCGGCGGGCTGGGGCAGGGCGTGCATACCGTCAATGTCGCGGGCGAAGCACTCAAGCGCAGCCTGGTCGAAAGCCTGTTCGAAAAGACTCAGGTCAGGCAGTTGTGCAACCTGTACGGCCCTTCGGAAACCACCACGTACTCCAGCTGGGTGGCCATGACTCGGGAAGAAGGGTTCGCAGCGCATATCGGCAAACCGATCGCCAACACCTGCTTCTACGTGCTGGACGACTACATGAACCCGGTGCCGCTCGGTGTGGCGGGCGAACTCTACATCGGTGGCGCCGGTGTGGCGCGCGGCTACCTGAACCGTGACGAACTGACCGCAGAGCGCTTTCTGACCGATCCGTTCAGCCAAGCGCCTGGCGCACGCATGTACCGCACCGGAGACCTGGGCCGCTACCGGCAGGACGGCAACATCGAATACTTGGGCCGTAACGACGACCAGGTGAAAATTCGCGGTTTCCGTATCGAACTGGGTGAGATCGAAGCGCGCCTGGCCAGGCACGAAGCGGTCAGGGAAGCGGTGATCCTGGCTCGGGAAGATGAGCCGGGGGATGCCCGACTGGTGGCGTATTACACCGCGCCGATTGACAAGGTCGTGGTCGACAGCGGGATGTTGCGCATGTACTTGCAGGCCCAGTTGCCGGAGTACATGGTGCCCGCTGCCTATGTGCGCCTGGATGCGCTGCCGCTGACCGCCAACGGCAAGCTGGACCGCAAGGCATTGCCGGTTCCGGACAGCAGCGCTTACGTGACCCATCGCTATGAAGCACCGCAGGGCGAAACCGAGACCTGGCTGGCCACGCTCTGGGCCGAGTTGTTGAAGGTCGAGCGGGTTGGACGGCATGACCACTTCTTCGAACTGGGTGGGCATTCGCTGCTGGCGGTCAGCCTGATCGAGCGTATGCGTCAGGCCGGCCTGGAAGCCGATGTGCGCGTGCTGTTCGGTCAGTCGACGCTGGCCGCAGTGGCCGCATCGGTGTGCGTCGCCCAGTCCGTCGATGTGGCAGCATCAAAGGTTCCCACCATGAAAAGCAAACGCCGTATCTGACCTTTCGCAGCGCTCGCTGCTCATCCCCCCGCAGCATCAGGCCGTGTCCCCCTAAACCGGGACGCGGCCTCATCCCCACGTCCGGCGTGCCCTGCAACCGTTCTGTCCCTGCTTGCCGTGACAGACAGTCCCTTGGCGATGCTCTAGTTTTTTCCCATCCAGAAAAGTGGTCTGTCGCCTCTTTCGCGAAGCCGCGTTTCAGGTGGCGACCGACTCTTTACGAACTCTATAACGCAGGTCTCGCGATGCTCTTCAACGAACTGATGGCTATCATTTCCGGTCACCCGATCCGTCTTCAACACGACAACGGTGATCTTGTCATCCTCGGTGACGACGACAGTCTTGACGATGCCCTCATGGACGGCTTGCGGCAGCACAAGCGCGAGCTGATCGACCTGGTGAAGAAAAATGGCGGAGACTGGCTCAGCCCGGCATTCCGCATCACGCCGGGCATGCTGCCGCTGGCGCAATTGAGTCAGGAGGCGATTGACCGGATTGTCGAAGGCATCCCCGGCGGGGCCGCCAACGTGCAGGACATCTATCCGCTGGCGCCGCTTCAGGAAGGCATTCTCTACCACCATATTTCTGCGCCTCAAGGCGACCCTTACGTGTTGCACACCCTGTTCGGCGCAGAGAGCCGCGAACGGCTGGAGCAATTCGCTCAGGCGCTGCAAGGCGTCATCAATCGTCATGACATTCTGCGCACCGCCATGGTCTGGGAAGGGCTCGACGACCCCATGCAGGTGGTTCTGCAGGAAGCTCGCCTGGACGTCGAGGAAGTCAGCCTTGATCCGGCCGCCGGGGACGTGACGCACCAATTGCAAGAACGCTTCGACACCCGTCATTACCGCATGGACGTGCGTCAGGCACCGCTGATGCGACTGGTCTGGTCAGCCGACCCGGCCAATGCTCGCTGGGTGGCTATATTGCTGTTCCATCACATGGCACTTGACCATGCGGCGCTGGAGCTGGTGCAACACGAGGCCCAGGCCTTCCTGCTGGGTGCCGAGGACACGCTGGCCGATGCCGTGCCTTATCGCAACTACGTCGCCCAGGCCCGTCTGGGTGCGGACCGTGACGCCCAGGAGACGTTTTTCCGCGACATGTTAGGGGATGTGGAAGAGCCGACCCTGCCGTTTGGCTTCAGCGATGCATTGGGTGCCGATGCGCATATAGAAGAAGTGCGCCTGCCGGTCGAGGATTCGCTGGCCAGGCGGTTGCGCGCTCAGGCGCGACGCCTGGGCGTCAGCACCGCCAGCCTGGCGCATCTGGCCTGGGCGCATGTCCTGGGGCGTATTTCCGGTCGCGAAGACGTGGTGTTCGGCACCGTACTGATGGGCCGCATGCAGGGCGGCGAGGGCGCCGAGCGGGCGCTGGGCATGTTCATCAACACCTTGCCGTTGCGCGTCGAGCTGGGCGCTCAGGGCGTTGCGGCCAGCATCAAGGCCACCCACCTGAGATTGACCGCGCTGCTGGGTCACGAACATGCCTCGCTGGCACTGGCCCAGCGTTGCAGCGGTGTGGCGGCACCGACGCCGTTGTTCGGTTCATTGTTCAACTACCGTCACGGCAGTGCTGCGCAGGCCGTGACCGCTCAGGCCAGCGCCGCCTGGCAAGGGTTGCAGGTGCTGGGGGGTGAAGAGCGCAGCAACTACCCGCTGACCGTTTCGGTCGACGACCTGGGCGAACAATTGTCACTGAGTGTGATGGCGCTGGCGCAGATTGGCGCGCAGCGTGTCGGCGAATACCTGTTGGCCGCCTTCGAGCAACTGGCCCAGGCGCTGGAGCAGGACCCGCAACGCACGCTGAACACGCTGGACATCCTGCCGCCGCAGGAGCGCTGGCAATTGCTGGTGGACTTCAATGACACCGCGCGCGTTTACCCGTGTGACAGCAGCGTGTCGGCGCTTTTTGAAGATCACGTCAGTCGTGATCCCGATGCACCGGCCGCTGTGCAGGGCGACCGGCAACTCACCTACCGCGAGCTGAACGCTCAGGCCAATGCGCTGGCGGACCACTTGCAGGCGCAAGGCGTAAAGCCCGGCGATCACGTTGCCATCGAGCTGGAACGCTCCTTCGAGCTGCTGATCAGCCAACTGGCAATCCTCAAATGCGGCGCGGCCTACGTACCGCTGGACGTCAATGCACCTGCCGAACGCTTGCAGTTCATTCTGGAGGACAGCCAGGCAACACGGCTGCTGAGCCTGAGCAGCCGCCCGACGCTGACCGGTATCCCGCGAGTGACACTGGACACCCTGACGCTGGACAGCGCAGGCGCTGCAAACCCGCCGCGCACGTCAACCGGCGAGGCTTCAGCCTACGTGATGTACACCTCCGGCTCCACCGGAACGCCAAAAGGCGTGGCCGTGCCGCACAGGGCAATCAGCCGGCTGGTCATCAATAACGGTTATGCCGATTTCAATGCTGCAGACCGTGTGGCGTTCGCCTCCAACCCGGCATTCGACGCCAGCACCCTGGAAGTCTGGGCGCCGCTGCTCAATGGCGGCTGCGTTGTGCTGGTGGAGCAAGACATCCTGTTGTCCCGCGAACGCTTCGCCGGGTTGCTGCTGGAACAGTCGGTCAGTGTGCTGTGGATGACCGCGGGCCTGTTTCACCAGTACGCAGCCGGCCTGAGCGAGGCGTTCAGTCAACTGCGGTACCTGATCGTCGGCGGTGATGTGCTGGACCCGGCAGTGATCGCAAAAGTGCTGGCACAGGGCGCCCCGCAACACCTTCTGAACGGCTACGGCCCGACTGAAGCCACGACGTTTTCGACCACCTGGGAAATCGACCGGGTGGAAGGCCCCAGCATTCCCATTGGCCGACCCATCGGCAACAGCCGCATTTACGTGCTCGATGCCCACCGTCGCCCAGCGCCTCTGGGGGTTGCCGGAGAGCTTTACATCGGCGGCCACGGCGTCGCCAAGGGCTACCTGAACCGCCCCGAGCTGACCCGCGAAACCTTTATCAGCGACCCTTTCGACGAGCGAGTCGGCGCGATGCTGTACCGCACCGGTGACCTGGGCTGCTGGCAGGCTGATGGCAGCATTCAGTATTTGGGACGCAACGACGATCAGGTGAAGATTCGCGGTTTCCGCATCGAACCGGGAGAAATCGCTGCACGCTTGAGCGCCTGCGAAGGCGTGGCAGAGGCGGCGGTGATTGCCCGCGCCGATCAGGACCTGCGCGGCCAGAAAAGGCTGCTGGCCTACGTGACAGCAGAACCCGGCGTCGAACTCAGCGCACAGGCCCTGCGCGACGAATTGCTCGATTCGCTCGCCGAGTACATGGTGCCGTCTGCCTTTGTGGTGCTGGACACCTTGCCACTGACCGCCAACGGCAAACTCGACCGCCGCGCCTTGCCGGAGCCGGGCGCCGACGCGTTCGCCAGCCGTGAATACGCCGCACCGCAAGGGCCGGTCGAGCAGACGCTGGCCACGCTGTGGGAACAGCTTCTCAAAGTGGAGCGCGTGGGCCGTTTCGATCACTTCTTTGAACTGGGCGGGCATTCACTGCTGGCCGTGAGCCTGATCGAGCGCATGCGTCAGGCCGGATTGCGCGCCGATGTGCGTGTGCTGTTCAGCCAGCCGACCCTGGCGGCACTGGCGGCGGCCGTGGGCGCGGGGAGCGATATCAGCGTCCCGGCCAATGCGATTACTGCCGATAGCCGACAAATCACCCCGACCATGCTGCCGCTGGCGGATCTGGACCAGACCTCCATCGACCAGATCGTGGCCCGGGTTCCCGGTGGCATCGCCAACATCCAGGACATCTATGCCCTGGCGCCGTTGCAGGAAGGCATTCTTTATCACCACCTGAGCGCCGAGCAAGGCGACCCCTACGTGCTGCAATCGGTGTTCTCGATGGCCGACCGGGGACGTCTGGATGCCTTCATTCAGGCGTTTCAGTCAGTCATCGACCGTCACGACATTCTGCGCACCGCCGTATTCTGGGAAGGTCTCGACAGCCCGGTTCAGGTGGTCTGCCGCGAGGCACGGTTGAGTGTCGAGGAGGTGACCCTCGACCCGGATTCGGGCGACGTGGCGGCGCAACTGCAAGAGCAGTTCAACCCCCGGCATTTCCGCTTCGAGGTGACCCAGGCCCCGTTGTTGCGCTTGAAGTTTGCCGAAGACTCGGCCAACCACCGCTGTGTCGCGCTGTTGCTGTTCCATCACATGGCGCTGGACCACACCGCACTGGAAGTGGTGCAACACGAAATGCAGGCCTGGCTGCTGGGCGAGCAACAAGGCCTTGGCGAGGCCGTCGCTTACCGCAACTACGTGGCGCAAGCCCGCCTGGGCGTGAGCCGTGAGGCCCATGAAACGTTCTTTCGCGACATGCTCGGTGATGTGGAAGAACCGACCTTGCCGTTCGGACTGCAGAACGTACAGGGCGACGGTGCCGGTGTGGACGAGGCAACGCAATTGCTCGACGCCGATCTCGACCAGCGTCTGCGGGCGCAGGCCCGGCAGCTCGGTGTCAGTCTGGCCAGCCTGGTCCATCTGGCCTGGGGGATGGTCCTGGGGCGCATTTCAGGCAAACAGGACGTGGTGTTCGGCACGGTCCTGATGGGCCGCATGCAGGGTGGCGAAGGCGCTGATCGCGCCATAGGCCTGTTCATCAACACATTGCCGCTGCGCCTGGCCGTGGCCGAGAAAAGCGTGCGCGCCGGTGTCAAGGCAGCTCACGCGCAATTGACCGAACTGCTGGGTCACGAGCATGCGTCCCTGGCGCTGGCACAGCGTTGCAGCGGTGTTCCTGCCTCGATGCCGCTGTTCAGCGCGTTGCTCAACTACCGACACAGCGCGACAGCGACGGCCACGTCCGACGCACTGCGCGCCTGGGACGGTATCGAAAGCCTGTCCGGTGAAGAACGCACCAACTACCCACTCACATTGAACGTCGATGACCTGGGCGAGGGCCTGCTGCTGACGACGCTGGTGCAACAGGGCGTTGACGGGCAGCGGGTGTGCGGCTACATGCAGACGGCCCTGCAACAACTGGCCGAAGCACTGGAATTGACACCGCAAGCGAAGCTGCATTGCTTGCAGGTCTTGCCGGAGCTGGAACGCAATCAGCTGCTGCACGGTTTCAACGACACCGCTGCCGTGTACCCACTGGAACAGACCGTTCACGGCCTGTTCGAGTCTCAGGTCGAGCGCACGCCTGAAGCCTTGGCGTTGATCCACGGCACTGAACGCCTGA
>NZ_MTSB01000036.1 GCF_002093745.1 Pseudomonas graminis
CGACGGTTTCTCGTGCCCATGCTCAGCGTTACACACACCTCCTGTGGGAGTGAGCTTGCTCACGAAAAGGCCGGTACAGCCCCCCGAGACAGGTCGCTTGAACCATTGCCTTCGTGAGCAAGCTCACTCCCACAAAGGGCTGTGTCCATACTGATGCCGTGGTTTCATGCCCCTTGCGAGTGGTGACGCGTGTAGAAGCGCATCGCGACGGTTTCTCGCCCATGCTCAGCGTTACACACACCTCCTGTGGGAGTGAGCTTGCTCACGAAAAGGCCGGTACAGCCCCCCGAGACAGGTCGCTTGAACCATTGCCTTCGTGAGCAAGCTCACTCCCACAAGGGGCTGTGTCCATACTGATGCTGTGGTTTCATCCCCCTTTTTTTCGGGCTCAGTGATGTAGGACGCGGAGCGCCGCACGATAGCTGCTTCTGGCTGTGGCTCGCTCAGCGCACTTGCCAGCCCCCGCCCAGCGCTTTGTACAGCGCAATACTGGCCTGAACCCGCGCCAGCCGTAACTGAACACTCACATCCTGCGCCAGGTACAGCGTGCGCTGGGTCTCCAGCACGGTCAGCAAATCCTCGGCCCCGGCTTCGTAACGGCTCTGCGCGATGCGGAAGGCGGTCTGCGCCTGTTCAAGCTCTTCTTCGTGCCAGTAGCGCTGCTCGTCCAGGCCGCGGATGCTGTTCAGGGCTTTTTCCACGTCGGCGAAGCTGTTGATGATCGCGCCGCGATAGGTCTCCAGCAGTTCTTCCTGGCGCGCTGTGGCCTTGTCGCGTTCGGCGCTCAGGCGGCCATTATTGAAGATCGGACCTACCAGGCCGGCGGTCAGGCTGCTGAAGGGCGCGCGCAGCCAGTCTTCGGCGCGGGTGGCTTCGGTGCCCAGCCGGGCGCTGAGGGTCAGTTTCGGCAGCATCGCCGCACGGGCCACGGTAACGTTGGCCTGCGCGGCCGCCAGTTCGGCTTCGGCTTTGGCCAGATCAGGGCGGCGGGTCAACAGGTCGCTGGGCACGCCGGCGCGGATGTCCGGCCAGCTCAGTGTGTCGAAAGCCTGATCGTCCAGCCTGACGTTCTGCATCGGCTGGCCGAGTAGCGCCGCGAGGGTGATCAATTGTTCGTTGGCCAGTTGCTGAATGCGCGGCAGTTCGCGCTGCTGGGTGGCGACCAGGTTTTTCTGCTGCGCCAGTTCCAGCGCAGTGGCCGAACCCGAGTCATAACGGGTCTGCACCAGCTTCAAAACGCTCTGCGCATTGGCCAGGTTCAGCCCGGCAATCCGGCCTTGTTCGCGGGCTGCCAGGGTTTGCGCGTAGCGGTCGGCGACGTTGCTGAGCAAGGTCAGTTCCACGGTCGCCTGATCGAACTCGCTGGCGCGCAGACCTTGAACTGCGCTGTCGCGTGTTGCAGCGATGCCTCCCCAGAAGTCCACCTCGTAACTGGCGGTCAGGCCGCTGGTGAAATTGTTGGTGTTGTTGTCATCTGACGGGTTGGCCTTGCGGTCGCTGTTGCGCACGAATGTGTTGCGTTGACCGCGCAGGTCGAACGCCAGCTCCGGCAGCAACGGCGCACCGCCGATGATGGCAGTGGCCTGTGCCTGACGCACCCGTGCCATCGCCGCAGCCACTTCATGGCTGTCGCGGCTGGCTTGAGCGATCAAGCGGTTCAATTCCGGGCTGCCGAAGCGTTGCCACCATTGAGCGTCGCTGCGCTGGCTGGCAGCTCGCTCGGCAAACGCCCAGCTCGCGGGTGGCTGGATGCCGCTGTCCAGACGCGGAGCCGGCGCGTTGCAAGCGCTCAGCAGCAGGCAAACGGTCAGCAGGGAAAGGCATGGCTTCATCGAAGGGTCATTCACTGGTAAGGGCCGTCACCGGGTCGAGCCGTGCGGCTTTGCGGGCCGGCATGAAGCCGAAGATCACGCCGGTGACCAAGGCGCAGGCAAAGGCACCGATCACCGCAGGCAGGGTGAAGGCCACCGCCACGTTGCTCAGCAGCAATGCCACGCCCATTCCCAGCGCCAGCACGATACCGGCCAGCCCGCCGACCACCGAGAGCATCACCGCTTCGGTGAGGAACTGGCGCAGAATGTCGCGCTGCCGCGCCCCGGTGGCCATGCGGATGCCGATCTCGCGAGTGCGCTCACGCACCGTCATCAGCATGATGTTCATGACCCCGATGCCGCCGACCAGCAGCGAGATGGCGGCAATCGAGCCGAGCATCATCGACAGGGTGTTCTGGGTGCGTGCCTCGGCCTGGATCATCGCGGCGTTGTTGGTCAGCTCGTAATCCTGTTTGCCGTTGTGCAGGCGCTGCAGCAGGCAGCGGATCGCTGCTTCGGCTTGCTTGACGTTGTTGGCGTCGCGGGTGGCGATGGTGATGTACTCCGGGTCTTGCGAGCCGAACAGCCGGATGCTGGCCGAGGAGTAGGGAATGGCGATGCGGTTGTCGCTGTCCAGGTCGCCCGAGGTCGCGCCTTTTTCCTGAAGTACGCCGACCACTTGAAAGGGGACGTTCTCGATCAGGATGTATTGGCCAATAGGGTCGATGCGCTCGCCGAACAGCTTTTGCCGGACTTTATGACCAATCACGGCCACGGCGGCTGCGCTCTGTTCATCGGCCTCACTGAAGTAACTGCCTTCCACCACCGGCCAGTTGAAGATCGCCGGAAAGTGCGTGTCGTTGCCGCCGACGTAACTGGAGTGGTCGACATTGCCGTAGCGCACACCGGCCTGTCCGCCATTCACCGGCATGATTATTTTGACTTCGGGCAGGTCGCCCAGCGCCGCGACTTCTTCCAGTGTGATGACGCCTTTCGGCGCGCGCGGGTTGGGGGCCTTGCCGTTCAGGTAGATGATGTTGGAGCCGAATGAGGACATCTGCGCCATGACCTGGCGCTTGCTGCCTTCACCGACAGCGAGCATGACCACCACTGACGCGACGCCGATGACGATGCCCAGCAAGGTCAGCGCGGTGCGGAAGCGGTTGATCCACATGACGCGCCACGCCGCCTGAACCGCGTCGAACAATTCGCCTTTCCAGGCCCCGTGACTGGCGCTGCCTTCGCTCAAACGCTTGCGCAGATCGACGGCCTGCAGTGCAGCCGGGTTCGCAGAGCGCTGCACATCGGAAACCTCCCTAGCGGTGTCGCTGATCACCAGACCGTCACTGATTTCGATGACCCTGTTGGCCCGTGCAGCGACTTCCCGGTCGTGGGTGATCAGAATCACCACATGCCCTTGGCTGGCCAGTTCGTCCAGCAGGGCCATGACTTCGGCACCGCTGTGGCTGTCCAGCGCGCCGGTGGGTTCGTCGGCAAGAATGATGTGCCCGCCATTCATCAGTGCGCGAGCGATGGACACCCGTTGCTGCTGGCCGCCGGACAGTTGATGCGGGCGATTGCCGGTGCGAGAGGCCAGGCCCAGACGGTCGAGCAGGGCAGCGGCCCGGGCGTGGCGCTCTGCGGCGGCTGTTCCGGCGTAGATGGCCGGCATCTCGACGTTTTCCTGCGCCGAACCGGACGGGATCAGGTGGTAGCCCTGAAACACGAAGCCGAATGCCTCGCGCCGCAGCCAGGCCAGTTCGTCGCTGCCCAGCTCGGCAACGTTTTCCCCGGCAAACAGGTATTCACCCGACGTGGGGCGATCCAGACAGCCAAGGATGTTCATCAGCGTCGATTTGCCGGAGCCGGAGGCGCCGACAATCGCCACGAACTCGCCGGCATGAATCGACAGGTCGATGCCGCGCAGCACGTTGACCTGCGGGCTGTCGCCACCGCCGTAGGTTTTGCGGATGCCCCGCAGGTCGATCAGCGGCGTGCGCATTCAGCCTCCGCTCCCGGCGGGAGCGTTTATCAGCAGGCGATCACCTTCATTCAGACCGTCGATAATCTGCACCCGCAGACGGTCGCTGATCCCGGTGCGTACCTGACGCCGTTGCACCTCGCCATCGGCGGCCAGCACCTGCACGGTCTGAATACCGGCTTGCGCGCCATTTTGCAGGGCCGCGAGCGGGGCGGTGAGGGTGTTCTCGGCTTTGCCCGCGACGAAGAAGATCTGTGCGGTCATTTCTGCCATCAGTGCCTGATCGCTGTTGTCGACGTCCAGCAGCACGGTGTAGAGCACCACCCGGCCACCGCCGCTCTTGCGCGAACTGCTCGGGCTGCCACCGCCCTGATTGGCCTGATCCAGCGGCCTGGGCGGGACTGGCAGAATCTGCCTGACGGTGCTGCTCCAGCGCCGATGACCACCGCTCAGGGTAGTGAAATAGGCGGTCATGCCCGGTTTGACATGGCCGATGTCAGCCTCCGAGACTTCGGCCCAGACGGTCATGGGAGATAACCGGGCAATACGCAGAATCAGTGGCGTCTGTTGTTGTGCGTTGAGGGTCTGGCCTTCACGGGCATCCAGCGCGACCACGGTGCCGCTCATGGGCGCGTAAATGCGTGTGTAACCCAGCGCCGCTTCGTCACTGCGCAGTGCGGCCTGGGCTTCGAGGATCTGTGCCTTGAACATGTCGACCCTGGCCTGCGTGGCACGAAATTCGGATTGCGCCGCCTGCACGTCTTCGGCGCGTGTGGCACCGCCCGCTGCCAGGTTCTTCTGGCGTTGTTGTTTCTGCTCGGCCAGCTCGTGCAGCGCACGCTGCTCCTGAAGCTGGGCCTTGAGGTTATCGATGGCGTAGCGCGCGGCATCGAGTTTGGCTTTTTGCGTCGAAGGGTCGATTTCCACCAGCAAATCGCCTTCCTTGACCTGATCACCCACCTGCGCGTGGATCTTCATGATCTGCCCGCTGGCTTGCGAGCCGACGTCCACGTAGCTGCGCGGTTGCAGGGTGCCCAACGCGGTCACGCTGTTTTCGAGGGTGCCGCGCGTCACCGTCACGGTCGACGCAGTGCCCTCGCCGCCGGGCAGGATCTGCCAGGCACACACAGCAATGACCGGGAACAGGCACAGCGCCACCAGAAGGGCGCGTCGAGGATGTCGAGAGCGTTTCATGCAGATTCCTGCGCTGGGAGATCAGCCGGTCGACGAGCAACGGCTGTAGAGCTGCTCTTTAATCAGAGCTGCCCTTTAAACGAGGCATGGAGGCAGGAATTTAGCGCCGCGCACCGGTTGTACGATTCAGCTAAAAATCCGCCTCCGTACTTCGTTTAACGGGAGCGGCTAATTCGGGTCGTCTTGTCGAGTTGGAGTCAGCGTGATTATGTCCAGAGCACTGCCCGGTTTTGTGTTTGCAGGCCTTTCGTGCGCAGTGGTTTTACCTGCGCAGGCACTGGTTGCCCCTGAACAGCAGGCCTCCTTGCATCAGGCGGCAAAGGCCGAGATCCGGCGCACCGGTTTTGGCGTGCCGCACATCGTCGCGGATGACGAGCGAGGTCTGGGGTTCGGTATCGGTTACGCTTACGCGCAGGACAACCTGTGCCTGCTGGCCAATGAGGTTGTCACCGTCAACGGCGAACGCTCGCGCTATTTCGGGCCGGACAAGGCGACCCTTGAGCAGCGCAGCAACATGGCCAGCGACCTGCTGTTCAAATGGCTCAATACCCCGCAGGCGCTGGCGGACTTCTGGAAGGCTCAGCCTCTTGAAATTCGCCAGTTGATGCAAGGCTATGTCGCCGGTTACAACCGCTCTCTGGATGAGCAGAAGGGCAAAGGCCTGCCGCAACCGTGCGCGGCCGAATGGGTGCGTCCGATCAGCACTGATGATCTGGTGCGCCTGACACGTCGTCTGTTGGTCGAAGGCGGAGTAGGGCAGTTCACTGAAGCGTTGGCCGGTGCCCGGCCACCTTCTGCGCAAAAGCCATTGCAGGTTGATAGCCAGCAGGTTCAAGCGCTGCAACTGGCCGCCGCCCGCAACGAGCGCTTTGCCCTGGAGCGTGGCAGCAATGCGGTGGCAGTCGGTCGTGATCTGTCCGCCAACGGGCGAGGCCTGTTGCTGGCCAACCCGCACTTTCCGTGGGGCGGCGGCATGCGTTTCTATCAGATGCACCTGACCATTCCCGGCAAGCTGGACGTGATGGGCGCCGCATTGCCGGGTTTGCCGTTGATCAACATCGGTTTCAATCGGCACCTGGCCTGGAGCCACACTGTCGACACGTCGAAACACTTCACGCTGCACCGCTTGCAGCTTGATCCGAAAGACCCGACCCGCTACTTGCTGGATGGCAAGTCCATCGCAATGGACAAGCAGCAGGTGAACGTCGAGGTGAGGCAGCCCGACGGCAGCTTCAAGGCGGTGCCGCGCATCCTGTATTCGTCGACGTTTGGCCCAGTGGTGCAGTGGCCGGGCAAGCTGGACTGGGATGCAAAGTTTGCCTTCAGCCTGCGCGACGCCAACCTGGAAAACGACCGGGTGTTGCAGCAATGGTATGCAATGGACAAGGCCGACAGCCTCAAGGCGTTTCAGGCGTCGGTGCATAAAATTCAGGGCATTCCGTGGGTCAACACCCTGGCGGTCGATGCCAAGGGGCAGGCGTTGTACATGAACCTGTCGGTAGTGCCGAATGTTGACGCGGCCAAGCTCGCCAAGTGCAGCGACCCGCGCATCGGCACCGAACTGATCGTGCTCGACGGTTCGCGCAGCGCGTGCAACTGGAGCGTGTCTCCCGAGGCGGCGCAAGCGGGCATTTATCCGTCGTCGCGCCAGCCGCAGCTGTTGCGGACTGATTTCGTGCAGCATTCCAACGACTCGGCCTGGATGGTCAATCCGGCCGCGCCGTTAAAAGACTTTTCACCCTTGATCAGCCAGGACGGTCAGCCGCTGGGGCAGCGTGCGCGTTTTGCGCTGGATCGGCTGAGCAGCCTGGAGAAGGCAGGCAAGGTCAGCGCCGAGCACCTGCAAGCGATGGTCATGGACAACGAGGTGTATCAGGCCGGGCAAGTTTTGCCGGATCTGCTGAAATTCTGCGCCTCGGAGCTGGGGGGCGATGCGGCGCGTCTGGCACCGTTGTGTACCGCGCTGAACGCCTGGGACGGACGCGCTGACCTCAACAGTGGTATCGGTTTCGTGTATTTCCAGCGGATCGTGACCGCTATGCAGGCGGTCGCCTCGCGCTGGCGTGTGGTGTTCGACCCGCTAGACCCGGTTCATACACCCAGCGGGCTGGCGATTGAAAACCCGCAGGTTGCCACGGCCTTGCGCGCCGCCATGCTTGCGGCGGTGGATGAGGTGGCCAAGGCCGGTTTCTCCGCTGAGACCCGATGGGGCGACATTCAGGTCTCCAGCATCAGCGGCCAACCGATTTCGATCCACGGCGGCCCGGCCGAGCTGGGCATCTACAACGCGATGCAGACCGTTGCAGGCAAGGACGGCAAGCGCGAAGTGGTCAGTGGCACCAGCTACCTGCAAGTGGTGACGTTTGATGATCAGGGTCCCAAGGCGCAGGGTTTGCTGGCGTTTTCCGAGTCGAGCAACCCACAGTCCGCCCATTCAAGGGACCAGACCGAAGCGTTTTCGAAAAAGCAATGGGCCACGCTGCCGTTCACAGAGCAGCAAATCAAGGCTGATCCGGCGTATCAGGTGCAGGTGATCAAGGAATAGGGGGATCAGCAGGCATTTGGAGAAAGCGTTTGGGCCATACGGCCCAAATGCGCCTTTCTGTTAGTTCATTCAGCCCGCGTTGGTGTCGATATCAGCGTCGGTGCCCTGGGTGGGCTGATGATTGCGCTGGTCTTCCTTTTTTTCCTGAGGCTCGTAGTCAGGCACGTAGGCGCTGCCGTTGGACTGCTGGCTCTGGTTCTGGCCTTGGGACTGGCTTTGGCTAGGGGCAGGGGTCTGACCTTGCGTCTGGCCGTCACCTTTTTCAGTCTCCGGCTCTACGTCCGAAACCTGCGGCTCGATGGCCGGATCGTTGCGGTCCGGACCTGGCGCGGCAGGCGCGTCCTGATTAGGCGTCGGTTCTTTCTGGCGTTGCGGTTCGATGGACATGACTACCTCGATAGCTGATTCAGAAAAGGGTCTGACAGGGTTTCGAGGGGTGACACTGTGGATCGTTCGATTCAGTTGCTGAGCGGTGGTGAGGGTGAGTCTGTTGGAGACGCGATGTTCGCGAAGGGGCCGTACAGTCCATGAAGATGCATCGACTGGAACACCGTCTTCGCGAACAAGTTCGCTCCTACAACTACAGCTATGCGGTGAGAAGTTAGAGCACCTTCTTGATCGCGTCACACACTGCATCAATGTTTTTCTGATTCAGCGCCGCCACGCAGATACGTCCGGTATCGAGGGCGTAGATGCCGAATTCGCTGCGCAGGCGCTGGGCCTGTGCGGCGGTCAGGCCGGAGTAGGAGAACATACCGCACTGACGGCCGACAAAGCTGAAGTCCTGACCGGCCGGGTTATCAGCCAGGCGTTCGACCATCGCCTGACGCATGCCCTGAATGCGCACGCGCATTTCGCCCAGTTCTTCTTCCCACAGAGTGCGCAGTGCCGGGTCGTTGAGGACGGCGGCGGAAATGATCGCGCCGTGGGTGGGCGGGTTGGAGTAGTTGGTGCGGATCACGCGCTTGACCTGCGACAGGACGCGGGCGGTTTCTTCCTTCGATTCGGTGATGATCGACAGCGCACCGACGCGCTCGCCATACAACGACAGCGATTTGGAGAACGAGCTGGAGGCGAAGAAGGTCAGGCCCGACTCGGCGAACAGGCGCACCGCGAGGGCGTCTTCCTGAATGCCTTGGCCGAAGCCTTGATAAGCCATGTCCAGAAACGGCACGTGACCTTTGGCCTTGACCACTTCCAGCACCTTTTTCCAATCGTCCAGGCTCAGGTCGACGCCGGTCGGGTTATGGCAGCAGGCGTGCAGGACGACCACCGAGTGGTTCGGCAGGTTCTGCAGGTCTTCGAGCATGCCGGCGCGGTTCACATCGTGCGTCGCGGCGTCGTAGTAGCGATAATTCTGCACCGGGAAACCGGCGGTTTCGAACAGCGCGCGGTGGTTTTCCCAGCTGGGGTCGCTGATGGCCACAACGGCGTTGGGCAGCAGTTGCTTGAGGAAGTCGGCACCGATCTTCAAGGCGCCTGTGCCGCCGACCGATTGAGTGGTCAGTACGCGGCCCGACGCGATCAGCGGCGAGTCAGCGCCCAGCAGCAGCTTCTGCACGGCCTGGTCGTAGGCGGCAATGCCGTCGATTGGCAGGTAGCCGCGCGGTGCATGTTGGGCCACGCGGATTTTTTCGGCTTCAGCCACGGCACGCAGCAGGGGAATGCGCCCGTCTTCATCACAGTAGACGCCCACGCCAAGGTTGACCTTGGTGGTGCGGGTGTCGGCGTTGAATGCTTCGTTGATACCCAGGATCGGATCGCGGGGTGCCATTTCGACAGCGGAGAACAGGCTCATTGTGCGGCGGCTCTTGATGAAGAGTGGGAGGGAAATGCCCCGCTGCGGCTGAATGCGCCAAAGCGGTGCAAAAACAGGGCTAGTATAGAGAGCATCCTTTCGACGGGCGACAGGGCGGGGCGGGTTTTTTCGAGGTTTTTGCGCATATTTGTAGAACGTTCGTTCCGTTAAAACCTCAATGCTTTAAGTGGATGCCTTGAAAGGCCGATATATGACTCCATCTATGAGTCATCACTTCAAAACATCGCACGTCTGCTCCTTGGCGGGGGCTGTCGTCGGCGGTGCTTTCGCCATTGCGCCAGGCAGGCAGGGGCGAACCCTTTACGCGGTGACGTCGCACGCGGATTCATGCAGGCGACGCACACGCGAATCAATCAAGAGGTAGGTTATGTCCGAGTTCCAGCTCGTCACCCGTTTTGAGCCAGCCGGCGATCAGCCCGAGGCCATTCGCCAACTGGTCGAAGGGATCGACGCCGGGCTCGCGCACCAGACCTTGCTGGGGGTGACCGGCTCGGGCAAGACGTTCAGCATTGCCAACGTCATTTCCCAGATCAAGCGTCCGACGCTGGTGCTGGCGCCGAACAAGACCCTGGCGGCGCAGTTGTACGGCGAATTCAAGGCGTTCTTCCCGAACAACGCCGTGGAATACTTCGTTTCCTACTACGACTACTATCAGCCTGAAGCCTACGTGCCGTCGTCGGACACCTTCATCGAGAAGGACGCGTCGATCAACGACCACATCGAGCAGATGCGTCTGTCTGCGACCAAGGCATTGCTGGAGCGCAAGGACGCGATCATCGTCACCACGGTGTCGTGCATTTATGGCCTGGGCAGCCCGGAAACCTATCTGCGCATGGTGCTGCACGTCGATCGTGGCGACAAGCTTGACCAGCGCGCCTTGCTGCGGCGTCTGGCCGACCTGCAATACACCCGCAATGACATGGACTTTGCCCGCGCGACCTTCCGGGTGCGTGGCGATGTGATTGACATCTACCCGGCCGAATCCGATCTGGAAGCGATCCGTATCGAACTGTTCGATGATGAAGTCGAAAGCCTGTCGGCGTTCGACCCGTTGACTGGCGAAGTGATTCGCAAGCTGCCGCGCTTTACCTTCTACCCCAAGAGCCACTACGTCACGCCGCGCGAGACGCTGGTCGAGGCGATGGAAAACATCAAGGTCGAGCTGCAGGAGCGTCTGGAGTACCTGCGCAGCCAGAACAAGCTGGTGGAAGCGCAGCGTCTTGAGCAGCGCACCCGTTTCGACCTGGAAATGATGCTGGAGCTGGGTTACTGCAACGGCATCGAAAACTACTCGCGCTACCTGTCGGGCCGTCCGTCCGGTGCGCCGCCGCCGACCTTGTTCGACTACCTGCCAGCCGACGCCTTGCTGGTGATCGACGAGTCCCACGTCAGCGTGCCGCAGGTCGGCGCGATGTACAAAGGCGACCGCTCCCGCAAGGAAACCCTGGTCGAGTACGGGTTTCGGCTGCCGTCGGCGCTGGATAACCGGCCCATGCGCTTTGACGAGTGGGAAGCGATCAGCCCGCAGACCATTTTTGTCTCGGCAACGCCGGGCAATTACGAGGCGGAACACGCCGGTCGGGTTGTTGAGCAGGTGGTGCGGCCAACCGGTCTGGTGGACCCGCAGATCGAAATCCGTCCGGCGCTGACTCAGGTCGACGACCTGCTGTCGGAAATCCACAAACGTGCGGCGCTGGAAGAACGGGTACTGGTCACTACGTTGACCAAGCGCATGTCCGAAGACTTGACCGATTACCTGAGCGACCACGGCGTGCGGGTGCGTTACCTGCACTCGGACATCGACACGGTAGAGCGGGTGGAGATCATTCGCGACCTGCGTCTGGGTACGTTTGACGTGCTGGTCGGCATCAACTTGCTGCGTGAAGGCCTGGACATGCCGGAAGTGTCGCTGGTGGCGATTCTCGACGCGGATAAGGAAGGCTTTCTGCGATCTGACCGCTCGCTGATCCAGACCATCGGCCGGGCGGCGCGTAACCTCAACGGTCGGGCGATTCTGTACGCCGACCGCATCACCGGTTCGATGGAGCGCGCCATCGGCGAAACCGAGCGGCGTCGCGAGAAGCAGCTTGCGTTCAACCTGGAACATGGCATCACGCCTAAAGGGGTCTTCAAGGACGTCGCCGACATCATGGAAGGCGCCACCGTACCGGGTTCTCGCAGCAAAAAGCGCAAGGGCATGGCCAAGGCCGCCGAAGAAAACGCCCGCTACGAAAACGAACTGCGTTCGCCGAGCGAAATCAACAAGCGCATTCGCCAACTGGAAGAAAAAATGTACCAACTGGCCCGCGATCTGGAATTCGAAGCCGCTGCACAGATGCGCGACGAAATCGGCAAACTGCGTGAACGGTTGCTGGCGGTTTGATCCGCTGGTGATTATCAGGCCGAGTGCTCTGTGGTTTTGCTGCCGGTTCCCGGCAGTTCGCGGACAAGTCCGCTCCCACAGATTCCGTTTTACTGCTGGTTCCCTGCAGTTCGCGGACACCTGTGGGAGATCGCGGACACTGTGGGGGTGGACTTGTCCACGAAGACGTTCTAAATATGCAATGGTTTTGCTGCTGGTTCCCTGCAGTTCGCGGACACTGTGGGAGATCGCGGACACTGTGGGAGTGGACTTGTCCACGAAGACGTTCTAAATATGCAATGGTTTTGCTGCCGGTTCCCGGCAGTTCGCGGACAAGCGAAGACGTTCTATGGAAACGATCACATCACCCGCGCTGGAGCCGCAGGCCCCCGGCCTGTTAACATTCCGCGCTTGATCGACCTACTCCGGGATTTTCCATGACCACCGTTCGTACCCGCATCGCGCCATCGCCCACGGGTGACCCTCACGTCGGCACGGCCTACATCGCGCTGTTCAACTATTGCTTTGCCAAACAGCACGGCGGCGAGTTCATTCTGCGCATTGAAGACACCGATCAGTTGCGCTCGACCCGCGAGTCCGAACAGCAGATCTTCGACGCACTCCGCTGGCTGGGCATCGAATGGAGCGAAGGCCCGGATGTAGGCGGTCCGCACGGTCCGTACCGGCAGAGCGAGCGGGGCGATATCTACCAGAAATACGCGCAGCAACTGGTCGAACTGGGCCATGCTTTCCCGTGCTTCTGCACCGCCGAAGAACTCGACGCGATGCGCGCCGAGCAACAGGCCAAAGGCGAAACCCCGCGTTACGACGGCCGGGCGTTGCTGCTTTCGAAAGAAGAGGTCCAGCGCCGTCTGGACGCTGGCGAGCCGCACGTGATCCGCATGAAAGTGCCGACCGAAGGTGTCTGCGTGGTGCCGGACATGCTGCGTGGCGAAGTCGAAATCCCATGGGACCGCATGGACATGCAGGTCCTGATGAAAACCGACGGGCTGCCGACCTATTTCCTGGCCAACGTGGTCGATGATCACCTGATGGGCATCACTCACGTACTGCGGGGCGAAGAATGGCTGCCCTCGGCACCGAAACTGATCCTGCTTTACGAATACTTCGGCTGGGACAAGCCGCAGCTGTGCTACATGCCGCTGCTGCGTAACCCGGACAAGAGCAAGCTGTCCAAGCGCAAGAACCCGACCTCGGTGACCTTCTACGAGCGCATGGGCTTCATGCCTGAAGCGATGCTCAACTACCTGGGCCGCATGGGCTGGTCGATGCCGGACGAGCGCGAGAAGTTCTCGCTGCAGGAAATGGTCGACAACTTCGACCTGTCCCGCGTCTCGCTGGGCGGGCCGATCTTCGACATCGAGAAACTGTCCTGGCTCAATGGTCAGTGGTTGCGTGATCTGCCGGTCGAGGAATTTGCCAGCCGGTTGAAAACGTGGGCACTGAACCCCGACTACATGATGAAGATCGCACCGCACGTGCAGGGCAGGGTAGAGACCTTCAGTCAGGTCGCGCCGCTGGCAGGCTTCTTCTTCGCAGGCGGCGTCACGCCGGACGTGAAGCTGTTCGAGCACAAGAAGCTGTCGCCGGAGCAGGTTCGCCAGGTCATGCAGTTGATCCTGTGGAAACTGGAATCGCTGCGTCAGTGGGAGAAAGAGCGGATCATGGGCTGCATTCAGGCTGTGGTCGAGCATCTGGAACTCAAGCTGCGGGATGCGATGCCGTTAATGTTCGCGGCGATTACCGGTCAGGCCAATTCGGTGTCGGTCACCGATGCGATGGAAATCCTCGGGCCTGACCTGACTCGTTTCCGCCTGCGCCAGGCCCTCGATTTGCTGGGCGGCGTCTCGAAGAAAGAAAACAAGGAATGGGAAAAGCTTCTGGGTGCTATCGCCTGAGGCCGTCCCGCAAGCATGAGTCGCCCCCGGTTTTCCGGGGGTTGAAAGGTAAGTGGTTGTATTACCGACAAAAAACTTTGGAAGTTGTTAAAAATAAATTTGACACCCCTGCGACTCACGCTTAATATGCGCCCCGTCCACTGATGTGGGGCTTTAGCTCAGCTGGGAGAGCGCCTGCATGGCATGCAGGAGGTCAGCGGTTCGATCCCGCTAAGCTCCACCAAATTCAGCGTTTCAGAACACAGCTACACTGTTCTGAAGCGATGCGAGAAAACCGGATCCAGCGACCGGTTATCCGCAGAAGAAGGTTGTGTCCCCTTCGTCTAGTGGCCTAGGACACCGCCCTTTCACGGCGGTAACAGGGGTTCGAGTCCCCTAGGGGACGCCAGTTTCACCGAGTGATACTTGAACGTTGAACTCCGCCGCGAGGCGATAAATCCGGGGCTTTAGCTCAGCTGGGAGAGCGCCTGCATGGCATGCAGGAGGTCAGCGGTTCGATCCCGCTAAGCTCCACCAATTTGCCAGGGCTCACCAAACGGTGATCCTGACTGAAGGTTTGCGTCCCCTTCGTCTAGTGGCCTAGGACACCGCCCTTTCACGGCGGTAACAGGGGTTCGAGTCCCCTAGGGGACGCCACGATTTCCCGCTCTGCGGGACCAAGGGTCATTCGATTATTGAATGGCCCTTTTGTTTTTTCAGGATTTGAAAATCCTTCCTTTCTGACTTTATCTTTACCGTCATACGCAAAACCCACCCACTCTCGTGCAATGCTCCGCATTGACATGCCTTCCTCTTGATCACTGCCCATAAAAGAAAGCGCTTTTTATCGCGATGGCACATACGACGCAGAGTGCGACGTAAGTGACAGGGCGAAGGAACCCGACGAAGTCGGGCCGGAAACGGAGCTTGGGGCTTGGTTACTTTGGCCCCATCAAAGTAACTCGCCGAGGGGCGAAAAGGTGCCTTGAGCCGTAAACACATCCAACTGACACCGCAGCACCGCCGTGTGACGCAGAGCGTCACGAACTGCATGCCGACGCAGAGCGTCGGCACGATAGTCAGGAGTTGCGAAAAGGTGACCTGAGTCGAACCTCAATCCACCTGAAGTCGCAGCACCGCCGTGTGACGCAGAGCGTCACGAACTGCATGCCGACGCGGAGCGTCGGCACGATGGTCAGGGGTGTGAAAAGGTGCCTTAATTCAGAAACATCTACAAAGAAAGCGCTTTTTATCGCGATGGTACTGACGACGCAGAGTGCGACGTCAGTGACGGCTGAGTCCTGACGCTGATCCGGGGGTAGCCTGGCAGGACGCCAGGCTAGCCGCACCGGGCCATGGA
>NZ_MTSB01000037.1 GCF_002093745.1 Pseudomonas graminis
CACGGACGACGTGCTCAGCGTGCCGATTGGTCGGCCTATCGACAACCTGAAAACTCACGTCCTCGACGACGGTTTGCTGCCTGCCGCGCAAGGTGTGGCGGCTGAGTTGTAGCTGGGCGGTGTTGGTTTGGCGCGTGGCTCTCACAACCGGGCGGCGCTCACGGCTGCATGTATTGTGCCCGATCCGTTTGATGCGCAGGGTGGGCGGCTTTTCCGCACCGGCGACCTTGCGCGGTATCGCGACGAGGGTGTTATCGAATACGCCGGGCGTATCGACCATCAGGTGAAGATTCGCGGCCTCCGCATCGAGCTGGGTGAAATCGAAGCGCGCCTGCATGAGCATGCCGCTGTGCGCGAAGCCAATGTCATCGACATTGACGGGGCTTCTGGCAAGCAACTGGTGGCGTATCTGGTACCGACTGACGCGGGTCAGGATTCGGAGGTTCTGCGCGACGCCTTGAAGCGGCACCTCAAGGCTCACGTGCCGGACTATATGGTCCCGACCTATTTTGTCTTTATTGATGTGATGCCGCTGACGGCCAACGGCAAGCTGGATCGTCGCGCGCTGCCAAAACCTGAAGTCAGCCAGTCGCAGCAGGGTTATGTCGCGCCGCGCACAGACTTCGAACAGCGTCTGGCTGCGCTGTGGCAGCAGGTGTTGCAGGTCGAGCGGGTCGGGTTGAACGACAACTTCTTTGCGCTGGGCGGGCATTCACTGCTGGCGGTTTCGCTGGCGGGGAGGATTCGCGAGACGTTCGAAGTTTCCATCAAACTGCATGATTTTCTGCTGATGCAGACGCTCGGTGAGTTGGCCGATTTTATGCGCGCTGACGAAGCCAGGGTCAAATCAGCCGTCATCGCCATGAATGCCCATCATTCGGACGCTGCGCCGCTGTTTTGTCTGCCACCGGGCGGCGGCGGGACGTACTCGTATTACCCGCTGGCCGGCCAGTTGAGCGACACGCGACGGGTGTACGGGCTGGTCAATAAGGCTTATGTGGTGCCGGGCTGGTTCGATACGTCCTGGCAGGAAATGGTCGATTATTACGTCGAGCAGATCCGTGCGACACAGCCGCGCGGGCCATACAACCTGCTGGGCTGGTCGATGGGCGGCGCCTTGGCCATCGAGGTGGCTCACGTGCTTGAACGTGACGGCGACACGGTGAGCTTCCTCGGGCTTGTGGACACGCAACTGCCGGCGTCGGTCGGTATGGTGTGGGTTGAAGAAGCCCCCGAAGTCACCGTGCAGAAACAGGGCGAAAACTATTACCGCAGCCTGATCAAAAGCCTGCAGGCGTTTGTGCCGGGTTTGCAGGAAGCATCGATTGTCGGCCTGATCGAAACGGCCCGGCAGTCGGTGTCCGGCGAGGGCGAAGTGATTGACTGGGTGGTCGACAAGGTGGCGCAGGAGGCCGGCATGAACGCCGACAACCTGCGCAGCATCTTCCAGGAAATCGCCGTGCAGGACGAGATCGAAACCGGTTACAAACTGCTGGAAGCCAACGCGCAGCTGAGCCAGGCGTTTACCCTGAAAAAACTCAACGTGCAGGCCGATTGCTGGTGGGCCGGCCAGAGCCGTGCGCCAGGGCAGATTGCCCGGGCTGAAGCGGTGCTGCTCGAGCAATGCTCGGTGAACGGGCTGCGCAGTTCTACGACGGTTGATCAACGGCATGACAACGTGGTGCTTGCTGAGGCGTTTCTGGAAGGGGTGGTGGCGCAAATGGTGTGATGCGGAGCGCCACGAATGGCACTCCCACCTGTAGGAGCGGACCGGGCGACGCTTCGCTTTTGTCGGATCTGCTGAGAAACGGCAGTAAATAGGGGGGCATACCAGCCCCCGTGGGAGCGGACTTGTCCGCGAAAGGGCCTATGCATCCTCCGAAAATATATCGTCTGAACTGCCGCCTTCGCGGACAAGTCCGCTCCCACAAAAGTGGATTGCCCCCAAGACCTGTGTCTAACTACAACTGGTCAGAGTCGCTCTGCTAAAAATCCCCGCGCAACGTCAGGACGTAGTTGCGCGGGTCGCCGTAGTAGTTGCCCCGGTCGATGTCGCCGGTCGCTTTGTAGTAGGTGCGATCCAGCAGGTTGTTGCCGTTGAGGGCCACCGACCAGTGTTCGTCGATTTTCCATGAGGCCCGCGCGTCCCAGATGGCGCGGCCGGGGTTGTCGATGGGCTGGGTCGACGCATGTGTCGAGTAGCCGCTCTGCGCCGACACACCGCCACCAACGGTCAGGCGACGCCAGGTGCCGGGCAGGGTGTAGCGGCTGGACAGGCGGACCATGTGCCGGGGTGTTTCTGCCGAGATCGATTGCCCGTCGCTGCCGCGCGTGAGGTTGAAGGTGTAACCGGCCAAGGTCTGCAATCCTGGCAGCGGTTCACCGCTGATTTCCATGTCGACGCCCTTGCTGCGCCGGATATCGCCATTGAGGTAGCAGGTGCCGTAAGCGTCGTTGCTCAGGCATTGGCCTGCATGGGCATCGTCCTCGATGGCGATGTCTTTCTGTTTCACGTAGAACAGCGCTAAGGACACGTTCAGGCGTTTGTCGAACAGCTCGCCCTTGATACCGGTTTCATGGCTGGCGCCGATGGCCGGGTCGAGAAACGCGCCGGATGCCGTTCGATAACCGCTCTGCGGCAAAAAGATGTCGGTGTAGCTGGCGTACC
Organism: Pseudomonas graminis; assembly: GCF_002093745.1. GTDB lineage: Bacteria > Pseudomonadota > Gammaproteobacteria > Pseudomonadales > Pseudomonadaceae > Aquipseudomonas. The sequence goes on from NZ_MTSB01000037.1 coordinate 2,669, forward strand.
ACGACCAGTCGCGATCCAGGTCGTAAATCACACCCGCGAACGGCGTAATCCGATTGTCTTCTTGAGCGCGAGTGGTGATGCCTGCGGACTGGCTCTGATAGTCATACCAACTGACTCGCCCGCCCAGCACCAGGCTTAATGACTCGGTAAGGCTCAAGCGCAGATGGCTGTAAACGCCATAACGCTTGTCGCTGTAGTCGGTGCTGCGCCAGGCTGGGCGCGCAGGTTCGGTAATCGCGTTGTGGTCCGGGTTGAAGATGTCCAGCGGCTGACCGGTGTTGACGGTGGCATAGCGCGAATCACGTTTTTGCTCGGACCCATTGCCGCCGACGGTTAACTGATGGGTCAAACCAAAGGCGTCGAAACGACCGTCCAGATGGCCGTCCACGCCGTCACTTTGAAGCGTGTCGGAGCGAAACAGGGTTTTGACCAGCCGTGAACCGGCCAGGCTCGCAGGGTCGATGCTCCCTTGTGCGTAAGCGACTTTCTGGTCGAACGCGCCATCGGAATGGGTCGCCGACAGCGTGCCGCTCCAGTTCTCGTCGAAACGGGTTTCCAGCTCGCTGAACACTTCGTCGGTGCGCGTCTGGTGACGGTTCCAGTTCTGGGCCAGCGAGGTGGAACGCGGCAGGTCGACAGCACAGCCGTTGCTGTAGCGGGGCAGGCCGAAAATCGAGAAGCCCTGGGTGTCCGCGCTTTGATGACGCAGGCCCAGGGTCAGGGTGGTGTCCTCGGTCAGGTCGGTTTCCAGAATGCCGTACAACAACGGTGCAGTCTTTTTCAGGCCGTCGATGAAGGCGCCACGGTCTTCGTAAGAGGTCACGAAACGCCCGCGCACGCTGCCCGAATCGTTGAGCTTGCTGCTGCCGTCCAGATCGACGCGGTACTGATCCCAACTGCCGGCGCGCGTCGTGATCGAGAACTGCGGCAGGGCGGTCGGTCGCTTGCGCACCAGATTCACCGCGCCGCCGGGGTTGCCCGCGCCGATCAACAGCCCGGCAGCACCGCGCAGCACTTCGACGCGGTCGTAGATCGCCATGTCCGGGGTCATCCAGCCGGTCACGCTGTAGCCCTGACCGGCCACGCCATCAAGGGTGTAGCTCTCGTCCTCCAGCACGAAGCCCCGCGAGCTGAACACATGCGAGCCAAAGTTGCGTTGCGAAAAGGTGATGCCGGGCGTCTGTGCCATCACCTCGTCTAGGCCGGTGAGGTTTCTGTCGTCCATCAGTTGACGGGTCATGACCGTGACCGATTGCGGGGTTTCACGCAGCGACTGTGACGTCTTGTTGATGCTCACACCCGTGGCGGCGTAGGCGCCGCGCCCCTCGGTGGTGATGCCGAACCGGTCGCCTTTGATCGCCACCGGTTTCAGGTTCATGGGCTGTGCGGAAGGGTCTGCGCCAAGCATCAAGGTGTTGGCCTCAAAGCTGTGCGCCACGTCGGCTTTTTTCAGCAGTTCCGCGATGGCCTGTTCAGGTGTCAGCCTGCCGTACACCGCGCTGCCGAACTTGCCGTTCACATCATCGGGGTTATAGAGAATTTGCAGGTCGCCTTGCCGCCCCAGCTCTTTCAGGGCACTGCTCAAGGCTTGCGCGGGAATGTCGAACTCGAACTCTTCAGCCAGGGCCTCGCCCTGAAAAGCCAGTGCCAGCACCAGCCCCATCTTGCCCAGACGCAGGCCACACGTTTTCACGCGCCCTGTGCGCAAGGGGCTGGAGGGTGATTGCATGGGAGGGATGGCTCTTTGAAATCGAGGGTGAAGGATAATGTATTTGCGGGTGATTGTTGGTATGCAGATGTTTGCTCGTTATACAAAAAATCTGTGGGAGCGAGCTTGCTCGCGAATAGTCCGGTGCAGCCCCGGGAACCAGGGTATTTGAACCATTGCTTTCGCGAGCAAGCTCGCTCCCACGGGAATTTCGATCACTCTGAACTCAGAGCATTGGCACGAGAAGTCGAGCCAGACTCAGATCAGAAATCACCCCGCAAGGTCAGGACGTAGCTGCGCGGTTCGCCGTAGACGTTGGAACGGTCGGTGGCGATCGAGGTGGTGTAGTACTTGCGGTCGAAGAGGTTTTCGGCGTTGAGCGACACCTTCCAGTGTTCGTCCAGCTTCCACGACGCCCGCGCATCCCAGATGGCCTTGCCGGTTACGCCCAGTGCCTTGTTGGATGGCACTTCATAGCCTGAATCCGCAGAAACACCTGCGCCCAGGGTCAGGCGGTTCCAGGCGCCCGGCAGGTTGTAGCTGGTGTTGAGGCGCAGCATATGCTTCGGCGTTTCGTAGGCGACATCCGAATCGCCGTTGTTGCGCAGCATGTTGAAGGTATAGCCGCCGAACACTTGCAGCCCCGGCAGCACTTCGCCGCTGGCTTCGACGTCAACGCCCTTGCTGCGACTGATGCCGTCCTGCAGATAGCAGGAGCCGTCGGAGCTGGTCGGGCACGTCGTAAGGTTGTCCAGAGCCGCGAGATCGACCGCAGCAACATCCTTCTGCTTGATGTAGAACAGCGCCATCGACAGGTTCATGCGCTTGTCGAACAGTTCGCCCTTGAAACCGGTTTCGTAGTTGGAGCCGATGGCCGGGTCCAGCGGCGAGCCGCCGGCAGTCACGTAATTGGCCTGCGGGGTGAAGATGTCGGCATAGCTGGCGTACCACGACCAACTGTCATTGATGTCGTAGATCACACCCGCGAACGGGGTAAATTCCTGGGTTTGCTTTGACTCGTAGTCGTTGGCCGCGCCGGTCTTGACGTCGTACGTGTAGTCGTACCAGCTCAGGCGAGTGCCCAGTACCACGCTCAAAGGTTCGCTCAGGTGAATGCGCGTGTTGGCGTACAGGCCCGCACGCTCCTCGGTCATGTCGATGTCGGTCTGCCAGGCCGGACGGACCGGTTTGGCGAACGCGTTCTGGTTGACGTCGAAGATGTTGATCGGGGTCCGTCTGGTCACGGTTACCTGACGCGTGTTGGAATCCTGCTTCGACCAGTCGGCCCCCAGCGTCACCTGATGCTCAAGGCCGAAAGCGTTGAAATTACCTTCCAGCTGACTGTTCAGGCCGACGCTGTCGACCTCGTCCTTGCGAAACAGCGTGCCCTGAAATGCGGGGCCTGCCAGCGTCGTGGGGTTTACCGTGCCTCGCGCGTAGGCAATATTCTGATCAAACCCGCCCTGCGAGTAGGTAAAGGACGTCCGGCTGGTCCAGTCCTCATTGAAGCGGTGCGCAACCTCGGTGAACACCTCGGTCATGTCGCTTTCGAGACGGTTCCACTTCTGTGCCAGGTTGGTCGAACGCGAAAGGCCCAGCGACTGACCGTTGCTGTAGCGCGGCAGGCCGTAGATCGAGTAGCCGTTGATGACCTGTTCCTGGCGACGCAGGCTCATGGTCAGTGTGGTGTCATCGCTCAGGTCGGCTTCGACAATGCCGTACAGCAGCGGTGTGCGGCTGTCGCGACCGTCGAGGTAGGAGCCGCTGTCGTCATAGGCCGCCACCATGCGCCCGCGCACCGTGCCGGAGTCGTTGAGTTTGCCGCTGCCATCCAGATCGACGCGGTACTGATCCCAGGAACCTGCGCGGGTGGTGATCGAAAACTGGTTGTCGGCGGTCGGGCGTTTGCGCACCAGATTGACTGCACCGCCGGGCTGGCCGGCACCGACCAGCAGGCCGGATGCGCCGCGCAGCACTTCGACACGGTCATAGATGGCCATGTCCGGCTGCATCCAGCCGGTGATCTGGTAGCCCTGACCGCCTATGCCGTCGACCAGAAAGCTTTCAGCCAGCAGCGAGAAGCCGCGCGAGGTGTACACGTGACCGCCGAAGTTGCGGTACTGGAACGTGATGCCGGGTGTGTCTTCCAGCACCTTGCTCAAGCTGTTGAGGTTGTTGTCATCCATGACCTGCCGGGTCACCACGCTCACTGACTGCGGTGTTTCACGCAGCGACTGCGGCGCGCCTTTGCCAATGCTCACTGCGCCCGTGGTGTACGAGCCGGTGCCGTCGGTGGTCGTGCCCAGGTACTGTGAGTCGATGGCTGTCGGGGCCAGGTTGACGGTGCCCGCCACGGTCGAACCCTCTGTGGCCGCGTCCTGTGCCTGACTGGCCACCGGCATGCAGAACGCAAGACCCACGGCGGCCATGCATGGCCGGGAGCGGAACATCTGACTGAGCATCAACGCTTTGCTGAGCGGGGTGAGACGTGACGGGTTGTGCATGAATTGGCTCTTTCCAGTGGGTATCGGCAAGGAGATTGAGAGCGTTGTTCAAGCCTGCGCAGTCGTTTTCAGCCGTCGACCGGGCAGGTGAGAGCAACTTTTTTATAAAGCTCCGCGCGGGGACAGGGCTGTGCGCGCAGTTCGCTGTTAATGAGAACGAAAGCGATTAACGATTATTTAATGAATTTTTCACAAATCCCGAAAAAAGATGGCGCTTAGCTATCCAGTCAGGTCGGGCGTGGCTCCGTCGGGCAAGAAAAAGCCCCGCTCGCGGACAGGCCGGGCGGGGCGTTTCAACGTCGATGAGTCAGGCGTGAGCGGCTTCGTCTTGCACCTGCTCGACGTCAATGCGGCCCGCCTGCATGCGCACCAGTTGGTCGGCGACAGAGAAATAGCGGTCGTCGTGAGAGATCACGATGATGGTCTTGCCCTGCTGCTTCAGTTCCGGCAGCAGTTCGGTGTAGAACACGCGGCGGAAGGCGGGGTCCTGATCGGCTGCCCACTCGTCGAAGACCAGCACCTGGCGCTCGTCCAGCCAGGCATTGATCAATGCCAGACGCTTGCGCTGACCGGTGGACAGGTCGGTGGTGGTGAAGGCACCGTCCTTGATGCTGACCTTGTGTGCGATGTCCAGACGCTCCAGATATTTGCCGGCGTCTTGCGGCAGTGCAGCCTGGCCTTGCAGCGGCTCATCGAACAGGTAGTAATCGGCAAAGATGGTGGTGAACAACTGGCGGTAGTCGTCGAGGTTTTCCGGGGTGACGGCCTCGCCATTCAGGCGGATCTCACCCTGTTGCGGTGTGTACAGGCCCAGCAGCAGTTTGATCAGCGTGGTCTTGCCGCAGCCGTTCTCGCCTACGATAAACACGATGTCGCCCTGTTTGATGCTCAGGTCCACCGGACCGAGGTGAAAGGCGTCGCCGCCGTCGACCGGCGGGTAGTCGTAGCGCAGGTTGTGCAGTTCCAGGGTCTGCATATTGGCCAGTGCGGTGGGGCGGTCGCTGACCAGCAGGTGCGGCTCGGGGTTGGAGAATTTCCATGACAGCTCGGCAATGCGGCGCATGGCGATCTGCGCGCGGCTGATGCCGGGCAGCGCAGTAATCAGTCTTTCCAGCGGGCCTTTCATGTACAGCATCACCAGTACGAAGCCGCCCAGCACGGTCTTTTCAGTGGTCGGCCACATGGCCTGGAAGGCGATGGCCATGCCGATCACGGCAAAGAACAGCATCGAGCCGAAGGTTTCGGCGCTGACGAAGATGTTGGCAGCGCGAATGTTCGAACGGCAGATGGTTTCGGTGGCGCCGTGAATTTTTTCGTCGAGCATGTGCTGGCGGCGTTTGCGCTGAATACGCAGTTCCTTGGCGCCTGCGGACAGTGCCTGGTAGTGCTTCTGCAAGTCGTCTTCGCTGTTGCGCGCCGCTAGAATACTGCGCATGCCGAACGCATGGGCCAGGTATTGCGCGCCAGTGCCGAGCACAACGGTCAGTACCGTCAGCGCCAGAATCTGCCACGACAACAGCGCCAGGTAGGCCAGGCAGCCGAGGGTGACGGTGAACGAAATCACCATCGGCGCGACCGACAGGGCGAAGGTGCTGATGGTGTTGACGTCGTTGAGCAGCACCGGAATCAGGCGGTGCGAGCGATAGCGCTCCAGTTGCGCGATGGGCGCGACCAGCACCTTGGCAGCCAGCTCGCGGCGCAGATTGGCGACCACACGTTGGCCGACATAGTTGGTCGACAGGTTGGACAGCGTCGAGCAGGCCAGGGTCAGCACGCACAGCCCGGCGAACAGCCATGCGGTATAGGCGTCCGGCCCGCCGGGCATGTTCAGCGCATTATTGATGGTGGCCAGCAGGCCGGTGACGCTCAGGCCACTGACGATCCCCAGCACCGTCGACAACGCCACCAGCCACCAGAACGGTTTGAGGATCCTCAGGGTTTCCCGGGCGAGGCTTTCAGTTTTGCGGGTCATGGTGTGTCTCGTCAGTGTCCGTGAGTGCGGCCTGCCTCAATGCAGGGCGCGCGCATGAAGTCCGTTACAGGTCGCGAGCGACCCGGAAGCCCAGCCAGTCGCCACGTACGTCGGGCTGACGGCTGTTGCGATTGCCGGAGCGAGAGAAGATCGGCGCTTCGGTCCAGTCATTGCCGCGAATCATCTTCCAGGTGCAGTCACCGGCCAGCCACTCGCTGCCGTCGGTGGGGGCGCCGTTGTAGTGGCTGGTTTCGCAATCGGCGGTCCATTCGTAGACGTTGCCGTGAGCGTCGTAGATGCCGAAAGCGTTCGGGCTGTAACTGCCCGCCGGCGCCGTGTAACTGAAGCCGTCTTCCGGGCCGTAGGTGTTGGCGTGTTTGGCGATGCTGTACGGCTTGCCTTCATCCATCGGGAACGGGAACGAACCCTGGCTGCCGCCGCGTGCCGCGTATTCTCGCTGGGCTTCGCTGACCATGTGGTAGGGCTGGCCGGTTTTCTTCGACAGCCATTCGACGTAGGCCTTGGCCTCGTTCCAGTCCATGCACACCGCGGGCTGGCGCGCGGTCATCGGGTAGCGTGGCTTGCCGGCCTTGCACTCACGGCCCGGCCGGGTGTCGCCGTCCGGCATTTTGTAACCGGAGCTTTTGATATAGGCGTCCCATTCGCCGGCCAGTACCTGAAACTGGCTGATGGCGAACGGTTTGGCGAAGGTCACGTCATGCAGCGGGCCTTCGTCCGGCTGGCGGCCCATTTCTTCCTCGGGCGCGCCCATGGTGAAGGTGCCCGCAGGCAGCACGACCATTTCCGGGCAATCCTTGCAGTCCTTGAACACTTTTCCTGGCGCGTGTACCGCTGCGGAAGCGGTTTCGGGCGCAGCGGCGAGGGCGGTGTCGCAGAGCACCAGGCCGAGCACGGCGGAAAGGGACAGCAATGTTTTTTTCATGACGGGTCTCGATAGAAAACGGAAAACAGGTAATTCAGTGCGTACGCGTCAGGCGCGCTGGCTGAGCAGCGCCATGAAACGGTCGATTTCGGCTTCGTTGTTCAGCAGCCCCGGTGCGGTGCGTATCACCGGGCCAACGTCGCGGCTCACGGCGTCAACGACCATGCGCTGCTTCATCAGCCAGGCCGCCACGTCGTCGCATGACTGCCCCTTGATCCGGAAAAAACTGAAACCCGCCGACAGCGCAGGGTCCATCGGGGTCACCAGCTCGACATTCGGTTGCGCTTGAAGACGCTGCTTGAGGTCGCTGTTGAGTTGATGAATACGTGCCTGAACGTCGGCTTTGCCCAGTTGCAGGTGCAGCTTGAATGCCTCGTTCAGCGCCCAGCGATGTTCGAACGAGTGATAGCCACCGGGCGTCATGATCGTGCTGAAACCGGTGGCTTCCGAGAACGTCGGGATCAGCGGAGTGAGGTCTTTGACCTGCTCCGAACGGGCGCAGACAATCCCGGTGCCGCGCGGGCCGAACATCCACTTATGGGTGCCGGCGACATAGAAGTCGCACTTCATGTCCGGGAAATCCAGGTTCTCGACGCCAAACCCGTGTACACCGTCGACCACGTACAGAATGCGGTCCTTGTCGTCGCGGTTGCGGTTGTGTTCTTCGACCAGATCACCAATGGCGCCAATCGGCAGTTTCACGCCGCTGCCGGACTGCACCCAGGTCATGCCCAGCACCCGCGTTTTGGGCTGAATGCTGCGCGCGATGGAGCCGATGATTTCGTCCGCCGACACGCTGGCCGGGTCCTTGAACAGGCGAATCTTGCGCACCTGAGTGCCTTCGCGCTGTTGACGGAATTTAAGAATGTCGCGGGTGCAGGAGTGTTCGTGCTCGGTGGTCAGGATTTCCTGATCCGGGCGCACCTGCAGGCCGCCGTAGATGATCGCCAGCCCTTCGGTGGTGCTGCCGGTCAGGGCGATCTGGCCGGGTTGGGCGTTCAGGTATTTGCCCGCCCAGACACGGACCTCATGTTCACGGCGCTCGGTTTCTCCCAGGTCCCAGTCCATCGCCAGACCGGGGTTGCGGTCGATGTGCGCGCGATGCTGCTCGATGGCCTCGCGAACCGGTCTGGGGTGCGAGGTCACCAGAAAATTGGAAAAGTGGACGTAGTCGGGGTCTTGATCGAACAGCTGTTTCAGACGTGTCCATTTGTCTGCAGAGGTCGGTGCGTGTACGGATGCCGTGGCCGCTGACGCAAGACTTGCGCTCAGTGGCAAGGCTGCGGCCAGCACGCCGGCCTGCTTGAGAAAGGTTCTGCGGTCAGTCATGAGCGGTTTCGCCTGATGTTCGGGGGGCGGCGTTCGAAAGGTTCGTGGGTTTCACCGCCGGGCGCGCCGAAGCCTGGACCTGCTCCCAGACGCGCAGGAAATTGCCGCCCCAGAGTTTGGTGATATCGGCTTCGGCGTAACCGCGCTCGATCAGCTCGGCGGTCACGTTGCGGATTTCGCTGACGTCGTTGAAGCCTTTCACGCCGCCGCCGTCGTTGAAGTCGGAGCTGATGCCGACATGGTCGATGCCGATCTTCCTGACCGTGTAGTCGATGGCGTCGACAAAATCCTTGACCGTGGCCTTGGGTTCCTCTTCAAGGATCGCGTACAGCTTGCTGGCGTAGGCTCCGAAGCGTTGCTCCGGCCAGACGGTGATGATCGGGTCGCCGGGCATCAGCGCCATCGCCAGGTTCGGCAGCGGCGGCAGGTCGAAGTCCTTGCGCAGGGCGTTGAGCTTGTCCTGGGTCTTCTGGCTCAGCGGTTTCAAATAGGCGGGGAAGGCCACGACCTGCACCACGCCGCCGCTGTGTTTGATGAGCTGCATTTCTTCGTCACTGAGGTTGCGCGGGATGTCGACCAGCGCGCGGGGTGCCGAGTGCGAGGCAACCATCGGCGTGCGGCTCAACTGACTGACCTGCAGCAGCGCCTTGCTCGACATCTGCGAGACGTCGATGATGACGCCCAGATCGTTGAGGCGCTGCACGGCCTGCTTGCCGATCTCCGACAGGCCGCCCAGCGCGTCGGGCGTGTCGTTGAGGAAGGGCAGGGGCCGCGAAGAGTCGGCCCAGCTGTTGTTACCGACGTAGCTGAAACCGAACATGCGCATGCCGCGCGCGGTCCAGTGGTCCAGCAGGCTCAGGTCTTCGCCCAGCGGGTAGGCGTTGAGCATGCTGATGAAGATCGCAAACTTGCCTTCGCCATGCAGGCGGCGCATGTCGTCCGGGGTGTAGGCGATGCCGACCTGATGGGGGAAATCGCGGACCATGCCGGTAATGATCTTGTAGCGCACTTCCTGCTGATGGCGTGCTTCGTCGACAAAACCGGGTGTCGGGCGGTGCGGTGCGTTATCGCCGTTCCAGATTTCCGGCCAGCCGAACACCGTCAGGGCGGCGCCGGAGAGGCGTCCGCGTGCGGTTTTCACCAGGTCGAACTGCCCCGAACCGTCCTTGTCGGCCTCGTTGCCCTCGCTGCCGAATTTCATGGGCACGGTGATGTGACTGTCGAAGGAAATGATCCGCTCTTGCAGGTCGTCGGCCTGCTTCATGATTTTCACCGGGTAAGCGGCCGGCAACCCGTAATGCCAGACCAGAAAACCCGCACCTGCACTGATGGCCAGTGCCAGCGGCAGGCCGATGAAGAGAGCCTTTTTCCAACGCGGTCTTGTCATTTCCGTCTCGTTTAGATTAACCGTGTACAGCCTGCCAAGGCCGTTGCTATCTGGTGGAGAACGAGCGGATCGGCAAAAAATTTAGCGCAGGGTGCCGTGTGCAGGCGTTGGGCTAAATTTGCCTGCCGGTTTTACGTTCTAGCTTGGATAACGGCGGTCTCGGGTTGGAACAGGTAGGCAATGACGATTTCTCGACGAGGGTTCATGGCAGGGCTGGCGCTGACCGGCGCGGCGCTTCCGGCTGCCTATTACGCGCACCGGGAATTCACCCGTGTCGAAGAACCTGTGACGCCGGGCGAGGCCACGGCCGGGCCTGCGGACGCCTCCACTCAGCGACTGGCCGACAAGCTGCGTGGCGTGTGGACCCTGCGTTTCGAGGGGCGCGATGCCGGGCTGCGCGGCGCGCCGCTGGAAGGTCTGGAAATGTTTCTCGACATTGCCTCACGTGGACGCGGCGTGCGCGGTTACATCGACACGGCCGAACACTTGCGCGGCGATGCCATGCCCCGCTTTCGGGTGATCGGCGACCTGCAGCCGGCCAACGCGGCAAAACTCTACCTGCGGGTCATGGACGGGCATGCCGCGAATGATCCGCACAGCGACACCCCGGATTACGAATTCAGCCTGACCCTCGATGAGGTGTGGGGCGCGTTCGGCAACGCGGGCAGCGGCACGTTGAGCGGGCGTATTGAGCGACTGGACCGGCCGCTGGCCCTGCCGGAACTGGAAAGCCGTCTGATCGCGATCAAGCAGGTGTTTCCGGAGGCGCGGGAGCGGGTGGGGCTAAGCCCGCCGTTTCTGGCCTGGCTGGTTTCCAGGGAGCATCGACTGTTTCACCAGCTCTGGCATGCGTCTCGGGATAAATGGCACAAGCTGCCTGAAGACAAGCGCGACGCCTTGCGCGGCATCGGCTGGCAGCCGGGGCCGCGCGATCAGGAGCGTGATGCCCGTGGCCCGCACAAGGACCGTAACGGTTCGGGTGAGGATTTTTTCTACATGCACCGGCACATGCTGATTCAGGCGCGCAAGATTCAGGACCTGCCGTCGTGGCCGCGTTTTCCATTGCCGCAGCCGGAACTGGAGCGTGACCGGCAGGGTTTTGCGCGCTATTTCGATAATCACGATGGCTGCGCGTTGCCCCCCAACTGGCTGGCGCAGGGTGATGAGGAATACACGCAACTGGTCAGCGACATCAAAAGCCACGAGACCTACCACACGCATTTTCAGGTGTGGGAATCGCAGTACCGCGATCCGCGTTTTCTGTCGAAGCTGACGTTGGGGCAGTTGGGTTCGCAGGTCGAACTGGAGCTGCACGACTGGCTGCACATGCGCTGGGCTTCAGTCGCCCGCGACCCGGCCAACGGCCAACCGGTGCCGATGGCACGTCGCTCGGATGACTTCGCCGAGCGCTGGTTCGAGCCGGAAAACGACTTTCTGGCTGACCCGTTTTCATCCCATGTGAACCCGGTGTTCTGGATGTTCCACGGCTGGATCGACGACCGCATCGACGACTGGTTCCGCGCCCACGAGCGTTTTCATCCGGGCGAAGTGAAACGCCTGGAGGTCAACGGCGTGCCTTGGTTCGCACCGGGCCGCTGGGTAGGCGTCAGCGACCCGTGGCTGGGGCCGGAAACCCACGGTTGCAGCACCGTGCCGGGCCAGGCTGCGGGCACGACCATGGAGATGGACCCGGAGGTCATGAAGCTCGCGCTACGAATTACTTTCGCTGCGGATGACAAACTCAGCAACCTGCTACGCCGCGTGCCACGCAGGCCGTGGTATGCACGCAATCTGTTGCCGGAGAGATGGTTTTAGCGAACGGTGACGCGTGCCGAAGCGCATCGCGACAGTTTCTCGCCCATGCTCAGCGTTATACACACATCCTGTGGGAGTGAGCTTGCTCACGAAAAGGCCGGTACAGCCCCCCGGAGACAGGTCGCTTGAACCATTGCCTTCGTGAGCAAGCTCACTCCCACAAAGGGCTATGTCCATACTGATGCCGTGGTTTCATGCCCCTTGCGAGCAGTGATGCGTGTCGAAGCGCATCGCGACGGTTAGCGCTCATCGTCATATAAAAACCGGACTGATTCTTGTGCCCATGCTCAGCGTTACATACACATCCTGTGGGAGTGAGCTTGCTCACGAAAAGGCCGATACAGCCCCCGAGACAGGTCGCTTGAACCATTGCCTTCGTGAGCAAGCTCACTCC
>NZ_MTSB01000038.1 GCF_002093745.1 Pseudomonas graminis
CAGCCGTCACTTACGTCGCACTCTGCGTCGTCAGCGCCATCGCGATAAAAAAGCTCTTTTATGACTACCGTGCCGACTCTCCGCGTCGTCAGTCCCATTGCGATAAAAAAAGCGCTTTTATGGGCATTCCCCCTAAGGCTTCGACGCAATCGCCTTCTCGATGGCCGCGATCAGTTCTGGATCATCCGGCTTGGTCATGCTGGAGAAGTTGGCGATGACGTTGCCCTGACGATCAACCACGTACTTGTAAAAGTTCCAGCGCGGGGCGCTGCTTTGTTCGGCCAGGACTTTGAACAGGTGGGTCGCATCGTCGCCGCGCACGGCCTGTGGCTCGGTCATGGTGAAGGTGACGCCGTAGTTGACGTAGCAGACCTTGGCGGTCTCTTCGCCATCCTTGGCCTCTTGTTTGAAGTCATTGGACGGCACGCCCAGTACTTCGAGGCCCTGCCCCTTGTAGCGCTGACTCAGCGCTTCAAGCCCTTTGAACTGTGGCGCAAAGCCGCAGAAACTGGCGGTATTGACCACCACCAGCGGTTTGCCGACGAAGCGTTTGCACAGGTCGATATTTTCCTTGGCGCGCAGCTTGGGCAGCTCGCCCTGCAGCAACGGCGGGCAGTCGGCCGCCATCGCGGCGCCGCTCATGGCCAGCAACAGAAGAGGGATCGAAACAAAGCGAATTTTCATCATGGCGTCCCTGAAGAGTGTTGTCGTCTGCCGACACGCTACCCCAAGCAAGGCCGTCTGCCTAGCAAGCGCCCAGCCCCAGTTGCAACGCGGCCAGCCCGACGTGCTGCCAGGCCCACCACACCAGCCCCAGCAGCACGGCACCCGCCAGCAACGCCGACAGCAATGGCCAGCGCCCGCTCATGCCAGACCACCTTGCGCCTGCAACCTGGCCACCGGACGCTCACGCACCGGCCAGTTGAGTGCAGCGGCCAGCAGGCTCAGCAGCATCGACACTTGCCAGATCAGGTCGTAGCTGCCGGTACGGTCATACACCAGGCCGCCGAGCCAGCCACCCAGAAAGGCACCCAATTGATGAAACAGAAACACAATGCCGCCCAGCATCGACAGGTTGCGCACACCGAACAACGTCGCCACCGTGCCATTGGTCAGCGGCACAGTGGACAGCCACAGCAAGCCCATCGCCACACCGAACAGGTAAGCCGTGGTTTGGCTGAGCGGGACCGAGATAAACCAGACGATGACCACCGCACGCAGCAGGTAGAGCGCAGTCAACAGCCGAGGTTTGGACATGCGCCCGCCCAGCCAGCCGGCGGTGTAGGTGCCGAAGATATTGAACAGCCCGATCAGCGCCAGCACCGTAGTGCCCACCTTGGCAGGTAGATGCTGATCCACCAGATAGGCTGGCAGATGCACACCGATGAACACCACCTGAAAGCCACAGACGAAGAACCCCAACGCCAGCAGCCAGAACCCCGAATGCGAGCAGGCTTCGTGCAGCGCCTCGCCCAGTGTCAGTTCGACGCCGGTGGAGACGCTCGGCGTGTCCTTGAGCATGCCCACCAACGGCAGGATCAGCGCGACCATCACACCCAGCACCAGCAAGGCACCGGACCAGCCCAGCCCAGCCAGCCGATCAGGCCCAATGTACCTGGCAGCATGGCGAACTGGCCGAATGAACCCGCCGCACTGGCGATCCCCATGCCCATGCTGCGCTTCTCGGCAGGCAGCGCACGCCCGACCACGCCCAGGATGACTGAAAACGAAGTGCCGGACAGCCCGATGCCGATCAGCAAACCGGCACTCAAAGACAGACTGAGCGGTGAATCGGCCATGCTCATGCACAGCAACCCCACGGCATAGAGGATGCCGCCGACGAACACGACTTTTGCCGCGCCAAAGCGGTCCGCCAGCGCGCCGGCAAATGGCTGTGCCAACCCCCACATCAGGTTTTGCAACGCGATGGCGAACGCGAAGACCTCACGCCCCCAGCCAAAATCCGCGCTCATGGGCGCCAGAAACAGCCCGAAGCCGTGCCGCGTGCCCAGCGATAACGCCAGGATCAATGCACTACCCAGAAGAATCCAGCCGCTGGTACGCCAGATAGATGTCATTGTCAGCTCCCTGCACCCGTTGCACGCGATGTGCCTGCGAGTCGCGACGCTACGCCCTGCCGGACAACGCTGTCAATCCGCTCGGGTGTACGCGCTGAAGCCTTCCGTTAAAGCAGCGCCAGCGTCAGCAGCACAGCCAGTTCCAGCAACTCGAGCATTGCCCCTGCCGTATCACCGGTCGTACCGCCCAGGCGGCGCATCATCAGCTGCCGCAACCAGAAGAAGCAGACGGCAGAAACCAGCAACACAGCGACACCCGACCAGCCTGCCAGCAACACGCACACCGCCGCGCTGACCAGCAGCACCTTGCGACCTAGGCTGCGCGGCAGATGATCGGCCAGCGCCTGACCCAGTCCGCCGGAGCGCACATACGGCGTGCCGAGAAACAGGGCGAGCATCGCGCCGCGCCCTGCAAGGGGTGCCAGCAGCAGCCCGATGCTGTTGTGGCTTTCGATCAACGCCACGATGGCCGCCAATTTGAGCAGCAGCACCAGCACCAGCGTGACCACTGCAATCGGCCCGCTGCGTGGGTCTTTCATGATGCTCAGCGTGCGCTCGCGATCACCGAAGCCGCCCAACCATGCGTCAGCACTGTCGGCCAGGCCGTCCAGATGCAGCCCGCCGCTCAGCAATACCCAGGCGCTGAGTAACAGTGCTGCGTGCAACATCAATGGGGTGCCGCTGAGCAGCGCATGAAGGCCCAGCAACAGCGTGCCGAACACACCGCCTACCAGCGGATAAAAAAGCAGCGAACGCCCCAGCTCTTCGGGCCGTGGCATACCGGGAAGGCGAATCGGCAAGCTGCCGAGAAATTGCAGGGCGATCCAGAACGGCAACATGTCAGACGTCCGTGAGCAAGCCGCCAGCGGCGACCTGAATCGATAACAACGCGCCGTGACCGACCACCACCTGCAACAACTGCTCACGGGGCAGGCCTCGCGCTTGGGCCAGCAACAGGCGCATGACGCCGCCATGACTGACCAGCAGAACGCGTTCACCGTCATAAGCCTGATGCAAGCGCTGCACGGCATTTAAAACCCGCGCCGAAAAATCGATCACCGGCTCGCCGTTGGGCGGCGTGAACGCATACGGGTCAGCCCAGAACAGGCCCAGCCCCTCAGCATCGGTTTCCATGAGTTGCGCAGGGCTATGGCCTTCCCAGTCGCCGAAATGCAACTCCTGCAAACCCGGCTCCAGCTGCAAGGGCAATGACAAGCGTTGCGCCAATGCTTCGGAAAACCGCGCGCAGCGTTGCAATGGCGAGCTGACAATCCGGTCCCAGGGGCCGGTATCGACGACCGCCGAATGCATCTGCTGCCAGCCGAGGTCGGTCAGCGCGTCATCAAGACTGCCACGCAAACCGCCGCCCAGTTCGGTTTCACCGTGCCTCAGCATATCCAGACGCAAGGTCATGCCGGGCGATCCGCGACCGCGGCTTCGGCAAAGGTCGCCATGCCGTTGTGCAGCTCGCAGGCCAGACGCACCAGTGGCACCGCCAGCGCGGCACCGCTGCCCTCGCCCAGGCGCAGGCCCAGGTCAAGCAACGGTTCGGCCTGCAAGGTTTCCAGCAAGTACCGATGCCCCGGCTCTGCACCGCGATGGCCGAACAGCAACCCGCTACGGCAGGACGGGTTCAGGCGCACTGCCACCAGCGCAGCCACGCTGCAGATGAAGCCGTCGACCAGCACGGCGATCCCTTCCTGCGCACAGGCCAGATAAGCGCCGGTCAGGGCGGCAATTTCAAAACCACCCAGACAGAACAAGCTTCGCAGCGGGTCGCCCGAGTGCTCGGCATGCAACGCCAGCGCACGTTCGATGACCTGCGTCTTGTGCGCGACGCCCTCAGCATTCAGCCCGGTGCCAGGACCGACCAGCAACGGCGCCGCGCACTCCAGAATGGAACACGCCAAGGCGCTGGCCGCGGTGGTATTGCCGATGCCCATTTCTCCGCCGATAAACAGCTCGGTACCCGCTGCCTTGGCGCGCAGAACGCTGTCACGCCCGGCCTGCAAGGCAGCGAACCCCTGCTCGTCGCTCATGGCCGGCCCCTTCGCGAGATTGGCGGTGCCGGCGCCCAGCCGCAGATGCAGAACGCCTGGCAGGTCCATGGGCGAAACCGTGCCCAGGTCCACCACGTCCAGCTGCGCCGAAAGCTGACGCGCCAGCACACTGATTGCTGCGCCGCCGTTGACGAAATTGTGCAGCATCTGGCCTGTGACTTCCTGCGGGTAGGCTGATACGCCTTCGGCCACCACACCATGATCGCCCGCAAAGATCGAGATCCACAGCGTGTCGACCGCTGGACGCTCGCGCCCTTGCAGACCGGCAAGTTGCACCGCCAGTCGCTCCAGTTGAGCCAATGAACCGGCGGGCTTGGTCAGTTGCTGCTGACGCGCCATTGCAGCTTCGCGCATTGGCACATTGATGGCCTGTGCGGGCGTGAGCCACCAGGAATTACTCATAACGCGGTTCCTTTCAAGGTCAGGGGCAGGCCTGCAACCGTCAATACAACGCGCTGACAACACTCGGCCAGCGCCTGATGCAGCAAACCGGCTTCGTCGACATAACGGCGAGTCAGCTCACCGAGCGGCACGACGCCAAGCCCGGTTTCGTTACTGACAAAAATGATTTCGCCCGGCAACCCGGCCAAGCTGTCGAGCAGTGCTTCACGCTCCTGGACCAAACGCTCGGGACTGTCGAGCATCAGCAGATTGGTCAGCCACAGCGTCAGGCAATCGACCAGCAGGCAACGGTCGGGGGCCGCGTTGTCGCGCAGCACACGTGCCAGTTCGACGGGTTCTTCGACAAGCCCCCAATGATCGGGGCGACGCGCACGATGGCTGGCAACGCGCTGATTCATCTCCCCGTCGAGGGGCTGGCTGGTGGCAATGTAAATCACATTCAGCGCCGAGTCGGCGGCCAGCTTTTCAGCCAGCCGACTTTTGCCGGAGCGCGCCCCACCGAGGATCAGTTGCAGCATTCAGTTTGCCTCCAGGCTGCACAGTTCGCGGAGCAATCGGCCATCCAGGTGCTTTTCCACCAAGTCTGCCAGCCGCTCGATGTCGCGCTCGCGCAGGGCGTGATAATCCACAGACTGGACGTTTTCCAGGCCGGCCCAACGCAACAAAGCGCTGCAGGCGGCCGGTGACTCGAACAGGCCATGCAGGTAGGTGCCGAGTATCTGCCCGTCGGCACTTTGCGCACCGTCACAACGGCCATCGTCCAGTTGAACGGCAGCCTGCTCCAGCGCCGCGCCCGTGGTCACTCCGGCATGAATTTCATAGCCGCTGACGTCTGCATTCTCCAGCGTCAGGCGGCCGCGCACGTTGCGCAACTGTTTTTCGGTTTCCAGCACCGTGCTCATCGCCAACAACCCAAGGCCAGGGCTGGAACCCGCTGCGCCCTCCAGCCCCTGCGGGTCATGCAGCTCCTCGCCCAGCATTTGCAGGCCGCCGCAGATGCCAATCAGCTTGCCGCCGTAGCGCAAGTGCCGGTCGATGGCCGTGTCCCAGCCATTGGCGCGCAGATAAGCAAGGTCGCTGCGCACGCTTTTCGAGCCAGGCAGGATGATCAGGTCGGCGGGCGGTATTGCCTGACCAGGCCCGATGAATTGCAGGTTGACCTGAGGGTGCAGGCGCAGCGGGTCGAAGTCAGTGTGATTACTGATGCGCGGCAGTACGGGCACGACCACATTCAGCACCTGCTCGACCTTGTCGGTCTGGCGCTGATCAAGCCCGTCTTCGGCCTCCAGGTGCAGGTCCATCACGTAGGGCAGCACGCCCACCACCGGTTTGCCAGTGCGCGCTTCCAGCCAGTCGAGCCCCGGTTGCAACAGCGCGATGTCACCCCGAAACCGGTTGATGATGAAGCCTTTGACCCGCGCCTGTTCGCTGGGGGACAGCAATTCCAGCGTGCCGACCAGATGGGCAAAAACCCCGCCGCGATTGATGTCGGCAATCAGCAGCACCGGGCAATCGACAGCCTCGGCAAAGCCCATGTTGGCGATGTCGTTGGCCCGCAGATTGATCTCGGCCGGTGAGCCCGCGCCTTCTACCATGATCACCGGGTAGCGTTCACCCAGCCGTCGATGGGACTCCAGCACCGCCTGCATGGCGATCTCTTTATAGCCGTGATAAGCCACTGCGTTCATGGTGGTGACGGCGCGACCGTGAATGATCACCTGCGCGCCGGTATCGCTGTTGGGCTTGAGCAGCACCGGGTTCATGTCGGTGTGCGGCGCCAGCAAGCACGCCTGCGCCTGCACCGCTTGCGCCCGACCGATTTCACCGCCGTCCGCAGTGACTGCGCTGTTGAGCGCCATGTTCTGCGGCTTGAACGGCACAACGCTCACACCCTGCCGGATCAGCCAGCGGCACAATGCCGTCACCAGCGTGCTCTTTCCGGCATCCGAGGTGGTGCCTTGTACCATCAGCGTGGCCATGGGTATTCCTTGCGGTATTCAAGCAGAACAGTGTGCAGACGCAGCCAGTCGGCCTCGTCGCCGGGAAGGCCGAAACGCAGGCTGCCGGACTCCGGCGTTTCACCCGCGAACAACCGCAACAGCACGCCACGTCGGGCGCAGAATTCGTGGAGCGCCTGTGCTTCGGCAGTGATCAACCACTGAAAAAGCGCACAGCCGCCATCCGGCGTCAGGCCGTACTGTTCGAGCAATGCCACCAGCCGATCCCGCGCCTGATCACTGCGCTCTCGCTGAAGCACCTGCCCCGACAGATCGCTCAGGCAGGCCTGACCGATGATGCGTGTCGGCCCGCTGACAGTCCAGGGGCCTATTTCTTGCGCCAATGACCTGAGCAGCACCGGCTCGGCCAGCACAAAGCCCAACCGGACCCCGGCCAGGCCGAAAAACTTGCCGAACGAACGCAGCACAATCAGGCCGATGCGCCAGGTTTCGGCGGCCAGGCTCAAGCCCGGCGTGTTGTCCATGAACGCTTCATCCACCACCAGCCAGCCACCGCGCTCGGCCAGTCGCGCATGCCATTCCAGCAAACGCTCGGCGCTCAGGTGCAAGCCGGTCGGGTTATTGGGGTTGACCACCACCAGCACGTCGAGGCTGTCGAGAAAATACTCGACGTCTTGCTCACCCACTTCGCGAACCACATAACCGCTTTTACGCCAGGCGTGCGCATGCTCGGCATAGCAAGGGGAAAGCACGCCCACCCGGCCTCCCCTGCGCACCCGGGGCAAGGCCTGAATCGCGGCCTGCGAACCGGACACCGGCAACAATTGAGGAACGCCATAATATGTGCAGGCTGCGGCTTCCAGACCATCATCAGTCTCGGGCAGGCGCGCCCAGGCTCGGGACGGAATGTCGGGAATGGGCCACGGCCAGGGCGCGATGCCGGTGGACAGGTCCAGCCAGTCGGCCTGATCAATACCATAATGCCGCGCCGCAGCGCGCAATCGGCCGCCATGTTCAAGCATAGAATTCAGCCACCACGCAGATCACCAGCAACCACAACCAGACGCCGCGCTGCACCAGTTGCCAGCCGCGATCAATCGAGTCCGCATCGGCCGGAACGCCTTCGCCCAGTGGCGGGCGCTGGTGCAGCTCACCGTGGTAGATCGCTGCGCCACCCAGTTCGACGCCCAGCGCACCCGCGCCCGCCGCCATCACCGGTCCCGCGTTCGGGCTGTCCCAGGTGGGGCCTTGGGTACGCCAGCAGCGCAATGCCAGTCGGGTCTTGCCCAATAATGCGTAGGTCAGGGCCACAAGACGTGCAGGAATATAGTTAAGCAGATCGTCGATTTTCGCGGCTGCCCAGCCGAAACGCTCGAAACGCTCGTTGCGATACCCCCACATGGCGTCCAGCGTGTTGCTCAGCCGGTACAACACGACACCGGGCGCACCGGCCACGACAAACCAGAACAGTGCGGCGAAAACGGCGTCGCTGCCGTTCTCCAGCACGGACTCGGTGGCGGCGCGTGCGACTTCGGTGGCGTCCAGCTCGCTGGTCTGGCGACTGACCAGATAACCGACCCGCTGCCGCGCTTCGACCAGATCATCACTGCGCAGCGCCTGTGCCACCGGCTGAACGTGTTCACCCAGGCTGCGCATGCCCAGCGCGCAGTACAGCGCCAGAATCTCGAACAGCCAGCCGATGTAAGGCAGCCAGCTCAGCAGCGTGGCCAACAGCGTCAGCGGCACCACCGTGATGACCCAGGCGGTAACGCCATGACTGCGCCAGCCACGACCACCGCTGTTGAAACGTTGTTCGACACGGCTGGCAAAGCCCCCGAACGCCACCAGCGGATGCCAGCGTTTCGGCTCACCGAGCAACGCATCCAGCGCCACCCCGGCGACGCTCAACAGCGCCACACTCATTGACTCACTCCCCATTGGTTCTCATACAGCAGTTCATGCAGCGGACGCGCCTGCGCCCAGCCTTCCATGACCAGCATGGGCGCCGGATAAAATTCTTTCACCGGCCCCAGGCAGAGGATCGCCAGCGGTTTGGCGCCGTCGGGCATGCCCAGCAAACCGGCCAGCGCATCGGGATCGAACAGCGACACCCACCCCATGCCCAGCCCTTCGGCACGCGAGGCCAGCCAGAGGTTCTGGATGGCGCAGGACAACGAGGCCATGTCCATTTCCGGCAAGGTGCGACGACCGAAGATGTGTTGCTCGCGGCCTTCCATCAGCGCGGCGACCAGCACTTCCGCGCAATCGTTGATGCCTTCGACCTTGAGCTTCATGAACTCGTCGGTGCGCTCGCCCAGCGCTTCGGCCGTGCGAATGCGCTCTTCTTCCACCTGGGCCTGCATCCTGCCGCGCAACACCGGATCACTGATACGAATGAAGCGCCACGGCTGCATCAGACCGACGCTGGGCGCCTGATGCGCAGCCTCCAGCAAACGCGCCAGCAATTCAGGCGCCACGGCGCCACCGATGAAATGCCGCATGTCGCGACGCTCGGCAATGGCGCGGTACACCGCAGCCCGCTCTTCGGGGCTGAACGCCTGCTCGGTCATGGTTTGAACAGCGCCGCAATTGCTTGGGGGCAGGAAGGAAAATAGAAATGCACGTAGGACGCGGTCAGGCGTCCGAGGCGATACACCGCCTCCGCACCGCGTCCGCCATTGGGGCTGACGCCTCGGGCAATCGGTTGCAGCTCGGTGCTGGTCAGCGAATGGTGATAGGTGTGACCGTGCAGCGTGCCCTCTGGCAGTTCGACCGCTTGCAGCGCCAGCGCCGCCAGACGCTTTTGCATGACCGCCTCGCCCGCCAGCAAACCGACCAGCTCGGCGCGCACGCCTTCCACATCGGTCAAGGCATCGAGCAGGTAAAGCATGCCGCCGCACTCGGCCAGGATCGGTTTGCCGGCAATGTGATGAGCCCTGATCGAAGCCTGCATCGCCATGTTGGCCGACAGCGCGACGTGGTGCAGTTCCGGGTAGCCACCCGGCAGGTAAAGGCTGTCGGCGTCCGGAATCTGGCTGTCATGGATCGGCGAGAAAAAGCTCAGCTCGGCGCCCATGTTGCGTAGCAGGTCCAGACTGGCGCCGTACAGGAACGCGAACGCTTCGTCCCGTGCCACCGCGATACGCACGCCGTCGAGCAACCGCTCGACCCGGACCGGATCGGGCGCAGTAAAGGTCACCGCAGGCGGCAACGCGACCTCGCACGTGCTGGCCAAAGCGGCCGCGGCCATGTCCAGACGCAGGTCCAGATCGTTGAGTTCGCTGGCCTGCACCAGACCCAAGTGCCGACTGGGCAACTCGAAACCGACTTCCCGAGACAACGCGCCATACCAGCGCAGGCCTTCAGTCAGGCTGTTCTCCAGCAACTGCGCGTGGCGCACTGTACCGACACGGTTGGCCAGCACGCCGGCAAACGGCAGGTCCGGCTGATAGCGCGCCAGCCCCAGCGCCAGGGCGCCAAAGGTCTGTGCCATAGCGGTGCCATCGATCACGCCCAACACGGGCACGCCAAAGTGACGGGCCAGGTCGGCACTCGACGGCGTGCCGTCGAACAGCCCCATCACGCCCTCGATCAGGATCAGGTCGGCTTCGTCAGCGGCTTCCCACAACAGACGGCGGCTTTCGTCGGCGCCGACCATCCACATATCCAGCTGATAGACCGGCGCGCCGCTGGCCCGCTCGAGAATCATCGGGTCGAGAAAATCCGGCCCGCACTTGAACACACGGACCTTGCGACCCTGATTGCGGTGCAGTCGTGCCAGTGCGGCCGTGACGGTGGTCTTGCCCTGCCCGGAGGCAGGTGCGGCGATCAGTACCGCCGGACAATCGCGCGGGGCTCTCATGATGCAGTTCTCATAGCGAAGGGCTCACAGCTCGATGCCTTTTTGCGCACGGATACCGGACTGGAACGCATGCTTGACCACGCCGATCTCGGAAACGGTGTCTGCCAGGTCGATCAGTTCGGGTTTGGCGCCACGACCGGTCACCAGCACATGCTGCATGGGCGGACGGGCCTGCAGATCACTCAACACCTGTTCAAGGTCAAGATAGCCATGCTTGAGGGCAATGTTCAATTCGTCGAGTACCACCAGGCCGATGCCCGGGTCGCGGAGCATTTCCTGCGACACGGCCCAGGCGGCTTCGGCAGCGGCAATGTCGCGCTGGCGGTCCTGGGTTTCCCAGGTGAAGCCCTCGCCCATCACGTGATAGCGCACCTTCTCGGGGAAGCGCCGGAAGAACATTTCTTCACCGGTGCTGTTGCGGCCCTTGATGAACTGCACCACGCCGCACTGCATGTCGTGGCCCATTGCCCGGGCGAGCATGCCGAACGCGGAACTGCTCTTGCCTTTGCCATTGCCGGTCAATACCAGCAGCAGGCCGCACTCGTTGGGCGAGCTGGCAATGCGCTCGTCCATCACGGCTTTTTTGCGCTGCATGCGTGCCAGATGGCGTTCGTCGCGTTCGGGGGATTCGTTCATCTCGGCTCTCCGCTCGGGGCAGGCGAAAGCAGACGGAAGGACAGCACTGGACAGCACGGCTACGCCCTGCACAGAACATCACCCTCCGTGATGCCATTGAGTGATTCAGGCCGGTCTCCGGGCTCATGAGCGGGTCACCCCGGCTGCGCGCCTTCCCGTGTCGAAACACAGTGGCGTCAGGCACAGCCTTGACTCATTTACCGTTGCGGGGGCAGCGCCGGGATCGGATCGGTCGATCCACACCGGCTTCCCTGTTTCACTCTGCCAGTCACTGACTGCAGAGCACCTGAAACAAGCCGCGAAGGGTAGAGGGTTGGGCCGGGAGCGTCAATCGACAGCGCAGCCATTGCAAGCGGTTATAAGACCTGATTGAACCTCGAAGGCTCAACGTGCCTCTACCAATGACAGGACCACGCCTTTTTTATGGAGATCCATCATGTTCACACTCAGACCCCACTACGCCGTGCTGCTTCTGGTCGCGGGCGGCCTTGCTGCCTGCGGCGAATCGTCGACTCTGCAAGTGTCGGACGGCACCGGCCCGTCGCCGAAGCTGCCGGAACCGAACAAGACGCTGATCCCGACCGTCAACATAGCGCCTGCGATCGGCTGGGAAAACGGTGCCAAACCGGTTGCTGCGCCAGGCACGCAGGTAGCGGCCTTTGCTGAACACCTTGATCACCCGCGCTGGCTGTACGTGCTGCCGAACGGTGACGTGCTGGTAGCGGAAACCAATTCGCCTGCCAAGCCGGATGATTCCAAGGGCATTCGCGGCTGGGTCATGGAAAAGGTCATGGGCCGTGCAGGCGCAGGCGTACCGAGCGCCAACCGTATCACCCTGCTGCGCGACATGGACAAGGACGGCGTCGCAGAGACCCGCACCGCGTTCCTTAAGGACCTCAACTCGCCGTTCGGCATGACGCTGGTGGGCAACAAGCTCTACGTGGCCGACACCGACCGCCTGATCAGCTTCCCGTATGAAATAGGTCAGACCTCGATCAGCGCGCAGCCGACCAAAGTCGTCGACCTGCCGGGCGGCACGCTCAATCACCATTGGACCAAGAACGTCATCGCCAGCAAGGATGGCAGCAAGCTGTACGTGACGGTCGGCTCCAACAGTAATGTGGGCGAGAACGGCATGGACAAAGAAGAAGGTCGCGCGGCGATCTGGGAAGTGGACGCCGCCACCGGCAAGCACCGCATCTTCGCGTCAGGCCTGCGCAACCCGAACGGCATGGATTGGGAGCCGAAAACCGGCAAGCTGTGGACGGCCGTCAACGAGCGCGACGAGATTGGCAGCGACCTGGTGCCTGACTACGTGACCTCGGTGCAGGACGGCGCCTTCTATGGCTGGCCTTACAGCTACTATGGCCAGCACGTTGACGAACGCGTCAAACCCCAGAACCCGGAACTGGTCGCCAAGGCCATTGCGCCAGACTACGCAGTCGGCCCGCACACTGCCTCGCTGGGCCTGGTGTTCGCCGACGGCAAGACACTGGCAGCGCCGTTCAACGAGGGCCTGTTCATCGGCCAGCACGGCTCGTGGAACCGTAAACCGCACAGCGGCTACAAAGTGGTGTTCATTCCGTTCAGCGGCGGCAAGCCCAACGGTACACCCGTCGACGTGCTGACCGGGTTCCTGAACAAAGACGAAAAAGCCATGGGCCGCCCGGTCGGCGTGGTCAATGATCAGCGCGGCGGCTTGCTGGTGGCGGATGACGTCGGCAACAAGATCTGGCGCGTGACCTCGGCCAAGGCGGCTCAGTGATACCGAGTGTAGAGGTGTGACGCAGAGTGTCGCACGATAGTTGAAGTTATCGAACGGCAAAGCAAACGCGGCGTGCCGCACGACAGTTGAGATCATCGTTCCTACGCTCCAGCGTGGGAATGCAGTTCTCGACGCTCTGCGTCGCAAGAGGACGCAGAGCGTCCTGAACGGCATGGCGACGCAGAGCGTCGCACGATAGTTGAAATGATCGAACGGCAAAGCAAACGCGGCGCGTCGCACGACAGTTGAGATTTATCGTTCCCTACGCTCCAGCGTGGGAATGCAGTTCTCGACGCTCCGCGTCGCAAAAGGACGCAGAGCGTCCTGAACGGCATGGCGACGCAGAGCGTCGCACGATAGTTGAGATTATCGAACGGCAAAGCAAACGCTGCGCATCGCACAACAGTTGATATTTATCGTTCCCTACGCTCCAGCGCGGGAATGCACTTCTCGACGCTCCGCGTCGCAAGAGGACGCAGAGCGTCCTGAACGGCATGGCGACGCAGAGCGTCGCACGATAGTTGAAATGATCGAACGGCAAAGCAAACGCGGCGCGACGCACGACAGTTGAGATCATCGTTCCCTACGCTCCAGCGTGGGAATGCAGTTCTCGACGCTCTGCGTCGCCAAGAGGACGCAGAGCGTCCTGAACGGCATGGCGACGCAGAGCGTCGCACGATAGTTGAAATGATCGAACGGCAAAGCAAACGCGGCGCGTCGCGTCGCACGACAGTTGAGATTTATCGTTCCCTACGCTCCAGCGTGGGAATGCA
>NZ_MTSB01000039.1 GCF_002093745.1 Pseudomonas graminis
GTGCCGGGTTTTGCTGCCGGTTCCCGGCAGATCGCGGACAAGTCCGCTCCCACACAAGCGGAGCGTCGCCCGGCTCACTCCGCTCGCGGAGCATGGGCACGATTATCTTCAGACAGCTCTCGTTCCATTGCTATGTTTATGTCCTGAGATGCCCGTAGATCGGGCTTCTGCCCGGAGGGCGTGGGAGCTTCAGGAGGTTACGACGGCTGCGATGGGCTGCGAAGCGGCCCCAAACCTGCTGCCTCGGGTGTGTCTGATGCACCGGGGTGCCGGGTTTTACTGCCGGTTCCCGGCAGATCGCGGACAAGTCCGCTCCTACACAAGAGGAGCGTCGACCGGCTCACTCCGTTCCCGCACAAGCGGAGCGTCGGCCGACGGGCTCAAACCAGCACGATTTGATTCTTGCCCTGGCGCTTGGCCTGATACATCGCCGCGTCGGCACGCCCGTAAAGGGCTTCGAGGCCTTGGTCGTCGGGGCCGAGGTTGGTTAGGCCCTGGCTGGCCGTGATGCTGAACGCCTCGCCGCCTGACTGGAAGTTCTGGCGCTGGATCTCGCGTTGCAGGCGCTCAGCGATCTGCATGGCCATCTCTGGGGCGCAGCCGGGAAATACCGCTGCAAACTCTTCGCCGCCAATACGCCCGAACAGATCGCCGCGCCGCAGGGCCGAGCGACCGCTTTCTGCGATGCGTTGCAGCACCGTGTCGCCTTCCTGGTGGCCGTAGGTGTCGTTCACCAGCTTGAAGTCATCAATGTCCAGCAGCAGGAAAGCCAGCGGCGTTCCATTCAAACGAGCCAGTTCGAACTCGCGCTGGGCACATTCGAAGAAGTGACGGCGGTTGCTGCTCTGGGTCAGCACGTCGGTGGTGGCCAGGCGTTGCAGTTCGTCTTCGAGTTGCTTCTTCTCGGTGATATCTTCCGCGATGCCCACCACAATCAGGCGCTGACTGGCGTCGGCGCGGTGGCTGACAAAGCATTTGTCGCTGAGCCAGCGTACTTCGCCATCGGCACGGATGATGCGGTATTCGCGGTCTTCCACAGCCCCTTTTTCGATGACTTCGCTCAGGCTGCGCTCGGCGTAATTCAGGTCGTCGGGGTAGATGCTGTCGCGCCATTCACTGTAGTCGGCCAGTAGCAGACCAGCCGAGCGACCGAAGATGCGTTCGTACGCCGGGCTGACGTAGATCATGCGCTGGGTTTCCCAGTCAAACGCCCACAGAACAGCGTTCACACTCACCAGCAACGAGCTGAACAATTGTTCGCGCTCGCTCAGGCGTGCGACTTCGGCCTGAGCGTGCATCAGGGCTAACAGGGTTTCTGCGGCTGCAGGCATATCGGTGATTGGTGTGCCGGATGGTGCGGTAAAGGGCTGCTTTTCCATAGGAACGCATCTCGAACGTGCGCAGCCAATGCCGCCCACTCTCCCGCAGGGCGGGAAAACTGATGAGAGGGTTCAAAAGGGTATAAGTTCCGAAGCTGGCGCGCCTGGAACAGGCGCACCGATCAACGGTATCAAGCGTGGGCGGGGCGCAGCGAGTAGGTTTTCAACTGATCGGCGAAGTCGCGCAGGGACTGGATGCCACTGGCTTCGGCTTCGTGAATCCACTCTTTCATGGCGGAAAGCATGTCATGACCATTGCTGCTGGTCTTGACCCAGATCTGCTGCAACGCCAGGCGCTTTTCATAGATCACTTTCAACGCGTGGCTGTGTTCCAGCATGGTCTGGATGCGCAGGTGGTGCTTGTCATCGAGCAGGCTGGTTTCACGCGACAGCAGCCGTTTGGCACGGCGGAACTGGTGACGTACCGATTCGTCGGCCTTGCCCAGCTCCTGGGCAACCAGCGGCGCAATGACCAGCTTGCGGTACTGAGCCATGATCTGGAACCGGTTGTTGAGAATCGCCATGGCGGTGTCCATGTCCATGTGGCCCTTGCCTTCGACCCGATGGGCGATAGGCGCGACCCGCTGGACCTTGGCCAGTTTCAGGAAGCTGAACATCTTGATCCAGGCCCAGCCCATGTCGAACTCCCACGGCTTGACGGAAAGCTTGGCCGAGTTGGGGTAGGTGTGGTGATTGTTGTGCAGCTCTTCGCCGCCAATCACGATGCCCCACGGCACCAGATTGGTGGCCGCGTCACGGCATTCGAAGTTGCGATAGCCGACCGCATGGCCCAGCCCATTGACCACGCCAGCGGCCCAGAAGGGAATCCACATCATCTGCACGGCCCAGACCGTGATGCCGAGTGCGCCGAACAGCGCCACATCGATCACCGCCATCAGGGCAATGCCCAGCAGCTTGTAGCGCGAATACAGGTTGCGCTCGATCCAGTCTTCCGGGCAGTTCTTGCCGTAGATACGCAAGGTGTCCTGGTTCTGCGCTTCTTCGCGATACAGCTCGGCGCCTTTGCGCAGCACGGTGGACAAGCCTTTGACGACCGGGCTGTGCGGGTCATCGACGGTTTCGCATTTTGCGTGGTGTTTGCGGTGGATGGCCGTCCACTCGCGTGTGTTCTGGGCAGTGGTCAGCCACAGCCAGAAGCGGAAGAAGTGTTTGAGCCCCGCGTTGAGTTCGAGCGAGCGGTGGG
Source organism: Pseudomonas graminis (assembly GCF_002093745.1). GTDB lineage: Bacteria > Pseudomonadota > Gammaproteobacteria > Pseudomonadales > Pseudomonadaceae > Aquipseudomonas. Next base: position 2,584 of record NZ_MTSB01000039.1, read on the forward strand.
CTGAATAGCGGTGCAGATAGACCGTGACACCGATGATGGTTATATGCGTCATCACCAGCGTGACGGCTATTACCTGCCAGACGGACAGGTCGAGCAAACCGTTGTACCACATAGGCTGTTTGGCCCTCGTAAAAATACCGGTAAAGAAAAAAGTCGCAGGGGCATTATCACTGACATTGCACAGAAAACCAGTCACCCTTTGAGATAAGCGTCGCAGGATGTTTCTTGCTTTATAATCCAGACCTTTCGTCAGGCTTTCAGATTTTATGTCCAATTATTCCGGTGGCGCGCTGCGAACCGCCGCCCTGTATGGGCTGCTGTCGATTCTGTGGTTCGTGACAGGCGACTGTCTGCTGCCCTTTTTCATCGATGAACCGGCTCGACTGGCTACCGGCCAACAGATGATCGGTTACGGCTGGGTGTTGCTCAGCGCCGTCATGATCTTCATTGCACGTGACAGATTGATGAGCGGCATCGGCGGCAAGGCACTGTTCGAACGGCAGCAGCAGGACTACGAACGGCTGCTGCTGGCCTCCGTGGTGTTCGACAGTACCCGTGAAGGGGTGCTGGTCAGCGACGCGCAAGGCCGGATCGTCCACGTCAACCGCGCGTTCATGGACATCACCGGCTATCAGGCCGATGAGGTGCTGGGTTTCAACCCCAGCAAGTTCAAGTCGGGCCGCCACGGGCCTGAGTTCTACCGGCAGATGTATCACTCGCTCGTCAGCACCGGGCAGTGGAGCGGCGAGATCTGGAACCGGCGCAAAAGCGGCGAGATTTACCCCCAGTGGCAAACCATCCGCAGCATCAAGGGCGAAGACGGTCAGGTCCGGCACTTCGTGGCGGTGTTTTCCGACATCACCGCCATCAAGCGCTCCGAACAGGAGCTGGCGCAACTGGCTCATTATGATGCCTTGACCGACCTGCCCAATCGGCTGCTGCTGACCGACCGTATCAGCCAGGCGTTGACCTCCGCGCGCTCCAGCAAGCGCAGCTGTGCGCTGTTGCTGGTGGACCTCGATAACTTCAGAAACATCAACGACAGCCTCGGCCATAACGTGGGTGATGAGGTGCTCAAGGCTGCTGCCGAGCGGCTCAAGAGCGTGTCTGACAGCGAGATGACCGTGGCCCGCCTGGGCGGCGATGAGTTCGCGCTACTGGTCAAAAACTGTCCGCAGATGGTTCAGGCGGCGGCGTTGGCTCAGCAGGTGATCGATGCATTCAAGGCGCCGTACGCCATCGCCGGTCATCAACTGTTCGTTTCTGCCAGCATCGGCATCAGCCTGTTTCCTGGCGATGCGCTGACCGCCGAGCAACTATTGCGCAACGCCGATTCGGCGCTGTTCAAGGCTAAGGGTGATGGCCGCGAGGTGTTTGCGCTGTACACCGAAGAGCTGACCGCGCATGCCCAGCAACGCGTGCAGTTGGCGAGCGAACTGCGTCAGGCCATCGCGCAAGAGGAATTGCGGGTCTTCTATCAGCCGGTTCACGACCTCGTGACGCGGCGCATTTGCGGTGTCGAGGCGCTGGTGCGCTGGCAGCACCCTGAGCGCGGGATGGTGTCACCCGGTGAATTCATCCCCATTGCCGAGCAGAGCGGGCTGATCGTCGACATCGATGCCTGGGTATTGAACACGGCCTGCCAGCAGATGAAGGCATGGCTGGCTGCGGATGTGCCGATCGGATTTGTGGCGGTGAACGTGTCCAGCCGTCTGTTCAGTCGTGGCGATCTTGATCGTCAGGTCGCGCAGGTGTTGCACGACACCGCGCTCGATGCTGCGTTTCTGGAGCTGGAAGTCACTGAAAGTGCCGTGATGGAGAACCCGGATCAGGCCATCGAACAGTTGCATCGGCTGCGTGAGATGGGCCTGAGCCTGGCCATCGATGACTTTGGCACGGGCTACTCGTCACTGTTGCGGCTAAAGCGCATGCCGGTTCAGAAACTCAAGATCGATCAGGGCTTTGTGGCCGGCTTGCCAGAGGACCGTGATGACATCGCCATTGTCCGGGCAATTATCACGCTGGCCTCCAGCCTCGGCATGCGGGTATTGGCGGAAGGCATCGAACACGCCAGCCAGGCTGCATTCCTGCTGGAAAATGACTGCGAACTGGGACAAGGCTACTGGTTTGCGCGACCGATGGTGGCGCAGGCAATCGACTGGACGCATGCGCCGGCTTTCAACGCCCCCGCCCGCTAAACGGACAGGCTTGCCAGGGCGTGCAATGCGTCTTGGCGGGTCCCGACTCCGCTAAATTTCTTTTGGTTATATCTGCATTCTTAAATAGTCTTTTTAAGAATATCTGCGCCTCACTATTATTGCCTCACCGCCATAGCCATCGTCCCCGGTCGCGATGCCATGCTTCTCGCATTTCAAGGAAAAAGATAATGAGCGCATCTCTACGTAGTGTTGACGGTCAGGACGAAGCAGCCATTCTGCGTGAGATTCAGAGTGCGCTACGTGACCTGCGTTTTGGCGCCGTCGAAATCACCGTGCATAACGCGCAAGTGGTGCAGATCGAGCGAAAGGAAAAGTTTCGGTTACAGAATTCTGCCCCCAAGCAGGGCTGAAACGGCACCCGACTGGTCTACCGGAGGGCTTCATTCGGACACCTGATACACCCTGAAAAAAAGCAGCTCGCCAGTGCGTACGCCGTTCTGACGCGCGAAGAAGAAATCAAACAGCCGACACACAGCATTCCAGGAGCTTCATCTATGTCCATACGCCGTTTTGCGCTGGCCGCTCTCGCCAGTGCTGTTTTTGCAGGTTCGGCTGTCGCCAAGGATTACGAACTGCTCAACGTGTCTTACGATCCGACGCGCGAGCTGTATCAGGATTACAACGCGGAATTCATCAACCACTGGAAGAAAGCTCACCCGGACGACAAAGTGGAGATCAAGCAGTCCCACGGCGGTTCGGGCAAGCAGGCGCGTGGCGTGATCGACGGTCTGCGTGCTGACGTGGTGACGCTGGCGCTGGCCGGTGACATCGACGAAATCGCCAAGCTGGGCAAATCTCTGCCCGAGAACTGGCAGACCCGCCTGCCTGACGCGAGCACACCTTACACCTCGACCATCGTGTTTCTGGTGCGCAAGGGCAACCCGAAAGGCATCAAGGACTGGGGCGATCTCACCAAGGAAGGCGTCTCGGTGATCACACCCAACCCGAAAACCTCTGGCGGCGCCCGCTGGAATTTTCTGGCCGCCTGGGCCTACGGCCTGAAAGCAGGCGGCGGTGATGAAGCCAAAGCCAAGGAATACGTGCAGACCCTGTTCAAGCACGTGCCGATTCTGGACACCGGCGCTCGTGGCTCGACCATCACCTTCGTCAACAACGGCCAGGGCGACGTGTTGCTGGCCTGGGAAAACGAAGCGTTTCTGGCGCTGAAAGAAGACGGCGGCAAGGACAAGTTCGACATCGTCGTGCCGTCGCTGTCGATTCTCGCCGAGCCTCCGGTGGCGGTGGTCGATAAAAATGCCGAAAAGAAAGGCAACACCGAGATCGCGACTGAGTACCTGAAGCACCTGTACAGCAAGGAAGGCCAGGAAATTGCTGCAAAAAACTTCTATCGTCCACGTGACAAGGAAGTCGCGGCCAAATACGAGAAGCAGTTCCCTACACTGGATCTGGTGACTATCGACAAAGACTTTGGCGGCTGGAAGACTGCGCAGCCGAAGTTTTTCAATGACGGTGGTGTGTTCGACCAGATTTACCAAGCGCAATAAACCGAAGAACGATGCCGCACAGGCGGCGTCGCAGGTGCGGTCAAGCAGCCCGGATTAACCTCCGGGCTTCGTGCAAGTGAAACCAAGGACTTTTATGTCGCGTCGTATCTCCCCCGTCATACCCGGCTTCGGGCTGACGCTGGGTTACACCTTGGTGTACCTCAGTCTGATTGTGTTAATACCGCTGGCCGCTATGTTCGTGCATGCCGCACAGCTCACCTGGGATCAGTTCTGGACCATCATCACTGCGCCTCGCGTGATCGCGGCCCTCAAGCTGAGTTTCGGTACGGCGTTCTATGCGGCCCTGATCAATGGTGTGATCGGCACGCTGCTGGCCTGGGTGCTGGTGCGTTACACCTTCCCCGGCCGCAAGATCATCGACGCGATGATCGATCTGCCGTTCGCCCTGCCGACCGCGGTGGCCGGTATCGCCCTGACAGCGCTGTACGCGCCCAATGGCTGGGTCGGGCAGTTCGCCGCGGACCTGGGCTTCAAGATCGCCTACACGCCTCTGGGCATCACCCTCGCGCTGACGTTCGTCACCTTGCCGTTCGTGGTCCGCACCGTGCAGCCCGTGCTGGCGGATATCCCCCGTGAAGTCGAAGAAGCCGCTGCCTGCCTCGGCGCGCGTCCGTGGCAGGTGTTCCGCCACATTCTCGTGCCGGCGTTGCTGCCTGCCTGGCTGACCGGTTTTGCTCTGGCGTTTGCCCGGGGCGTGGGCGAGTACGGTTCGGTGATCTTCATCGCCGGCAACATGCCGATGAAGACCGAGATCCTGCCGCTGCTGATCATGGTCAAGCTCGACCAGTACGATTACACCGGCGCGACGGCGATCGGCGTGATGATGCTGGTGGTTTCCTTCATTCTGCTGCTGCTGATCAATCTGCTGCAGCGGCGCATTGAAACCCCATCCTGAGGAGGCGCTGAACATGTCTTATTCATCTGTTTCAGCCGCCGCCTCTGCCAATGCGGCCCGTCGTGGCAGCAAGGTGTCGCGGCGTATTCTGATCGGCCTGTGCTGGCTGGTGTTCGTTCTGTTTCTGGGCTTGCCGCTGTTCATCGTGGTGTCCCAAGGGCTGAAAAACGGTCTGGGCGCGTTCTTCACTGCGATCCTCGAACCGGATGCCTTGTCGGCGCTCAAGCTGACGGTGATTGCGGTGCTGATCTCGGTGCCGCTCAACCTGGTGTTCGGCGTCAGTGCGGCGTGGTGCGTGAGTAAATACTCGTTCCGCGGCAAGAGCATTCTGGTCACGCTGATCGACCTGCCGTTTTCGGTGTCGCCGGTCATTGCCGGTCTGGTCTATGTGCTGATGTTCGGTGCGCAGGGCCTGTTCGGACCTTGGTTGCAGGACCACGACATCCAGATCGTCTTCGCCCTGCCAGGCATCGTGCTGGCGACCATTTTCGTGACCGTGCCGTTCGTGGCGCGTGAACTGATCCCGCTGATGCAGGAGCAGGGCACGCAGGAAGAAGAAGCCGCACGGCTGCTCGGTGCCAATGGCTGGCAGATGTTCTGGCACGTCACGGTGCCGAACATCAAATGGGGCCTGATCTACGGCGTGGTGCTGTGTACGGCGCGGGCGATGGGTGAGTTTGGCGCGGTGTCGGTGGTGTCCGGGCACATTCGCGGCGTCACCAACACCCTGCCGCTGCACGTCGAAATTCTCTACAACGAGTACAACCACGTTGCAGCCTTTGCCGTGGCGAGCCTGTTGCTGATCCTGGCGCTGTTCATCCTGCTGCTCAAGCAGTGGAGCGAATCCCGCATTAACCGTCTGCGCCATAACGCGGCGGAGGAATAATCATGTCGATCGAAGTCCGTAATGTCAGCAAGAATTTCAACGCCTTCAAGGCCCTGAACAACATCAGTCTGGACATCCAGAGTGGCGAACTGGTCGCCTTGCTGGGGCCGTCAGGCTGCGGCAAGACCACCTTGCTGCGCATCATTGCCGGTCTGGAAACCCCGGATGACGGCAGCATCGTGTTTCACGGCGAAGATGTGTCCGGCCATGACGTGCGTGATCGCAACGTCGGGTTCGTGTTCCAGCACTACGCGCTGTTCCGCCACATGACGGTGTTCGACAACGTCGCCTTCGGCCTGCGCATGAAGCCCAAGCGCGAGCGCCCGAACGAAACGCGCATCGCCGAAAAAGTCCATGAGCTGCTGAACATGGTGCAGCTTGACTGGCTGGCCGACCGTTACCCGGAGCAGTTGTCGGGCGGTCAGCGTCAGCGTATCGCCCTGGCCCGTGCGTTGGCGGTCGAACCGAAAGTGCTGCTGCTGGACGAACCGTTCGGCGCGCTGGACGCCAAGGTCCGCAAGGAACTGCGCCGCTGGCTGGCGCGCTTGCACGAAGACATCAACCTGACGTCGGTCTTCGTGACCCACGATCAGGAAGAGGCGATGGAAGTGGCCGACCGCATCGTGGTCATGAACAAAGGGGTAATCGAACAGATCGGCTCGCCGGGCGAGGTGTACGAGAACCCCTCCAATGATTTCGTCTACCACTTCTTGGGTGACTCCAACCGCCTGAGTCTGGGTGAAGAAGGGCATGTGCTGTTCCGGCCGCACGAAGTATCACTGTCGCGCCAGGAAATCGAAGACCACCACGCCGCCGAAGTCCGCGACATCCGCCCGCTGGGTGCGACTACACGGGTGACATTGAAGGTGGAAGGGCAGAACGAACTGATCGAAGCCGAAGTGGTGAAAGACCACGACAGCCTGGTCGGCCTGGCCAAGGGTGAGACGCTTTTCTTCAAGCCGAAGGTCTGGCAGAAGCTTTAAGGGGCTGGGCTGGGCTGGGGCGAGTGCTCTCGTTCCTCACGCTCCCGCGTGGGAATGCCTTTCACGACGCTCTGCCTCACAAAAGAGGACGCAGAGCGTCCAGAACGGCATGCCCACGCGGAGCGTCGGCACGATGATCCTCTTTGGACACCTCTCGTTCCTCACGCTCCAGCGTGGGAGTGCCTTTCATGACGCTTTGCGTCGCAAAAGAGGACGCGGAGCGTCCAGAACGGCATGCCCACGCGGAGCATGGGCACGATGATCCTCTTCAGGCACCACCAACGCAGAGCATGGGCACGATGATCCTCTTCGGACACCTCTCGTTCCTCACGCTCCAGCGTGGGAATGCCTTTCATGACGCTCTGCGTCACAAAAGAGGACGCGGAGCGTCCAGAACGGCATGCCCACGCGGAGCATGGGCACGATAATCATCTTCGGACGCCACCAACGCGGAGCGTCGGCACGATGATCCTCTTCACAGTGCGCGCTGCGTCCGGTTTCGGGGGTGTGGTGCCGAGAGAGTGATCCGCGACTAAACCACTGCCTTGCGCACATTGCGCCCCACCGGGCCTGAGCGTTCTTCGATGGCGTGCTGCAGCGGTTTGCGCAGGCCCATCAGGAACGCCAGTTCGGCCACCACGAACAGCGGGCCGATGATCAGGCCGGTGAGGTCATCGATAAACGCCGGTTTGCGGCCTTCGTAATAATGACCGATGAACTGGATGATCCAGCCGATCACGAACAGCCCGACGCCTGCGCTCAGCCAGACCATCGTCGCCTGTTGCGCAAGGTTCGCCCCGGCCCAGATGCACAGCGCCAGTGATACCGCCATCACCGCACCCAGCGCACGGTCCAGCCGCAGGTAGAAAACCGTCGAGCCCAGCGCCACCAAGGCCGCAGGTGACAGCCAGAATCCACCGACGTCCCAGCCCGGACGTGACAGAAGTACCGCGACGGCCAGCACAATTAACGGAATGCCCACGAAGTGCGTCACGATATTGCGCGAATCACGATGATAAGACGCGTATTGGCTGAGATGATCGACAAGGGTTTTCATTATTATTCCTGCCTGAGACGATGATCGGCTTGAGCTGACGTTGTTGTACAACACGGCTGCCAGAAATAAAAGGAAGCAAACATGACAAATGGAGTGTCGTGGCGGTCACGATTGCTGTCCGACTACTGGTTTTCCAATTTGCCTGCCGGATTGCAGGATAGCCTGCTGGGCGCCGCATGCCAGCGGCGCAGGACGCCCGGCAGAATGCTGTTCGAAAAAGGCGATCTGCCGTGCGGTCTGTATGTGTTGCTGGAGGGCAGCGTGCGTGTCGGCGGTGCCCACGAACAGCGGCTGCTGTCGAGCATGAAGCCGGTGTGCCCGCCTTGCTGGTTTGGCGAAGTCTCTCTGTTTGACGGGCTGCCTCGGCGTTTCGAGGTCTGCTCGCTGGAGCAGAGCATTTTTCTGCATATCCCTCAGTCGTTCCTTGTCCAGTTGCTCGACAGGCACCCGGAATACTGGCATTCATTCGCGGCCTTGCTCAGCGGGAAAATCGGCCTGCCCCTGCAACGGCCCGAAAAAATCCTCCAACTGCCACCCAGGTCTCGTGTCGCGTGGCGTCTGCTGATGCTGAGCGAGGGCTATGGCCCGTTGAGTCATGCCCGGCGTTTGATTGTGCTGGAGGATATTCAGGCGGTGCAACGCCTCGCGCTCTCGACGCCGGCCTTGATGGAGGTGCTGCAGGACCTGCAGGAGCGCAAGGTCGTGCGCCTGAACGACTGGCAACTGGAAGTGTTCGACGTAGAAAAGCTGCGCAAAATTGCAAACTTCTCCAGAGCAAAGGCGGTGTGCTGATCAGCCCGGCCTGTATGTCAGAAACATCCCGTAACGGCTCCGGCACCGCATCGATTGAGATAGCAAATGGGATTCACTAACATTTCGCCTCATTTGTGAACGCGAGATACCCCGATGCAGGCAAGCAAGCGTCTTCTGGCTGCTCTGACACTGACGTTGCTGGGCGGCACCGTCCAGGCGGCCGATGAGGTGGTGGTGTATTCCTCTCGTATCGACGAACTGATCAAACCGGTTTTTGATGCCTATACCGCCAAAACCGGGGTGAAGATCAAATTCATCACTGACAAGGAAGCGCCTTTGATGCAGCGCATCAAGGCCGAGGGCGAGAATGCGACCGCCGACCTGCTGCTGACGGTCGATGCCGGAAACCTCTGGCAGGCCGAGCAGATGGGCATCCTGCAGCCGTTCACCTCGCCTGTGATCGACGCCAACATTCCACCGCAGTATCGCTCGTCCACCCACGGCTGGACGGGCTTGAGCCTTCGCGCGCGAACCATCGCCTACTCCACAGACCGGGTGAAGCCGGCGGAGCTGACAACCTATGAAGCGCTGGCTGACAAGCACTGGGAAGGGCACCTGTGCCTGCGCACCGCGAAGAAGGTCTATAACCAGTCGCTGACCGCCACCCTGATCGAAACCCACGGCGCCGAGGCGTCCGAGAAGATCCTCAAGGGCTGGGTGAACAACCTGTCCACTGATGTGTTTTCCGATGACATTGCCGTGCTTGAGGCCATCAACGCCGGGCAGTGCGATGTCGGGATCGTCAACTCTTACTACTATGGGCGCCTGCACAAGCAGAAGCCGGATCTGGCGGTAAAGCTGTTCTGGCCTAACCAGTCCGACCGTGGCGTACACGTCAACCTGTCGGGCATCGGGCTGACCCGGTATGCTCCGCACCCGGAAGCCGCCAAGGCGCTGGTCGAGTGGATGACAGGGCCTGAAGCCCAGACGATTTTCTCCAGCGTCAATCAGGAATTCCCGGCCAACCCGAACGTGGCGCCCTCGGAAGAAGTGGCAAGCTGGGGTCAGTTCAAGGCCGACACCCTTCCGGTCGAAGTGGCCGGCAAGCGTCAGGCAGAAGCGATCCGCATGATGGATCGTGCGGGCTGGAATTGATTTAATACGCACTGCCCTATCGCTCAGCGGTATACACAAAACGCGTGGGAGCGAGCTTGCTCGCGAAGAGGCCAGTGCAGCTTTGTAAAATGGGGTG